>CAWGJI010000012.1:0-9747 GCA_963822895.1 uncultured Acidobacteriota bacterium
CAATCGCGGCCGCCTCCAATATGGTCGGCATCGTTGGGAAATTCCTGGTGGAAGCCATCACCAATTGGATTAGCGCACAACGACGACCTCGTACGCAGATTTGACGCGATCATGACAGGTTCTGTCCGTATGTAGTTGCGATCAATGCGAGAAACCGCGATGGCCCGTAAATCGCGGATCTCGCTCACGAGGCTTCGGCCACGATCGCCTGCTGATATCCACGGTACGAGGAGATGATCCGTTCGGTGTCCAAGGGCTCGAACCCGTTGGACAACAAACGGGACCTTAGATGGCCGAGCATCGCATCGAACTGTGCCTCACTGATCTCGAGTCGAACATGCACGCGATGTATGCGATCAGGGCTCGGCCCCCTCCTGCCTCCCATGACCATGATCAGGACCTCCACTTGATGTTCGGCCAGATCACCGATGTTGACGCGTCGAAACAAGTGAGACAGCAAAGGATCCTTGATCACGTCTTCGTAGAAGTGCTGGATAACTCGAACCGACGTCACCCATCCATACTTCTCGAGCAGTGTCAGGTTGTCACCAGGAATGCTGTCAGACGCCACTTCGTCTCGGATTTTGGCTTCGATGCGAAGCGTATTACTGAAGTTCAGATTGGTCTGGCAATACGCGACGCCGTCATGCGATTGCCACGCAGCGCGTCAGGTTCTCAACCAACCAGACGACTCGCTGCACCGGACCTACGGGTGGCCCGGAGCCCGAGCGCGCAGAAGTCGACCTTTCGCACCGAGAGGAGGGCCCTGTGGATCGAGGCAAAGGCATTGCAATGAGGAGACCACGGTCAAGTCAACCCGACGTTGTCATGTACAGCATCGACCGGCCCATCCCAAGTGGTCTTCAGCAGTGTCTTTCGGGCCACCACGTTCCGGCCCTCGACCCGCCGTGTCGGCCTCAATCCCCACTCTCGAGGAGAGCACGCTCGATACGTCGGTCCGGAATCAACCAGATCAAGGCCACCAATGCGTACAACCCGCCCACGATCGCCGGATGCAGGAAGGCGGACGGGATCGCCACCGCATAGAGCGCCGGCGACAACTTCCCCTTCCAGTCGGTGCCGACCGCATGGGCAAGCACCGAATCGGGGCCTTCCAACGCGAGTATGCGCCCCTGGAGGATGTAATAGGCGAGGGCCGCCAACAAGAGCACGACACCGTATGCGGCGGTCGGTGCCGGAGCGAATGAGTTCTCCCCCATCCACCCTGTGACGAAAGGCACCAGGGAGAGCCAGAACAACAGGTGCATGTTGGCCCAGAGGACAGCACCGTTCACCCGACGGACCACCGCCAGCATGTGGTGGTGGTTGTTCCAGTAGATGGCCAGGTAGACGAAGCTGAGGACATAGCTGGAAAAGACCGGCCATAGCTCCCGCAACGACGACAGGGCCGCACCTGCAGGCGCACGCAACTCCAGAACCATGATGGTGATCGCGATGGCCAAGACAGCGTCACTGAACGCCTCGAGTCGATTGGTCTCCATGGGCAGGTCTCAGTATCGCCCCCACTTCCTGGTCGTGGTGAAATCTCCAGCCCAAAGCACTGGGCTCATGTTCGCGGCGCCGACCTGGTCGCCCACATCACGCAAAACCCAGCCGCTGGGCTTGGTCGGGCGACTCCGATGGCTTGTCGACGACGTGTCCCTCCTCAAGCTGATGGCTCAACCTTCCGATTCAGCAAGTGAGTTATCGAAGGGGCGTCTTGTGTCCGATGCCTTGCGCGCCAACAACCAGACGTTTCTGGGCAATCCATTGAACGATGCCGCTTTGCGGGGCGACACGGCGGGTGTCGTCACCGCCGTGGCACATCTCGTTGCCGATGTCTGTGTGCCGGCCACCGTTGCCGTGGGTCGGGTCCAGAACCATCGTTTGGGACTCACCGTGTGGCATGTCGACGAAGGCCTTCTCCATGGAGGCGAGGAGTCATTACTGACTATCAACAGCCAGCACCCTGCCGCCGAGGCCGTCAGGACAAAGGCTCCGGTCGATTGGTCACACCGGACCGACAGTTCAACCTGGAATGTGGATGTGACGGTTCCCATCGTGGCCCGGGACAAGGCCGTGGGGGTGGTCGGTGTCAAGCCTCATCGGGGACAGGATACGTACCGGGTCATCGAGAATCTCACCGAGCTGGCGGCTCGCTCGACATTGGCATTCGAATATTCATCTCTCCATAGGGAGTCTCGTCAGCGTCTTCATGAGACAGTCAGCGTCTTGGCTGCCCTGATCGAAGGACGAGATGCATATACCGAGCAACACTGTGTGAACCTCGCAGAGATGTCACTCGCCATCGGGCTGCGGGTAGGGCTCCCAGATGACCGACTCGACCTGCTCACCTATGGCGGCTTGCTTCACGACATCGGCAAGGTGGCAATTCCGGACTCCATTCTTCACAAGCCAGGCCCGCTCAGCGACCCGGAATTCGAGCAGATGAAGACCCACTCCTCCGTCGGCGAGAACACACTGCTCCGAATCAGCTCTCTGGCAGATGTCGCCCCGATCGTGGGCCAGCACCACGAGCGATTCGACGGATCCGGTTACCCGAGGGGACTGAAGGCGGACGACATCTTGTACGAGGCACGGGTCCTCGCCGTGGTCGACGCCTTCGATGCCATGACCACGACCCGGCCATACCGTGCCGCGCTTTCCTGGTCTCGGGCGGTGGAGGAGATATCCGCAGGCGCGAAAACGCAATTCGACCCCGACGTGACCCAGGTCTTTCTTCGATACCTAGAGGGCGAGGAGGCCCAGTGGAGAACAAGCACTATCTGACCGAGAATGAAGCAGGTGGGATCCGCGACCTGTTGGAGGTGGCGCGGGCCAATCAGTCGAAGCTCATCGAGCAGCAACGTAACCTCATCGAGCGTCTCGACCCATCACAACTCCGCCCGGAGGCCGAGATGTTGGCAGAGAGCGAGCAGGGATATGCCGCTCTGCAGGCTGCGGCCGAAGCACGCGACCTGACACCATATCTCTCGAACATGAAAGCTCAGACCGCCGAACTCGCCGATCAGGAACTCTCATTCGAGACCATCGGGCAGGCTCTCGTTGAACTGATACGGCCCATTGGCGGAATGATCGAAGAAGCGTTCCCCAAGGACTCCACCCGCGCCATCAGGGCATTGCGGTCCCTCCACTTGCTCGAATCCGAGTTTCTTCTGGCTGCCGGGGCCGCCTTCGCCGCGGCTCGGGAGGACACCGTTGAATCAGAGTTCCGGGAGACCATCCGACGGCTGTCGACGCCTGTGATCAACGTCTGGGATCACGTTTTGGTCATGCCATTGATCGGCGTGCTCGATTCGGGAAGGGCACAACAGATGATGGAACAGCTCCTCGAGAGGGTCGCTGCCAGGGAGGCACGGTACGTCATCATCGACATCACCGGCGTGCCCACCGTGGACACCGGGGTGGCCGACCACCTGATCAAGACCACAAAGGCCGCCGGGCTGGTGGGCGCCAAGACCCTTTTGGTCGGTATCAGCCCTCGTGTCGCCCAGACCCTGGTACGCCTAGGTGTGTCACTCGGCGACGTAGTCACATTCACCGATCTGCGCTCCGGCCTGGCATATGCCCTCGAGGCCCTCGACTTCGAAGTCAAGAAGCGAAGCCTGTGATGAGCAGCCCGGTACCGATCCTCTCGCTCGAAAGCTTTCTGATCGTCTCGATCCAAGAGGACCTCAGCGACCGCGAGGCGGAGGGACTGCAGAGACGGCTGCTGGAGAAAATCGACGAGAGCGCCTCTCAGGGTGTCCTGATAGACGTGAGCGGGCTCGACGTGGTCGACTCATACTTCTGTCGCATCCTCAGAGACAGCGCCGCAATGGCTGAATTGATGGGAGCAAGGACATGCGTCGTGGGCCTGGCGCCGGCGGTAGCGGTCACACTCATCGAACTCGGCCTCGAGCTGCCCGTCCACACCGATGCCAACCTGGAGCGTGGTCTGGACTGGCTGCGCGGTGAGAATGCCTGAGATCATCATCGCCGCCGACGATGAAGCCGCCATTGTCACGACTCGAGGGGCGGTCAGAGAGCTGGCCCGATCCATCGGCTTCGGGACGATCGACCAAACAAAGCTCGCCACGGCCGTTTCGGAAATAGTGAGGAACGTCGTTCTCTATGCCAAGAGCGGGAGCGTCGAGTTCGCCGTGCGGGAGTCGGGCTATGGGGAACGGGGCATCGAAGTGATCGTTGAGGACGAGGGGCCTGGAATCCCAAACCTGGATGTGGTCCTCGATGGAGGGTATTCCACATCGGGCGGCTTCGGCCGGGGCATCTCCGGCGCCCGCACTCTGGTCGACGAGTTCAGATTGGAATCAGAGGTCGGCTTGGGAACTCGCATTGAGATGCGGAAGTGGCTCTGATCCGTGACCAGCGTCTCGTTCCTCTCGGGCGGGAGGTCGACATCTATGTCGCTCGCGAGCTGGCAGCGCGGATGGCAGCCGACGTCGGGTTCGACCAATACGCATGCGCCGATATCGAGACGGCTATCTCGGAGCTCTGTTCGAACGCGATCAAATACGGCGGCGGCGGCTGGGCCAGCCTGAGGGTTTCTGCCGGCGCATTCGACGCCGTCGTTACCGACGGGGGACCCGGGATGGGGGCCCCTCCAGGGAAAAAGGTAGGTCTCGGGGTCGGTCTCGAAGGCGCCGGGAGACTCATGGACACACTGGAGGTGCGCCAACTCGAACGAGGCACACAAGTGGCGATGAGCAAGGTCCACCCCAACGGGGCGCGACGCGATTCGGGGCCATGGGAGGCAGGCGCCGTCACCAGGGCCAAGAGAGGTCAGACGGTGAGTGGCGACCGATGGTGGGCGGGGGTGTCGGGAGATGTCCTGCTCGCTGTCGTGGCAGATGGGCTGGGTTCGGGCCCGGCCGCTGCCGAATCGGCCGGCGCCGTAGTGGACACCATTTCCCGACAGGACTTCCAAGCTCCTCTCGATGAGATGATCGCGGCAGCAAATAAGGCGGCGGAGTCGACCCGGGGCGCAGTGGCAATGGTGCTGAGGGCGGCACCGCCGACATTGGAGATATGTGGCGTGGGCGACGTCAATGGGAGGGCCGAGCCCTCCGGCGTCGCCTTGAGTGTGCGACCCGGCATCGTTGGAGTCGACATCTCCAGGATGGTCGTCGATGAGATCGAGTGGCAGGGACGTGGTCACCTACTCATTTGGACCGACGGTGTCGAGTCGCCTCCCTCAGATGATCTCGGCGACGCGGAGGTGGGGCTGACACCCGACCGCCTCGACGAGTTGATCCTCACATATGGCGACCAATCGGACGATGCACTCTTGATGGCGGTATCCAACTCGATTCGAAAAGGGTGAGCCCAATGCTCGATCGATCCGGCGACGCCACATTCACCTCAGCCCTGATGGGTTTCAGTGCCGGTGATCCCGATCGGGTCGCTGCCGAGCTGTTCGAATGGAGCCGGCGCCTGGTCGGGATCGACAGTGGTGTCGTGTTCGTTCTCGAAATGGACGAAGTGGTCGCTAGATACACGTTCGAGACTCCGGGAATCGCCTTGGGAAAGGTACGCCTCCGCCTCGACGGCAGTGGAACGATCCAGGACACGTTGCGGCGAGGCGTGAGCCAAGTGTCCACCGGCGTCGACCTCTTCTTGGGGATGACTCCCAGATGGGCCACCTCTGCGTGTATCCCCATGAGAATCGACGGGACACCCATTGGTGTCTACCTAGCCAATTGGGATGTCGATTACCCAATCAGCCGGGAGACTTTGCTCGTTCTCGAGGGTGCTGCGGCAATGGCAGCCTCGGCCATATATGGTGCTCGTCTCCTGGCTGACGTAAAAAGGGAACAGCAGCGTCTCCAATCGCTGATCGACATTCTCCCCATACCCGCCATCCAGTTCAGGGGCCCCGACTTCCAGATCGACCAGCTGAACGCCGAAGCACGGCGACTCCTCGGTGACGTGCGCGGGCGCACACTCTTTGATCTCGGAAGCACTGCCCATGCCGAGCCTCTGATTGGTCCGGAAATCACCAAACAGAGCACGGTGAAAGCCCTGAGCCTCGAGGCTCCGGCCCGCCGGCTGCGACTCCTCACTCCAGATGGCTCCCAGCGAACAGTCCTCCCTCACATCACTCGATTCGGCAAAGACGGAGGCGTGGTGATGCTTGTCGACATAACAAACGAGGCAAGTCTCGAGGCACAGCGGCACCGCTTCATTCGCATGGTGAGCCACCACCTCCGCACACCCCTCACCCCGCTTCAAGGCTATGCCGCGATTCTCGAGAGTGCTGAAGTCTCATCCGAGGTGATCCGGCGCGCCGCCGGTGACATAGGCTCCGCCACCACCGAGATTCTCCACCACGTTGAACGGCTAGAGCAGATCGCAAACCTCCAGCCGGCCGATCCAGGGAGCCTGCAAGACGTGCTTGCCATTGACCTGATCACATCGGCGTGGGCGGCATCGGGGGGCAAGCCCAAGGACTTGAAGCAGATCGGCGATGTCGCCATCCGGGTTCGCTGCAAACCGGAGAACCTGACGAACGCATTGGCTGAAGTCTTCACCAACGCGCACGTCCACGGAAATCCACCCGTCAAGGCGTCCGTGACCAGGTCGAATGGGACCGTGGAGATCGAAGTGGAGGACGCCGGCCATGGCATCTCATCCGATTGGGCGTCCGCCGTCTTTGCCCCGTACGTGGACGCCAAGCCCGGTTACGCTGCCCCTTCAGGTGGCCTCGGGCTCGGGTTGACTCTCGCCCGTGGTCTCACCGAGGCATCCCAGGGCGAGCTCTCGCTGGAGCATGGCAGTTTCATCTTCAGGCTACCGGCCGGTGTCGAAGCACCCAGCGGCGTTTCGCAGCTCGACCCTAAACCTGACGATGCCACCTACTGAGAGGTGGCCATTGCCGCCCCTCTTACCCGACCGACCAGCTCCGTGTGGCGGGGAGCTGCACATCGCCGTACCCGTTGCATCGGGCCTCGCTCAGGTGCAACTCGAACAGGATGTACCGGTCGGCGGGCTCATAGCCGGCCGAGTCGGCCACCTCAGACCAGATGTCGACATCCTCGACGGTGAGTCCACGGCCGGCGAGATAGAACTCACCACCCGAGCCGGCGTTGTCCGGGACACCGTTGTGCAAGGCGAACGATTTTCGCTCACGAAGATCTCTGCCTTTCGGCGAGGTCGGCTCCATGAACAAGAACAAGCCGGCGTCGGTGAAGATCGGTGTCACGGGATGGACTCGGGGGGATCCCGACCGGCGGATCGTCGCCAGATAGGCAGGCGCCGCGGTCAGCCTCTCGGCTCCGAACCGTGCAAGGTCCGGTTCCAGTGTGGCGAACTCACCCCAGCTGATCGTCTCCCCCACAGGAATCCGGTGTTACTCCTGCTCGATGCGGAGCATGTTCCCCGCAGGATCGCGAACTGCTGCGTCCCGGGCTCCCCAGAACTGATCTGCGGGCTCTGAGAGCACCTCGACCCCTGGTGCGCCGGCGACCTTGTCGAAGGTGGTGTTCAGATCGTCGGTGCGGAGGAAGGGACCGGGTAGCTCGCCCTTTGCGAGCAGGGCGGCGAGGGCATCCCCGTCCTCCTGGGAGCGACCGGCATGCGGCTGGGACAAGACGATTCCGACCTCAGGTTGGCTGTCGGTGACCAGGGTGATCCAACGAAAACCGTCGTTGGCGACCTCATTGGTAACGGTCAGGCCGAGTGTGTCTCGGTAGAAGGCGAGGTCGGCATCTGGATCGTCGACGTATATGTGCACCGTGCTGAGCGAAACAGTCATGGCCTCGACCCTATGACGCCGAAGTCACGGATGCTTCTCCGAAACTGCTCTCTTCTGCTCGTTCGGGACGGCCGCGACGAGGCCTCGTCGACACCATCGTCAGACAAGCAGGCACCGCCCGCAGCTCGTCGTGGTTGCGGGCTCGGTAAGCGCTCGGCGTCTCTCCGACCAGCTCAGTGAATCTGCTGGAAAAAGAGCCGAGACTCGTGCAACCAACCGCGAAACAGACCTCCGTCACGCTCATGCTGCCGAGACGTAGCAACGCCTTGGCCCGCTCGATCCGACGTGTCATCAGATAGGAGTACGGCGTCTCCGAGTATGCCTCCCGGAACCGGCGGCTGAAGTGTGCCGGCGACATCATCGCCGTGCGGGCCAGCGCCGGGACGTCGAGGGGCTGTGCGTACTCGCGATCCATCCGGTCTCGGGCCAGACGCAGCCAACGCAGCTCATCCAGACCTGTCGTCATACGCGCAGTCTACGTCTGGCCGAGACCACCGATCGGTGGCGCCCCGAATCGAGCAGGCCTGGAGAAGCGGTGGGTGAGGGTCGAGCCTCAAGCTCATCCTCGAGCGCGTTCGCCCTTCGCAGCCGCGGCAACGATCGTCGCTATCCGCTGCGCCCGGGTGTCCTCTCTGGCTGCGCTGATCACCCACCACAGCATCGCCTTGCAGGCGCTTGGGGGGAAACCGCCCCAAGAAGCCCTCGCCGGGGCGCTGGCATCGAGGGCCACTGTGAGATCCTCGGGCTCGATCAAGTCTTCGACACTGTCGGATATCGTCCACCAGCCGTTTTCTCTGGCGACCTCGGCGACCCGACGACCGGCATCGGTCATCCAACCTGCCGACTCCATGTCCGCGAAGCGCTGACGGTTCAACCGGGTCCATGTGCTCTTGGCCTTGCGCGGCGTGATGAGCTGCATGCCGCGTTCGTCATCGAGAATGTTCACGGTGGAATCGATCCAGCCAAAACAAATCGCTTCCTCCACAACCTCGGGATAGGGGCAGGCCGGCCTCCCCGTAGTTGACCGCCATGAGCAAAGCCAGACTCCGGGCGCGTCGGCGTGGTTTGACTCCAGCCAGGCTCGCCACTGCGCCCTCGTCTCGGCGTGATAGATGGGGTAATCGAACTTCCACTTTTCTGGGTGATCGGAGGAAGAGGGAGCAACTTGCGTCATCGAGGGCTCGCTCCCCCGTCGGACCCACCCACGTAGGCAGCGAGGTGTTGGCCGGTGATGGTGGAGCGATCGGCCACGATATCGGCCGGTGTGCCCTCGAACACGACCCGGCCGCCCTCGTGCCCGGCACCGGGCCGAGGTCGATGATCCAGTCGGCATGGGCCATCACAGCCTGGTGATGCTCGATCACGATGACCGACTTGCCCGACTCCACGAGCCGATCGAGAAGCCCGAGCAGATGGTCGACATCGGCCAGGTGCAGGCCGCTGGTCGGCTCGTCGAGCACGTAGATGCCGCCGTCGGTCGCCATCTGGATCGCCAGCTTCAGCCGTTGGCGCTCACCACCGGACAGGGTGGGGAGCGGCTGACCGAGGGTGAGGTAGCCGAGACCCACGTCGGCCAACCGGGCCAGGATCTTGTGGGCGGCCGGGGTCCGCGCCTTCCCGGTCCCAAAGAAGTCAACGGCTTCCGCAACCGGCATGCCGAGGACCTCACTGATGTCCTTGCCACCCAATTTGTATTCGAGCACCTCGCTCTGGAACCGCTTTCCCTCGCACTCCTCGCAGGTGGTGGCGACGGTTTCCATGAATCCAAGCTCGGTATAGATGACCCCGGCACCGTTGCAGTTGGGACAAGCGCCCTCCGAGTTGGCACTGAACAGCGCCGGCTTCACGCCATTTGCCTTGGCGAATGCCTTGCGGATCGGGTCGAGCAACCCGGTGTACGTCGCCGGGTTGCTCCGCCGCGACCCGCGGATCGGGTCCTGATCGATGGCCACCACACCGGCGCCGTTGGGCAT
>CAWGJI010000013.1:0-8844 GCA_963822895.1 uncultured Acidobacteriota bacterium
TGGCGCCCTCATACCATCGAGATCTGGTTCGCCCACCGGGAGACGACCATCTATCTCCTCTCCGGCGGTGGTGACCGTTCGGATTGGGTGCGCAACCTGATCCGTACGCCCGAAGTCCGGGTTCGCGCCGGAGGCGGCGTTTTCCCCGGCGTGGGGCGCATCGTCACCGACACGCACGAAGATCGACTGGCACGCGACGCCGTCCACGACAAGTACGCCGTCCGCTCCTTAGGTGACCTCACCCGCTGGCGGGAGACGGCGCTTCCCGTCGCCATCGACCTGGACCGGACCGGTTGAACCATGGGCGACAGGACTCCCCTAGGACGCAGCGGCCTCGAGGTTCCACGGCTCGGGGTTGGCGCCATGACCTGGGGAGAGGCCCGAGGAATGGGCCGACTCCACCCGGCTCAGATGGCCTACGGCGGCGCCCACGGCTACGAAGAAGAGAATCGAGCCTTGGAGACCAGCCTCGAGGCCGGGGTCGACCTGTTCGACACCGCCGCTATGTATGCCGGTGGCGCTTCGGAGCGCCGTCTCGGCGAGCTGAGCGCCGGACGCGAGGATGTGCTGATTGCCACCAAGTTCCCCGCCGGCTTCCGCTTCCGGGCTGAGGACCTCCCCGAGGAGCTGGAGTCGAGTCTCGCCAGGCTGAGACGATCCCATATCGACCTCTACCAGCATCACTTTCCGACCAGACGAGTGTCGATCCCGGAACTGATGAACCAGTTGGCCGACGCCGTAGAGGCCGGCATGGTGCGTGCGGTCGGCGTGAGCAACTACTCCGCCGACCAGATGCGCCACGCACACGAAGCGCTTGGCGAGCGGGGCATTCCCCTCGCATCCCAACCAGGTCGAAGACTCCCTCCTCCACCGACAACCCGAGACCAACGGGGTCTTCGACGCCTGCCGTGAGCTCGGGGTCACCTTGATCGCCTACACCCCCCTCGCGGGGGGTCTGCTGACCGGCAAGTACTCGACGGAGAACCGTCCTGGTGGGTTGTTCCGACAGGTGCTACCGCGGTACCGGCGCAAGGGCCTGGAGGCCATCGAGCCGGTCGTTGTATTGCT
This sequence comes from uncultured Acidobacteriota bacterium, assembly GCA_963822895.1. Classification (GTDB taxonomy): domain Bacteria; phylum Actinomycetota; class Acidimicrobiia; order Spongiisociales; family ZC4RG35; genus JARDZU01. Next base: position 1,069 of record CAWGJI010000013.1, read on the forward strand.
GACCGAGATCGATGACCGATATTCGAAGAGACCGAGCCAGGTCGCCCTCCGCTGGCTGATCGAAAGCCCGGTGGTCTTGCCCATACCGGGAGCGAAGAACGAGAACCAGGGTCCGCCAACGCCGCTGCCCTTACCTTCTCGCTGACCACAGCAGAGCTCGATGCCCTCAGCGAGATAACACTCAGCTGGCGGAACTAGTCGATTGCGGCGTTCAGTCCGGTGAGGGACCAACCTCACCACCCGACTGTCGCTGAGTCAGGACCACGCAGCGCCGCTTGGGGCAAGAGGCAAGTGGGTCTTTGGGTGGTAGATATCGACGGGTCGGTGTTTGCGGTGCGCGGCTGAGGGGTAGGTTCTGCAGACTTGCGGCTCAAGCGTTGTGAGATGACCTCCGACTTCCTAGGTGAGCGGGAGCGACGGGCAGTTGACCTGATGACACATGACCGGTGGCGAGGTTGGGCGCTTGTCGATTGCGGCCAAACATGCGGCAGAGTTCGACCTGGAGATCTGGTTCTCGCCATTCCCGTGTGAGACGACGCCACCGGAGACGCGGGGCAAACAGACCCGTGTCGATTTGGAAGCCAAGGAGGGTATTCCATGCACTCGCGGATCGCTACCAGTGCTGACGACCACAACGGGCTGTGGGTGAAAGCTGGCTTGCGTCGTGTCCCCGTGACGACGCTCACCGTGTTCCTGATCACGGTCATCACCAATACTGCTCAGGTGGTCGACTCGGGTCTGGTTGAGAGTTGGCAACGTTCCCCTCAGATGCTGCATGGGGAGTGGTGGCGCCTCGGAACAGCGCTTTTTGTCCAGGACGGAGGCGTATTGGGAGCAGTCTCCAACCTGGCGTTCCTCTTGGTGCTGGGTGCCCTGTGCGAGCAGGTCTTGGCACGGTGGGAATGGCTGGCTTGCTATCTGGGTGCGGGTGTCATCGGTGAAATCGCGGGGCATTTCTGGCAACCGGTTGGTGCCGGCAATTCCGTGGCAGTCTGCGGACTCGCCGGTGCCCTGGTTGTTGCGCTCTGGGTCGGCGATTCTTTCCTTCCCACCTTGACACCGTACGCCGCAATGTATTGGGCCGGTGCCCTTCTCGCGGAACGCTGGTGGCTGTTGGGACTCATCTTCCTGGTCGCCGTCTTTCCGGCAAGCCAAGTCGCCGGGCGGTTCGGTGCCGAAGCTGCGCGGTTCAGCGCGGCAGTTACAGTCGTTGTGGCTCTCGCTCTTGTCGGGGGGACCGACATCCACGGAGCCGCCCTGCTCGGCGGTGTCGCCATCGGTGCCCTACTCAACCTTCTTGCACCGCGACGTCACGGGGGCCGAAGACCTCGGTTGACGACTTCCCTTGTCGTTTAGCCAGCTGGCATTGTCCATTACCTCTGGAGAGATCGAACGCGAAAGGCCCGCCATGAACCTTGGAGGGCAGAGAAACCGGACTAGTCGCTCGTGCTCCTCTTCAGTCCGCCGCCTTCTTGACGAGTTCGCCGATCCTCGCTTCGGTGGCCGCGTCCAGCGAGGTGAGTGTCCATGCAACCGGGTGCATGTGGCCGCCCTCTTCGACAGTCGGGTTCTTCACTTCTCCGAAGCCGAAGGCAATGAAATCCTCGTCCATCTTGATGTAACAGACGTCCTGACCGTCCTTGACATAGAACGGAAGTCCCCAGCGCACGATCGGCTTTAAGTGATGGGGCGTTCTCCCGAATGATGTTGTGCAGGCGTTCTCCGATCTCCCGATACGGCTCGGGCGCATCGGCGATCTTCGCCAGGACAGCTTCGTCACCCTTCTTTGCGAACATGTGCTTGGAACCTCCTCGGTGATTGATCTTGGGCGGGCCTGCCGTTTTCACGCCACGAACGGGCTTCGGTCGTAGCCCGCTGGCCACCGTACAGGTGAGCCAAGTCTGCGCTTCTCGAATCCTGCTTGCTTGAGTCGTGTCGAAACGAGTTCGAACCGCCCTCGAGTGGGTAGAGCGGAGGGACCTCCACGTGGGACCCGATCTGGCCCGCCTCGGCTCGAAACCGAGCAGGAATGAAGAAGCAGGCTCTCGGGCAAGTCCCTAGCGTTTCACGTCAGAGACCGTTTCTCCCCGATTCGAGAGAGAAAGGAGCGACCATGTCGCCTGAAAGCAAGACCCAATCCGGTGGGTTCACCGCCGAGGAACGCGCCGCCATGAAGCAGCGCGCCGCCGAGTTGCGCGCCGAGGAAAAGAAGGGAGCCAAGAAGGCCGATGCCCTCCAGGCAGCCCTCGACAGCATCGCTGGAATGAACCCCGATGACCGTGCCCTCGCCGAGCGCGTGCATGCCCTCGTGACCTCGACGGCACCTCACCTGTCACCCAAGACCTGGTACGGCATGCCGGCCTACGCCAACGAGGACGGCAAGGTCGTCGTCTTCTTCAAGGACGCCGGCAAGTTCAAGTCCCGCTACGCCACACTCGGGTTCGAGGAGGCCGCCAACCTCGACGACGGCCCCATGTGGCCGACGTCCTACGCCCTCACCGATTGGACCCCAGCGGTGGAGAAGAAGGTCGTTGCCATGGTGAAGGCCGCCGCCTCGTAGCGGTCGTAGCCGCGTCTTGAGCCTGGGAATGCCATCTGGATGTCGTCCCTACTGGGCTACCGGCACGGGCTCTCTCCGACGATAGAAGCTCAACGCAAGCGTGTATGACACGACCAGGATGCCGAGGATCCAGGCAAGGGCGACCCAGAGTTCATTGCCCGGGGTGCCATCGGTCAGCAGTGAGCGCATCGTCTCGATGATCGGGGTCATCGGCTGGTGTTCGGCAAAGCCCCTGAGCAACGGTGTCATCGACTCGGTCGGCACGAACGATGGGCTGATGAAGATCAGAAGCAGCAGGATGTAGGCGAAGGCACCGGCGCCCTCCATCGTCTTTGCCAGCAGGCCGAAGAACATCGCCATCCATGTCGTGGCCAGCGTGAATAGCACCAGAACGCCACAGAACCACAGCCACCCGGCAATGCCGGCGGACGGGCGAAACCCCACGATGAACGCCACTACCAACACGAGGACAGAGGAGAACAGATTCGAGAGGGTCGATGACAGGGCCTGCCCGCTCAACACCGACGATGGCGCTACCGGCATGGTCCGGAAGCGGCCGATGATGCCCTTCTGCAGGTCCATGCTGAGCCGAACTGCGGCGTAGGCGATGCCGCTGCCGACGGTCATGATGATGACCCCCGGTGTGATGAAGTCGACATAATGAATCGAGCCGGTCTGTGTCCCCAGAGCACCACCGAATACGTAGACGAAAAGCAGCAGTATTGCGATCGGTGTCAAAACGACGGTGATGATCGTGTCGAGGCTGCGCGTCGTGTGACGGAGGCTCCGCTTGGCCATGATCCACGTGTCACTCAGAGCTCGCATGGGAGACCTCCATTTCTTCGTCGAGGATCTTGAAGAACACGTCATCGAGAGTGCTCGTCTGCTTCGAGAACCGAGTCGGCTCGATGCCGCCGTCCCTCAGTCGGATGAACACGTCCGCCATCTCGGCCGCAGAACCAGTTGTGGCGACAACCAGCTTCGAGTCCACTCGGTTGACGTGATGGTGCTCGTCGAGTGCCGACTGCGCCGCGGCCAACTGCTCGGGATCGCTGAACTCGAGTTCAACAAGGCCGGTCGGTACCATCGTCTTCAGCTCGTCCGGTGGACCGTCGGCCACTATCCGGCCACCGTGGAGGATCGCAATCTGGTCGGCAAGTCGGTCGGCTTCCTCCAGATACTGAGTTGTGAGGAAGACGGTGGTCCCGTTGTCGGACAATTCCTCGATCGTCCGCCACATGGCGGTGCGGCCCTTGGGGTCGAGACCGGTGGTCGGCTCGTCGAAGAAGATGATGGGTGCGTCGCCGACGAGGCTCATGGCGATGTCGAGCCGACGCCGCTCTCCTCCCGAGAAGGTGAGCAGACGACGGTCGGCTGCCTCCTTCAGGTCGAACTTGTCGAGCAATTGTTCCGCGGTTCGATCGGCGTCGGGGACGTGGCGCAACTCGCCAATCAGCACCAGGTTCTCGCGTGCTGTGAGCACATAGTCAACCGCAGCGAATTGCCCGGTGACGCTGATCTGCTCGCGAACCCCGGCGGGTTGCGTCGCCACGTCGAAACCGCCGACTGTTGCCGTTCCTCCGTCGGCCTTGATCAATGTCGTGAGGATGTTGATCGTCGTCGTCTTGCCGGAACCGTTCGCCCCGAGCAGGGCGAAGACTGTGCCCCGTTCGACGGTGAACGCGATGTCGGCTAGCACTTGCACTCCTTTGTATCCCTTCTGGAGGCTTCTCACCTCGATCGCATTGGTTACCGAATTCATCGTCTTTCTGTCTCCTTGTCGCAATTCATGAGCGTGTGATCAGAACATCGCCGAAAGCTGTCCGGGCGTGAACCTGGACCGTTTCCACCGACTGGTCCGGGTGGACGGCAGGGGAGAGGCCGTTGTTGATCTGTCCGAATCTGGCGTTGGCGTCGATCCAAGCCGCCGTGCCGTCCTCGATCCCGATCTCGATCCGACCCATGGCTGTCTCGACGGTGGCCGATCCACGGGTGATCTGGCCAAGACTTATGTCCCCGTTCGCAGTCTTGACATTGACGTCACCACCCGCATCCTCGATCGTGACGCCCCCGTTGGCCGACTTGACCCTGACATTGCCCTCGACCTGCCCGATCCACGTGGTGCCATTGCGGTTCTTGATGTCGGCGTCCCCAGCGATGGTGCCAATGGTTATCTCGCCGGCAGTCACGATCTGGGCGTTGGCGGATGCATTCTCCAGGGCGAATCGTCCCATTCCGCTGTGTAGCTGCAACGCCCCGGTCTGGTCGAGCAGGACATTGCCGACGCCCGTCCTGACATCGACATCGCCCAGTCGTCCGTCGCATCGGAAGTCGGCGACGCCAGTGTCGGCTCGAAGCGAGGATCCTTCGGGAAGCTCCACTATCACGTCGACAGATCCGCTCCGCTTCCATCCCACGATGGGCGTGGCCATGCCGCCCGGCTTTGGCATCGTGATGGACAGGGTCCCATTGGCCAGATCAACCGCGGTCTTACTCGCCGCCTCGACATCGGCCGGGGTGCCCGGGTCGCTCGGATTCACGGCCACGACGGTGTCGGTGCGATCGCTGAGGATCACGTGCACCATGCCCCGACCCAATTCGATCGAGAGAGCGATGGGCTGGGGGGTTTCGAAGGGAGGGATCTGGCCTTTTCGTGCGCTCTCGGGATTTGCCATGTTCAACTGACCCACCCGGTGTATCGCTGGCTGTGGCGGGCTGCCCCCGACATCCGTCCTCGGGGACTATCGGCCGCAGCCGCGACGATTCGCACCAGCCACGCATTCAGTGACAGTCCTTCCTGTCGCGCCGCCTCCTCGATCCTCGCCTTGAGTGTCTCCGGGAGGCGGAGGTTGAGTCTCGATGTGGCTCCCTCGTCACTACCCTGGGGGATCCCACCGGCAAGCCCTACAGTCCCCTCCGACACCTCGTCGGCGGCCTCGGCCGGTAGCTTGACGACGAACTCCGGGTCGGTTGCGCGCAGACGGACCTCCACGGCTCCCGGGGCCAGTTCTGTCGTGATCTCATCGGCGGCGTCGGAAATGGCTTCCAGCAGCACCAAACGCGTTGCCGCATCGAGACCGGCCGAGAGACGAACGATCAAGGCTTTGCTCTCGGCGCCTCCCATCTCCGCAGCGGCAATCAACTGTTCACGCAGAGTCTCCACATACCTGGTCAAATTCATGGTGCCATTATGGCACCATATCTGGCACCAAACAAGTGCCGAGACCTACACAGGCCATCCACAGGAACGTCGACTCGAATCGGTCGAGGGGGGGTGGTCGCAAGAAACGTGGCTCTCGCCTGACCGAAAGATCGAGCCGGAGGGAGGATTCAGACAGTCATACGCCGACGGTGCTCAGATGAATCGTCTGAGTCCCCTTCGACATTCGACGACGCGACACGACCGGGCCAGGACGCCAGCAGAAAGCCGCACGCAGCCATGATCACCGTCACGATGAGCACCAACCCCGCAATCGCCCAATACCCTTGCCGGGCAGGATCGAGGAAATAGTACGGATACCAGTCGACGAAGAGACCCTGATCATCGAGTAGGCCAGATAGATGCCGGCCGGGATCATCCACACGACGGTGTGGCGTGTGGGTAAGAGCTTGGGACCGGGATTGAGTATCCAATCTGCGAGCAGGATTACAGGGGAAATGACGTGTCGTAGTGCGTCCCCGAGGCTTGGAGACACCCAAAAAGAGTAGAACACGGCGGTCGTCACCATCCACAGGGTGGCCATGCCCCGGAAGTTGGTAAACCTCGATGACTGGATGAGCTCGGGCCGGATGACAAGAGCGACGAGAACGACTGCTGCTATGAGATTGCTCAGCACGGTGAAGTAGCTGAAATAGTTGACCACGTCGAAGTCGTGTTGAGTCTCGTGATTGAGCTGGACCAGCAACACGAGCACTATTGCGATTGCAACACCTGCCCGGATCAGTCGAAACACAACTCACTCATTCCGGATCGAAGGGCCACTTCCCGTGCAAATCGGCACACAGTGCTTGGAGAGCACATCTGAACTGTGCCGATCATCGTAGATCCGTCTCGGCTGTCTTTTGGGCACCGAGGAATCAGAGCCGGGGGGAATCGGGATAGCGACTGCAGGGATTCCGCCGTGTCTGCAATGGGAATTGTCAAGACCGGGACCCTTCTTGTCGAGCGCTCATCGGTCTCGGGTCCGTGTCGATCTGACGGCTGTGTCCACGGGGTGCTTCCTCGAGGCATCCTCGTGGAGCTCATTCATGCATTCTCCAGGAGATCGCATCCGATGAGGTCGCCGGTTGTATCATGTAACCTATGTGATACAAAGTAACCCATAGGTTATAGGCTCTCAGAACAAGGAAAGGTCGATCATGGACGGCAGTTCGGACATCGAGACCAGACATGGTTTGGTCAAGAGACGTGTTCTCTACGGCCAAATCGCAGCGGGAGTGGCGGTCGTGGCCAGCGCTCTGGGCAATGCGGGGAGATCGGCGGGGTGGCTGACCTCGTCGTGGTCCCTTCTGGTCGGTCTGATTGCTGCGGTGGGATTCTTGCTGCTTGGGGGTGCACTGGTCTCGGCATGGAGGTTCAACGAGGGATTGTCCACGGATCAGCGGTTGAAGCTGTCCGATGAGTTCACTTCTTTTCTCGACGACCAGGCGACGAGGAGAGCAGCCCTGGCCACGCTGGCCGCTGCAGGGGTCATCGCCGCACTCCCCTTCCGCTGCAGAGTGGTCTGGGGGGATTGTTGCGGCGAGCCTGTTCTGTTTGGGCAGCATCACCCTCGCCGTGTCGAGGCTTCTGTCGGACAGATGACTCGTCGCAATGCAGGTCCAGCGTCCGACGAGATCGAGAATGCCATTCAGCGATGGCGCTCCGAGCTAGGCCTCACTCAACAGCAACTCGCGGACATGACCAGGGTCACTAGGAAGACGATCAACACGATCGAGAACGGTCACTTCGTCCCTTCAGCGGTTCTGGCCTTGAGGATTGCGGCAGCGTTCGGCGTCACGGGGTCGAGAAGGTGTTCTGGTTGACCAACACGCTTGACCATGTCGAGCGACCAGAACTTAAAACCTGATCCAAGGCGATTCTGGATATCGGGCTCTGGGCTGCATCCGGGGGGCTCTTGCCTGGTGGGTGCGGCGTTGACCTACAGATCGTTCAAGACGCAGCTGATTTATCGTGGATCGGATGCATGTCGCCGACAGTCACGATCTGATACGGG
>CAWGJI010000014.1:0-734539 GCA_963822895.1 uncultured Acidobacteriota bacterium
AGACCACTGCGCCGAGTTCTTCAACCGCCTTCCAGAACGGATAAAAGCGGCTGTCATCCAGCGTGACTCCGTTGACATGGTCACCGATGGTTATCCCTTTGAAACCCATCTCCGACATAGCGTGCTGCATCACGTCGATTGCCTGTCCAACATCCTGAAGCGGCACTGTGGCTAATCCCAGGTACCGATCTGGATAGGCAGTCATGAATTCGGTCAGTGCCTCATTAGATTCATCAGCGATCAAACGGGTGACATCAGCGTCGAGGTCGTATCGAAAGAAGCCGGTATTGATCGTGAGAACATGGACATCGACGCCCATCTCGTCCATTTCCGCGATCCGATCTTCAGGGCTGATCGAAAACTTTGGTATGTGCAATTCCCCCACTTCGGGTCCGAGCGAATGCCATTGCCCGTCACGCTCAATGGCCTCGACGAAGCGGGTGGGTGTTACATGGTTGTGGATGTCGATGACTGCCATGGTCTTTTATCTGAGCTCTGGGTCGATCTCAGATCTCGATCTGAACTCGGGCCGTGATTTCCTTCTGAGTAACGGAGGCCACGAGATCTGATGCCTGATTCATGACCGGATGGGCGAAGTACGCCTCCAGTCCGGCCAAATCTTCGTAATCCCCGACCAGGACCATGTCCCAGTTGTTGGGTTCCGTTCGATGTCAAATCCTACGGTGTATTCGACAACGCTGGGAACTGCAGTCTTCAGGTTGGCGAGTGCATCCCGTGCGGCGACTTTTTGGTCTTGGCTGACCCCGTCCTTGAACTTGAACATCGCGACGTGTCGAATCATCACTGCCTCCTTGTACATGTAGTCCTAGCACGCGAGGATATCATCTATGATAAACCCGCACAAAGTGGGACGATTTGCGCCGCTAGAGTTAACGCACGTCACCTAAAGGCAAGGTAGGTAGACGCGTGCCCATGGCCGGCCCGGCCAAGGAATTCGCTCGCAAGGAACAGGAGACGTTTTGAGAAATGGTAAGGCAGCAAAATGAACCGGGTGCCGCCGTCTAACAACATGCATCACATCGATTTCACCAGCCCCCTTCCGTACTACCACCAACTCGCCGACATCCTCAGGGAGGAAATCGACAAAGGCACGTGGAAGACCGGAGAGTTGATACCTGCTGAGGGAGCTCTGACCGAGACCTTTGGCGTGAGCCGTTCGGTGACAAGGAAGACACTCGATGTTCTGGAAGGTGAGGGTCGCGGACTACGAATCAAAGGCAAGGGCACCCTCGTTACCGAGCCTAAGTTCTCCCAGCAGTCAGTTGACGTCGCAGGCAGGTGGTTTACGCCACGTTCAACCCCAGCCAGACTTGGAAAAATCCTGTCCGCTCGCAAAGTCTCTGTCGGCGGTCACGTGGGACGCCTTCTCGGGATGTCGCCACGAGATGACGTCTGGGAGATCGTGCTGACCCACACGGTCGATGACGATGAGATATCCCTCAGTCAGCTGTTTCTGCGGATCGCAGGCACTCTGTCTGTGAGCGCTCCGCCGGAATTTCGGCCTGGCGGCCCTGACATCGTGCATCAGCTCGCCACAAGGTACGGGCTCGAGTTGACCACCGCCCAGATGGATATCGAGGTGATCCCCGCCCCAGCATCTGAAGCTGAGATTCTTGGGCTTCAAGAGGGGGACCCACTCATTCAAATCAGCTCAATTGAGTCGGGAAAAAGACTGGTGGGCTTTGTCCGAACGGTTATACGTCCAGAGCAGTTCTTCTTCGCCGGCGAGATTCACCGAGCCCCTCAAACGATCAGAGACCACTCTGTATCTGGGTTCGCAGCCAAGATGGCGGACTGATTCCCCATCACTTCAATCGTAATTGACGTCGACCGGGCTGTCGGTTTCCGCGCTTTGAACAATGGCCTCGAGGACAGCCACAGTGCGGCGGGCCTCACCGCCATCGATCTCGGGCGAACCCTCTCCCCTGACGGCAGATGCGAACTCGATTAGCTCATCGGCAATTGTGTCAAATGGGTCAATCTGAACGTCTACCTGCTCTGAGTCGCCGCGACTCTGGATAGTCAGCTGACCGCCATCTTGGGAGCTTCTGGCGATCGCATCTGTTCCCCAAGCAGTCAGCTCAACTACTGGACCCGTAGCCATCGACGTCGAGAGATGGCCGAGAGCGCCAGAAGCAAATTCGAACAGGACCTCGGTCACATCATCCACTTCACCTTCCGGCAGCATTCTGCGGCTCCAACAGAAGACGCGAGCAATCTCCCCAACCAGATAGTGGAAGTTGTCCACCTGATGAACCCCCAACGCCGACATCCCTCCGGCCGGGGTTTCCGCCAGCTCCCGTCGCCAATGGGAGAGATTCGGGTTGAAGAGCAAGGGTGCAGAGTGCGTTGCGGTGACCTCGAGCAACGACCCTAGACCTCCGCCCGAAATCTGCTCTTTGATCTTGCGGATTGCAGGTTGCCTTCTCCTGTTGTGACCAACCTGAACCACAACTCCGGACTTCTCGGCCGCCGACAAGACCCTATCCGCGTCGGCAACAGTGAGAGTGAGCGGTTTGTCGACGAATACGTGCTTGCCAGCCTCTATTGCCGCGATGGCAAGGTCTGCATGGGTGGTATGGGGGGTGGCGATCAGAACACCCTCGATGTCGTCCGCCAGAAGGTCATCGAGCGAGGTGGCCTCACGGCACTCATGGGCGCTGGCGAAGCTCGCTCTAGATTCCGGCGTTCTCGCATAGCAAACGGCGACTTCCACATCATCGACCGTCTGCGCCGCATTCGCCAGGACACCACCCCACCATCCCAATCCCAGCGATCCGAGCCGAACCGGCGACTTCTCAACGCTCATGACTTGATCTCCATATGTCGCATCCTGACATCCCATCACTATAACTGCGACCGACTTTCGCCACTCAAGCGGGATCGAGCGGCCACTCCGGTCGTGGTGAACGTGATCCTCCAGCCAGCGGCTGTTTGGCACTGGTCGGAGCTAGCCCGACTGCGTGTTGGGACGTGATGCGGCATGCGCTAATGAGATTGAAGGTATTGAGTTCGACGGCGGGGGACCCGCCGGCGGTGACTCCTCGCATATCGCGGTGACGTTTGACCCTGGTTTGACCTGACGGGTGCGACCCGGCCAACTCCCCAACAACGACGGGCCTCGCTGCCCCAACACGTCCTAGTCCGGGGTCGGCCAAGCATCCCGGTCTAGTCCGCGGGATCCTCTCCAACCAAGTCCCAATATCCCCAGTCGAAGTCGACACCGATCATCTCGATGGTTTCTTCGTCCAGTCGTCGCGCGTAGAAGACCGAGGGCGGAAACATGTATGGAGCTGGCGGTGCGATCAGTGTGATTCTGATCCCTGACTCTTCGTCAACCGTCGGGACCAAAGTCGGGTCGTCCCAGAAGGCGCTGAAGATCAGCTCCGCGATCGGAGCGAGCTGAACTTCAAACTGCCTGACGCTCGGACGGCCTTCGACGTCGAGCTGGGCCGCTACTTGGCGCTCAAAGTGTCCGGAGCGAACGACTCGCATAGCGCTTCACGCATGGTCACTCGCGAGCTGACGAGCACGTTCTCGTATCGCCTCGGTGACTTCTGGTTGAGTGACGAATGCGAGTTCGAGCGGAATGGTCTCTCCGATATCGACTGCTCGCCAGCCGGGGTCTTGGTGAGAGATATCGGAGACCTCTTTGGCGCTCTTACCCCAGAACTGACGAACCATGTCCATCACCGATTCGATCTCTCCGGCGGAGAAGTCGGATAGGTCAGGCTCTCTAAGTGCGACAAGCTTCTTCTGTGCGTAGCCGAAGTAGTCCTCCTCAACCTCTTTCGCGGCTCCCTCGCTTTCGAGATTTCTGACGATCGGCGGCATTCGCCGCAACGTCGGTCCGTGCGGTTGCTTCTGGTACACGGATCCCGTGATCGGCTCTCCCGTCCGACGTAGATGTGAGATCTCAGCGAAGTAGAGAATCTTGTTCAGCTTGGTCGAACCCGCTGTAGGGTCGTCTTCGGTGTGCTTGGCAACAAGCAAGACGAGTTCGGCGGTCTTGCTCTCCTTGTGCGCTTCCCAACTACTCATGCCTTCTTTCCTCTTTGTGCCGAGGCTATGGGCCAGATGTGACAAGAACACCCGGCTGTTCATCTTCGGAGGCGACCCGCCTGCGGCCCCGGATATCAGTCGATAGTAGGGAAAGAGTTGCCGGTGGGGAACGATCATCGCGAAGTGGTCCGAAGTTGGCTATCGGGGCATTGGCTACGCGTTTGACATTTCGTTTGATGACAACCGCCCGACCCACGAAATCTCCAATGACCACGGGCCTCTTTGGCGCAACAGCTCCTAATCCGGACCGTCCCCTTCCTGCGATGAGCCGAGGCTCCACCAAGAGGTGCAAATTTGGGTATGACCCGTTCGGTTTATCGACGGCTCCTAGCGGGAGTTCGCGTGTTCAAAATGGTGGCCGGCCGCTCCACGGGAACCGAATACCAGGCCGTGCGACGTCCCACTGATTCGGGGCGATCCTTACGGGCGGCGCCCTCCGGTCGCTCAGAGATGGGTCGCGAGCAAACCGATTGCTATCGCCACGGTGGTCCAGGTGAGCAACTGGAGCGGAATTTCCCATGTTGCGAGGAGTTCGGCCCGCGGCCAGGCTCGGCCACCGTCGAAGTTGACCACAGATTCTGTGGTGCGGCGTCTGACAAATCTCGCCGAAGTGCTCAACGTGCGTTGCGTCAGGCTCAACACGAACATGGCAACTGCAATCACGAGGATCGGCAACGAGATCTCTTGAGTCTGCGCCCAGTAGCCCACCACAGCCGGGAAAGCACCCCAACTGAAAGCGAATCCGAGGTCGGTGTGGACGACACGCCACTCCAGGGCGTACCCCACTGCAAGCAGGATCCCCGAAGACGCCCAAGCCAGCACCCAGGGAGACACCTCGACCGCGCCGACCGCCGCTACGACAACTGTTGCGGCCATCGCTCCAAGCCCCATCACCCAGAGGACACGATCGGAGAACCCGGTGCGCAGCGGACGACTCTTCACTTCGTCGAGGGCATGGGCACCGACCCCCAGTCCGAGACCAAACGCGATGAGGGTCCCCACGAAGATCCGCCAGTCCACCGATGGGGCCAGGGCCGCTCCGATAGCCACATACGAGAGGTGCCAGAGTGTGTACGGGATGTGGAGGAGAGAGACGAAGTCACCCCAAGCCGATCCGGTTAGAGAGTAGAACGCCGGGCGGTTGCTCACGCCTTCCGCCCCCACATCACCAAACCGCCGCCCAACGACATCGCCTCCGCCCTGACCTCGGTGAACCCGGCGGTCTCCCAGGCGGCGATGAGGCGGGCGGGCGGGTACCGGTCCGCGAAGTCGTCGATACTGGGCCCGAGGAAGCGACCTACTCGAAACCAGCCGTTGCCGGCGACTACCCCGGCTGCGGGGAGCACCAAACGGGTGTACGCGAACCACAACGGTCGCCATAGACCACCCGGCCGTGCAAACTCGACCATTCCAACCCGTCCGCCGGGCCGGAGGACACGGGCGATCTCAGTCATGCAACCGGTGACGTCGTGAACATACCGAAGCAGATATCCGAATGTGACCGCGTCGAAGGAATCGTCGGGGGAGGGGAGCGCCTCAGCCGTGGCGACCACGCCGGTGGCTCCTCTTGCCACGGCTGGTTGCAGCATGGGATAGCTTTGATCCAACGAGATCACTTCCGCCCCCCGCGACTGGAGGAGCCGGGTAATCAGTCCGGTGCCGGCGGCGATATCGAGAACTCTGGACCCAGGGTTGATGTCGAGTCCGTCGACCATCCGCTGCCTCCAGCGGGCATCCTGGCCCATGCTGAGAATGGCCCCCCAGCGCTCGTAGCCGGGAGCGAGCGGACCAAACAGGGTTAGCGCCGTACGGTGGGCAGAGTGGTTCACCTCGTGGACGCTACAACCTCAGCCTACGGACAGAGTCGGCCGGATGGTGGACCTTCCAGACGGTGTAGTGACGTTTCTGTTCACCGATGTGGAAGGAAGCACCCGACTGTGGGGAGGAAGCACCGGGCACGACGATGGAGCTGTGCGTCTTCACGATGAAGCCATCGAATCCGCACTCGAAAAACACAACGGAATCTCAGTCAAGCCACGCGGGGAGGGCGGCCGGCGGCATTATCGTGTTGAAAAGGGGGCTGAATCAACCAGAGCGGAGCAGGGCTTGACTCTCGTTTGACGCCGCGGGAATGATCGGCCGAATCCCCAACAACCACAGGCCTCTCCGCCCCAACCCCACCTAGTTCATTGCTGCGCGGGGTCTCGCTGTGTGGGGTCTAGGCGAGATTGACCCTCGTTTGATGCGGTAGCCGCGACGCCCCACATCCCCAATCGCCACAAGCCCCTGTGGCTCAACAGCCCCCAACGTTTGGGTGGGGCGGGATTAGGGCGCTCGGGATTGGCGGCTATGGGCTGGGTTGGTCTGGGTCCACAGACTCGTGGGTCACAACTTCGATCATGAATCCATGCGGGTCGAGGATGAACGTTGCGAATTGATGCGGCCCGTACTGTGGGAACGCCTTTGGAGCACGAACGATCTCATCGCCGCGGTCCCGTGCCCACTCGTATGCACGCTCAATCTCGGCCCTCGTCGAAACCATGAATGCGAGGTGCTGGAGACCGGTGCCATGCCTCGAGTATTCGTGAGGCTCTTTCGCCTCGTACAGGAAGAGTTGAGCACCCTGCCAGTCGCTCGGGCAGTACCCGTTGCCGAAGCAGGGTTCGAAGCCGACGAGGGGCATGAATTCATCGAGGTACACCTTCGCCGCGTCAACATCGGGCACACCGATACCTATGTGTTCAAGTGGCATAACTACCCCGATCCGTCTCGCTGCAGTCCAACCGTACCCGCCCTATTCCGGCACACATGGAGCGGGGGAGTGGGCTCTGGTCACGTGACGGTGGCGTGTACGACGCTTGTTTGAAGGAAATCGAAAGGGCTAGCAGAAACAGCCCAACTGACGCTTCGTGGCAACCGCACCAATTCCGGGGCTGGAGCAATCCGGTTCGTGATCCGTTGAGTCGACTCGGCCCTGATAGGGCCGATCTACATTCACACCGTGACCGAGCCGCGCAGCATCTTCTCCCGCGACCTGCTGCCGGTGTCGATCGCGATATTGGCCACGGCTGCTCTGGCCTCATTTCAGGCTTTGGGGATGGCTGCCGCCCTCCCCGATATAACCGCCGACTTGGGAAATGTTTCCCTTCTGCCTTGGACGATCACGGTGTACCTGCTCGCCTCGAGTCTCGCCACTGTCGTGGCCGGCCCGTTCATCGACGCCATCGGCGTTTCCAGGATGTTCCGATTGGCGGTTTCGGTGTTCGCCGCGGCCGGTTTCGCCATTGCCTTCGCGCCCAGCATGGAGGTGATGGTGGCGTTGCGGGCCCTGGAGGGGCTGGGAGCTGGGCTGGTAATCGCCACTGGTACGTCGGCGGTTTCGCTCGCCTTCCCTCAGCATCTGGTTGGAAGGGCCTATGCGGCCAACGCCAGTATCTGGGGTGTGATGGGCGTCGCCGGCCCGGCAGTGGCGGCCTTGATCCTCACCTTCGCTTCCTGGCATTGGATCTTCTACATCAACGTGCCGCTCGGGCTCGGAGCGCTTCTCGCCGGCTGGAAGACGCTGCCCGGGGCGTACGGCGAGGCCGCAGGGCGATTCGACCTGAAGGGAACCCTGCTTCTCGGTGCGGTCACGGTGGCCACCCTGATCGCCGTCGACACCTTCGATTTTTGGTCGCTCGTCTGGTTGGGCGCCGCCGGAATCGCATTGTGGATCTACGTCGGCCATGCCAGGAGAGCCACGACACCCGTGGTCAGGTTGGAGCACATCGTCCCCCAGCCCTACCGCGGCCTGGCCCTCTCCACCGGGTTGATACTCGCCGCGGTCATCGCCGTCGATACCTACACGCCTCTCTATGTCCGTGCCGGTCTAGAGAAGTCGGCGGGGTTCACCGCGTGGTCGGTGCTTCCCCTCACCGTCGGCTGGACCACGGGAGCGATCCTCTCCAGCCGTATGGCCGACCGGCACTCCGAATCGTGGGTCCTCCTCGTCGGTTACATGTTCACCATTCCATCACTCGCCATCGCCTGGGTTCTCGTCGTGGGGCAGGTGTCGGTGTTCGCAGCGTTCTCTGCCTTCTTCGGAATGGGCATCGGGGTGGGAATGGCCACCAATGCTGCGCTCACCTTGATGCGGGATGTCACCGACACGGCCAAGATCGGTCGGGTGGCGTCGGCCCACCTCTTCGCACGAAACCAGGGGTTCACTCTCGGATCGGCCATCGGCGGGGCGGTGCTCTTGTTGGTGGTGGGCCTCCAACTCGGTGATCCAGAGCTGGTCCGAGACCTCATCGCCTCACCCGCCGGGGGCGGTCCTGCTGGCGCCGCCGCAGCGGTGCGTGCCGGGTTTGCCACGGCCATTGCGGTCGGGCTGGCGATCTCTATCGTGGGTGCTTTCGCGTCGACCCGTCTGCGCCGGGCACTGGCCGAAACTCGTCTCACCAAACGCGGCTGAGGATCCTCGTGGTCGAACTGCACGGAAATGCCCACAGTCTTTTCACGAGAGGGCGCAGCCTTGTCTCAGATAGGGACCACAGCGGGGAGGCAGCTGCTATTTGCCGGCGGGCCCTTGGGGAGAGCCAGGTGCTCGTGGCTCAAGCCTGCACTCACTCGAAATCTCTGGGTGATCGTCAGGCTCCGGACTAGCCAGCTGGGAGCGGCGGAGGTCGAATCCACGTGTCTCGGGTTTGACGCCGCGGGTGCGATCGCCCTAAATCCCCAACAACGACGGTCGCCCGCGCCCCAACACGTCTTAGTTCATGGTCCGGGTGGGGCGGGATCAGGGCGCCGGATATCGAGCGGGCCGTTCAGGTCAATCCATTTCGACTTCATATCGAGTATTCACCCCATTCTCGATGGCTGGTACGTAGAAACGGCTCGGCGTGATCATGAACACCTGATAGGGCGGCATGGGCGGCTGGAGAGCGTCGATCGCCCCCCGTACCGCCTCGTTGTACTCAGACGGGTCGAGCTTCCGAGCTGTGCATTCCATCTGGACGCCGCTCAGATTCGCAGACAGGGTGGGCGTGTACTGGGGTTGCTCCGAAGCGAACATGACCGCGGCCACTTTCCCACCATTCTCAATGTGTTGGCTGTGGCGGGCCTCTGGGGTGGAGAAGAAGTAGAAGTTGAGGTCTTCGTCGACAAGTGGCTCGACCGGAGCCACCCACGGGCTGTCACCATCAGTCGTAGCCAAGACCAGATACTGAGTCCTCTCGATGAAGTCTCGCACCCATGCGAAGTCAACACGTTCAACCATGATTCGCTCCCTACTGAGACTCGACGGCCAGGCATGTCTGCCAGAGCACTCGCGACGTGCACCATATCTGGACATATCGAGCTGCGGAGAGGTGTCGCGGGGCGCGTCGACACTCGTTGTTTGGTACACCATTGACATGGTGTCGGGCACCTCTCGATTTCATCCAGATGCCATTTACCATTGGTCGACCTGCTGCACGTAGTCCGGGCTTTGGCTAGAAGGACAGGATCGCAACGGCCGCGCTTGACGGACGTATGGGGCCTGTCCACCGCGCCAGAAGGCCCGCTGTCGTCGCTCCTATGATCGACCGATGAGGCGTCCCCTGGGCTCGATGGAATCGGCGCTACAAGTGACCCGCCGATTTGCGCCCATGAGCGTCGCGGGTGTCCTATGTCTCCGAGGGATGATCGACGCGGACAGAGTCAGATTCGCCCTCGATGCCCTTCAGGCCAGGCACGAGATCCTTCGGGCGAGGATCGTCTCTGATCGTGGTCGGCTCTGGTTCGACGTGTCTTCCGACGTACCGCCAATTCCTCTCGACGTCCTGCAGCGACGAGACGAGTCACATTGGCAAGACGTGGCCGGACAGGTGATCAATCGCAACATCGACGTCGAAACCGGACCACTAGTCACATGCACCTACTTGACCGATACGCAGCGTGAGGAGAGTGATCTGGTCTTCGGCTACGACCATTCGATGATGGATGCGGTTTCGGCTCTCCGCCTCTATCACCAGTTCATGCAGCTGGTCACCGAAGACGTCGATCCGACCGTCTCGATCACATACCCCCTGCCACCGTCGATCGACCAGTTACTCCCCGAAAAGCTAACCGGACGATCCCGGCGCGTGGCTCTGGCCAAGTTCATCGGTAGCCAAGCGGTCGATGAGATTGGCTACCGCCGGTCTGCAGGCGGTCGACGGCCGAGGATTCAACCCCACGCCAGATGTGTGACCGCCATCCGGGCTCTATCGGCCGAGGAGACCGACTCGCTCGTGCACCAGGCGCGCCATCTGGGTCTCACCATGAACAGCGTGGCCGCAGCGGCCCTTGTGGCTGCGACCTACCGGAATCTGTATCGCGGCGAGAAGTTACCGATGCGGGCGGTCACCTTTGCCGACCTCCGACCAACCCTGATGCCAACCCCGGATGCCGATGCGTTGGGCTGCTACGTCTCGATGTTCCGTCACACGCTTCAGGTGGGCCCGACCGACGATCTGTGGTCCGTTGCCCGGGCTTTCCAAGAAGAGCTTCGCGACTCGCTGTCCCGGGACGTGCCGTTGCTGGGGACAGTGATGGCCAATCGGATGATGAAGTTGGTCACCTCAACGAAACGGATGCGTCTTGGCACCACGGCGGTCAGCTACGCCGGTCCGCTTGCCCTATCGAGTCAGTATGGGGACATCGAGATCCTCGGCGTGCATGGATTCATATCGAACAACCGATTAGGCCCGCTGGCCACGGCCTTCGCCAAGATCTATCGGGGATGTCTCTCATGGGACATGGTCTTCTTGGACACGGACATGAGCGAAGAGATCGCCGAACGCATCGCCGACACGACAGTCGACGTCCTTGCCGTGGCGGCCACTCCATGACCGAGAACGGAGAGGCGAACACATTGCGCGAAGCGGTTCGTCTCGCAGTCGAACTGCAACTCGGTCGCGAGAGGGTGGAGTTGGACGACCGTCTCGTCGAAGATCTCGAGGCGGACTCTTTCGATCTTATGAGCATCGTTGTTCGTCTCGAGGAAGACCTCGGTGTCCATATCAACGAAGAATCCGCCGCCGCTGTGCAGACAGTCGACGACCTCGTACACCTCGTGGCGTCGCTGAGGCGAGCGTGAACGAGGCTGACCTGAAAGACAGCCCGAGCACGCTGATCAGCTTGCTGGCCCTCCGTGCGGCGGAGAGCGGAGACCGAACGGCCTACACATTCGGTGGCCAAACACGCAGCTTTGGCCGCATGTGGTCAGATATCGAGAAAATGGCGATGTCACTGGTCGGCCGCAGTGTCGAGCATGGCGATCGCGTCGTATTGGCCCTGCCCAACGGACACGACTTCTTCACAGCTTTCTATGGCACGCAGCGTGCAGGTGGCATCGCAGTTCCGATCTATCCCGAAGTTTCTCCGGTCCGGGTGATCGAGATGGCGCAATTATGTGGTGCCAAACACATCGTCGCCCCTTCGAGCACGCCGGCTGATCACCTCGCGACATGGCGGGCCGACGCCGGTTCGATCGAGGTGCTCACCACGAACCATCGAAAGGTAAACGAGGCCGAACTGGCGTGGCCTCGACCGGACGACGTGGCCTTCCTTCAATACACATCGGGTAGCACTGGAGACCCAAAGGGTGTCCAGCTCTCGCACGCCAACATTTTGACAAACGTCCGCCAGATGATCGACGGAATGGAAATTACCCCGGAGGATCGTTTTGTCAGTTGGCTGCCGAGTTATCACGACATGGGACTGATCCTGATGACGATCGTGCCTTTTTACCTCGGGGCGCAACTGTTCTTGCTCCCCACGAGCCTCCGTGACACGAGGGCGTGGTTGGAAGCCATCAGCCTCCATCGGGGTACGTTCACGGCCTCACCCGACTTCGGTTATCGCCTCTGCCTCCGACAGGCCTCTCTGGAGCGAGATGCCGAACACCCCGACCTCTCCTCTTTGCGGGTCGCGCTCAATGCAGCCGAACCGGTGCGCCAGTCGACGATTCGTGACTTCCACGACACCTTCCGGCTCGAGAACGTGATGGTGGCGGGTTATGGCCTTGCAGAGGCCACGGTAGGAGTCAGCATGTGGAAGCCGTCCACTCCAAACCGGGTCGACCTCCGTGGAGCTGTATCGGTGGGTCGTCCATTTCCTGGTGTGGTAATCACCATCGTCGACGACCAAGACCGGCCACTGCCTGCCGGGACGGCAGGGCACATACTGGTCGAGAGTCCCGCTGTTACCCGTGGCTACTTCCACAATCCGGACGCCAACGATCGACTCTTCGCGGGACCGAACGAAATCCGATCCGGCGACATCGGCTATCTCGACGGCGACGGCAACCTATATGTGTTGAGTCGCGCCAAGGACCTGATCATCCAGGCCGGACGCAGTATCTATCCCCAGGAAATCGAGGAAGTGGTGAATGCCGTCAACGGTGTCCGTTATGCGGCGGCGATTGGAGTCGACGAAGGGCGTGTCGAAGGGGAGCAGGTGATCGTGCTCGCCGAGATCCGCCCCGGCACTCTCACGGACGAGAGCGCTCGAAAGTCTTGTGTTGTGGCCATAGTGCAAGCCGTTCACGACCGGTTTGGATTCCGCCCTGCCCGCGTTGATTTGGTTTTGCCGAGGACCATTCCCATGACTCACAACGGGAAGCTGCGACGGAGTCAGCTCAAGCAGCACTACGTCAATGGGGACCTAAAAGACGCGCTTGTTTATCCACCGCGGTCAAGGTCGTGACCGGCGTGGACGGACAGCTACCACTCGTGCGCCTGCGCGAGGTGGTCAGGGCCTACCAAACGCCAACGGGAATGTTCCAGGCTCTACGGGGTGTCGATCTGGACGTCGATGCCGGTGAGTTTGTCGCGGTTATAGGAAAATCCGGCAGCGGAAAATCGACCCTGATCAACATGATCGCAGGCATCGATAGGCCGACCGGTGGAGAAGTCCACGTTGCCGGGACCGCTGTTCAAGATCTGAATGAAAACGCAGTAGCCGCTTGGCGTGGTGGGAATCTCGGGGTCATATTCCAATTCTTCCAGCTGCTGCCGACTCTCACCCTGTTGGAGAACGTGGTACTGCCCATGGAGTTGGCCCGTCTTGGGTCTTCACACGAACGGCGCGATCGTGGGTTGTACCTCTTGGAGCGGGTCGAAATGGGGGACCACGCCGCCAAGCTGCCATTCGAGGTATCCGGCGGCCAGCAACAGCGTGTGGCGATCGCTCGTGCCCTCGCCAATGACCCTGCCTTGATCGTGGCCGACGAACCGACCGGGAGTCTCGACTCCCACACCGCCGACAAGATCTTCCGCCTCTTCGAAGACCTGGTCGATCACGGCAAGACGATTCTGATGGTGACGCACGACAACGATCTGGCGACTCGAGCTTCCCGTGTCGTCCTAATCGCAGACGGCGAGATCGTCGAGTCACAGGTTCGCTCGACCTTCGTTGGTCTCTCCGAGAAGGCACTGTCCGAAGTGAGCGCCAACCTAGAACCTCAGGTCCTCGCCGCTGGATCGACGGTCTTCGCCGAAGGAGATGTCGCCGACCGGTTCTACATTGTGATCCGCGGCACGCTCGAGGTGCTCCGCCGGCGGAGTACCGGGGACGAAGACGTGGTGGCAGTTCTCGGCCTGGGTGAGTATTTCGGAGAGGCGGGCCTGCTCCAACAAGCTCGGCGCAACGCGACGGTGCGAGTGTCCAACGACTCCGAGGCTTCACTTCTCGCTCTGGATGGTGACATCTTCCGGCGTCTCGTCGCCGAGAACCAGATGACCCACGACCGGATCGCTGCAGAGATGCGCCGGCGGATGACCACCGAGACACTGCGCAATGTCGTGCCGTCGGACTTACATGTTCGGCTCGACGAATTGACAAGTCACGCCGTACGTCGAATCTTTCAACCGGGCGCCGCCATCATCGAATCGGGTGGCCCTTCGAACGAGTTCTATGTCGTGCTCCAGGGTGCGGTCGAGGTCATGGCCGGCGATGGGAAGAGCGTTGCCTACCGATATCGATCAGGACGTCACTTCACGGCTGGCGCACTTGGCGGGGGTGGACGGACGATCGGCTTGGTGCGCGCAGCGCCGGAGGAGAAGGATGGCACCACCGTCGTGACCATCCCGATGTCCGTTCACGGGGAGATGCGCATCGATACGGGATTCGATGATGATCACATTGCGGTACTGCTTCGCGAGCGTGCTCGAAAATGAACGTCAGAGCGCGAAAGATCACCCGTGACCTCTCCAGCAACCCAGCCAGGACTCTCCTGGTCGTTCTCGGCATTGCAATCGGGTTGGCCGGGTTGAGCACGACCCTGAGGGCTCGGGCAATCTTCACAGAAAACCTATCGGCCACCTTGGCTGCGGTGAACATCTCCAGTGCCACCCTTGCCACCAGCGGAGCCGATGACCAAATCGTCGCCACCCTCGTAGAACGCGACGACATCTCGGCGGCCGAAGGCGAGCTGGTGACACTCGGACGCATCAGAGTCGGAGACGGTTTCCGCCCGCTCCGGTTGGTCGTGGTCAACGACCCCGCTTCGATGAAAGTGGATCGCCTCCGACCCGAGGCAGGATCCTGGCCGCTTCCGGACGGTGACCTCGCTCTGGAACGATCCTCCATCGACGCCACAGGACTAAGCATTGGTGATTCCGTCACCGTTACCGATGTATTCGGTGGCACGCACGACCTCAGAGTCGAAGCAACGGTCTACGACGCCACCATTGTCTCCGGCAGGCTCGTCGACCAGGTGATCTTCGGCTACATGAGCTCGGCGACATGGCAGAGCCTCGGACTGCCCGCAGGCTTCAACCAGATAGCGTTCACCGTCACGGACGGACGCCAGGACGAGGATCACATAAGCGATGTCGCCAGAAGGGCGAGAGACCAGATAATCAAAGCGGGTTTCCCTGTGACTGGGACCACCATCCCACCGCCGGGTCGCCACGTCTTGGACAACGTCATCTCGTCTTTGTTGCTGATCCTCGGGGCACTCGGCGTGCTCGCACTCGTCTTGTCCGGGTTTCTGGTCGTCAACACGGTCACCGCCATGATGGTCAGACAGAAACGCCAGATCGGAGTGATAAAGGCGGTCGGAGGGTCACGAGGTGACATCACCGTCGTCTATATCTCCACAGTGGCCGTCTACGGACTCCTCGCCTTGGTCGTGGGGATCCCGATCGGCGCAGTCGCAGCTCGAAGTGTCACCCGTCAGATGGGGACACTTCTCAACATCGACATAAATCGACTCGTGGTACCGGCCTGGGTATGGCTCGCCGAGATCGCCGTCGGCCTGGTGGTTCCCATCCTCGCCGCCCTCGGCCCCATCCTGTCTGGCACCAAAGCAACAGTGGCAGAGACCATTCGGGATGCCGGAGAATCCACCGCGTTCGGGGAGGCGAGCATCGATCGTTGGTTGGCACGTCGGCAGCGGATGCCCTCGTCGCTCCGATACGCCGCGCGGAACACATTCAGGCAAAAAGCCCGCCTTCTCCTCACCGTGGTCGCCCTTGCCCTTGGAGGCTCGATACTCATAACCGTCCTCAGTCTGCGCAGCTCCCTGGTGGCGAGCGTGGACTCGATAGCCGACTATTGGCGGCAAGACGTGACGATCGATCTCGGTGAACCTACGAGCTTCGACGAGCTCCAAACCGTCATACGGTCCAACGCCGGGGTGACCGGTCTCGAAGGCTGGCTGACGATGCCTTCTTCTGTGGTGCGTCCCGACGGGCATGACGCCGGCGAGGAGACAGTGGTTTTTGGCGTGCCTCCTGGCAGCGCCTTCATCCAACCGACATTGATCGAAGGTAGGTGGCTCGAGCCAGGGGACCGCAACGTGGTCGTGGTAAACGTCGACGTCGCGGCAAATGAGCCCGGCACCGCACAAGGAGACGCGTTGACCCTGCGGGTCGGAGGGCTCGAGACCATTTGGGACGTTGTCGGAGTCTCCACTACCCAGCTGGTCGCGCCCGGCCAACCACGTCCGTCAACGCCCATCGCCTATGTGCCCTACCAATCGCTGGCGGCTGCCTTGGGCATCCCGGGAACGACGAACCGGCTCGTTGTGGCCGGAGTCACACACGACGCGAATGCCCAATCGGTCCTTGCCGATGAGCTGGACGCCGATCTGACGGCCGCCGGGGTCGGAGTGCAAGCAGTCTCGACTCGTTCCGGCATGCGTTCTCAAGTGGAGAGGCTCACCAACCCCATCCTCTACCTCTTGGCCGCCATGGCTGCCCTCTTTGCATTGGTCGGTGGCCTAGGGCTTCTGAGCACCATGACACTGAATGTCCTCGAGCGAAGCAAGGAGTTCGGCGTCGTCCGAGCCGTCGGGGCCACCGGCCGGACCGTCTTGTCGATCGTCTTGGTCGAAGGTCTCAGCGTCGCCTTTCTCAGTTGGCTCCTCGGCTCGGTCTTGGCCGTGCCCTTGGGCTGGGCAATGGACAACGCCGTCGGTGTGCGTTTCATCAAGGTCCCCCTGCAATACAGGTTTGCGCCACTCGGCGTCCTTGCATGGCTGGCGATCGCCATGCTGGTCGCGATCGTGGCGAGCTGGGTGCCAGCGCGCCATGCCTCACGGCTGAGCGTCCGAGAAGCGATTGCCTACGAGTAGCTACGATCAACACACAACCGACTGGAGTGAGACAGATGTCCATCGAGGCTGACAGCGCCGCGGAGACCGCCGGCGCCCCGGATGATACGGCGGCGTCCGAGCCTATGGTCGTGAACCCGATCGTGGTCGACCTCGGCAAGATCCGGCGCAAGCACGTGAAGCGCCTGAAGCGGGGCGAGGGCCGACTGGTCGGCGAGGTGATGGACGTCCTCGACGAGGTCCACAGCCAGGTTGGGTATGAGTTGGATGACCCGACGCTCGTTCCCATCGTCATGATCTATGAGCGAAAGCGGAAAAAGCCCAGTCGTCGCACCATCGAGCTGCCGTTCTGAGTTTTGATATGGAACCTACTCAAAAACGGAACTGGGTCATGGGCACCCCAATCGTCTTCGAGTGGGCGAACAGGGGCGGAAAACGGAAGAAGTCAAAGCCTCGCTCCACCGAAGCCGACCGGGCTCAACGTTTCATGTATCGGGCATCGCGTCGGACCGTCGACGCCGCGGCGACGGGGCTCCAAAGCTATGACAAGGCTCGACGCCTCTCCCAACGCCGGGACCGCGACGGCGCAGTCGTGGAGTTGTTACCCAACATGGCCAGAGGCATGTCGGCCGGCGCCAGCCGGCTCGCACCGGTTCCGCTCGATCTGATGAGGGCCACCTGGTCGAAGTCGACACGGGAAACGGTTCGGCGGTCGCTCCGGGTGGCCGCGCGGGCAACCGACCGTAGGTCTTGACTCGACAGCAGGAAATCAGAGCGGCAGTCCGCGACGGTGCCAACGCGTGGCGTGTGCAGGTCGGTCGCGCTCCTATTGAGCACTCCATCCCACCGCCTTTCTATGAGTTGCCCGATGTGAGTCCGGAGCTCCTGGCAGCAGAAGAGGTCTTGGCCCCGATGCCGCGCCGACCGGCATTCACCTCGGAGGCCGTATCTCAAATAGCACCCCCTCGGTTGCGGACCGGTACGCCGGCCCACCCCGGCCTGTTAGCGACATTTGGTCGGGCGACCGTTTGGTTTCGTGCCATCGCCAGGTTCTATTTTGGAATCTGGCTCGATCGGCTCCGTGGCGTCGACTCGCAGAAGCGTCGCGCCGTGAGACTTCGCGAGATCATCGACGGCGCAGGAGGCTCGTTTATCAAGTTGGGTCAGCAGGCGTCGGTGCGAGTCGATCTATTGCCCCAGGTGTACTGCGACGAACTGACCTCACTGCTCGATCGGGTCGAACCCTTCCCCACCGAGCAGGCAGTTTCGGCCATCGAGAAAGCCACCGAGAAGAGTCTCGACCAGACGTTCTCGGTATTTGACCCCACTCCCGTTGGCTCCGCTTCGATCGCCTGCGTATATCAGGCGATGCTGCACACGGGAGAACGTGTGGCCGTCAAGGTTCGACGGCCCAACATCGTTCGTCAGATCACCGCAGATCTGCGTGTTTTGGGCTGGCTTTCCTCGTTGGCGGAATTCCTCACCCTGGTGCGACCTGGTTTCACCGACAATGTCCTCTCGGAGGTCCGGTCGACCCTTTTGGATGAGCTCGACTTCTACAAGGAAGCCCGGTTTCAAGAGATCTTCCGTCGTCGAGCGAAGAAGGCCCCGAGGCGTTACTTCTCGGCTCCAAAGGTCTATTCCGAAGTGTCGGGCGAAGACGTCATCGTTGAGGAGTTCGTCTCCGGTGTTTGGCTTTTCGAACTACTTGCAGCCGTCGAGACCAACGACATTGAGGCGCTCGCCAAGTTCGCTGAATTGAACATCGATCCGAAGGTCGTTGCGAGGCGATTGGTCTGGGTCAGCCACTGGGGACTCTGGGACAGCGCGTTCTTTCATGGGGACCCACATCCGGCGAACATCATCATCCAACGCGACAACCAGCTGGTCTTCATCGACTTTGGCGCCATGGGCTCGCTCCGTGCGTCGCGCCGCGAAGCGATGCGCGAGATCTTCAACCTCATGGAGTATGAGGACCTGGAGGGTATGGCACGGCTATCCCTCACGCTCTTGGAACCACTTCCGCCGATCGACACCGACCGGGTGATAAAGGCGGTCGAGGAGGTGTTCTGGGAGGCGTTGGTTGCCAATCGGAGTAAGCAGTCACTGTGGTTCGAGCGCACGACTGCGCAGCTGTGGCTTGGCTTCTTTCGGGTGACGAGTCGATTCAAGATACCGATGAGCTTCGACACGGTGAGGCTCATCAGGGCGACATTGTTGTATGACACCCTTGCGGCGCGTCTCGATCATGGGATCGACCTGCCCAAGGAATATCGGCGTTACCGAAGAGATGCCGGGAAAGCTGCGCGGAAGCGCATCCGCTCGGCGGCCGAGCGGCGAATGGACAATGGGTTGGACAACGAGGACTTCCTTCGGCTCGACCAGCTGAGCTCGCTGGGCCGTCGCGCCATCGTTCAAGCTGAACGGATCGCGACATTGCAGTCCTTCAACTTCACTGCCTACATCGGGAAATTGGTCTCGACTGTGATCCTGACTTTCTCCCTGGCACTCCAGCTGGCATTGATCACGGCGGTCGCTGCACTCCTGATGTGGGCCTTTGGCCCGTCCGATGCCGACTCGTGGGGGTCGGCCTTGGTCGCGGTCATTCACTTCTTGCCATACCAACTTGCCATGGGTCTGCTGGTCCTCATAAGTGTCCGCCGAATCCTCTTCAGGTTGAAGGATCGCGAGCTCTGAGGTTCGTCGGGCTGACCTTCATTCTGTGATCCGGCCTTTGCCCCAACTCTTCTGCCGGTCGTGGTGGTTAAGTGATGGTGGCTGGTTTGACCGGCATTTGATGCGGATCAGCAGGCCAGCCGAAACAGCCCCACAATGGTTGACGTTTCGTAGCCAAACGCACCTATTCCGGGGCCTACTGGATGAGTTCGGCGTTGGCTGATGCGGCTGCCAGGCCGGAGTCAGTCGTGATGATGGTTGTGTGGAGCTGATTGGCGAGCTCGATGTACAGGGCGTCGACGAGACGGACGTTGTGATGTAGTGCCCAGGCGCCTTCGAGAAGCGGGGCGAGTAGGTGGCGGTGGAATGGTGCCTGTGCAGTGAGGGATACTCGTTCTTGCACCTCGAGTTGGCTGAGTTCTCCACCACGTTGCAGACGACCCAGCGCTGACAGGACTTCGGCGTCAAAGTGCGCCGGCACGTTGACCTCGCTGTCTTTAAGGCGCGTGGCGACGAGCTGGCCCAGTGAAGAAGCGACCAGGTGGTCGACCATCGCTGACGCATCGACTACGAGCTTGTCAGCCACCCTCGAGCTCGTCCTTGGCCGATTTCACCGCCTCGAGCACTTTGTCGTGGCTGATGCCGGGAGAGGCGAGTTCAGCGACGCGTTGTTGCCATCGTGCAAGGTTCTGTGCTGACAGCGATGACCGGATCGCTTGCTGTGTGAGGCTCGAGATGTTGAGGCCAGCAGCCTTGGCCTCCTCGGCGAGTTCGTCTGGCAGATAGACGTTGACACGTGACATGCGCATAATATACACATCAGGAGCGATCACGAGCAACCAAACCACGAGTCTGAGCTCAGCCGCACCTAGGTCACTGATAGGCGCTATCTGCCTCCAACCGTGGATCAGTATCTCAGGAGTGTTTTGACGATGCCGGCGACACGGAGGCTGGTGTCAATGTCGATGGTGCCGAGCTGATGTACCAGGCGCTTTCGGTTGATCGATCGCAGCAGCTCGCACTGGATGTAGCTGGTTTCGTCGAGCCCATTCTCGCTAGTGGGCTCCAGTTCGATATGGAGAGAGAGTCTTCGGATGGTTGTCGCTAGGGGTGTGACGATCACGAACGGGAACGCTGGTCCGAACGAATCCGGTGGGCCCAGTACTAGCGCCGGGCGATGGGCCGCTGGCTCCCCGGGACATGGCTCACCGAAGTCGACAAGCCAAAGATCATCGATTGATGCCATCTGCCACTGATGTTGACTCGGCTTCTGCGAGATAGGCCTTCCAGGCGTCTTCGTCTGTTTGGAGCGCGGCGAGTTCGGCTGCTACCTGATGGGCGAATCGTTGTCTGCCGAGAGCCTCGGTGGCATCGCGAACCGTGTCGATTAGCGACCTGCCGGATTCTGTGCTCAATGCTTGGAGGCGTGCGTGGGTGTCCGTGTCGACGCGGATCGTGGTGGTTGCCATACCAACAGTCTACATGATGTATGCGGGAGAGTCTACAAAAGGTGGCCACTGGGCCCTGGTTTCGGACCTCGAATCACTTCGAATTCGGTGCGAAGGCTCGCCGCTTCTCAGCCGACGGCGACATCGATAGCCGATCGGACTCAGTTTTCGAAGCCTCGGTCTTCAGCTGCCCATCAACCTGGACGATTAGTTTCGGTTGCCGTGTCGATCCGTGTGTTGGGAGTGGGGAGGGGCTGCAGGCCGGTATGAGCCACTTTCGATGAGGGCGTCGATGGCGGTGATGTCCGCAAGTGAGGTCGCCGCCAGCTCTTGGATGAGTGCATTCTGGGTGCGGGCCCAGGTGTCGTGGACGGGACAGGTCTCGTTCCAGTCACAGGGACCGTCGCGTAGAACGCAGTGGTCGAACGTGGCGGGCCCTTCGGCGGCTTCCACGATATCGAGGAGGCTGATATCGCCGGGATGTCGGGCCAGGCGATAGCCTCCGTTGGGTCCGTGGGCGGCTATCAGCAGCCCCTCGGTGACCAGTCCGGCCAGGATCAGGGTCAAGGTCTTGTAGGGGATGTGCATCTCGGTGGAGATCTGACGGGCCTGACGCAGACCGGACCCGTAGTGGCGTCCAACCGAGATCATGGCCCTGACGGCGTAGTCACCTTTTCGTTTGAGGCTGAGTTGCATTGATGTTCGACCAGTCTACTTCAAACTACATCAGACACACAGAATTCCAATATAGACTTAGTATTCCAAATGTATGGTAGAGTATCCATACACAAGCAGCTATATGAGGAGGACTCATGATTACAACTGCAATCCGGCACTCAGTGACGGACTATGGCAAGTGGAAGACCGTGTATGACACGTTCACCCCCACATCCGAAGGAGCGAAGTTCGCCAGAGTGAACCGCTCGGTCGAGGATCCCAACACGGTGACCGTTGTCGCCGGTTTCGACACCCTCGAGTTGGCAAAGGCATTCATCAACAACCCGACCCTCAAGAACAAGATGACCGAAGCGGGCATCGTTGGTTCCCCGAGGATCGAGCTCAACGAAGAAGTCGAGTCGATCTAGTTCGTATCCCCGGGTCTCAAGACCCGGGAATGCTGACAGACGTCTGAGAACGACGTTTGAAAGACTGAGGCCCCCCGAAGGACATTCCGATGGGGGGTCTTCCTCGTCGGAACGTCCTATGACACGACAGACACCGGGGCGGGGGTGAACTAGGTGTTCCACGCCTGGGTCAGTATTGGACTCCTCGAGCTGGCTCCGTTTGACTCTTTTGACCCCAGCTGCCCAACAACCCATATCCGCCACAACGACAGGGCCTCGTCGCCCCAATACGTCCTATTCATGGTTGGAGGCTGGCGGAGCTAGGTGGGTCAGAAGTCTTCAGCCGACATCGTCTATCACGAAGTTCGGTCGGCTCGTACATGCTGGCTGTCCTTCAAGCCACGCAAGAAACACCGTCTCGGCGGACGCGATTCGATAGGTAGATTGCAGGTCGGTTGCTTTCCAGGCCGGTCCCGCCGTGCTACTGCCTGAGGCCGACTGAACTGATTGAGAGGTTCAGGTCGCATTCAGACAGAACCGGTAGCGACGATAGTCAAGCCGTCCGCTCCGTCTCGGCACTCTGCTCGAGACTCATCAGGTGATCGATGACCAATGACCTGGACTCCTCCAGCTCCTCCCGGGTGTGAAGCAGGGCGGCCTCGAGATCTCCTCGACGGACGGCGCCCAAGAGGAGAACGTGGTACTCGTCATCACTGGGGGCCGGCGCATGGAGTATCAGAGCGAGATTGCGATAGCGCTCCGTGTGACTCCAGAGAATCCGGATGAGGTGATCCAACCAGGTTGACTTCGCCCTTTGCCAGATTCCGAAATGAAGACGGCGATGGGACTCTGTTCCTCGACGAGCATCGCCATGAGCGAATGCGTCGAACATGTCCTCGAGTATGGCTTGTGACTGCTCGACGACATCCTCGTCGAGGTGTGTCCATGCCCGTCTGAGGGCTTCCGACTCGAGAATCCGTCGAGTCTCATAGGCGTCTTCGACCTCAGCGATCGAGGCAGTGGCCACTCGAGATCCCCGGTTGGGAGAGCTCTCCACGAGTCTCTCGACCTCCAAACGCCGCAACGCCTCCCGGATGGGAATCAGGCTTACGCCGTATTCGTCGACCAATTCACTCATCCGAAGAGGACTTCCCGGCTGGTGGCGACCGAGGACGATATTGGCGCGGAGTTTCTCGTACACGTGCTCGACGCGGGTGGAGGAGCGAACTGGGTCATCCGTTCGTGGTGTGTTCACAGAGCCGCCACGATAACTGTTCGCGCCAGTCTGAGTCGGCGTTGCGGATTCGATGGGAGGCTACGCTCCCGACGTGAACGCCACGTTCCCGAATTTGGAGACGGCCCTACCGGGATTGATCGACGTTCCGATCATCGGAATCGTCCGACGCCTTCCTCCGGGCCTGGTCCCCGAGGTGGCGCGAGCCGCCTTCGACGCCGGGCTCCGGTACCTCGAAGTCACCATGGACTCCGACGATGCCCTCGGCGTCATTGCCAAGCTACGTCGAAATCACCATGGCGTCGGTGTAGGGAGCGTGACCCGGCTCGAGCAGGTGACTCGAGCGCGGGATGCCGGGGCCGTATTCGTGGTCTCGCCGATTACCAATCGCGAACTCATCCGAGCCTCGGTGGAAAGCGGCCTTCCTGCATTCCCGGGTGCGGCCACACCCAGCGAGATCGACCTTGCACTCGCAAGCGGTGCTACCGCAGTGAAGGTGTTCCCTGCTGAGCAGCTGGGCGGACCTGCCTACATCAAGGCGATTATGTCGCCGTTGGGGAACCCGCCGCTGATTCCAACGGGAGGGGTGACCGCTGCCAACGCCGCGGAGTACATGCGGGCCGGTGCCGTAGCCCTCGGGGCAGGGACGGGACTGTTCTCGGCCGAGAGGATCGTCGAGGAGGGAGTCGGTTCGGTCGCCCGCCGAATTGCAGAGTGGCTGGGGGCACTGTCATGACTCTGGACGTGCTCACCTTCGGAGAGGCGATGCTGCGCCTGTCGCCTCCAATCGGGGTGCCGCTGGCCCGGGCAACCAACCTCGACCTCCACGTGGCAGGGTCCGAAGCGAACGTGGCCGTGGCACTCTCCTCGCTGGGCCGCTCGGTTACGTGGGTCTCGAGACTCCCCACCAACGATCTTGGTCGCATGGTGGCTCGAGACCTGGCCGCCGGTGGTGTCGACATATCCCACATCAGCTGGCATGAGTCCGGTCGTCTCGGCACCTTCTTCGTAGAGCTAGGGCTTGGGCCAAAGGGTGCATCGGTCACCTATGACCGACAAGGGTCGACGGCCGCCGCGATGTCCACCGACGACCTGGCCCCTCAGGAGATGGCCCGCGCCCGACTCATTCACCTCACGGGAATCACGCCGGCCTTGTCCCGGTCGTGTCGGGAGGCCATGGAGGCGGCGGCCACGGCTGCCCGAGATTCAGAGAGCCTGCTTTCAGTCGACATCAACTACAGGGCGCAACTGTGGTCTGCCGAGGACGCCAGGAAATGCCTTGATCGAGTTGGCGCTGGTGCCGATCTGGTGGTGTGTACCGAAGAGGACGCCAGAGACGTCTTCGGCCTCGAAGGCGACTCAGCGCAGGTGGCCGCGAGTCTCGCGGAAAGGCTGGGCAGCACTTACACGGTGGTCACGAGCGGCGCCGATGGGGCCGTCTGCTGGCACAACGCCGATGCGATACGGGTCGCGGCCACACCCACTCACATAGTCGACCGGCTGGGAGCCGGTGATGCCTTCACCGCCGGAGTCATCGACGGACTGCTCGACAGGGACATAGGAGAGGGGCTCCGACGAGGCTCCGTCCTCGCAGCGATGGCGCTGGCCACCCCGGGCGATCAGGTTGGGGTGACCCGTGCGGAACTGGCGCAACTGCTCGATCCCGGGGGGCGGAGGCTCAACCGCTAACGATCCGGGGCGACCAGGACTCCACGAAGGCGGCCAATCGGCCAACTGCCTCGTTCAACACTCCAGCCTCGGTGGCGAGCGAGACCCTGACAAATCCCTCACCGGACGGGCCAAAAGCCGATCCCGGAGTGACCGCCACCTTGGTGTCCCGGAGCAGTCGCCGGCAGAAATCGCCCGAGGAGAGACCCGTCCCGGAGACGTCGATCCAGAGATAGAAGGTTCCGGACGGCACGGCGTGTGGGATCCCGGCAGGGGCCAGGATGCCGACCGAGGCGTCCCGCCTCCCTCGATACTCCGACACCATCTCCGCTACCACCCTCTGCGGTCCGGTCACGGCCTCGAGGGCTGCCATCTGTGCTGGCCCATTGACGCAAGCCGTGGTCGGCTCCTGCGTTTTGATTAGAAGCGGCGACAAGGACTCCGGGGCAAGCGCGTACCCGACTCGCCAACCGGTCATTGAGTAGGTCTTCGAGAAGCTCCACACTGTGATGACCCGTTCGGCATGGCCCTGGGCAGCGGCGCCGGGCGCCATCGACCGGTCGAATGTGATCTCGTCGTAGACCTCATCCGAAATCACCCACAGGTCGTGGGCGGTAGCCAGTTCGAGCAGCGCCGCAAGATCGGTGTCCTCGAAGATCGCCCCGGTGGGGTTGGAGGGGGAGTTGAGCAGTATCACCTTCGTCCTGGGGGTGATCAGACCTTCGATGGTGTTGACGTCGGGCCTGAACCCCTGGTCGAAGCGCAGCGGGTATCGGACTGCGTCGAGGTGCTGCATAGTGGCGATCATGGCGTAGTTGGGCCAGCCTGGGTCGGGAATCAGGACCTGGTCCCCGGGATCACAAAGTGCCAGGAAGCTGCTGGAGATGGCTGCAATGGCCCCCGGTGTGACGACGATGCGGTCGGCGTAGGCGTCGACACCGTTGCGCATGGAGATCTTGTGAGCGAGAGCCTCCCGCAGCTCTCGTATGCCGGCGTTGGGGGTGTACTTCGTGATCCCGGCCAGCCCCGCCCGATGAGCCGCCTCGACCACATTCGACGGGGTGGGGAAGTCCGGCTCTCCCATTTCGAGGTGGATGGCACCGGGGATCGTGTTGGCCAGGTCGAAGATGTCACGAATTCCCGACCTTCCCATCTGCTGGATTGCACCGGACGGTCTCACCTGACTCCTCGCTGCATGGACGGACACAGACAGAGAGATTATAAGATCCGACGAATGGGCGCTGAAACGATGGAAGCGATGGAGGCATGCCGGTACGAACTCGTCGTGCTCGGCTTGACGCCGAATCCGCCCCTCGGTGGCCCGGAACCCACCGATGTAGCTCTGGAGGTTGCGCTGGCAAGGATCGACCGCGCACGCGCGGCGAGATCGGGCGGGCATCATGGACCGACGACGGCGAGATCGACCCTATGACCAGTCGGCTCATCCTCGCCTCGAACTCGACCAATCCAGGGTGCGAGTATCTTGGTCATCTCGAGGACGCGATCAGCAACCTCTTCTCGGGCTGCGCCCATGTCGCCTTCGTTCCCTACGCCCATGGCGACATAGGGGCTTACAGCACCACAGCGGAAGTGAAGTTTGAAAGTTTGGGAATTGAGCTGGGGTCGGTTCACCGCCACCCTGAGCCCGCCAAGGCTCTCGCTGCAGCCGACGGAGTCTTCATCGGCGGCGGCAACACATTCCGTCTTCTCGACAGGATGATCCGCCACAAACTCATCGAGCCCATTCGAGACCTGGTGGCAAACGGCGGGGCTTACTTGGGCACCAGTGCCGGCTCCAACGTCGCCTGCCCCACCATTGGCACGACCAACGACATGCCGATCGTCCGGCCGCCGTCGTTCGAAGCACTCGGTCTGGTCTCGTTTCAGGTCAATCCGCACTACATCGAGCGGGACCCCGATACGCCGCACGGTGGTGAGACGAGAAGGCAGCGTTTGGCGGAGTTCCACGAGGAGAACGCCATGCCGGTCGTGGGCCTTCGGGAGGGATCCTGGTTAGAAGTGAAGGAGAGCGTCATCCTGCAGGGCCCCCACTCGGCGCTCCTGTTTCGGCGCGGATTCGAGGCCGTGGAACTAGCGCCAGGGAAGATTTCCCAAGAGTATCTCCGGAACAACGCGCCGCTCCCCAGTTGAATGTTATAAGATCTGGTCGCGTCGGAAAGATCCAGAACCCGAGGAGGAAGACAATGCAACACAGGCCCAAGCCGGTCCGCCTTCTGGCGATGTCGGTCGTCATGGCGATGGTGATCGCAGCATGTACCAGCGCGAACCCTGAATCGACCGAGACGACTGCTGCCGGCGGTGAGACCACGACGTCGGCGGGGACGGACGGAACAACCACCGCACCTGAGGCGTCGGGCGAGAAGCCGGTGATCGTGGCTGCACTCGGGGACACAGTCAACATCATCGAACCGCATACGTTCCGTTCCACGGCTGCCTACGCGGTGACCGACGCTCTCTACGAGCCACTCCTCGAGCAGGTGTTCGAAGAACAACCTGACGGGTTGCTGCTCGGAGCCGCGAAGAACACGTCGGCGCAGCCGCGGAATCGTATGAGATCGTTGAGACCGAGGCGGGTGGCCTGTGGCTACCTTCAACCTCCGTCAGGATGCCATGTTCACAGACGGCACTCCAGTAACGGCCGAGGACTTTAAGTACACGTTCGACCGCACCATCCTCGGACCGGGATATATCGGCCTGCTACTGCCTTTCATCGGCATCGAATCTCCAGACCAGGTACGCGTAATCGACGATTACACCTTGGAAGTCGAGGCGAACGTGCAGAGCCCCTTGTTCGAACGCTTCATGACCTTCCAGGTATTTGGAGCCATGAACAAAGCACTCCTAGACGAGAACGCCACCTCGGACGACGAATGGGCCTTCCAGTACCTGGCAGATAAGGGAGCGGGTGCCGGCGCATACATGCTGGACAGCTTCAATCCCGACAGCGAGGTGGTGCTGGTCCCCAACCCGAACTACTGGGATCTTGAGAACGTTGCCAACAGCGGGGTGACTTTGAGGACAGTGCCTGACGCCAACCAGCGGGCCTTGTTGGTCCAGTCCGGTGACATCGACCTGGCAACCGGTATTCCGCCCCAGCTGCTCGCCGAGATGGAGGGCGATGAGAACGTCAAGATCTACTCAGCCCCTACTACCGGGTCCAGTACTTGGGGATGAATCAGAACATCGCTCCGCTCGACAACGTCGACGTTCGCAGGGCGATCATGCATGCGGTTCCTTACCAGGCGTTGCTCGATCAGGTTATGTTCGGATATGCCACTCCCGCAGGCGGTGTCGTCACCTCGACGATGGAGACCCATGATCCCGAGATCGGCGCCCAGTACGCCACCGATCTCGAGGCGGCTGCCCAGTATCTGGCCGACTCAGGAGTCGACGAAGTCAACCTCGAGCTGTTCGTGCGGGAGACCAACGCAAGCGACCAGCAAGCCGCCGTCTTGATTCAGGACAATCTGCGTCAGATCGGGATCAACGTCGAGGTTTCGATTCTGCCCAGCGCAGACTTCAGCGAGCGCCTCAACGCCGGTGAAATGCCGTTGTTCATTCACGACTGGTTCTCGTGGGGTGAGAATCCCTTCTATCAGATGCGTTTCCTGACCACCTGCGGCCAGTTCGTCAACTACTCGAAGTGGTGCAACGAGGATTACGACGCATTGGTCGAAGAAGGAACTTTCTCCCTCGACCCCGAGGTGCGAGCTGATGTGTCATCACAGGCGCAGCAGATCTTCTTCGACAACGCTGTCTGGGCGCCCCTATGGTCGGCAGACCGGACAGCCGTCACCGGCAAGTGTGTCACCGGTCTCGACCGTGATTACACCTTGGTGCCTGGCTTCAAGAACATGACGAAGACCGACACTTGCTGAACTGACTGGGGCGGGTGTCGCGGCAGATATGACCGCGACACCCGCCCTGTTGTGGAGGGCACGATGTGGCGATATCTCGGCAAGCGACTGCTGATCTCCATCGGCACCATCCTGGGCATAGTCGTCATCGTGTTCTTCATAGTTCGCGTCCTGCCCGGCGACGCTGCTGTCGTGAGGGCGGGGCCTTATGCCAGTCCTGAGACCATTCAGGAGATACGGGACCGTTACGGGCTCTCGGATCCGATCGGCCAACAGTTCGTCACCTACCTCTCGGACCTCGCCCGCGGGGACATGGGTACGTCAATTCGGACCGACCAGCCCGTCACCGGAGAAGTCCTCCAGCGTCTCCCGGCGTCCCTGGAACTCGCCTTCTATGCGGTCCTGATGGCGATACTGATCGGCGTCCCCATCGGGATCGCGGCCGCCGCGCGACCAGAAACCTGGGTCGATCGGACCACGCGTGTATTCGCCGTGCTCGGATCGTCGATGGCTCTGTTCTGGCTGGGTCTTCTGCTCATCTACTTCCTGTTCACCGCCTCCGGCGGTTCCGGGCCTTCCTCATCGTCTGGGTGTAACCACAACTCCACCCGAGCCGATCACCGGCTTCTACACCGTCGATGCGGCCCTGAGGGGTCAGTTCGATGTGATGCTCGAGGCGTTTCGCTATCTCGCTCTCCCGGTACTCACGTCGTGTCGGTACTGGCTGCGCCGATCCTCAAGATGGTCCTTGCCTCGATGAGAAGAACCCTTGCTTCTGACGATGTCCGCACCGCTCGTTCGCTAGGGATTCCTCGTCGTCAGATCATCTGCAAGAACGGGTTTCGGAATGCCCTCATCCCGGTGACGACGGCGATCGGTATCGTCTTTGGCTACATGTTGGGTGGCAATATCATCGTCGAGTTCCTGTTCTCGTGGCCCGGGGTCGGCCGCGATGCCTACAGCGCCATCCAGAACAACGACCTGGAAGCATTGCAGGGCTTCGTGATAATGGTGGGCATTCTCCA
Source organism: uncultured Acidobacteriota bacterium (assembly GCA_963822895.1). Classification (GTDB taxonomy): domain Bacteria; phylum Actinomycetota; class Acidimicrobiia; order Spongiisociales; family ZC4RG35; genus JARDZU01. The sequence continues at coordinate 29,639 of CAWGJI010000014.1, forward strand.
TGTCGGTCTCAACGTGATCATCGACCTGCTCTACGCCTGGATCGACCCCCGGATACGACTGGGTGGAAGCTGGCGACGTGACCGAGCCGTTCCCAACATCTGCTGGCGATGACGCCACCTTCGATCCAACCGAGTTCGACGCCACTCTTGCCCGACGATCCTTCGTCCGGCGGAATCCGCTCGCCTCGGCCGGCATCGCTATTCTGGCTCTTTACGTTTTCCTCGCCGTTTTTGGCCCCTCGTTCGTCGCCGACCCAATCTCTACCAATCCCGCCTCCGCGTTCGAGTCGCCCTCGGCGCTTCACTGGTTTCGCACCGACCAGTTTGGCCTGGATGTATTTGCCCGGGCCGTCCACTCCGCTCGCCTCGAGGTGGCGATCGGGGCGATCGTGGCACTGGCTGCCATGGTCATCGGTTTCCTCATCGGGTTGATTGCCGGGTATTGGGGTGGGTGGGTCGATGAGGTGATCATGCGGCTCACAGACGTTGTGTTGGCGTTTCCCGGATTCGTGTTGGCCCTGATCCTGGTGGCTGTCATCTGCAATTCGATCCCCAATGTCGCCGTCGCGGTGACAGTCGCCGCGCATTCCCTACTCGATCCGCCTTACCGGAGCCGAGGTCCTCTCCCAGCGGGAGATGGAGTACGTGGACGGCGCCCGCCTCGCTGGAAACCCGCCATGGCGAACCGCTCTCCGACATGTGCTCCCCAACTCGCTCGAGTCCTCCCTGGTCGAAGCGACGTTGGTTGCCGGTTGGTCGATCCTCACCGTCGCCGGCCTCGCCTTCCTGGGAGCTCGGAATCAGACCACCCACCGCCGAATAGGCAGTCACCCGGTCGCCGCAGCACAGCGCCCCAGATTATCATAGGCCAGTGGTGGACGTCGTTGTTCCCGGGCGGGATGTCGTGCTCGCCGTGATGGCGTTCCACTTCATCGGGGACGAAATCCGCGGAGAGCGCTACTGATGCTGCAGGTCAAGGGCCTGACTATCGGTGTCGAAAACAGCCCCCGAAGTCTGTTTCTGTGGGAGTCAGCTTCGCCGTTGAAGTGGGCCAGATCACATGGGCCGGGTAGCCTTGAATCGGAGTTGGGTTCCACTATGGCCTCGCTGGCGATGATGGGCATCCTCCCACCGGGGATCGAATTCGAAGTAAGGTTCGGGTCGTGGTGGATGGGCGACCTCTGGTTGATGCTTGGTGAGTGGGGACGCTGCACGGCCGAAGAAATCGGCGAACGACCTTCCAGAATTGAAGGTCGGCACTAAATCCCACTGATGCGGGTTGGGCGCCAGATCAGCCGTGCCATTCGTATCAACCAGAGCGTCCCAGCAAGACGAAAAGCCCCTACAGTGAAGCAGTGCAGATGCTTGCTCATGTGGGCATTCCGGCAGCTCCCTGACCAGCTGCGTAGGCCTACCCGCACCAACTATCGGGAGGCATGTGCCAGAGGGTTATGATCGCCATGGCCCTGTCCTGTCGTCCTCAAGGTCCTCATCGCCGACGAAGCAACCACCGCCCTCGACGTCACAATCCAGGCTCAGATCTTCGACTTAATTCGCGAGACCTCGTCGGACAGACCCAGGCTGCCGTCGTGTTCATCACCCACGACCTGGCTGCTGTGGCCTATATGTGCGACCGAGTCACTGTCATGTATGGCGGTCAGGTGATGGAAACCGGCGACACGCGTTGGGTACTCACCAATCCCCAGCATCCCTATACCCGGTTCCTCCTCGACGCCATCGAACGCGAGGCGGATCCACGTGTCGAGGAAAAGGAACGTCAACTTTGCCCTCAGCGGATGCCGATTCGCCCACCGTCGTCCCCGACGCCTTCCAGGCGTGCCGCGGTTCCCACCCATGGTTCGGGTCGACGACTCCCACCACGCGGTCTGTTTCCTGCACGCTGAGGAAAGATCGTCTCGCGCCACTGCTTGAACTCGCCTCGGTTCACAAGGTCTACGGGTCGGGTGCTGGCGTGGTGCCAGCCGTTAGAGGCGTAGATCTCACTCTGAGATCCGGAGAAACCCTGGGCCTGGTCGGCGAATCGGGATGCGGCAAGACGACGTTGGGGCGTGTCGTGGTCGGCCTACAGCCGGCCACCTCGGGGACGATCACGTTCGAGGGCAGCCCCATCGAGGGCGAGTACGGCCGCCGTGATATCAGACGCCGCATCCAGATGGTCTTTCAGCATCCGGCCCAGTCGCTCAACCCTCGGATGCGAGTCGCAACCATGCTCGCCGAACCCTTAAAGCTCCTTACCGATGTCTCCAATAGCGCGATCGACGACCGCATAGCTTCTGTGCTCACCCTGGTCGGTCTCGGTCCCGAATATGCCGGCCGGCGATCGTCCGAGCTGTCCGGGGGCCAGCAGCAGCGGGTGGCGATCGCTCGAGCATTGATGTCAGAACCCGACGTGATAGTCCTGGATGAGCCGACGTCCAGTCTCGACCAGTCCGTCCGCAGCCGCATCATCGCCCTGCTTCGCGACATCCAGCAGGAGCGAGGTGTGGCTTACCTGTTCATCAGCCACGACCTGTCGACCGTGCAACGGATCGCTGATCGAGTTGCGGTCATGTACCTCGGTCGGGTGGTAGAGCTGGCGGACACTGAGACGATATTCGAGTCACCAGAGCACCCCTATACCAAGGCGTTGCTTTCAGCCGTTCCGAGTATGGATCTCGACGCTCGTCGGACCCGAGTCATACTCGATGGAGAAACTCCTTCGCCGTCGGAGCTACCGGTCGGCTGTTCCTTCCAGGATCGCTGCCCGCTCGTTCATGACCGCTGCCGTCTCGAAGCCCCGGCGCTTCTGCCGACACGCCCCAGCCACGATGTGGAGTGCTTCGCCGTCGAGTCTCAGGCGGCGGTCACAGACTAGAGGCTCGGCGTCTCGTCACGGCACGACCTTGGGGTCGATGTAGGTCTTGACCGACGTCAAAAGGCCATTCTCGATCTCGAATACCTCCGTGAAGGAGATCTCATATGGTGCACCGTCATCAGTTCCTCGACTCGTCAGCTCCAGCACGGTGGTGGAGCCGTCTGTCACCACGACATCGGTTGTCATTCGTTCATCGGGTAGCCGATCGAACAGATGCCGAATGTGATCCAGGAACTCTTGCCTGCCCGACGCTTCGGCGCCTAGGGAGCTCCACAGTGTGATGCCATCTGCATAGAGCGCCGACAGACCGTCCAGGTCCTTGTCGTTGTAAAGCCGGACGAGACGTTCGACGACAGATCTGGCATCTTCTCTCTGGGCTGTCAACTTCTCTCCGATGTCGGGTCGTCGACATTATAAGATCAGGCGTCTGCGGTAAGGAGATCTTCGATGGCTGGACGTATCGGGTTGGTCCTGGGGAGCACGGTGGGCCCAGAGCACCTACGGTCGACAGCGCGGACGGCCGAATCCGCCGGCTTCGACGAGGTATGGCTGTCGGAGGACTTCTTCTTCTCCGGGGGTATCAGTGGGGCAGGAAACGTCCTCTCCGCCACTACAGATGTCCGGGTGGGGTTAGGTGTGGTATCGGCCGTGGTCAGACATCCAGCGCTTCTCGCCATGGAGCTTTCCACCATCGCCCGGGCCCACCCCGGTCGACTCCTCCCGGGAATCGGCCTCGGGGTCCCCGGTTGGATGCGCCAGATGGGCCTGATGCCCGATTCGCCACTTACGGCGGTGCGGGAGTGCGTAGCGATGGTCAAGCGCCTCTTGGCCGGGGAGACGGTAACCGACGCCGGTCGGGTATTCACTGCCGATGGCATCCAGTTGACATATCCGCCCGAACAGCCCATCCCGGTGCGTATGGGAGTGTCCGGCCCGAAGATGCTCCAACTGTCAGGAGAACTCGCCGACGGGTCGATCCTCTCGGTTGCTGCTGGCCCAGATTACGTCGAGTGGGCTCGCCGACAGATACATGAGGGACGCCGACGCAGCGGGCGAACCGATGACCACGAGGTCACCGTCTTTACCATCTACTCGGTGGACGAAGACCGGGAACGGGCACAAGCCCTTGCCCGCTCCACGCTCGCCTTCTACAAGGCGGCGGGAGGTCGCAACGCCCTCACCGACGTCGCCGGGATCAGCGAACAACTGGAAGATATGCTCGTTCGGGGGGGAGCCGACCTGGTAGCCGCCGAGATGCCCGACAAGTGGGTGGACGAACTGACCGTCGCCGGCACCCCCGACGAGGTAGCGGGAAAGATTGAGCGGCTATTCGCCAGCGGCGCCGATTCGGTCGCGCTCGTTCCAGTCGATGTCACCCGACTTGATCAAGTTATCGTTACCACTGCGGGGGAGGTACTCCCTCGCCTTGGTACTCGGTTCTGAACGACCGTTTCAAGAACCGAAATGCTCTCGGTGGATGCGGACGTCGTTGTTCTCGTGAATGGCGGTGATCCGGCCTTTCTCCACGGTGAACACGTCGACACCGTGATTCCGATACGGCTGTCCGTGGATGGTGGTGGCACTCTCTTCCCAGATAGCGGCCGCATGTGGACCGTCGATGACGAGCTTCTTTATGTCGAACTGGAGATCGACCAGGAGAGGGTTGTTGCCGCCGAAGAATTCGGATGCTTGCTGTTTGCCGCGAAAGTCAACCCGCCCCAGGAATCGCACCCAGACGTCGTCGGACATCGTCTCCACCATCCCGGCGGCGTCTCCAGCGAAATACGCCTCGTAGAGGCGATCCACCACGGCACGGGTTCTCTCCTCGATGCTGCCTTCGGCTCCAGACATTGATCTCCTCCGCGATCCACCAGATCTTATAATATCGGCACTCAACCATGGAGGTACGGTCGATGTCCGACCTGTCGCGCTTTCGCTCCGCTCTGGCCGGCGTCGGGGTAACACCCGCCACGCCGTTCACGCCAGACCTAACCCGACCCGATCTGGAGGCGCTGACCGAGAACCTGACCTTCCTGGTAGACGAAGGCGTCGGACTTCTCTATGTGGCCGGGAACACTGGCGAGGTCGCGTCGCTGTCGGCCAACGAATGGACCGAGGTCGTCGAAACGGCGTTGGAGACGGTAGGCGACCGGGCAGTCGTCGCGGCCGGCATCGGACACGAGTATCCGGTGGCGATTGAACTTGCGCGGCGAGCGGCAGAACTCGGTGTCGACGGCATCCTGGCGATGCCTCGCCTACAGCCGTATATCGCCTCGGCCGGCCTGGTCAACTACTGGGAAGCCATCATCGAGCATGCCGGCCTGCCGGCCGTGGTCTACAGCCGGGGCCTGCCCGAACCAACAGACCTCGCCCGGCTCCTGAACCACGAACTGGTCGTTGGCTGCAAGTACTCCAACCGCGACATCTCCGGCTTCGCCAATGCCGTCGTCGACGACACCTCGGGCGTGGCGTGGACATGTGGGATCGCTGAGAGATACGCCCCCTTCTTCCACCTGGCAGGGGCGGTCGGGTTCACCTCGGGACTGGCCAACTTCGCACCCCGGATCGCCCTCGACATGTACGCGACTCTCACCCAAGGAGACTGGAAGCAGGCACTAGAGCTCAGATCGGCCTGCGTCCCCATCGAAGAGATCCGAGCACGCCAGGGCGACGCTTACAACGTCGGGGCGGTCAAGGTGGGAATGGATGCTGTGGGGCTGGTGGGCGGGGGAGTCAGACCACCGCTCGCCCAACTCGATCCCGAATCGGCCGCCAAAGCTGCCGACGAGGCACGACGGCTCAGAGACTATGTAAGGGTGGCGGAATGATCCGCACAAGAATCACGGACCGCCAGGACGCGGAGGCGCTCATCCTCGGACTCGGCCTGTTCGCCACCGGAGGCGGGGGTCTGGCCAGCCGCGGCCGAGGCTACTTCGAACGCCTATTCGCAGACTCCATCGAAGTCTCGTGGACGATGATTGACGAAGTCGACCCCGAAACCCTCACCTGTTCGGTCTTCGGCATGGGATCGATCGCTCCGCACCCCCCTCTCGACGATGGCGCGCGCGTCGAGTTCGGAGTTCCGGACGGGGAACGATACCAACGTCCTTGGATTCGAGCCGTCGACCAGTTGGCCGCCCACCTGGATCAGGAAATCGGCGCCATCATCCCCTTCGAACTCGGTCCCTCCAACACCCTTGTGGCTCTCGACGCGGCCGTTCGCTCGAACCGAACTCTGATCGACGGCGACTACATCGGCAGGGCCCTACCCAAGATGAGCCAAGCGCTTCCGGCCGTGCTGGGTCACCCGACCTTGCCGGTGTCGATATGCGACCCATGGGGGAACGCCCTGATCATGACCGACGCCGCGAGCCCCACAGTGGCCGAACGGATTGGGAAAATGATCTCGAAGGTCACCAAGGCAGTGGACATGGGAGCCTCATGCTCGCACGCCGCCTTCCCGGCGACCGCTTCTCGAGCGGCGTCGGCCCTGATCCCCGGTACCCTCAGCCGCTCCCTCCAGGTCGGTAGACAGGTCCTGGCGGCGCGCGCAGACGGCACCGACCCGATCGCGGCCGCGGTCGCTGCAGTGGGCGGATACAGGTTGTTCAACGGCGAGGTATCGAAACGCGCATGGCACGACACCGACGATGGATACATGGAGGGAACCACCGCTGTGGAGGGCTCCAATGACTTCTCCGGCACAACGGCCGAGGTCTGGTTCCAGAATGAGCACCACCTGGTCAAGGTGGGAGACCGGTATCTGGCAATGAGCCCCGATATCGTCGCGGTCGTCGATTCCGACGATGCCGAACCGATCTCAAATACTGAACTCGACCTGGGGCGTCGGGTCACAGTGATTGGGATGAAGGCCGCGGCTCCCTACCGAACAGGAGAACCACTCGCCATCACCGAGCCGCGCCACTATGGCTTCGAAGTGGACTACGTCCCCATAGAGGAGCTGAACCCTGACGGAGGCCGGGAATGACCGACCTCAGTCTGGATCTCCTGCTCTTGGGCCGGCATCAACCTGACTCGCTCGTGGCACTCGCCCGAACCGCGGCCGCTACCGGCTTCGACCGGGTGCTGTATGCCGATGAGCGTTTCTTTCGTGATTGCTGGGCCACCCTCGGTTACCTCGCCGCCCGGGTCCCGGATATCGGCCTGGGGGTGTGCGTGACGGATCCCTTCGTTCGTCACCCTGCCCTCACGGCAGCGGCTGCCGCCACTGTGGATGAATTGAGCGGCGGTAGGTTTACCCTCGGGTTGGGGGCCGGTGTCTCCGGCTTCACAGCGATGGGAATCGATAGATCGAAGCCCCTGGAGGCCATGCGAGAGGCGATCTCTTTGATCCGGGCGCTCCTCAGGGGAGATGGGCCGAACATGGACGGGACGGTGATCTCTTTTCACGGTGCCGGTCTCGACTTCACCAGCCGACCGAACATCCCGGTGATGATCGCCACCAACGGCCCCAAGATGCTCGAACTGGCTGGAGAGCTCGCCGATGAGGTGATGGTCCAGGGCATGGCGTCACCGATTATGGCGAAGAACGTACTGGAGCGACTCGCCCACGGTGCGGAGCGTGCCGGCCGGGACCCATCCACGGTGCGGCTGACAGCCCGTCTAGACGTCGCCATTTCGAATGAGGATCCCGATTCGGTGAAGGTGGCGATGAAACAGGGGCTCGTTCGCCATCTCGCCACTCACCATCCGAGATACGCCAGCTTCGCCCTCGCAGAGATCGAGGTTCCCGAGTCCATCTCCTGTCGGGTCGCCGACATCGGCTACGGACATGGGGTCTCCCGAGAGCTGGAAGCAATGGTGCCCCCGGAATGGGTCGACCGGTTCTGTCTGGCCGGCACCGAGTCGGAGGTAGCCGACCGGCTCTCGGCACTGGTCGAGGCGGGTGTCGACGCCGTCACCATCATGCCGGTCGAGACGGGCCGCCCGGTTCCCGAGGTGGTCGAGCACTTCGGGAGCCTTCGGAGAGGCCTTTCGGAGGCTTAGCCGGACACGACAGAACGTCCAGGGCCGTCCACCTGGAGGTGAGCCATCCGCCCATACCGTTCCAGGGCAATAGCGTGCTGGTCCACGTCGTAGAGCTGGAGCCTCCCCGCTCCGAATCGGGCCGCAGATTCGAGGCAGAACGAAACAGCCAGAGCAATATCGCCTGGGTGACTGGCATTGCTCCCCGATCCCGGTACCGCCGTTTCGGCGGTAATCGCCACCCCCACTACCGGCACCTCGGTAGCAACCGATGGCTGGAGGATCGAGTTGACGTGGTAGAGCCCATTGCCGTACGGAGTGATGTCGTAGGTCGACAGTGGTAGTACCCGTGGCGGCACACCGCAGACCTGTTCGTAGACGTCGAGGAGATCGGGAGCGACCGGCAGTATCCACCCTCCAACCACCGTGGATGTGATCGCGATCCCCTTCCAGTTGAGGATGCGATTCCCCTTGGTGGTGTCGACAACCATGATTGCCTCCATGTCGTCGCCGACTTCGAGTCGGTTCATCGTCGCCATCGATACGGGGCTACCCATGAACGGGACCGGATCGTGAGGCTCGGTCGGTGCGTTGGGGCAGATGTGCGTGGCGATGACCACGTCTCCGGCGAGTCGGTCACCGGCTGCTGCTCGTCTGCCCAGTGCCAGTGCGGCGGCGACGGCGGTGACCGCACCGTCCCCGTCCGACACGAGACCCAGGGTCTCCGGTCTCGCGCCGATGCCACCCAGTCGACCGATGATCCCGAAGGTGGGCGCACCGCCGCCTCTCGAGCGGCCATCGTGTCCCGGCACGGTCACCGAGATGAAGTCGGTTGAGCGGTCTCCCTCGGTGATGGGCTGGACGGCGACCTCGAGGTCATGTTGCTCAAGAATTCGCTCAACGTCCCGGCCCGTTGCCGGGCCGTCCAGGAGACGCACCGCCTCGAGGACGTCGTGCAATGACAAGTCGAGCCTCCTATCTGATTTTCCGCGATCTTATAATCTTGTTGCCCATGACCGCCACCCGAAGACCCATCCTCGTGCTGCACCACCTACACGGTCCCGGACTGGCAGGTGTGCTGGCCTCGTTTGATACCTTTGAATTGGTGTCTCCGGTTGACGAGATCGGTGTCCACCGGGCTCTGGCGGATGGCGCCGATGGTTTCATCACGTACGCCTGGGATAACTCGTTTCTAGCCCACGACTGGGTTTGGGTGCAGGCAATCTCGGCGGGAATCGATCAATTCCCGCTCGACCGATTGCGAGAAATCGGCATGATCCTCACATCGGCGAAAGGTGCTCACTCTCCGGCGGTCGCTGATCACGCCGTTGCGCTCTTGCTATCCCTTCTCCGCGGGGTAGGCCCGGCGGTACGCCGCAGCGTCGATCACCTTTGGAAGCCGGAAATGGCCCGCGAGACAGAAGGACTGACGGTCGGGATCGTCGGCCTCGGTTCGATAGGTGAGGAGACCGCCAGGAGACTGCTCGGCATGGGAATGGAGGTTATAGGCGTCAAGCGCAGCGTGGAAGGATACGACGGCATCGTTCAAGAGGTGGTGCCTCCAGATGATCTCGTCGGTCTGTTCCGCCGCTGCGACGCAATAATCCTCGCTCTCCCCTCTACTCCCGACACCGCCGGTCTCATCACTGCCGAGCACTTGGAGGCACTCGAGGGCGGTTGGGTGGTCAACGTCGGCCGCGGCAGCGTCATCGACGAGGATGCCCTGGTCGAGGCCCTCAAGTCGGGAACGATCAGGGGGGCCGGCCTCGACGTGACTGCCACCGAACCCCTCCCGGACACCTCTCAGCTTTGGGATATGCCGGAGGTCATCATCACGCCACACATGGCATGGGCATCCGAACGCTTGAGTGATCGCCTGGCATCGATCATCGACGCCAACGTCCGGGCCTTCACGGGACACGGGAACTGGGTGAATCGAGTCGTATGAGGTCGACCTTGATGCCTACATTGCCGATCGAGGGGTGGACTGTGCAAGCCTCACTTCATAACCGCTTTCCAGCGCGAGTGCTCTCTCCTTCATGTCAGACAGCCAGACCTCACTCGCATGGAAGGTGGCGGTCAGCCTATCCCGCTCCGCCTCGTCGACAAACTGACGCAGGTAGACGAACACGTCCTCGTCATCAGTCGCCACGAAGCTGCCCAATATCGTCATGCCGGCAGCCTCCATCGCCGGCGCCACTTCCCCTTCGAACCAGGCCACGAACTCCGGGCGCTTACCCGGATGCAGCGTGTAGGTGCGGATCTCAAGGAGCATTCACAAAACTCGATCGCCGAAGACAGGAGCGTACGTGAACGATACGTCGAAGCCGGCGATGCTCGACGGACGTCGAGCAATCGTCACCGGCGCATCTCGTAATCTCGGAGCCGAAACCGCCATCGCCCTGGCTCGCCACGGAGCCCGAGTCGCCATCAACTACCGGGGCTCTGCAACCGAGGCCGAAGCGGTCATGGCTGCGCTGGAAGGGTACGGCACCGGCCATGTCGCGGTCGCCGGGGACGTCTCCTCGAGTGCAGAGGTGACCTCGATGATGGAGTTTGCGGTAGGCGAACTCGGTGGCCTGGACATCGTGGTTAACAACGCGGGACCTTACGGCGCTACTCCAATCATGGAAGCGGATGAGTCGGAGTGGCATGAAGTGATAGACGCCAACCTCAAGGGTACGTGGCTCTGCACCAAGGCTGCCGCCCTCTACCTCCGGGAGTCCAGAGACGGCCGGGTGGTGAATCTCTCGGCGGTGTCCGCCCGGGTCAGAAACCGGGGTGCTTACGGGCTGGCTAAGGCCGCGGTCGAGGTTCTGACCGAGGAGCTGGCCCTCGAGCTCGCCCCCTATGCCACCGTCAATGCCGTTGCCCCGGGTCAGGTCGCCGAGAGCCTTGAGGAGCTGTCGTCCTATGACGAGGAATGGGCGCAGGCCGTTCGCGATCGCACCCCTCGCGGACGCCTGGTAACCCGGTTTGAGTTGGCCGAGGCAATCGCGATCATATGTACCGAGACGTTCTCTTCGATGACGGGGACCATCCTCCGCTTCGATGGCGGACTTGGACTCAATCGCTTCTGACCTGGTTGGGGTGGCTCTCTGCGCCCACTCCGCTGCTGTAGGCGTCAGCGACCAGATCGGCGGTGCGCTGCAAATCTCGGTGGAGGGCGGCCACAGCAGCTTCGGAGTCTCCCGCTTCGATGGCATCGAGAACATGGCCATGGAGATCGTCCCCTACTTCCACGAAAGGTCTCATTCCTGCTGCCAGATGGCGATACCGCTCGGTGTGTCTCCATAGGATTTCGATGGTGTGGACCAGCCAGGCGGATCCAGACAATTCATACATCTCGAAATGCAGCCGACGGTGGATCTCATAGAAGGCCACATCCCGTCGTCTTACATTCGACACCATCTGCTCCCGCCACGATCGCATCTGTGCAAGTTGGGCAGGGCCGATCTTGTTGACTGCCTTGCGCACGGCCTCGCCCTCGATCGCCATCCGCGTTGCGTAGGCGTCCTGGAGGTCTTCGATGGAGATCGGTGCGACTCGGGCGCCGCGATTGGGAATGGTTTCCACCAGACGTTCCATCTCGAGCCTGCGGATCGCCTCGCGGATGGGAATCAGGCTGACTCCAAAGGCTTCCGACAGTTCCTGGTGGCGTAACGGCGTCCCCGGCACCAACTCGCCCGAGATGATACCGGCCTGCAATTCCTCATAGACGCGGTCCACCCGACTGACCGCCCGTTCCCCGGATTGGTCTTGTGTAGGGGCCATTCCACCTCGCTCTGGGGGTCACGGTATCAGTCACCGGGTTTGGCACCATCCCACCACGGATGTTATAAGATCACTGTCGATGGCGATCTCCACCGACCTCCCCGTGTCCAGCTTCATCTCTCCCGCCACCACCGACGAGGCCCTGGAAACACTGCAAGAACTCGGAAGCTCAGCCACGGTACTGGCAGGCGGATCCGACATCATGGTCCAATTGCAGGCCGGCCAGATACAGCCTGACATGCTCCTGCACATCGGCAATCTCGATGACTTGAAAACCATCGATCGAGAAGGCACGACCGTCGGCATCGGTGCACTCGTCACCCATCACCGCCTCGCTACCGATGCCGGACTCCTTGCTGCATTGCCGGCCCTGGCTGAGGCCTGTTCCACGGTCGGAGGGTGGCAGACCCAAGAAGTTGGCACCCTGGGAGGGAACGTCTGTAATGCGTCTCCTGCCGCCGACACCATTGCGCCCCTCCTGGTTGCCGACGCCTCGGTCACCCTCGCCTCCGCCAGCGGAACACGCTCGATGCCGTTGCCGGAATTCATTCTGGGACGCAGATCGACCGCCGCCCTTCCAGAGGAACTCCTCACCCGCCTCGACGCCACGCCGTGTGACGCGGGATCGGGCGAGGTCTACCTGAAGGTGGCCCCCCGGACGGCGATGGAGGTGGCAGTGGTCGGACTGGCGGTCAGGATCGCCATGACGGACGGCATAGTCACGGTTGCCCGGATTGCCGCCACCGCGGTTGCTCCCGTCCCCTTCCGGTCTGAAGCCGCCGAGGAGGCCCTGATCGGGAACGCGATCGGAGCCGGAGGCCGTGGAAGAGGCATCCCGGCTACTTGCCGCGGAGGCCGACCCGATCGACGACGCCAGAGCCACCGGCTCCTACCGAGTAATGGTGCTGCAAAGACTGCTGGGACGTGCTTTCGACATCGCTCAGAGCCGAGCCCAGGAGGGAATAGGCACATGCAACTGACAATGAACGTCAACGGACACACGAGGACGTTGGACGCTAACCAGGAGGCGACGCACCGATGTACTCTTCGACGAGCTAGGGCTCATCGGCGCCAAAGAGGGATGTGTCGAAGGTGAATGCGGAGCATGCACCGTGCTCGTAGGGGGGCGTCCCGTGGATTCGTGCATATTCGCTGCCCACGCGGGGGGACTCCGTGAGGTGACCACGATCGAAAGGAGTCGGAGCGGTCGAGGCCACCCCGCTCCAGCAGGCGATGATCAAGGCCGGCGCTATCCAGTGTGGATTCTGCACACCCGGATTCGTGATGACCCTCACCGTCTATTCGAGGAGAATCCTTCACCCGACGAGGCGACGATTCGGCGATCATTGGTGGGGAACATCTGCAGGTGCACCGGCTACAGCCAGATCGTCGACGCAGTCCTGGAATGTTCCGGAGGAGAACGATGACCGCCATCGGGGCTGCCGCTCCACGCAGCGACGCCGACACGAAGGTGCGGGGAACAGCCATCTATGGCGTCGATGTGTCACTGCCCGGCATGCTCCACGGAGCCATAATGCGGTCTCCCGTTGCCAGAGGCCGAATCCGCCGAATCGACACCACCAAGGCCGAAACGATGCCGGGTGTTTCTTACCGTCAGAACAGCCTCAGATGCCCCATCCCATCGAACCGGCCTCAGCATCCGTGACGAGCGGATGTTCGCCGCAGATCTGATCTCGTTCGAGGGCGAGCCGATCGCAGCTGTGGCGGCCGAAAGCCGTGAACTGGCCAGGCGGGTGTCGTGGCGATCGAAGTCGATATCGAAGAAGTGCTACCGGTTGTCGACATGGATTTCGCCCTCACTGACGATTCCCCGCTCGTGCATCCAGGGTGGCATTCATATGAAACGGTTGGCGGCGACTTCCCTCGCGGGGGGAATGTCTGTGCCGAAATGAGCTCCGATCCCGGAGGCGTGACGGAGGTTTTCGCCACCGCCGACCGCATCATCGAGGATGAATACCGCAGTCATCGCCAATATCAGGCATACCTCGAACCCAAGGGCGCGGTGGCGATCTACGAGGGCGGTCGATACACCGTCCACATCGCGCACCAATACCCGTTCAGGGTCAGGGATCGCCTCGCCGAGGTCCTCGGAGTCAGCTCGTCAGACGTACGGATCGTCGGGCACCACATCGGCGGCGCATTCGGCGCCAAGCTCGATATCTCACTCGAGCCCTACGCCGCCCTCCTCGCCCGCGCCACGGGCCGGCCCGTGAAGATCGTCTACAAACGCAGCGAGGACTTGATCACCTGCCAGTGCCGGGAGGACGCCATCTTCCGGGTGCGATCCGCGGTCGCCTCCGATGGTCGCATTCTGGGCCGGGAGATCGACGTCCTGATCAATGCTGGTGCGCCGGTACCGATGGCCCCTATCTCGCTTCTATCGCCTTCATCCTCGCCGGGGCCCCGTACCGGGTTGGACCCACTCGAGTACGGTGCCGATCCGTCGATACCAATACGGCGCCGACCGGCGCCTACCGCGGGGTCAGCGGGACTCATGTCATCTTCGCTCTCGAACGCCACACCGATCACATCGCTGAAAGTCTCGACGTCGATCGCAGAGAGTTCCGCTTGAAGAATCTCATCACAGACGGACACACCCTTCTCAACGGACAGGTGCTGCCCGACGCCGGCATCTTCGCACAAGCCTTCGACGCTGTTGAAGAAAAGGCACCATGGGCCGAAAGAGCTCAAGAGCCGTATACCGGGGTGGGAATCGCCGCCACAGTCTGGCTGACCAACCCCCAACCCGGATCGGTAATTCTCAAGCTCAACGAAGACGGGTGACTCGGCGTCATCACCGGAGCTACAGAAAACGGTTCCGGTGCGGTCGCCATGGGTGTCACCCAGATCGTGGCCGAAGAGCTCAGAATTTCACCCGACCAGGTGGTCGTCTCGATGCCGGACACCGACACCTCCCCCTACGACGCCGGATCGCAAGGCTCCAGGACCACCCACGTGGTCGGCCGGGCCGTCGGTAAAGCCGCCAGCGAACTTCGACAGAAGATCTATGAAATCGCCGCCACAATGCTCGAAGCTGCAGTGGAAGACCTCGAGCTGGTGGACGGAGGCGTGGCCGTCAAAGGCTCACCCGGCTCGAAGCTGACGCTGACCCAAATCGCCACGCAAGCCACCGCTCAAGGGGAGTCCCTGGCAGCTACCGGAGCCTACGCAACTCCCCAGCCGGATTTCGACCCCACTTGCGCGAGCGGTTTGTTGTTCCCCACCTTCCCCACCCCCACCTATCACGTCCACTTGGCAGAAGTGCGGGTCGATCCCGTGACGGGAAACGTCGAGGTCCTCCGCTACGTGGTGGCACAAGAAGTCGGAATGGTCGTGAACCCACTCGGAGTCGAAGGTCAGGTTCAAGGCGGAGTTGCCCAGGGACTGGGATATGCCCTCTGGGAGAACCTCACCATCGGGGAGGACGGGCGCTACCAGCAACGCAACCTCGAAAGTTATCGACTCCCGCTGGCCACTGACGTCCCTCGTGTCGAAACGATCATCCTCGAACATCCTGACGAGGGCGGCCCCTTCGGCGCCAAAGGCGTCGCCGAACCACCGATCGTGCCCGTCGCCGCGGCCATTGCCAACGCGGTATCCAACGCGGTCGGCGCACCGATCGACACCATCCCAATCACCCCGCAGGCGGTCCTCGAAGCCCTGAGCCGCTCCGGCCGGTGACACGACTGAGCATCGGCGTCGACGTCGGCGGCACCAACACCGACGCCGTGGCCATGCGAGACCGCGAGGTACTCGCAGAGTTCAAACAACCCACCAGCAGCGACGTACTCAGTGGCGTGGTCGGCGCGATCCGCGCCGTCCTCCAACACTCCGGCATCGGCGCCAAACAGGTCGACACTGTCATGATCGGCACCACCCACTTCACCAATGCTGTAGTCGAGGCGAAGCATCTAGCCCGCACGGCCGTGATCCGACTTGCCGGCTCCGCCACACGTGCAATCCCACCGATGCTCGACTGGCCCGCACGGCTGCGCCAGAAGGTGGATGGCGGCTCTTACATCCTAAGCGGAGGATACGAATTCGATGGAAGACCAATCTACCCACTCGACGAAACCGAAATCCGCGGAGTCGCCGTCAAGCTCCGAGTTGAGGGGATCGACACAGCTGCCGTCACATCGGTATTTGGCCCCGTCAACCCGTCCGGAGAGGAACGGGCGGCCCAGCTCCTGGCTGAAGAGCATCCCGACGTGTCAGTCAGCCTGTCTACCCAGATCGGACGGTTGGGTCTTATCGAACGAGAGAATGCCACCATCCTCAACGCATCTCTGCGACCTCTCGCCGATACGATCGTGAACGCATTCCAGCAAGCCATCGCCGATCTCGGGATGGACGCCCCCATGTACCTGAGCCAGAACGACGGCACCCTTATGGGCTCAGAACAGACCCGCCACTACCCGGTATCGACCTTCGCCTCAGGCCCCACCAACTCCATGCGAGGCGCCGGCACCCTTTCCGGACTCACGGACTGCGCAGTGATCGACATAGGCGGCACAACCACCGACATAGGGATCCTTCGCAGTGGGTTCCCACGGGAGGCACCCATCTCCATCGACATCGGGGGAGTGCGAACCAACTTCAGGATGCCGGATCTTGTGTCCGTTGGTCTGGGCGGCGGTTCGATAGTGCGCACCAACGATCAAGTTACTGTCGGCCCCGATTCCGTCGGATATGAACTGACATCACGCGGACTGGTATTCGGTGGCGATGTGCTCACCGCCACCGACATCGCAGTGGCAGCGGGTCTGGCAGAGATCGGCGATCCGGACCTGGTATCGCACCTGGATCCAAGAGTAGTTGACGAAGTGATGGCGGTGATAAAGGACACGATTGCGGAAACCCTCGACGTGATGAAAATCGCCCCGGATCCGATTCCCGTCGTGCTGGTGGGAGGAGGCTCGATTCTGTTGGACGACAATATCCCTGGCGCGTTCAGGGTCACCCGACCCTCGCACGCCGGTGTCGCCAACGCGATCGGAGCAGCTCTATCGCAAGTTGGAGCGCAGGTCGACCGGGTCGTCGCTCTCGAAGGAACCACCCGCCAGGAAGCCCTCAGCGCAATCACAGATGAAGCCCGGGCAAGATGCCTGGAGGCCGGCGCAAAGGCAGAGACGATAAGGGTTGTCGATGTCGACGAAGTACCCCTTGCCTACCTGCCCTCTAACGCCGTGCGGGTAACACTGCGAGTGGTCGGCAACCTCAGCTAGGAAGACGACATTGAAACGCGAGCTCACCACAGACCAACTGGAAGCCCTTGGCATCGGTGCCTCCTTTCTGGGAACGGGGGGAGGTGGCGATCCCTACATCGGGTCCCTGATGGCTCGCCAGGCACTGGACACCCACGGTCCGGTAACGGTGATCGACCCCGACGACCTGCCCGACGACGCCCTGTGTGTCATGTCGGCAGTGATGGGTGCACCTACCGTGCTGGTGGAGAAGCTCCCCGGAGGCATCGAACAGGCAACCGCTCTCAGCGCTCTGGAGCAACGACTCGGTCGCACCATCACCCACATCATCAGCGCAGAGGTGGGCGGACTCAACTCGGTGATGCCCATCGTGGCATCGGCTATGACGGGCCTTCCGCTGGTCGACTGTGACGCCATGGGTAGGGCATTCCCCGAGATCCAGATGAGTACCCCCACCCTGCACGGAATCAAGGCAACCCCGATCGCGATCGCCGACGACAAAGGCAACAGTGTCGTCCTTGATGCCGTCGACAACCACTGGACTGAACGAATAGCCCGCTCCGTCACCATCGACATGGGCGCGGCCGCATTCATCGCCCTCTTCCCCCAAACCGGCGCAGAGGTGAAGAGGGCCATGATCCCCGGAACGCTTGCCCTGGCCGAGAGGATCGGAGTGGCGATCATCGATGCCCGATCTGAGAAGTCCGATCCTGTGGAGGCAGCCATCCAAACCACCGGCGGTTTCCGCCTCATCGATGGAAAGATCGTCGACGTCGAACGGCGGACGGTCGAGGGGTTTGCGCGGGGTGAAGTCACCATCGAAGGTATCGGAGCCAGTACGAGTTCCCGCCTGCTGATCCAATTCCAGAATGAGAACCTGATCGCCATCGCAGATGGATCGGTGATCGCCACCGTGCCGGACCTGATAACCATCCTCGAAGCCGACACTGGTCGACCGATCACGACCGAAGAGCTTCGTTACGGGCACCGTGTAGCCGTGGTCGGCGTTCCCTCCGACCCACAGTGGCGCACCGACAAAGGCCTGGAGCTGGTCGGTCCTCGCTATTTCGGCTACGACATCGACTACCGGCCTGTGGAGAGCCTCAACGGGGAAACATGAAATCACTCACTGATATGACGGCCGTGGTGACGGCCGGATCGAGGAATCTCGGTGCAATAATCGTGAGCGAGCTCGCGGCGCGGGGCGCGTCCACTGTCAGCACGTTCCGAGCCTCGTCGGAGAAGTGCTCGGCAATGATTGAGCAACTACCCAGAACGGCAGTCCAGAGCCACCGCTGCTACCACGCCGACCTCGAGAGTCCGCAAGGTATCGAGTTCCTCGTTGGCGAATTGACCAGGATCGAGAAGGTGGACATCCTCGTCAACAACTTCGGTCCGTTCTCGATGACGCCATTCACCGAGATGACCGAAGAGGAGTGGGACCGGATCTGGAACGGCAACGTCGAAGCCACTCGCCGCTGCAGCCAGGCGGTAGCCACCGCCATGCGCAATCGTGGACGGGGACGAATCGTCAACATCTTGGCGGGGTCCGCTTACATCCGTAACCACTCCATTTACACCCTGGCCAAGGCATCTTTGATCACGCTGACAGAGATGCTCGCTCTCGAGCTCGGCCCCGAAATAACCGTGAATGCGGTGGCGCCAGGACAGGTGGCCGAGTCGGCGGAAGACATCGCCGAATTCGACCCGGGTTTTGTCGGTCGAGCGATTGACCACACGCCAACAAGTCGGCTAGTGAGCCGACGAGAGGTCGCATCCATCGTGGTTGACCTCTGCGAACCTCGCTACGACGCAGTAACCGGTGTGGTGATTCCCGTCGACGGCGGCTGGCGTTTGAACCGCTTCTAACAGGACGTGGTGAGGCCTCGACCAGGTCCGAACAAGGCAACTCAGAGCCGCCTCCCGGATCCTGTCGTGTTTGGCTCGAACACCGCATTCCATCACAGACCAAATGATCCATTATCTGTTGTGTGTCATGGATTCGCTCGTGGAGGCATACGATGCTCAATGTGACCATGGCTTCCGGCCCCTCCTCGGGATCTGATGACAGCTACGAGGAGAGGCGGATCCGAGAGCTATGGCGTTGGAAGCGGCGTGCCAACGTTTTCCTGCTGGGTGCCTTGGTCGTTTTCCTGGCCAGCCACCTCCTGGGCGACGGCACCGGCCTGAACGGTTGGATCAGGGCGGCTTCCGAAGCGGCGCTGATCGGCGGGATTGCTGACTGGTTCGCGGTCACTGCCCTGTTCCGTCATCCGTTAGGCATTCCGATCCCGCACACCGCCCTGATCCCAAAAGGCAAGGACGAGATTGGGCGGGGTTTGGCCGAGTTCGTGCAACAGAACTTCTTGGATCCGACCAATCTCCGTCAATGGCTCACCAAGGCGAGCATCGCCGAGCGAGTGGCTTCCTGGCTCGAGTCGTCTGAACACGCGACCCTGGCCGCCCGTCGCGGCATCGAGACCACGGCAACGATCGCCGAGTCCATCGACGACGACAGGGTGGAGTCGATGATCACCCAGACCACCCTCGACTGGATGCGAGAGACGCCGGTCACCCCCCTGCTCTCTCTAGTGGTTGACGCCTGGCTGAAGGAAGGTCGGAGCCGGGATTCGATAGAAGCCGGTCTGCGAGGAGTCGAAGTCGTCCTCGTCGACAATCTGCCCTACTTCAGGGAGAGTTTCGCCCGTTCCGCACCGTGGTGGGTCCCATCCTGGGCGGGTGGCCTCGTCTTTGAGCGGATCATCGCCTCATTCCGGATCCTCGTCGACGACATGGCTTCAGACCCAACGCATCCCGTCCGTTCCGACATCGACCAAATGTTGTCTAAGTTCGCCGACGACTTGCGCAACTCGGCCGACCTGGCCGAACGCATCGAGGAATCGAAGCTGCGCATCCTCAACTCACCGGAGCTTGTAGCGGCGATCCAGTCGCAGTGGCAGATCCTGCGTGAAAACCTTGACCGCGCCGCACGAGAACCCGGTTCGGAGCTCGAAGAGCGACTGGCGGAACTGATCCAATGGTGGGCGCGCCGGGCCCTCGGTGATGCGTCTTTGCGAATGAAGATCGACGATTGGATCGCCAAGTCGGCTGAGCGTCTTGCTCACCAATGGGACGATGAGGTGATCGGGCTGATCGAGACCACGGTGGCCGGATGGGATCCCACCGAGATATCGCATCGTCTCGAGCTACAACTTGGTCGAGATCTTCAGTTCGTTCGCATAAACGGTACGGTGGTCGGAGCCTTGGTTGGTCTTGTCATCCATGCGCTGCTCCTCGTGGTCGGCTGAGAGGCGCGGCAAGCTCGCCAGCAAGCCGTCGGTGCTCGCTGCGAGCGAGGTCACTGGCTTGCTCCCCATGTCACCCCGCCATTGTGAGCCGCAAAGGCAGCCAGAATCTCCCCCTTCTCCTGCTCGGGCACGCCGACGAGGGCCTTTCCCGTGGCATTTCGTTTCCACGACCGGTCTCGGCTGGGACCACAAGGGGTAGGCTCGGTGTCCATCCAGCAACAGGTATGGAGGCCCAAGCCGATGCCCAGTGAAGTCGAAGTGGGGCCGACGTCGGAGCTGACTCCCGGAACCGTGACCGGAGCCGACCGGTATGCCGTAGGCAACGCCGACGGAGACTTGTTTGCGGTCACACGCCGATGTCGGCACCTCTACGCCGACCTGGCAAATGGCAGTATCGACGAGTCTGGATGTCTGGTCTGCCCGTGGCACGGCTCGAAGTACGACGTGGAGACAGGCAGGATGGTGCGGGGGCCCCAAGGTGTCTATGCCAAGATTCCCGGCCTCGGCACCGTCCTCAAAGCTCTGACCCTGGTACTGCCGCTCGGGCGCGGCCAGGTTGTCGAGCGCGACAAGACTCTCTACGTCGAATAGCCCCGACCCACCGAGCCGTTAGCCAATTCGAGACCCCGTCATACGTCGCACCAATTTCGATGGCGAGCCGGACCGCCTCGACTTGGTGGGGTGCACGGCTGATCTCTCCATACCGAGGGTGTCGCCTCGACTGGGTCGACGACCCCCCGCCGGTGCTGGTCGGCCCGGGTGAGGTTTGGTGGTCTGTCGGTGAGGGTAGGTGGGGCGGACCAAGATGCTCGTCTCAACCGAAGGGAGGAACGATGCATCCAGTACAACCCCTCCGATCCCGTGAGGAACAAGATCGGGATTTCTTCGATGAGTATTCGCGTAGGCCGGCCCTGTGGCCGCTTGTCGCGTTGGTAATCCTTGTCGCGGTGGTATTGGTAGCCGTATGGATTTGGGGCTAGTCAGCGTCGCGGACCGGACGAGGGCCCGCCCGGTCCGCTAGGCGCCGGTTGAGGTCCATTGCCTGAGATCAGGTCCTCGAGTGGCCCTGATAGGTTCTAACCACCGACGCCTCACGGGGGTCCCACGCAGGGTTTTCCACGCATGGTGAGGCTGGCCGTCGGCTTTGGTGGAGACGTTCTCGTGGGCGTGTAAGTTCGTGGGCTCGCGCGTAAGGGAGTGATGATGAGAGTGAGCAGGTTGCGTCCAGCAGGTTCGGGTTTGCTGGTGTTTTCGATGCTTCTTTCCACCCTCGTCTTTCTGCCGTCGCGTCCGGCGTCTGCCGCTGCTTCTGACCTGTTCTTTTCGGAGTATGTGGAGGGTTCTTCGTTCAATAAGGCGGTGGAGATCTACAACGGGACGGGTGGGCCGGTGGATCTGTCTGCTTACAGCTTGGAGTTGTATTCGAATGGTTCGGCGTCTCCGAGCCAGTCCACGACTTTGTCTGGTTCTTTGGCCGATGGTGATGTTTATGTGATCGCTCATCCCAGTGCCGATCCGGCGATCATCGCTGTGGCTGATGCGACCAGTGGCAGTGTGATCAATTTCAATGGTGATGATGTGGTGTTGTTGCGTAAGGGGGGAGCGGTTGTCGACGTTTTCGGACAGGTGGGGTTTGATCCTGGTTCGGAATGGGCTGGGGGCGGCCAGAACGACACGTTGCGTCGCAAGGAGACTGTCTGTGCTGGTGACACTGATGAGACCGACGCCTTTGACGCTTCGGTCGAATGGGACATGTTCGCCCAGGACACTTTCGACGGTCTAGGCAGCCACACCGCCAACTGTGGAAGCACTCCTCCCGAGATTGCTTCTGACCTGTTCTTTTCGGAGTATGTGGAGGGTTCTTCGTTCAATAAGGCGGTGGAGATCTACAACGGGACTGGTGGGCCGGTGGATCTGTCTGCTTACAGCTTGGAGTTGTATTCGAATGGGTCGGCGACACTGAGTCAGTCCACGACTTTGTCTGGTTCTTTGGCCGATGGTGATGTTTATGTGATCGCTCATCCCAGTGCCGATCCGACGATCTTGACGGTGGCTGATGCGATCAGTGGCAGTGTGATCAATTTCAATGGTGATGATGCGGTGGTGTTGCGTAAGGGGGGAGCGGTTGTCGACGCATTCGGACAGGTCGGTACTGATCCTGGTTCGGAATGGGCCGGCGGCGGCCAGAACGACACGTTGCGTCGCAAGGAGACTGTCTGTGCTGGTGACACTGATGAGACCGACGCCTTTGACGCTTCGGTCGAATGGGACATGTTCGCCCAGGACACTTTCGACGGTCTAGGCAGCCACACCGCCAACTGCACCGGGGGTCCGCCTCCGCCACCGGTGTGTGTCGACTCAACATTTGACCTGATCCACGACATCCAGGGGAATGGGCTCGCATCTCCGATCGCGGGGGACACCGGGTCGGTGGAGGCAGTCGTGACCGGCGACTTCCAAAACAACGCAGGGACGGACAACGGTGACCTGGGTGGGTTCTTCATCCAGGAGGAGGACGGCGACGTCGATGCCGACCCGACGACATCGGAGGGGATCTTCGTCTTCTCCTCCTCACCCGATGTTCAGGTCGGAGACAAGGTCCAGGTCGAGGGCGTGGTCAACGAATTCTTCGATCTAACTGAGATCAGCCCTGCTTCGAGTGTGATCGTCTGCTCTTCGGGCAACCCACTACCGACGCCCGCCAGCGTCACCCTCCCGGTGACCAGTCTCGACGATCTGGAGGCTTTCGAGGGAATGGGGGTGGTGCTACCTCAGAACCTGACCATCTCCGAATACTTCAACTTCGACCGATTTGGTGAAATCGTCCTCAGCACCGACCGTCAGGTCACACCCACTGCCCTGGTCGACCCTGGTCCGGACGCGGTGAGCCTGGCAGAGCAGTATTCGCGAAGCCGGATCACGCTCGATGACGGTCGTTCCAGCCAGAATCCTGATCCGGCCATCCATCCGAACGGTGGCATCTTCGATCTTGCCAATCTATTCCGGGGCGGAGACCGGGTGGCCAATGTCACAGGGGTCATGGACTATCAATTCGGGCTGTATCGAATCCAGCCAACCGAGGGGGCCGATTACGCCGCGAGCAACCCGCGGCCCACCAGCCCGGCCGACGTCGGGGGCAACTTGAAAGTGGCTTCGTTCAACGTCCTCAACTACTTCACCACCCTGGACAATGCGGGACCGATCTGCGGGCCGGCCGCCGACCAGGACTGCCGGGGAGCCGATAACGCAACGGAGCTCACCCGTCAGAGAGACAAGATCGTTGCTGCTATCTCGGAGATCAATGCGGACGTGGTCGGGCTGATCGAGATCGAGAACCACCCAGCCGACGTGCCCACTGCCGACCTGGTTACCGGGCTAAACGCTGCCCTCGGCGCCGGAACTTATGACTACATAGCTACCGGGGCCATCGGCACCGATGCCATCAGGGTGGCGATGATCTACAAACCGGCTTCGGTCACCCCTGTAGGTCCCTATGCGATTCTCGATTCGTCAGTCGACAGCCGGTTCCTCGATGACTACAACCGGCCGGTCCTGGCACAGACCTTCCAGGACAACGAGACGGGCGGCGTCTTCACTCTGGCGGTCAATCACCTCAAGTCCAAAGGGTCCGACTGCAACGCGGTAGGTGACCCCGACCTGGGCGACGGAGCCGGCAACTGCAATCTGACCCGAACCGCCGCCGCGCAGGCGCTGGTCGATTGGTTGGCCACCGACCCCACCGGGAGTAGCGACTCGGACTTCTTGATCATGGGAGACCTCAACTCCTACGACAAGGAGGCTCCGATCGATGCGATCCTGGCCGGTGCCGATGATGCGGCCGGAGGGGGTGACGACTACACGGATCTGATCCACGCCTACCTCGGGGAGAACGCCTACTCATATGTGTTCGACGGACAGGTCGGCTATCTCGATCACGCCCTCGCCGGCTCGGACCTTGTTGGCGAAGTGACCGGGACCACGGTGTGGCATATCAACGCCGACGAGCCGGATCTCATCGACTATGACACATCGTTCAAACAGCCGGCACAGGATGCCCTATATGCCCCGGACCCATATCGTGCATCCGACCACGATCCTGTGATCGTCGGGCTGGGAGTTTGTGACGAGATCGCCCCAACCATCGAGGTGAGTGTGACTCCGGACAGACTCTGGCCGGCAAACCACAAGTACGTGGATGTGACCGTCAGCGTGACGGCGTCGGACAATTTCGACTCGACGCCGACTGTGTCCTTGGTGTCTGTGGCGTCAAATGAGCCGGACAACGGGAGCGACGATGGCAACACCGTCAACGACATCGTCAAGGTCAACGACTACCAGTTCAAGTTACGAGCGGAACGCTCAGGATCCGGCAGCGGCCGTGTTTACACGATCACCTACAAGGTCGTAGATGATTGCGGCAACAGCACGATCGGCACAGCAACCGTGACGGTGCCATTGAACAACCACTGAGCCGAATTCTTCATCGATCGCTGGACTGATTCCAGGGTTCTTCCCCCGTATGTTCGTAAAGGGGCGGATTCAGGTATCCAAGGCGTCCAATTTCATGGGCGGACGAGCCACTCTCAGTTGCTTGGTTGGGGTGAGCATGGGTCAGAGCCTCGAGACAGCCCCACGACGTCGGGCAGCCAAAACGACACGGTGCCCCCAGGTCCCGGCTCGGCCTGGATGTCTCCTTTGAGTGCCTGGACGTAGCTGCGGGCGATTGCCAGGCCCAGGCCGGCGCCGCCTCCGCTGCGCCCTCGGCTCGTGTCGTCCCGGGTGAACCGGTCGAACGCCGTGCCCAGGAATTTCGGGGAGAATCCGGGACCCTCGTCGGCCACCGTGCAACTGGCTCGCGTTCCGTTGCTGACAGCTATCACGACGGTGCCACCGGCCGGGGAGTGCCTGATCGCATTGTCGAGCAGGTTGCGGACAACCCGCGCTACCGCTTCGGGTGCGCCGGTGGCCAGCACGCGGGATTCGGCATCGAGTTGCACCGACACGTCCCGGGCGGATGCAATGGGGCGAAAGACCTCGATTGCCTCGTCGACTATCTCGGTGAGGTCGATCGTCTCAGTCGGGAGTGTCAGGTCACCGGAGTCGAGGCGGGCCATCAGGAAGATGTCGTCTACCAGACGCCCCAGGGCGTCGACGTCGGCCCCGATCGACTCGAGGTATCGATCAGGGTCAGCCGCCAACCCGTCCTGGAGCGCCTCGATGCCCGCTCGCATCGATGCGAGGGGTGTGCGCAGGTCGTGTCCGATGGCGGCGAATAGTGATCGGCGTGCCCGCTCCTCACGAGCCCTTGTTTCCTCGGCTTCCTCCAAGATGTTCGCCATCGCATCGACGTTCTGTGCCAGGCGGCCGGCCTCGTCGAGCCGATGGACGCCGGTCCTGGCGCGGAGATCGCCTTCTGCGATAGCCGAGGAGGTTGTTCCGACGCGGACGAGATCCTCGGTGAGAGGGCCGCTGATGGTCAGACCGAAGGCCAGTGATGCCGCGATACCAAACCCCATCAGAACCCAGAGGAGGTTGAGGTCGTGAGACGAGATGAACATCTGACTGCCGGCCACCACCAAGGCCAGCATCAGGATGAGCATCGATGTCGCACCGACGACCACCACCGTGACCTTGAGAGAGCGTGAGCGTCGTGCGAGGCGGGGTAGCAAGGAGGCGGCGAGAAGGATGCCGGCGGACACAAGCCCAAACAGGACAAGAGCCCCAAGCCGCTCCTCGTTGCTCGGCCGCATGATCAACTCGAAAATGCCCATGCCCAGGGCGACGAGCACCACGGCTGTGGCCGCCAGCCTCATGGTTCGAAGCGGTAGCCGACGCCCCACACCGTCACCAGTCGTCTTGGCTGTCTCGGATCGTCTTCGATCTTCTGTCGGACTCGTCGAACGTGGACTGTCACCGTCGACGGGTCCTGCCATTCGTTGTCCGACTCCCACACGTGGGCCAGGATTTGGCCTCGCGAAAACACCTGGCGTGGCGACGAAGCCAGGAAGAGTAGGAGCTCGAACTCCTTTGGAGTCATATCGACCGTCCGGCCGTGCACGCGGATCTCGTGTGACGTGGGATCGATCATCAAGTCCTCGAACTCGAGTGGGGACCCTGTCCTCCGCGGTCTGTCGACTCGTTTGAGGATGGCGCGCACCCGGGTTGCCAACTCGCGTGGAGAGAACGGCTTGACCACGTAGTCGTCTGCTCCCATCTCCAGCCCGAGCACCCGGTCGGATTCGTCGCCGCGGGCACTGAGAAGGATTACAGGGGTGTCCGCTCGATCACGAACCTTGCTGAGAACGGACAGACCGTCACTTTCAGGGAGCATCACGTCGAGGACTATGAGGTCCGGGCTGGTCTCGGTGACCTGCAACAGGGCGGCCGTGCCATCGGCAGCCTCGGTCACTACGAACCCGTCCCGACTCAGATAGGCGGCGACCACCTCTCGGACCACCGGCTCGTCATCGACTACCAGCACTCTGCGCCCGGTGTATTCGCTCAGCGACATGTCACGTTTCCGAGCCTGGCGACCACGGATGGCCGAATTGGGCGTGTCCATGGTCCCCAGGTTGGGCGATGAGCCGTAAAGCCGATGTCAACCACTCTTGTCGTGATTCACGTGCCGCACGCCATCTGGGGGGAGGAATCAGACGACTCCTTCCCCCAGCGGCGAATCGGTGTCGGTTACTTCCCGACAGCCAGACCCTGGGCGTAGCCTGCCAGTCCGCCCGATGCGAGACCGAGGTCGGTGAGACTGCCGTCATGGCCGACGCGGTACATCTGGATCCCGCCGTCACCGGGATTCAGCGCATAGAGGAACCGGCCATCTCTGGTGACCCCCGCATCCAGCGTCGCCGCACCCGTGGCCGCCGTGGCGTCGAGGAGGGTCACAGCACCCTTCCTGTTGTAGCCGTACGACGAGAGGGATGGGCTCCCCGGGTTGGTGGTGAAGGCAAGCCCGCGGCCGTCGCTGGCTATCCAGCATGCTGCCGCCTGACCGCTGACGACCGAGCCGCTGATCAGCTGGAGGGCACCGTCCTTCTTGACGCGATACGAGGACACCGCCCCGTTGCCACCGTTCACCTCGACCACCAGGATTCGGCCCGACTTTTCGGTAGTGAACCCGAACGGGGTGGTCCCACTGGAGGGGGTGGTGACCGGATCAGCCGAAGGGATTCCCCACCGTGACAATCGGTAGACAAGAAGCTCGCTGTCGGCCTTGTCGGTGATGATCACATGGCTTGCGGAGTTGTCGAATCCCACCTGGCCGAAGTCGCCGGCTCCCAGGCTGCGGGTCGAATGCGGGATGGGCGTCAGATGTCCACCGCGCAGGACGAAGCCAATGATATTGGCCGGCGCTCCGTTGTTGAGCACGTAGACACGGTTGGAGGCGATGGCGACGCTCACCGGATTGGTCCCGCCAGACTCGACCGTGTCGGTCAGCTTCAATCCGCCGGCCCCTATCCGGAACACGCTGATGTCATTGCTCCCGGCGTTGACCGCCAGCAGCCACTTCCCGTTCCGGGACACGACCAGCGAGTTCTGCGAGGCGAGGGGATCGGTACCACCACCGGAGCCGTTTCCACCCGTGGCGACGGTTTCGGCCAAGGTCAACGTGCCGTCGGCCGCCCGGTCGAAGACAGCCACCTCGTTCCCGGATGGGTCGTTGGTCATGGTGTAGACCTCACCGACATGTCCGTGGGAGGTACTTGCCAACGCGGCCGGTCCGACGACGGCGATGTTGGCCACCAAGAACAGCAGAGGGACAACGAAACGTACGAATTTCTTCATGGATAGCTTCCTTTCCGAGACCTTCCTGTGCTCGAGCAGTGACCGTCGACCCATCTTGCACGCCTTTCTCTCGAGGTCGGCGAATCCGTGTACCGCCATCTCGATAGGCCTCGACGCGGCACCACCGGAGAACGTATGGACCGTTTCTTACAGAGCTATGGACAGGATCTGGCCAATTCCGAAACATTGCGAGTTCGAGCGACTTTGCCGTTATCGAGTGCCCTCACAGGCGCGGAATGCATGGCCCTGTTTGGGGACGTGATTCGGAGTTTCGCTCTCCGTGCTCCAGTCACATCAGCTCGGCGCCTGTGCGGAGTCGGCCCACGAGCCGAATGTGAACGCAGTCCTAAATGGCCGTCGGTCATCTTCGCTAGAGCTGAACGAAGGAGGGGTTCGGGTCCGAGCGTCTTGGGTAGTAAACCGCGTCGCTCCTGATAGACCGAAGACGGCTGACCGCGGCATTAGCGGGGGAGCGGTGGGTGAGTCGACGCGACCGGTCCAGACGTCTGGGTGGGGCGGGATTAGTGCGCTCGGGTTTGTCGGTTATCGAGTGGGGTTGGGTGTGGTAGTCGACATCCCCCGACGTTGTAGGTCGGCTAGAGACCTGGACCGAGACCCATACCGGGGACCAGATACGACAACACAAGGGCGGCTTGGAAAAGGCCCGCTTCGACGGATTGGAGGTCATATCCCGATTCGAAGGGCGTCGCCAACTGATTGAAAACACCCTCTATCTGTCCCGGGGTACATGAGACCGTCGCCATTGCGAGGGTCACAATTACAGCAATTGTCGCTTTGCGCATCCGGAACTTGCCTATCTGGTTTGGCTTCTCACCTTTGTTCACTGGTTAGACCCCTTGACTTCACCCGTGATGACGCCACCATCGCCCGAGATTACAAGGCAAATCCCTTGACGGATCCCCGTTGCCCACGTCTCAGCCGTCGGAACGATCCAGCTGAAATCGTACGAGGACTGGTCCGGAGATATACCGACGTATCCCTCAAAGGCGTCGCGGCAAGTGCTGGCGGCGTTGTCGGCCAGGTACTGATCCCCGGGGAACGGCCCATCGTTGAATGCTGCTGAGTAGGTAACTTCTGCCTGGCGAGGGCCATCACATGAAACCTCGGACCAAGACGTGAGCACACCGTTGTCGCCTTCCAGGTCGATACAAGGTCCGGGGGGTGCATCGGAGAACGCGGTCAAGCCCCCGGTGGCCTCCTCGACTTGAGGCAGGACCTTGTTACTGATGAACCGCCAGGCGAGGAATCCACCAACTCCGAGGACGACCACTATCAGAGCGCCGACTATCAGGCCACCAGTGAGACACCCGGATTTCTTCGACTGAACCGGCTGACCCTGGACCACGGGTGGGGTCGCAGCTGCGGATGGCGGTGCCGCCGGAGGCGTCCCTTGACCAGGGAGGACAGGCGGGGTTGCCATACGCGGAGCCTGACCAGGAACGATAGGGGGAGTAGCAGGCGCCTTTTGATCCACGTCGGGCAGCTTCGTTCCACAGTGCTGGCAAAAGGATCCAGCTCCAGCCTCACGCCCACACGACTCGCATATCCGTTCCAACGAGTCGAGCCTACCCAGCTCGCGTCGAGCGACGCCCGGGATCGAGTGGGAGAGAGGTGTCGCGAGTCATGTAATTCAGTCGGACTCCAGAACCTTGATGGCGTCCTCGTACATCCCGCCTCCGAACGAAGATCCTCGTCTGCGCTTCATCTCGGCCCAGATGGATGCGTCCTGCTCGGTGCGAATTCCATTCAACACGTTGTTGAAGAAGTAGCTCTCATGTCCTCGCTCGCACCAAGCTGCCAGCTATCACGGCGGAGTCGACGAACCCTTCGACTGGCTTGTTGGCCGTAGCCAGGATCACATCACACTCGACCGGCTCGGAGGTCTCCACGTCTGCCGGCCAGGGAATCTGAAGTAGCCCATTTCTCGTGACGGGTGGGAATGGCTCGGCGCGATTCGTGAAGTTCGCAGCCCACTCCCTGGCTAGGTGTCCCAACGAGTCACGGCTTCGAATCAGGACGCCAACACACCCCCAACTTGACCCGAGTGCATTTGCGCCGGTGTTTCGGTCTTCCGCTGCCCACAGCGCTTCGGCTTCTCGGACCAGGTCTTGGACATCCTCTATTTGGCGAGCGAGAGGTACGAGGGCCCCAACTCCGGTCGCCCCGTCCGCGTCGAGAGTCATGGTGTATGTGTTGTTGCGGCTCTCTGATATGCGTCCGTAGCGAATTGGAGCTCTGACTGGACGTGCTCTCTGGGAGTCCAAATGAGCATTTCGCCACTCTCCACGGCGGTCATTGTCCCAGATGAGCGAACCCACGATGAGGACGGCCCCGTCGAGGGTCTGTCTTGGCCCACTCATCGGTGGCATTCTGGCAAGCCGAGGAGCCACAGGTCTTCAGTCGATGAGGCCGTCGTTGCAATGGCAGGAATTCTGGTCATCGGCTGTATGCGTCGCACACGAGACGGGCGAGGGAACGCGTGGCTCTACGCTTTCGGAATGGTCCGAACATCTTGTAACCGGTGATCGCCTGCCTTCGCTTTACGGAACCGACATGGAGGGCAACGAAGTCGACATCACGGCTTCGGTAGCTGGAAGGTGGGCGGTCGTCCTGTTCTATCGAGGGGATTGGTGACCGTACTGCCGTCAACAGTTGGTTGACTTTGCGGTTCACGGTGGCCCGCTGAAGGAACTCGGTGTGCGGGTTGCAGCAGCATCGGTCGATCCCATCGACAACGTGCGCAGCTTGAAAGAAGGCCTGCGTGTCGGCTTCCCGATGTATGCCGAGGTCGATGCGGCCGCAGTGTCTGCGGCCACGGGGGCCCACATGCTCACCGGCAAGAAGACGTACCTCCACGCAACAGGGTTCCTCGTCAACCCCGAGGGGACGATCATCAATGCGGTCTACTCCACGGGCCCCATCGGCCGGTTCACGGCATCGGAGATCCTCCGCAAGGTCCGCTTCGAGATGGACAAGACGAGCTAGAACAGCACCAGGCCCACGCCTCGCAGTACCGGCGGCCTGCATGGGCTCTCTCGACTTGTTCTTGGTCGGGGTGCTTGATCCTCGTTTGACCCCGGCTGTCCGACCCCCGAAATCCTCAACAGCCACAGGCGTCTTCTCTCAATCCGCACCTCTTCCGGGTCGCGTCCAATAGGCACTGGACTTTCATTACGGCTGGATCTGGTGGAGCGGACGACGGGTTTCGTACATCTCCAGGACCTAGCCTCGGGATCATGCGAGTGCTGGTTACTGGCGCAACGGGTTACATCGGTGGAAGGCTGGTACCCAGGCTCGTCGATCGCGGCGTCGACGTCCGTTGCATGACCCGGGATCCAGCCCGGCTCAACCTGGCCCCTTGGCGCCAGCAGGTGGAGGTGGTCGCCGCGGACGTCAGCGACGAGGCCGCTCTCCAAGCGGCTCTCCGCGATTGTGACTTCGCCTATTACCTGATCCACGCCTTGGGTGACACCGGTGGGGACTACACGAGTCAGGACCGGTCGGCCGCGGTCAACTTTCAGGGCGCGGCTGCCGCCGCCAGGTTGCGACGCATCGTTTACCTGGGCGCGCTCGGTAGCAACGAGGACGACCTCTCCAGGCACCTTCAAAGTCGTCAGGAGGTGGGGAGAATTCTTGCTGCTGGCACTACTCCGGTTACCGAGTTGCGGGCGGCAGTGATCATCGGGTCGGGGTCGGTGTCCTTCGAGATGATTCGACACCTGACTGAATTGCTGCCGGTTCTGTTCCGTCCGCGCTGGGTGCGCACCAAGTGCCAGCCGATAGCCGTGCGCAACGTGCTGGAGATCCTGATCGCGATGCTCGATGCTCCTGGAGACGAGGATTACGTCTTCGAGATTGGGGGTCCCGATGTCCTCACCTATGAGGAGATGATGCAGATCTACGCCCAGGTTGCCGGTCTGACGAAGCGGATTGTGATTCCCTTCCCGTTGTTCAACAGCTGGATTGCGCCGCAGGTGATCGGTCTGGTCACTCCTCTGGTCGCCTCCACGGTCAGACCCCTGATCGAAAGCCTTCGCAACGATGTCGTGGTGCGCGAAGAGTCGCCTCCAGGCTTCGAGCCCTCGTCATTGTTTACGTATCGAAAGGGAGTGGAGCTGGCCCTAAAGCGGATCTCGGAGGAGAACGTCGAGACCCGCTGGTCTGATGCTGTGACCCAGCCTGCGCTGCCGCTTCCCGGCGATCCCGCTTGGTCGGGAGCTGTCATGAAAGTGGACGAGCGTGTTGCCCGTTCGGCGGCGCCTGTCGATGATGTGTTTTGGGCCGTGACTCGGATCGGCGGTGACGTCGGCTACTACGCGATGAATTGGGCCTGGGCCCTGCGAGGCTGGTTCGACAGCCTGATCGGTGGTGTCGGTCTCCGTCGCGGGCGACGGCATCCCGAGGATCTGAGGCCCGGTGAAGCCCTCGACTTCTTCCGTGTGGCCGAGGTGGATCCGGATCGGCACCGGCTGACACTCCAGGCGGAGATGAAAGTGCCGGGCACCGCCTGGCTGGGTTGGAGGGTCGAGTCAACCGACAACGGGTCCGTTCTCACCCAGGATGCGCGCTTCGTGCCCAGGGGCTTGCTTGGCCGTCTCTATTGGTGGGTCCTGCTTCCGTTCCACGCTCCCATCTTCCGCAAGA
The DNA here is from genome assembly GCA_963822895.1 of uncultured Acidobacteriota bacterium. GTDB lineage: Bacteria > Actinomycetota > Acidimicrobiia > Spongiisociales > ZC4RG35 > JARDZU01. The sequence continues at coordinate 62,266 of CAWGJI010000014.1, forward strand.
TGGCCCAGCGCATCGCTGCAACGGCGGAGCGCCGAGAGCAGCTGCAGGCCGTGGACTGAACACCACTGATTCATCCCTTGTCGCGTCTGGCAGTTCGATCGTGGGGGTCCAGAGCGACAACTCGGAGCCTCATCCCTTACCGGCCCCTCCAACACAACGCGGCCCTGGTGCATGGGGTGCCCGAGCGGCCGGGTCATGGCGCTGCGCGCCCGGACCTGGAACCAGCCTTGCCCGATGTGGGTCGACCACTTCAGCAAAGGCCCGATGGCGGTCAGTAGGCGCGTGCCGCGTAGGCGATCAGCCCCTTTTCGTCGACCGTCTCGGGGCATGTGCCGTCCGGTCGTGTCAGGCACCGGATCGTGATCGCGGATTCGGCCAGGACGGTTTCGCCGTTCTCTCCGACGATGTCATAGGGGAGGCGTGCCCAGCCGGCGGCAGCCGCTTCGCCCACCTCACCGAGGGTGGAGACGTCGTGGATTCGGGCATCGCGGAATTCGGTTGCCTCGGCGAGCAGCGATGAATGCACCTCGTCGAGCGTCGTGGTCGCGACCGCTCCTGCCTCGGCCACCGGTGTTGGCAGCTTGGTCAGCGTGTCACGTCTGACGATCGTGACCCGACCCTCGGCCAGTTCACGGGGCCCAACCTCGATGCGGAGGGGAGCACCCTTCAGTTCCCACTCGACGGTCCGGCGCCCGAAGGACTGTTCAATGCGGTCGTCGAGACGGACGCGGTGCCCCGCAGACTCGAGCTCGTTGACGATTTTCCTGGCGACCTCGCCTGCACCGTGCTCGTCGCGCACCACCATCACAACCACCTGGATAGGCGCGATGCTGGGAGGCAGCCTCAGCCCAGCGTCATCGCCATGACACATGATGAGACCACCGACCATGCGGGTCGAGGCCCCCCAACTCGTCTGCCATGCGTATTGCTCGGCGCCGGTGTCATCGAGGTACTTGATGTTGAATGCCTTGGCGAAGTTCTGGCCCAGCTCGTGGCTCGTTCCCATCTGCAGGGCCTTGCTATCGCGCATCATCGCTTCACAGGACGCCGTGTTGATTGCCCCGGCGAAACGTTCGCGGGGCGTCTTGATGCCCGCGATGACCGGAATGGCCAGCACGTTCACCATGAACATCCGGTACACCTCGTGCAGGATCTTGAGCATGTAGGCCCGCGCCTCATCCTCGCTTGCATGGGCGGTGTGGCCCTCCTGCCACAGGAACTCGGTAGTCCGTAGAAAGATCCGGGGCCTCAGCTCCCAGCGCACGACATTCGCCCACTGGTTGACCAACAAGGGAAGGTCCCGGTAACTCTGAATCCACTTGGAGAAGTAGCTGTTGATGATCGTCTCGCTGGTCGGGCGGACGACAACTGGCTCTTCGAGATCCCGACCGCCGGCGTGGGTGACGACGGCCAGCTCGGGCGTGAAGCCCTCGACGTGTTCGGCCTCCCTCCTCAGCAGCTCCTCGGGGATGAGCAGCGGGAAGTAGGCGTTGTCGGCGCCGGCCGCCTTGATGCGGAGGTCGACCTCGGCCTGCATTCGCTCCCAGATCCCGTAGCCATAAGGCCTGATGACCATCGTTCCGCGGACGGGGCCGTTCTCAGCGAGTTCGGCCTTGGCGACGACGTCCTGGTACCAGCGGGGGAAGTCGACCTCTTGGGACGTGAGGACCCGTGCGCTCGCCATTCACGGCGATGGTACCCAGGCGGGTCTGGGCCGCTTACACCCACTCTCACTTGCTTGGCTTCGGTGTCTCAGATTCCGAGCTGAGCTCTGCTGGTCGGCCTGACGTGATCTGACTGTGAGTCTGTCAGTTGAGGCCAAGAACGGTGAGGATTGCCGCGTCAACGCCCCACTGCTCCTCGGAGGTGAGATGACCGGCCATGTCACCGAGGCGTCCGACGTCGACTGCACCCATCTGCTCCACGAGGACCCTCGTCTCGGTGCCCTCGATCTCGATTTCGGGTCGGAATGAGGCGCTTCTTGCGCTGCTGGACGTGGGCGCGATCAGAACGACGGACCGGGAGAGTAGTGCGTCCGACTGAACGATCACGCCGAAGCGCCTTCCGTGTTGTTCATGGCCGATGCCCTTGGGAAGCCGGAGCCGGAAGACGTCACCTCGACGCACGCAGGCTCTCCATGAGTTCGGCAACTGCAAGCATCTCAGCACGGTCTGTTTCGTCCGCCTCGAGGGCTGCAGCCTCCGCAGCGAGAGCATCCTTGTCTTTCAGCTTCGATGCGGCTTCCACCAAGGCAGAACGGATCGCTTCCGATCGTGACTTCCCGGTCGCCTCCAACTGTGCCAGAGCCCTCATCGCTTCGTCGTCGAGTCGAACTGAAACTGGCTGGGCCATAACTCAAATCGTATCACATTCCGTAATACAAAGGAAGATTTGTCGGAAGAGCCGCGAATCGACCCATCGTTTGTTGGCACAGACTGACCAGCCCTTCGTCCGGATCACTGCACCGATTTCACTGGGCGCCCACTCAGTTCCAAAGGTCCAGGTGGTGATGTGAGAGGAGCTTGCCGAACCCTCTTTGCCTGATCAGTCCGGATCGGCCTGCCCCGAATACTCCTCGGCGGCGCGGATCGCCTCCGAGGCTTGCTCTTCTACCCGATGCTCGATACTTGGATCGAATATCTCCTCAAAGGGGCCAGGTGTATACACCCGAGGCGGTCGTATCGTGTAGAAGATCCACCCTCGCGTCTGGGCCCATAGGGCGAGACCGTGAAGCCCGTACAGCAGGGCGACAACTGCGACAGCGATGAACAGAAACTTCATCTGTAATCAGGAGCGATTGTCGCAGAGGCACGTGGGAATGAGGGAATTGATCCGGCGACATCCGACTACTACCGCCCATATCTGACAGCCAGATTGGCAAGGTTCTGACCCTCGTCGCAGCCGGACCGACCCGCCTAATCCTCAACGACCACGGCGCTCTCCACCCCTACGTCCCTATTCCACTGCCTACTGGATGAGTTCGGCGTTGGCTGATGCGGCTGCCAGGCCGGAGTCAGTCGTGATGATGGTTGCGTGGAGCTGATTGGCGAGCTCGATGTACAGGGCGTCGACGAGACGGACGTTGTGATGTAGTGCCCAGGCGCCTTCGAGAAGCGGGGCGAGTAGGTGGCGGTGGAATGGTGCCTGTGCAGTGAGGGATACTCGTTCTTGCACCTGGAGTTGGCTGAGTTCTCCACCACGTTGCAGACGACCCAGGGCTGACAGGACTTCGGCGTCAAAGTGCGCCGGCACGTTGACCTCGCTGTCTTTAAGGCGCGTGGCGACGAGCTGGCCCAGTGAAGAAGCGACCAGGTGGTCGACCATCGCTGACGCATCGACTACGAGCTTGTCAGCCACCCTCGAGCTCGTCCTTGGCCGATTTCACCGCCTCGAGCACTTTGTCGTGGCTGATGCCGGGAGAGGCGAGTTCAGCGACGCGTTGTTGCCATCGTGCAAGGTTCTGTGCTGACAGCGATGACCGGATCGCTTGCTGTGTGAGGCTCGAGATGTTGAGGCCAGCAGCCTTGGCCTCCTCGGCGAGTTCGTCTGGCAGATAGACGTTGACACGTGACATGCGCATAATATACACATCAGGAGCGATCGCGAGCAACGAACCACCAGTCTGAGCTCAGCCGGGGCGCAGTTCAGATCTGAGAAGAGTATTCACATCGGCACGTGTCGCTCGGCTCAGAACCTCCAGTTTCACTGGGGACGGCGGATCCCTATTGCTGACCAGGTGGTCACTCTGCAGCAATGGGCATTGGCGGGGGTGCCACCCTGGTCGCGAGAATGAGACTCGGAGCTCTCGGTCTCTGACCAAGCTGACGGCTCATGCCGATCGAGACGCACATCGAATGCCGGAGGGAAGCCTGTTGTCACGCATGCAGAGTCACATGTTGATTTCTTTATGAGCCGTTCCGCCAATGCTCTTCCAGTCGGAATCGTCGGCGGGGGCATTCTCGGGCTGGCAGTCGGCCGCGAGCTCACGAAACGCAATCCGGGCGTCGAGGTCATTGTGTTCGAGAAAGAGGGCCAGCTGGCGGTCCACCAGACCGGGCACAACTCGGGTGTCGTCCATGCGGGCATCTACTACAAGCCTGGTTCCCTCAAGGCTCAGCTCTGCGCGCGGGGGAGGACCCTGCTGCGCGAGTACTGCGCCGAGCACCAGCTTCCATACGACCAATGCGGGAAGCTGGTCGTGGCCGTCGACCCATCCGAGATGGGCCGGCTGGAGAACCTGGAGAAGACTGCCTCCGAGAACGGTGTGCCCGGTCTCAGGCGGGTCGATGGCGGCGAGATCGCCGAGATCGAGCCACACGCTGCAGGGCTGGCCGCGCTTCATTCTCCGACCACGGCCATCACCGACTATGTCGCAATCGCACGATCGTATGCACGCGACATCGAGGAGGCAGGGGGGCGGATCCTGCTCTCGTCCGAGGTGACAGGCATCGAGCGCCGGGTCGGGTCGATCGAGGTGCGGACCGAACGAGATGCACGCAAGGTGGGTCGGCTGGTGGTCTGCGCCGGTCTCCAGTCAGACCGGGTCGCCGAGCCGGTGGACGGCGAGAGCGCCCCACGAATCGTCCCCTTCCGCGGGGAGTACATGAAGGTGGTCGACTCCAAGCGCGACCTGGTGCGAGGGTTGATCTATCCGGTACCCGATCCTCGCTACCCGTTCCTGGGTGTTCATTTCACCTCAATGGTTTCCGGCGACCTCGAGGTAGGCCCCAATGCCGTGCTTGCCCTGAAACGGGAGGGCTATCGCAGACGGGACGTGAATCTCGCCGATGTCGGCAGCATCGTCTCCTGGCCGGGGTTCTGGCGCATGGCCGCATCGAATTGGCGAGCAGGCATCGAAGAAGTCTGGGGCTCGATCTCCAAACGCGCCTACATGAAGAAGGCCAGCCGGTATGTGCCCGACATCGGCCCAGAAGATGTGGTCAGGGCGAGAGCCGGGGTGCGGGCCCAAGCGCTCGATCGGGACGGGTCGTTGGTCGACGATTTCAGGATCTTCGAGAGTGACGGGGTGCTCACGGTCCGCAATGCCCCCTCGCCTGGGGCCACGTCGAGTCTCGCCATCGCCGAGTACATCGTCGATCAGATGAAGACTTCCGGTGAGCGCCATTGATGGCGCCGGAAATGTCACAGCTGGAGCCGGCATACCCTCGATCGATGGTCTTGACCCGCCAGGTGTTGGCCGATATCGACGACGGATGTTTCGATGTGGACCCGAGTCTCGAGTGGACGCGCCGCGTGCGTCCTGGGCTCCGTTTGACCCTTGTTTGACGCCGCCAAGCGGACTCAGCGGAATCCACAACCACCACACGCCTCCCCGGCCCAAACACGTCCTGGTCCACTACTGGATGAGTTCGGCGTTGGCTGATGCGGCTGCCAAACCGGAGTCAGTCGTGATGATGGTTGCGTGGAGCTGATTGGCGAGCTCGATGTACAGGGCGTCGACGAGACGGACGTTGTGATGTAGCGCCCAGGCGCCTTCGAGAAGCGGGGCGAGCAGGTGGCGGTGGAACGGTGCCTGTGCAGTGAGGGATACTCGTTCTTGCACCTCGAGTTCGCTGAGTCCTCCACCACGTTGCAGACGACCCAGCGCTGACAGGACTTCGGCGTCAAAGTGCGCCGGCACGTTGACCTCGCTGTCTCTGAGGCGTGTGGCGACGAGCTGACCCAGCGAAGAAGCGACCAGGTAGTCGACCATCGCTGACGCGTCGACTACGAGCTTGTCAGCCACCCTCGAGCTCGTCCTTGGCCGATTTCACCGCCTCGAGGACCTTGTCGTGGCTGATGCCGGGAGAGCTGAGTTCAGCAACGCGTTCTTGCCATCGTGAGAGGTTCTGTGCTGCCAAGGATGATCGAATCGCCTGCTGTGTGAGGCTCGAGATGTTGAGGCCAGCCGCCTTGGCCTCCTCGGCGAGTTCGTCTGGCAGATAGATGTTGACACGTGACATGCGCATAGTATACACATAGAGAAAGCGATCACGAGCAACGAACCACGAGTCTGAGCTCAGCCGCAAGCACCTAGTCCGGGTGCACTTCGCTGCCTCAACAGCACCTGGTTCATTGCCTAGTCGACTTCAGGGATCGAGCGATTTGCGCAGCGCACGCACTGCAGCCAGCACCCCCTCGTAGGTTTCCAAGAGTCTTGGCCCCCCGCGCAACAGAGTTCGCCGATGTATGTCGGCTTCTATCCAATCCCAACTGGCACGGTCGTATGTTGCAAAACACAGTCGCACAGCCTCGACGAACGTGACATCGGTGCCATCGGTTGCCTGTGTGATCCGATCAACGATCAAAGACTCGAGCGTGATGACTTCGACGGCCTCAGTCTCATTCAGTTTCACGGGAGCCCATTCGCCATCGACTACTGATCCTGGAAACTCGACAGGCCAGCGTTCGCCGTCACTGAACGTGTACGCGAAATGGTCGCCCTGGATCTGCTCGAACCCGAGATCCCTCAGAGCCTGGCGATCCTCCTCATCTAGGTATGCACACATGTCGACGTCGGTCGGTCGATACACGCGGGTGTGCAGGTTGACGGCTGCCCCGCCAACGAGGACAGCCGTTCCTTTGAGTGCGTAATCCGCTGCCTTGGCAAGCCAGAGGGATCGGTCGATTTCGTCGCTGTTTCGGTCGGCCTCAGCGAGCGCTCGTCTTGCTCTCCCTAAGTCTCTCAACGTCGCGTGGCGAGCGACTCACGCTCAATCTGTGTATCAAGACCGAGCATTTCCTTGCGCTCAAGTCGAGCCACAGGGTCAGAAGGCCCGATACCCGTACGCGCAAGCATGTCAGCAGAGCGCTGCGCCCACACCTTGATCTCACTCAGTGAGGTCTCATTCCGCCGAGGGGACTCGAGGTCGCTGAGGCTTCCTCCGTAGCACGACAGAAGCTCGAGGATTGTCGAGATTCGAGGGTCGGCTTTGCCCGTTTCGATATTGCATATCTGAGACCGGCTGATTCCAGTTGTCTTGAAGACATCAGTGATAGACATGCGATTCAGCTCTCGCATCTGTCGCAACTTGTAGGTGTTGAGAGATGTCATGCCTGTTAGTTAATACACTAACGCTCGTTAGTCAATACACTAACAGTCCCGACCCCGATGCATCACCGGCAAGAACTCCTAGGCGGGCTGTGCGAACTCGCTCCGGGCGGATTCAGCAAGCCGCAGGCCGTGCCCGAAGGCCTCCGGTAACAAGGCATGCCCGTCACGGAATTGGATCGGGGTCTCCAGGAGGTCGTTGTATGAGAGGAAGGAATACTCCAGCCAGCTGACTTCGGGGAGGGCGGCGGCGATGTGCACTCCGATCTCGAAGTCACTGTTCCCCAACGAAACCGGGATGCCGTGCTCAGCAGCGAGCCATCCGATCTTCATGGCGTCGTTGATCGAACCGTGGATATTGAGGACGTCGACGGCCCGGTTTTCGATCAGCTGGCGCTTCCCGGATAGGTCCAAGTACTCCCCGCTGTTGATGAGAGTGAATGGCACGGCTTTGGAGATGGTCCTGAGCCCGACGAAGTCATCTCGCAGACACGGATCCTCGATCCAATACAGGGGGATGCCGGACTCGTGATATGCGTGCAGTCTGCGGATCGCCTCTTTGGGTGACCACGCCTCATTGGCGTCGGCCATCAGCTGAGACTCGGGGCCTACGGCCTCCTGGACCAGTCGGAGTCGCCGGATATCCCAGGCCAGATCCGGGTGCCCGACCTTGACTTTGAAGGCCGAGAAGCCGGCATCACGGGCTTTCGAGTAGAAAGCCGACACCTCTTCATCCGTCATGTGGTATTCCAGACCGCTTGCATAGGCGGGGACCTTGTCGCGCTTGCCTCCGAGCAGCCGATAGAGGGGTAGTTCGAGGATTTGGCCCTGCAGATCCCAGACAGCCTGTTCGACGCTCGGGTAGAAGACCGATTGCTTCACGTTTCCACCGCGTGGACGTTCGAGTCTGTTGGCCCAAGAGAATGGATCGGAGCCGATCAGCTCCTCGGCGATCTCTCGTTGAAACCGAACTTCGAGCTCCATCAGTGATGGAAGCGGATCGGTGACTGTGTGAAAGAAGCCCGTTCCGATGCGCCCGGCGTCGTCTTCGAGCTCGAGGACACCCAAGGACAGATGTGTGGCTGAAATCTGCGAATCACCGATTGTTCGGTCGAGTTCCACCGCAAACCGGGTCAGCGTGTATTTCTCGATGCGGTGCAAGAGCGCGGTCGTCCTTTCTGGAGTTGGTCGTGATGCGTCAAGGAGAGCGCCTTGACAAGGGTAACAGGCATCACTACGGTGGTACTAGTTACGGTACTAGTTCCATACATCCCAAACTGTAGCACGGCTTGCCTGGCGTGACTATGGAGGAGCAGTCGGAGAGAGACGGCATGGTGAGAAAGCCGACGATCAGAGATGTGGCCAAAGAAGCAGGCGTCTCTGTCGCGACGGTCTCCAGAGTCATCAACGACAAGCCTGATGCGGCCGACGGGACGCGGAAGAAGGTCGAGGAGGCGATCACCAGACTGGGCTATGCGAGGAGCAGCCAGTGGGAGCAGCTGACCACGGGCAAAAGCCGGGCGATCTCGCTTCACTTCCCGTACGCCGACGGCAACGCAAGCCATGTGTATCTCGACTTCATCACCGGAGCGACCGCCGCTTGCGAGGAGCGCGACTATCGGCTTCACCTGATCACCCGCCCCATCGAGGAAGCAGACCTCCTGGACCTGTATCGGTCCAAGAAGAGCGATGGCTCGATCCTCATGAAGGTGCAACTGAACGACTGGCGCGTCGATCTCCTTCGTCAAGCGGGGCTCCCCTTCGTCATGATCGGCCACACCGAGGAAAGCGCCGGAGCGAGCTTCATCGACTACGACTTCGAAGCCGCCATGCACATGGGGATGAACCACCTGTATGCCCTGGGGCACCGCAACATCGGCTACGTCTCGGCGATGCCGTCCCAACACAGTCAGCACGGCCCCACCGTTCGGGCACTTCGTGCCTACAAGGCGGCGTGCGAGAGGATGTCACTGCCCTTGCTCAGCTATGAGACCGACCAGAGCCTGAGGAACATCCGACTTCTCACGGTCAGCATGCTCAACGAGCACCCCGAGCTCACGGCTCTGATGACCATGAGGGAGATGGTCGAGGCTGCGCTTTATGGCGCCGTTCACGACGCGGGCCGTCGCATACCCGATGACATCTCGGTGCTTGGGCTCGCCAGCCCGCAAGGCCCCGAGCTGACGAGCCCGGCTCTCACTGCCCTCGATTTTCCCGCATGGTCGATGGCATACGAGGCCGGCAGCATGCTCATCGACCAGTTGGAAGGGGTCGACTCAACGGTCAGAGAGATCCTCAGAGAGCCGACTTTGACCGTTCGCGACAGCACCGCTCCGGTTCAACGGTCGGAACGTCACGAGTTGTCCCCATGAAGAAAGGAAGCCGCCAATCGATTCGACCCATCGACAGGGGAAGGACGCCCCTGTTCGACCAAGCGAAATCTCGAGAGCGTCTGGCCTGGGCGAGCGGCACGGTCCGGGGCCGGCCCGTCTGAGCCAGAAGCATGACCAGAGAGACCACTAACCAAGCAAACAGGGAGGAGAGATGATGAAGTTTCGACATGGAAGGTACTTGCGTTCCTTCCTGATTGTGGCGCTCGGGCTCGTGCTCGTTGCCGGATGCGCCTCGGGCTCGAATGAGCCGGGGAGCTCGACAACTCAGGCGACCGAGGCCACGACGACCACTGCGGCAACCGGGTCGACAGAGACCACTGCCAGCCAGCTCGAGCCGGTCACGATCACCTATCTGGCCAGCCAGAACTGGGTGCTCGACTCTGAGAAGGAACTTGCACAGCAGTTCGAGGACGAGACCGGCATACATGTCGACTATCAGATCATTCCTGCCGATCAGTACTTCAGTGTCCTCCAGACCAAGCTCGAAGCGGGCGGCGAGGGCATCGACATCTTCGGCGGCCAGAGTGGGAAGACCGACATCCAGCTCCAGCTGGGAGTGGAAGAGAATGCCGTCCCTCTCACGGACCAAGAGTGGGTGCAGCGGATGGATCCACTGTCCACCGAGCAGGTCAGTCTCGATGGGGTGGTCTACGGCCTCACCATATGGGACACCGTCGGTGGCTCTTGGGTCGTGGTCTACAACAAGCAGATCTTCGCCGACAACGGGATCGAGATCCCGAGCACCTACGACGAGTTCGCAGCCGTGTGTGACACGCTCCTCGGTGCGGGGATCACCCCGATCTATGAGCCGATCGCCGACGGTTGGCACCACGTGCTCTGGTTCGCAGAGATGGGCCCGAACTACGCGGCCAACTCGCCGGACCTCTACGAGCGGCTGAACGCCAACGAGACGACCATGGCCGAGGACCCAACCATGCAGCAGGATCTCAGCCAGCTGAGTGATCTCTACACGAATGGGTGCTTTGGCGACAACGCGTTCTCGGACGAATTCGCCAACACCGAGGCCATGATGGCCAGTGGTGATTACGCCATGACGGTCAACCGCTTCGGCTTGCCGGCTCAGATCGAGGCGGCCTATCCCGAGGCGTCAGCAGACAATTACGGGTTCTTCTTGATCCCGCTCGCTGACAACCAGATCTGGAACGTGAACCCGGCAGCGCCCACCAAGTTCATCTACTCGGGCTCGGAGCACATCGATGCGGCCAAGGCCTACTTCGAGTTCCTGACCCGGCCGGAGAACCTGCAGTACACCCTCGACAACGAGGAGCAATTCGCACTGCTCGACTTCGACGGGGTGAGCTTCGAATTGTCGGCTGAGCAGCAGGCGTTCGTCGATGCCTATCCAGACCAAGGCACCGTGCTCCAGACGGCAGTCAACTACGTCAACCCGCAGTGGATCGACATGGGCCAGGACATAGGGGCCATGCTCACTGGTGCCGAAACGCCGGAGCAGGTGTTGGAGACGATCGACGGTCGTCGCACCGACATGGCCAAAGCCGCCGGAGACCCTGGATGGGAATGAGGCCACGACCCAGAAGTGGCGTCTGACCATCGCCTGAAGTGTATGCGGGACCTACCCGGTTCCTCCAGGGTAGGCCCGCATACCGGACCCTCGGGTTGGGCAGACACCGGTCTTCTCGGTCCGGGGATGTCGCCCTGCGACCTTCGTGCCCAATCCACTGCATAGATTGAAAGCCCGACTCATGACTGCTGATCGTCTTGTGGCGGGAAGATGAGAGCCTTCTCTCGAAAGCCAGGTAGCCCGGTGAGTAAGTCGTATCCGTCTTACTTCTCCCTGGGCGCCCTGGTCCTCTACACGGCGTTCATCGTGGTCCCGAGTTTGATGGGCTTCTACTACTCGTTCACGAGTTGGAATCGGTTCTCGACCGACGTCAACTTCGTCGGCCTCGAGAACTTCAAAACGATCTTCGTCTCCAACTCGACGCTGTTCCACGCAATAACCAACACGGTGATCTTCACGGTCGTGACCATCGTCACAAAGACAGTCCTCGGGCTCTTGCTGGCATTGCTGGTATCGAAAGGGATCAGACGCCTTTCAACATTCCACCGAGCCGTCATCTACCTGCCTGCCGTGTTGCCGATGATCGTCGTCGGAATCGTCTTCAAGTCGATCCTGAATCCGTCCACGGGGGTGCTCAACGAGTTCCTGAGGCCGATCGGACTCGATGCGTTGGCCTTGAAGTGGCTCACGGACCCGAACATCGCCTTGTATTCGATCGCTGCAGTGGATACCTGGAAGGGTGTCGGCTTCATCATGGTCCTGCTATTGGCTGGGATTCAGTCGATCCCACGGGAGTATTACGAGGCTGCTCAGATCGACGGGGCCGGTCCCTTCAACGAGCTGAGGTCGATAACACTTCCCCTCCTGATGCCCGTCTTGACGGTGACGACCGTGCTGAACCTGCTGTACGGGCTCAAGGTGTTCGACAGTGTTTGGGTCCTCACCAACGGCGGGCCCGGGTATGCGACCGAGACCGTCTACACCATCGTGTTCAAGGAATTCGCCCGAGGCCACTATGCGGTCAGCACCGCCCTCTCCACCGTCCTCTTCGTGATCATGACAACCGCCGGGGTGTTCCTGATCCGAAAGATGAACAGACAGGTGGACTACCTGTGAGCTCCCACGTCCTGAGTGCTCGGCCGATGGAAAGGGGTCGCTGATCGTGGCAACCGGCATCCGCGGTATCCGACGATTCCTCAAGGGGGGAGTGAATCACACGATCGCGGCGGTGGTGAGCCTGATCATGTTGATTCCCATCTATCTCGTCTTGGTCAATTCCTTCAAGGACGGCATACAGTCCAGGTCGATGGGGGTCGACCTCCCCACCAGCTGGCAATTCGACAACTACCTCACCGTCATCGACGAAGGCAAGCTCGGCCAGGCCTTCGCCAACAGCCTGATCTACACGGTGCTGGCGACCGTCCTCTGTGTCCTCTGCGCCACCGCAGCCGCCTTCGTTCTGTCCAGGAACCGGAGCAGGATGAACCGGTTCTGGTACTTCTTCCTGGTGGTCGGGATCGCGATCCCGCTCAACTATGTGACGATGACCAAGGTCATGCAGGTGACCCATCTCGTCAACAGTCAGCTCGGGATGATTCTCCTGTACGCCGCGTTCAAGATCCCCTTTGCCGTGTTCGTCGTGTACGCATTCGTTCACACCGTCCCGAGAGAGATCGACGAGGCCGGGATCATCGACGGTTGCTCGCCACGTCAGCTCTTCTGGTCGATAATGATGCCCCTCTTGCGGCCGGCCTGGATAACGGTCGGGGTCTTGACGTTTCTCGACCTGTGGAGTGAGTTCATCATGCCCCTCTACTTCCTGAGCAGCTCCGACAAATGGCCGATGACGCTGGCGGTGTACAACTTCTTTGGCATATACGAGGCGAACTGGAATCTGGTTTCGGCCGACGTCGTATTGACGATTCTTCCCGTGGTCTTCGTATTCGTCTACGGCCAGCGGTATATCATGTCGGGTATCACGACCGGTGCGGTCAAGGGATAGCCCCATCAGACACAAGCCGCTCGGTAACACAGGTCTGGACGTCTCGGAACTGAGTTTCGGCGGTTCCGCACTCGGTGACTCCTACGGCGACGTCGAAGCCGACGTCGGCCATCGAAGCCGTTCGATACGCCATCGACAACGGCATCAACTTCATCGACACCTCACCGTTCTACGGAGACACCCTCTCGGAACGGCGGCTCGGCGAGGCGCTACAGGACGGGTTTCGGGACCGTGCCATCCTGGCCACCAAGGCGGGTCGTTACGGCAGCGGCTCCGGCAGCTTCGACTACAGCCATGACCGGATCATGAGATCGTGGGAGGAGAGCTCCAGACACCTCGGAACCGACTACATCGACCTCTATCAGCTACACGATGTCGAGTTCGTGCCGCAAGAAGAGATCGTGGAGCACGCCTGGCCCGCAATGGTCCGATTGAGAGCAGAGGGCCTGGTCGGTCACATAGGAATCACCGGCTATCCGTTGCAACATCTCGCCCGTCTCGCCCGAGATCTCGACCCAACCCCGGAGACCATCCTCACCTACTGCCATTGCGATCTGCTGAACACGACGTTCCAAGATGTTCTCCTCCCTACCACCGATGGCTCTGGGAATTGGCGTTGTCAACGGATCCGTCACGCACATGGGAGTCCTGACCGAGGCAGGCGCCCCAGACTGGCATCCCGCCCCGCCCGAGGTCCATGAGATCGGGCGGAAGGTCGTCGAACACGTCCGAGCCCATCGCTCCAGTGTCACCGATGTGGCATTGCTCTTCGCCATGGCCCATGAAGGTATTGCAACGACGTGTGTCGGCATGAGATCGGTCGACGAGGTCAAACAGAACCTCGACCTGCTGGGCCGGCAGCTCGATCCGGACCTCCTGGATGCGATCGAGGAGCTGGTGGCCCCGGTCCGGAACCTCAACTGGGCACAGGGGATTTCTGAGTACAACGATCCTGGATCGGTCCCGGCCAGGCGATAGCTGCATCCTCCCGGGCCGTTGACCACAGCGATGTGGTGGAAAAGACCCGGCGACCTGGGCCCGGCTAGCTGGAACCCGGCTCGTCGTCGCCTAGATATGTGGTGACGGCATTGAGACCCAGAATCGAGTCGATGCCGTCACCGGCCAACTCGGTCAGAGTCTCCACGGCGACGTGGAACACCTCCTCATAGCTGGCGGCCAGCGTGCACACCGGCCAATCGGATCCGAACATCAGACGTTCGGGCCCGAACGTCTCCACCACAGTCCCGACATACGGTCTCAGGTCACCCGGCGTCCATGACGTCCAGCTGGCCTCGGTGACGAGCCCGGATATTTTGCACATTACGTTCGGCAGCTTTGCGATCTCGGACATGAGGGAGACCCAGGGCTCGGTCTGTCCTGTTTCGATGGGAGGCTTTGCCATGTGATCAACCACGAATCTGAGACCCGGGAACCGCCGCGCCACCTCGGTGGCCGCCGGCAACTCGCGAGATCTGACCAGGAGGTCGTATGACAGACCCGCTTGCTCCACGGCGGCCAGTCCCCGGGCCACCTCGTCACGAAGAAGCCATTCGGGGTCAGGCTCGTCATGGACCGGGTGGCGGATACCAACCAGCTTGTCGCCGTCCTGCCTCTCCAGGATCTCACCGATCGTTTCGGAGACGCGAGCTTCTGTGAGGTCGACCCAACCGACGACGCCTGCGATCCAGCTGGTTTGGGCGGCCGTCTCCAAAAGGTTGGCTGTCTCGTTGAGCTCCGTCCGAGCCTGGACGACGATGGTGGCCGTGACGCCCGTGGCTCTGAGATGAGGCTCGAGGTCGGCGGTCCCATAGGGTCTGCTCAAGGCCAGGTGGTCTCCTGTCATCCAGGGGTAGTCGGCGATTTCGGGGTCCCACAGATGGTGGTGGGCGTCGACAATCGGAGGCGAAACAGCCCTCATGCGGTCGAGCCAACCGACTCCCGGTCCGTCGCAACTCCTTCCTCGATCACCAGGCCATGGTCCTCAGGGATGAGAGCTCCTCGAGCGTGAAGGTCAACGAAGAAGCGAACCGTGGCGTCGATGCCCTCGCGGAGCGGGGTCACCGATGGAGGCCCGAGGAGTTCCAGACCGCTCGTGTCGACGTCGTCCGGGAACGGAATCGGGTCCTCGCCGGCGAATACCCCTTCGCCCGATGGCCCGAGGATCTCACCGAGAATGGAGACGAGTTCGGGGATGGTGGCATGAACGCCGTTGAGGTTGAAGACGAGAGCACCCTCGATCGGGGTCTCGACGGCCGTGAGGAGCGCCCGAGCGACGTCGGCGGCGTAGTGGAAGAGCGTGCTGCCCCCGAATCCGATCTCGTATCGACACCCCAACACGGCGGCGAGCATCGCCCGTGTCGGTGAGCTGGTGAGCCCGCGGTCCCGGCCCGGCCCGTAGACGGTCATGGGTCTGATCCCGATGCTGGGGAGGTCGAAATCATGCCAGTACGCCCGAGCGGTGCCTTCATTGGCGAGCTTGTAGACGCCGTAATGACTGGTCGGTCGGGGGACAGCATGCGCCTCGATGCGACCGCCTGGCTGATCGAACACTGCGATCGAGCTGGTATAGACCAGCTTGGTGATGCCGAGGCGACGTGCCGCTTCGAATAGGTTGACGGTCCCCACCACATTGACCCGGGCGCCTCCTGGTGGGTCCGCCCGACAGAAGGGCAGCTGCAGGGCGGCGAGGTGGATGATCCGATCGACGTCGTTGTCGACCATGGCAGCCTCCAGGGCGGCGAGGTCCGTTATGTCGGCGGCGACCAGGCGAACTCCCTCCATCAGCTCTGACGAAGTCAGCAGACGCAAACGTCTGGTATCTCCCGATGGATCGAGGGCAACGACAGGCGTCCCAGCCTCGAGGAGCTGGCGCACGGTCCATGAACCGATGCAACCGAGGGCCCCGGTCACCAGGACCGAACCTTCGGCGCCGGTCACTCAGACACCGTCGACCAGCGCTCCCGCCCACTCGCGACCCAACGGATATGAGAACGCGTCGAGAGTCGAGGACAGCATCGTGATGCTCGTGCCCGGGGCGGTTGGTGCCTGGTAGTGGCCGTCACGGACGATGGCCGGATCGACGAAGTGCTCGTGGAGATGGTCGACGTATTCGGTGACACGGTTCTCCGTCGTGGTGCTCACGGCGAGGTAGTCGAAGATCGACAGATGCTGAACGTACTCGCAAAGCCCGACGCCACCGGCATGGGGACATACGGCCACGCCGAACTTGGCCGCCATGAGCTGGACCGCCAAAGCTTCGTTGATGCCGCCGAGCCGGCACGGGTCGATCTGTGCGAACCGGATTGCGTTGCTCTGAAAGAGCTGTTTGAACATCACCCGGTTGTGGCAATGCTCGCCGCTGGCGACGCCAATCCCCATCGGCTCCAGGGCGCGGGCGATCCGAGCATGGCCCAGGACATCGTCAGGGCTGGTCGGCTCCTCGATCCACCAAGGCCTGAACTCGGCGAGCTCAGTCACCCAGTCGATCGCCTGATCGACGTCCCAGACTTGATTGGCATCGAGCATGAGCACGCCCTCCTCCCCGATCTCCTCCCGGACGATCGCCGTCCGACGGAGATCCTCTCCCAGGTCGCGGCCGACCTTGAGCTTGAAGTGGCGCCAACCGTTGGCGATCCCTTCGCGGCACAACTCTCGCACGCGGTCGTCGGAGTAGCCGATCCAGCCCACCGACGTCGTGTAGGCCGGGTAACCGACCGAGAGGATGGATTCCAAGCGGTCCTCCCTACCGGTTTGCCCCGCCTGGAGGATTTCGAGTGCCTCCTTCGGAGTGAGGGCATCGCTGATGTACCGGAAGGGGATGCAGCGCACCAGCTCCTCGGGAGACATGTCGGCGAGAAGCATCCACAGCGGCTTCTTCTCGGTCTTGGCGAAAAGGTCCCAGACCGCATTGACGACCGCCGCCGTCGCCAGGTGGATGACACCTTTCTCGGGGCCGACCCAGCGCAGCTGACCGTCCTCGACGAGGGAGGTCCAGAATTTCCCCAGGTCCGCCGTAATCGACTCGAGATCGCGGCCCACGACGAGCGGGGCCAACGCCTCGATCGCGGCTACGCAAAGCTCGTTGCCACGGCCAGTGGTGAACGTCATCCCGTGACCGGAGAGCGCGGCATCATCGGTGTCGAGTACCAGATAGGCCGCTGAGTAGTCGGGCGCGTCGGTCATTGCGTCCGAGCCGTCGAGGTTGCGCGACGTGGGAAATCGAATGTCAAAGGTGGCGATATCGACAATCTTCATTACAGCTCCAATCCGCAAGGGTGGCCGGGCCGACGGTGTAGCCCCGCGGCCCGGCCTGCCCCTTGGTGCGGTCTGTTACGCGAAGTCGGCGACGTTGTCGGGCGTCACCACCGCAGTGCCCGTGTCGACGTTCGGCTCGACAGGATTGCCCAGGACGGCCTGGTAGAGAGTCTCCATGCCCAACTCACCCATCTTCGGTGGGAACTGGGCGATCGAGGCGTCCTCTCTGCCTTCCTGAATCGCGGTCACCTCATCGGGTAGCGCGTCGAAACCGACGACGACGATGTCCTCAGGTGCGATGCCCGCGTTGTCGATGGCCTCCATTGCGCCGAGGATCGGTGGGCCACATGCGCCGTAGATCGCATCTACGTCCGGGTTGGCGGTGAGGAGATCCTCAGCAGCCGAGACGCCCATGACTTGATCGCAGTCGGTCGGAGCCTGGCCGACAATGGTGATGTCGGCATCGCCCAGACCCTCGATCATCCCGTTGACACGGTCGTCGAGCGCAGGCACGCCAACTCGGCCTTCGAGGACAGCCAGTGTCGAGCCAGGCGCGAGGTTCTCCGCCAACCATTCACCAGCCAGCACGCCACCCTGGTAGTTGTTCGTTGCGACAACGGCAGTCTTCCCCGCCCAGTCGGGGAGGTCGTTGTCGATGAGGATGACCTCGACCCCTGCCTCGACCGCAGCATCCAATGCCGGGATGACGGCCTCACCGGTCGGTGTGATGGCGATACCGTCCACACCCTGAGTCACCATCGACTCGATCAGGGCGATTTCTCCCTCGTCGTCGGAAGCCGACTCACCCATGCCCGTGATAAGCTCGACATCAGGGTGCTGGCTCGCCCATTCCTTTGCGGCATCCTCGATCACGAAGAAGAAGTCGACGGGGAACTTGGTGATCAGCCCCAGCTTGTACGTGTCGCCTGCGGGTTCGGTGTCCGAGACCGTGGTAGTAGTCACGGTTTCGGATGGTTCGGTTGCAGTAGTCGATGTTTCGTCGGTGCCTGCGCCGCCGCAGGCGACCGCAAGCATCGCGATAACGACGCTGACCAGCAGCCAACGCCCTTTTGTCCATTTCATCTCTGGTTGTTCCTCTCTGATAGGCCTGTTTCGGCATCTGCTTGCGCACCCGGCGAGCTTCGATGCCCGCGGGCTCGTCCCAACTTCACCTCCTCAGCTATCACCTCCCACGATCATCGAGACGATCTCATCGCGTGAGCTCTCGCTCGGGAGGACTTCGCCCACCTTGTGGCCCCGTCTCATGACCATCGCCCGGTCGGCGACCTCCATGACGTGATCCATGGCGTGGGAGATCACGACGACGGCTTTGCCATCGTCTCGGAGACGGTGGATCAGGTCGAGGACCCTGCGCGCTTCGCGGACACCCAGAGCCGCGGTGGGCTCGTCGAGAATCACCAGACGTGCGGCAAAGGCGGTAGCCCTCGCCACGGCGACGGCCTGACGTTGGCCCCCGGACATCAGACCCACGGGCGCTTCCAGGTCGGGAAGGGTGACCTGGAGTCTGTCGAGAACGTCCCTCGTCGCCAAGGCCATGCTCTTGGTCCGCAGCAGACGCATCCCCATCGGAAGCCAGCTGGGTCCGGCTGTTTCCCTGCCGGCATAGAAGTTCGCCGACGGGCTCAGGTTGTCGAAGAGAGCCAGGTCTTGATAGACGGTCTCGATCCCCAAGGCCCTGGCGTCGGATGGGTCGTGGAGATGAACCTCGCTTCCATCGACTTCGATCGTGCCTGAGTCGAGCTGATGGACTCCACTCATGCATTTGATCAGCGTCGATTTTCCTGCCCCGTTGTCACCGAGAATCGCCAAGACTTCCCCGGCACGAACATCCACGTTCACGTCGTCGAGGGCCAGGACCCCGCCGAAGCGCTTCGTCCCACCTCGGACGGCAAGCGTTGGGGTTCCTGCGCTCACGTTCGGGCCGCCTGCATCAGGCGGAGCCGGTCTTCGAGTCGTCCCCGGAGCACGTCCGATTCGACGGCGACCAGGATCACCACACCCAGGACGATCAATTGGAAGAAGGCATCGAGGTTGGCCAGGTTCATGGCGTTGCGGATGACTCCGATCATGATCGCCCCGACGATCGCATGGCCCACCTTTCCCCGACCGCCGAGGAAGCTCGCCCCGCCAATGATGACAGCAGCGATGGCATCGAGCTCCGCGAGATTCCCGAATGTTGGGGCCCCTGCGTTGGTCCGCCCTGCGGTCAGGATCCCTGCGATGCCGGCGGCCAGCCCACTGAATGCATAAACCGAGATGAGGATCGCCGAGGTTGGTATCGCCGTCCGCCTTGCCGCCTCCGGGTTGCCCCCAACCGCATAGATCCACCGTCCCCACACGACCCGGTGCAGGAGCATCCAGACCGCGAACACGACCGCTACGACCACGAAAGTGGAGATGGGAAGCCAGCCGAGAATGGAGTCGCCTCCCACGGATCGGATGATCGGCGGCATGCCCTGGATGGGTCGGCCGTCCGATAGCCAGAGGGCGAGCCCCCTTGCCAAAGTGAGCGTTGCAAGCGTGACGATGAAGGGATGAGGTATCTGACCTTTCACGAAGAGCACGCCGTTGAACAGGCCGACCACGAGACCAGTCCCGAGCATGAGGGCGATGACCAGGATGCTCGGAGCCCCCTGCCTGGAAGACCACCGCTCCGACGACAGTCGCCAGGGCCAGGACGGAGCCGACAGACAGGTCGATGCCCCGAGTGATGATGACGAGCAGCTGACCCAGGGAGAGCACTGAGATGACGGCGGTCTGGGCGAGGACGTTCCCGATGTTGCGGGTGGTGAGGAAGACCGGGACCAGGAGCGATATCACGACGATCAGGGCAATGAGAATGAGGAGTGGGCCCGCCCGGAGCATGAGGAGAGCGACTTTTAGGGACCCCTCCAGTGACGGAGCCTGCTCGTCGCCCCGCCCGGTCGCTTCGCTGCCGGTCCTCGTTTCGGCAGACCGGGGGTCTGCCGTCTCGTTCAGGTCGGAGTCCCTTGAGCTCGTCACTGAATCTGACAACCTATCTGCCTCCTCTTGCGGCGAGTGATCGGGTGTATGTGTCCGATATTGGCCCGCTCGGCCCTCATTTGGCTACAATAGGATCTCAAACATAGGATGTCTAGTGGAATGTGAGGAGACTGGTGTCGGCTCCGTTGACTGAAGCGGCGATACGTCAGATCCGCGAGTTGATTGCCAGCGGCCAACTCCTCCCCGGTTCGAAACTCGCCCCCGAGGCGGAGCTCGCTCTGAGTCTCGGTGCATCCCGGAACACCGTCAGGGAGGCCGTCCGCGGGCTCGTGATGGCGGGAGTCCTCGATGTTCGTCGTGGTGATGGGACCTATGTGACCAGTCTGCGCCCCGAGCAGTTGCTGGAGGGGATAGGTGCGGCGGCAGAGCTCATGTCCGAGGACTTCTCCCTGGAATTGGTCCAAGTGCGCCGAATACTCGAGCCGGCGGCGACGGCATTGGCCGCGATGAGGATCGACGAGAGAGGCAATCGCAGAGCTGCAGACGTTGCTCGACCGGATGCGCACAGCCGAGACCGAGGAGGCGCTGGTGCAGATGGACTCCGACTTCCATGCCGTGGTCGCCGCGGCCTCGGGGAACGTCACACTCGCTTCCATGCTCGGTGGCGTCTCGATTCGGACGACTCGATCGCGAATATGGCGCGGCATCATCGAGGATGACGCCAAGGCTCAGACGATCGCACAACACGCTGAGATCCTCCGCGCCCTACACGAGCGCGATCCGATCCTCGGAGAGGCCGCCGCTCTGGTTCACGTCGCGACGACCGAGGCCTCGGTGCGGCGAATGATCGACGCATCGGGTAAGGGATGATTGGCCCGCCCGGTCCGCTCCGGCCGTGTAGCGCCTGAGAAAGGGCTGTTCGCTGCCACCGGCGTGGTTACCGCGCTCAGCGTCCCATCCATCCGCCGTCGACGATCAGGACGGTGCCATGAACGTAATCAGACGCCGAGGAGGCGAGGAAGACGGCGGCACCGGTCATATCGTCGGCGGTTCCCCAGCGGCCCGCGGGAATCCGCTCCAGGATCGCCGCCGATCTGACGGGGTCGTTGCGCAGGGCTTCGGTGTTGTCGGTCTCCATGTAGCCCGGGGCGATGGCGTTCACATTCACCCCATGGGACGCCCACTCGTTGGCGAGGGCTCTGGTGAGCCCGGCGATGCCGCTCTTCGAGGCCGTGTATCCCGGCACGGTGATGCCACCCTGGAAGCTGAGTAGCGAGGCGGTGAAGATGATTTTCCCGGACTGCCGTTCGACCATCTGCCGGCCGAGCTCGCGGGCGAGGATGAAAGGCGCGCTCAGGTTCACCTCGATTACATGATCCCACTCGTCGTCGCCGTGCTCGGTCGCGGGCCGTCGGATGATCGTGCCGGCGTTGCTCACCAGGATGTCGATCGCCTGCCCCGCTTCGCCGAGCCATTCGATGAGGTTGTAGAGCGACTCGCGGTCGGAGAGGTCGCATCTCCGTCCGATGAAGGTTGATCCTTCGGCCTCCACTCGCTCCTGCACTTCCGAGCCTGTCTCTTCCTGGCCGGCAGAGACGGCTATCACGTCAGCACCGGCCCTGGCGAGCCCGACAGCCATCGCTTTGCCAAGGCCTCGTCGAGCACCTGTCACGAGGGCCGTCTTGCCACTCAGATCGATTACATAGGCCAATCGAGCCTCCCTACTTCGCCAGGTAGGAGGTGACGCTTGCCAGGTCGGCGACCAGACGTTCCTCGAGCTGGGGCGTGAGTCGATCCTTGAACAGGGTGGTGCTCACCGCGTACCGGGGCTCGTCCCCCTGAGTCTTGACCGCCACAGCCAGGCAGACCACGTTGGGTGCCGCCTCCTCGTTGTCGATCGCATGACCGCGTTCGCGGATGTTTGCCAGGTCCTCTGATAGCGACGCCAGGGTGGCGTGGGAGCGATCTGTGAGACGGCGGAGCGGCTCGGTGAGAGTCGCCGCCAGCTCATCGGGGTCGAGCATGGCGAGCATCGCCTTTCCGATCGCCGTCGACGATGCGGGAAGCCGCTTCCCGACGCCGGACGTGAGCGCAATCGGCTGGACACCGTCGTGGCGAGCGAGGAACAAGACGTCTTCTTCTTCGAGGATGGCGAGTTGGGAAGTCTCGCTCGATAGGGCATCGAGCGTTGGGACGAAGTCGCGAAAGCGTTGGACTGCATCGTCGCTGCGGAGAAACACCGAGGCGAGCTCTACCACGGTAGGGCCGATCGAGAATCCGGCGCCCGTGCGGCGGGCCAGCCCGGTTTCGACCAGGGCGGCGAGGATGTTGGTGACCGACGAGTGGGGTATGCCGGTGGCACGAGCGATCTCCGAGATCCTCGGGTAGGAGTCGGGCTGGCTCGAGATGACGTCGAGGACGGCCGCGGCACGAACGACGGCGGGAGCGGGCGTGCCCGGTGCAGCAGAACTCATCGCGAGTCCACCAAGGAGCTTGACGATCTCCTCCCCTGAACCGAGGCGCTCGATTGCCTTCGGCATGTCCTCAAGCGGCACGACGTCGGTGATCAGCGAGTCGACGGGTATCACGCCCGTGGCGATCAGACCGACCGCATCCTCGAAATCGCGGCGCTCGTAGACCCTGGCCCCGCGTAACTCGAGTTCCTTCCAAAAGACGGCCATGAAGTCGACAGGAGGCGGTTGGGTGTGGATCGCCACGATGACGCCGCGGCCGCGCACGGCCAACACATCGGTGAGCGCACGAACCCCGGACAACGAGCCCGAGACCTCAAAAGCCTTGTCGGCGCCTCTCCCGCCGGTCCACTCGTGGACTGTCTCGGCCAGGGTGTCGACGGTTGGATCGACGGTACGCAATCCCAGCTTGCCGGCGAGTCCGCGACGAAACGCCGACACTTCGGAGAGGAGGACATCGGCGCCGGCATTCGTGGCCACGAGTGAGATGAGTAGGCCGATCGGCCCGCCGCCGATCACGACGACCTGATCCGACGCTTTCACTTCACCACGACGAACATCATGCACCGCAACGGCAGTCGGCTCGGTGAGGCTCGCCGCTTCGAGAGGCACATCGTCGGGGAGGCGGACGAGTAGTCGGGCTGGGACGTTCCAGTGTTGTTGAAGGGATCCTGGAGAGTCGATCCCGACGAAGTCGAGGTTGTGGCAGACGTGGTTGTGCCCGACGTCACACGCCGGGCAGTCGTCACACCAATCGAGCGGCATCACCGTTACGTGATCGCCGCTGCGCCAATCGGCGACGTTCGATCCGACCGAATCGATCGTCCCCGACATCTCGTGTCCTATCGGCCACGGTGAGGTGACTCGTTGATCCATGGCGCCGTGCGCGATCTTGAGGTCGGTGCCGCAGATCCCGGTGAAGGCCACGGCGATCCTGACCTCATCTGGGCCAGGCTCGATCGGCTCATACGATCGCGGCTGGAAAATCCCATTGCCGTGATAGTCGATTGCAAGAGAACGCCATGGCCGAGTGCCAGTATACTGCAGGATTAACAGTATATTGTCACCATAGAGTCGCCAAGGACTGCAATGGCCCGTCACACGAAGACCCAAGTGCTCGACACGGTCGCCCGGGAGGGTGTCATCCCGGTGTTCCACCATCCGGACGTTGGGACCGTGATCGAAGTGGCCAACACACTGGTGGGAGGCGGACTCACCACGCTGGAATTCACCAACCGCGGCGATGGCGCCATCAGCGTGCTCGGCGAGCTGATCGCATGGGCGCAAAGAGAGCGCCCCGAGTTGATCGTTGGCGCCGGCTCGATCGTCGACGGAGCATCGGCAGCCCATGTTCTCGATCTCGGTGCCAGCTTTGTCTTCGCCCCGAGCTTCTCTGAGGATGTAGCCGATGCCTGCAATGTGCGCAATGTGCCTTACGTCCCCGGATGTGGCACCGTCACCGAGATTCTCCGTGCGTACCAAGCCGGATGTGATCTGGTCAAGCTGTTCCCGGCCGATTCAATCGGCGGCCCCAACTTCCTCAGGGCGGTGCGGGCCCCGTGTCCTTGGGTCCGTGCGATACCGACCGGCGGGGTCGAGCCAACGGCTGTCTCACTGCGCCCTTGGTACGAAGCCGGTGCTCCGGCGGTGGGTATCGGGTCGAAGCTGCTTTCGAAGGATCTGATTGGTGACCGTGACTTCGAGGGTCTTCAGAAGCGGGTCGCCGCCACGGTGAGCGCGGTGGCCGAGGCCAGGAGCTGAGCGATGGCCCTCAGCATCAAGTCACGCCGACTCCGCTCGATGGGACTGCGTGAGCGTTGGCGAAGTGATGCTCCGCCTCGATCCGGAGTGGGGGCGGGTACGGACGGCCCGACATTTCAGGGTCACCGAAGGCGGAGGGGAATACAACGTCTCTCGTGCCCTTCGCAAGGTCTTCGGCATGAGGACGGCAGTGGTCACGGCACTGGTCGACAACGAGGTCGGTCATCTCGTGGAGGACCTGATGATGACTGGTGGAGTCGACCTACGTCACGTCAAGTGGGTTCCTCATGACGGGATCGGGCTCGAGTCGCGGGTGGGACTCAACTTCACCGAGAAGGGTTTCGGTATCCGTCCCGCACTTGGTGTGTCCGACCGGGCCAACACCGCCGTCTCGCAACTCGTGCCGGGCGACATCGACTGGAACCAACTCTTTGACGTGGAGGGAGTGCGTTGGCTTCACACAGGCGGCATCTTCGCTGCCTTGTCCGAGACGACTGCGGAGGTCGCCCTCGAAGCCATGCAAGCTGCGCACGCTGCCGGCACGGTTGTCTCTTACGACCTCAACTATCGACCGTCGCTGTGGAAGCCTCGAGGTGGCCGAGCCCGTGCCATCGAAGTGAACCGCATGCTGGCTCCACACGTCGACGTCATGATCGGCAACGAGGAGGATTTCACGGCAGCGCTCGGATTCGAAGTGCCGGAGCTCGACGAGGAGATCACCAGTCTCGACCCCTCGGCGTTCAAGGCGATGATCGGGGACGTCATCGCCCGGTTTCCCAATCTGGAGATGGTCGCCACGACCATGCGAAACGCGAAGTCAGCCGGTTTCAACGACTGGGGCGCAATCCTCTATGCAGACGGAATGTTCCATGAGTCCCGTCTTCGTCCCGACCTGGAGATATTCGACCGGGTCGGCGGTGGCGACGGTTTCGCCAGCGGCATGATCTGGGCGCTTCTCGACGGTCGCCACGTTTCCGAAGCGGTCGAAGTCGGGGCTGCCCATGGCGCGTTGACCATGACGACACCGGGCGACACGTCGATGGTGACCGTGGATGAGGTGATGAGGGCGGTCACCGCCCACGGCGCTCGGGTGGTGCGATGAAACCCGCCACCCATTCGCAGGTGGGGATGCCACCTCGCCGCCTGGCCGAACGCCGCCTCCCCAACGATGCCCGGTGCAACCTCGTCCGAGGCTCGGGCCAGAGAGCCCTACACGCTGTACAGCTGGAGTGGTGCCTGACCGTGACTTGTCACCTAACTACCTAACGGCCCGAATCCCCAACAACCACGGTCTTCACAAGGCAGCACGCCCTGATTCGTTGAGGGGGGACCGCTGTCGCTGACGAGGTGGTCACGCTGTGGCAACAGCATTGGCGGGGGTGCCACTCTGGTCGCGAGAATGAGACTCGGAGCTCTCGGTCCCTGACCAAGCTGAAGGCTCATGCCGATCGAGACGCAAATCGAATGCCGGAGGGAAGCCTGTTGTCACGCATGCAGAGTCACATGTTGATTTCTTCATGAGCCGTCCCGCCAATGCTCTTTCAGTGGGAATCATCGGCGGGGGCATTCTCGGGCTGGCAGTCGGCCGCGAGCTCACGAAACGCAATCCGGGCATCGAGGTCGTCGTCTTCGAAAAAGAGAGACGGCTGGCGGTCCACCAGACCGGGCACAATTCCGGTGTCGTCCACGCCGGCATCTACTACAAGCCTGGTTCCCTCAAGGCTCAGCTCTGCGCGCGGGGGAGGACCCTGCTCCGCGAATACTGCGCCGAGCACCAGCTTCCATACGACCAATGCGGGAAGCTGGTCGTGGCCGTCGACCCATCCGAGATGGGCCGGCTGGAGAACCTGGAGAAGACTGCCTCCGAGAACGGTGTGCCCGGTCTCAGGCGGGTCGATGGCGGCGAGATCGCCGAGATCGAGCCACACGCTGCAGGGCTGGCCGCGCTTCATTCTCCGACCACGGCCATCACCGACTATGTCGCAATCGCACGATCGTATGCACGCGACATCGAGGAGGCAGGGGGGCGGATCCTGCTTTCGTCCCAGGTGACAGGCATCGAGCGCCGGGTCGGGTCGATCGAGGTGCGGACCGAACGAGATGCGCGCAAGGTGGGTCGGCTGGTGGTCTGCGCGGGTCTCCAGTCAGACCGGGTCGCCGAGCCGGTGGACGGCGAGAGCGCCCCACGAATTGTCCCTTTCCGAGGGGAGTACATGAAGGTGGTCGACTCCAAGCGCGACCTGGTGCGAGGATTGATCTATCCAGTACCCGATCCTCGCTACCCGTTCTTGGGCGTTCATTTCACCTCCATGGTTTCCGGCGACCTGGAGGTCGGCCCCAATGCCGTGCTTGCGCTGAAACGCGAGGGCTATCGCAGACGGGACGTGAATCTCGCAGATGTTGGCAGCATCGTCTCTTGGCCGGGGTTTTGGCGTATGGCTGCATCGAATTGGCGAGCAGGCATCGAAGAAGTCTGGGGCTCGATCTCCAAACGCGCCTACATGAAGAAGGCCAGTCGCTATGTGCCCGAGATCGGCCCAGACGATGTGGTCAGGGCGAGAGCCGGGGTGCGGGCCCAAGCGCTCGATCGGGACGGGTCGTTGGTCGACGATTTCAGGATCTTCGAGAGCGATGGGGTGCTCACGATCCGCAATGCCCCATCGCCGGGGGCCACATCGAGTCTCGCCATCGCCGAGTACATCGTCAATCAGATGAAAGACTTCCGGTGAGCGCCATCGATGGTCTTGGCCCCCCGGGTGGTGGGCGATACCGACGACGGATATTTCGATGTGGACACGAGTCTCGAAAGGGCGGCACTCGTGGCGTCCTGACTACGGAGTCGATTTGAAATCGTCGCCGGTTTGACCGTTGTTTGACGCCGCCAACCGGACTCAGCGGAATCCACAACAACCACAGCAGCCCCCGGCCCAACATGTCCTAGTTCGTCGGCGCGTTACGCCCGGATGGCGACCAGATCCTGGCCGGGTCGGACGGTCAGACGTCGAGTCACGAGAAAGGTCGTCCTTGGGCCGATGCCACGGAGGTCTACGGTTCCTCTCGGTTCGTAGGCGAAGTCCCCTCGGGTCAGGGCTCGGGTCTCCTCGCTGACCTGGATTCGTCCCGGGACTCCCGACGATTCGAGCCGGGCGGCGATGTTGACCGTCGTTCCCCAGACGTCATATGCGAATTTGCGGGTGCCGATCACGCCCCCGGCCACAGGGCCAGAGTGAACCCCGATCCGTAGTGCCAGCCCGGGGAAGTGCTCGGTCGAGCCCGTGCAAGTCTGCATGGCCACGGCCAGGTCGACTACGCGGGTTGCATGATCGGGAAGCGGGTCGGGGAGACCTCCCACTGCCATGTATGCGTCGCCGATCGTTTTGATCTTCTCCAGGCCCCGCTCGGCGACGAGGTCGTCGAACATTGTGAAGAGCCCGTTCAACATGGTGATGACGTCGTCGGCGGCCATCTCGGAGGTCATCGCCGTGAAGCCGACGATGTCGGCAAACAAGATGGTGGCGTTGGGAAAATCGTCGGCGATTGGGTTCTCGCCCGCTCGCAGACGTTTCGACACCGCCGCCGGCAGTACGTTGAGAAGGAGACGCTCGGACTCGGAGCGTTCTACTTCGATGGCTGCGCTCTGCTCTTCGATCACAAGCCGCTGATGCCATACCCGGCGTCGGTTTCGCTCGATGAGACGGAGACCGATGAGACTGCCGATCGAAGCTGCTGCGAGGAAGAAGGCATCCAGCACGAGACCCTCCGGCACGTCATATGTTGCCCAGACCACGACGAACCCGACGGCGATCACAGCCGTGCGCACGAAGGCATAGATGAACCGGGTGCGAGAAACGAACCCGAACACGTACAGCAGCATGATCCCGGATACCGCAAACCCATGGAGTGCGTCGCCGGCGGCGGCGAGGAGGAGGATCACGAGCCCATTGGCCGACGTGAGCAGGGATGCCAAGCCATGCTGGCGGTTCATGGTCTTCGCCCACGGCGCGACGACGAAGCAGACCAAGCCGACTACAGCCATCGCTCCACCGACCAGGGCGGAGAGTCCGGCAGAGATATCTGTTCCGTGGGGGATGAGGATGGCCGCCAACACCCAAAGCAAGACCGTTGCGCCGGTGATGATGCGATAGCCCCCAAGACCCGTCTCGCCCTCCTCGCGCTGAAACTCCTCCTCCAACACGGGATCTTCGAATCTGAGGCTGAAAGACGCGAGCGTCCCCCGCTCGCTGATGTCAGGCATCGGTGAAGGATACGACGCGACCACCCGGATTGGCTCGTCCCTTTCGGGATCGTGCCGCCATCGTCAGCCCTGGTTGACGTAAGTTACGTTTTCAGTTAACGTAGCTTACGTTATGGCTCGGGTTTTCAGACGAGGTGAGCTGAAGGAGGCGATCGTGGTCGTGTTGGCCAAGATCGGCGAGGCTCATGGGTACGCCATCATGGGCGAACTCGAAGCCCGGGTCGATGGCGGTTGGAAAGCGAGCCCGGGAGCGATCTACCCGGCCCTGATGGCCCTGGTCGAATCGGGCCATGTGAGCTTCGAGGATCGCGACGACTTGCGCATCTATGCACTGACCGATGTCGGACGCAAGGCCGCCGCTTCTTCGAGCTGGGGGAACCGTTGGAGCGCCCTCACTGCCAAAGCCGAGAGGGCAGACGACCGTGTTGCGGTTGGTTCCCTGCTCGACGAATTCGCTTCGACATCTCCGCTTCGGCGTCGTCTCGCCGGTTCGGAACAGCAACGAGAAATCGAGTCCATTCTCGAAAAGGCTCATGCCGAGATCGAGGAAACACTCGAGGAAGGAAACGAAGATGGATGAGTTCGGAGAAATGGCGGCGCGGGAACGAGAGGCCAGGCGGATAGCCCGTCGGCAGTGGTTCTGGCTTCACTTCGCGGTGTTCGCGACGACCCAGGCGTTCTTGATCATCATCTGGGCGCTGAGCTCAGCCACCTACCCGTGGTTCATATTCCCGCTATTCGGCTGGGGGATTCTGATCGCCGCCCACGCTGTCTTCGCCTTCGTGGTCAAGTCACCGGAGGAGATCATGGTCGAGCGTGAGGCAAGGGGACCAGGTGAACCACGGTGACCTGGCTCCTCGAGGCCTATACGGACCGCCGAACGTATGGAGCGCTCGGCTATCTCCTGTTGGGCCTCCCGTTGGGCATATTCGGTTTCATCGTCATCATGACCGGGCTCTCTCTCGGCTTGGGACTGCTACTGACACTGCTCGGGATCCCGATCCTCGTTCTCACCTTGCTCTTCGCCCGTGGGCTCGCTGGGCTCCACCGCCAGATTGCATGGTCGATGCTGGAGGCACCTCTGCCACGTAGACCAGCTCAACTCATCGAAGCCCCCGGCGTCTTCTGGCAGCGTCTACGCGACCTGATCACCAGCCCAAAGACCTGGCGCGAGGTCGCCTTTGCGTTGGCGACCCTCCCGATGGGTATCGTCGGGTTCACCCTCGTCGTGACCCTGGTCGCACTGATGTTCGGTGGTATCGCCCAGCCCATCGCCACCGCCACCGGGGTTCAGACTCAGATCGGCACCTGGACCATCGACACAATCCCAGAATCACTCGTGTACTTGCCGCTTAGTCTCTTGTTTCTCTTGGTTGGTCCGAGGATCTTGCTCGGACTGGGAACCGTTGCCGGGCGAATCACCGCTTGGTTTCTAGGCCACATTGGGCTCGAAGACCTGAAGAGAGCCGTCACGCAGTCGCTCGCTCAGGATGGTGAGTTGGGCGGCGTTGCGATCCTCGATCAGCTTCAGTTGAGGTTCGGGCGCGGAGCCCGGCTCAGCCCGACACGGGTTCAGGCAGCACTCATCGCCCTCGAGTCGACCGGAAAGGTCACCGCCCGGACCGGTCCCACCGGCGTGGTGTATCGGCTCAGCGAAAGAACGTGACCGGAGGGTGCCGTCCCGGCGACATGCAGAGTGGCGACGTCGAAGTCAATGCCGACCCGCACGCCCTCCAACCTGTCACCCAGGGACCTGACGCCCTTGATGAGAAGTCAGGCAGGACCACCGCTCGCACTACTGCCGGTCGTGCGGCGGCCGACCCAGAAAGTCCCGTATGTCACCCAGTGATCTAACGCCCTTGATGAGAAACCAGATAATGATGATCGTGGCGATCACGCCAAGTCCTGCGGCGACGATTCCGATGATTTGCACGTCCATGGCGTTCCTCTCTTCCGATTCTGCCAGTTGTGAAATCTATTAGTTATGATAGTCAGAACTAGTATAATACGAGTACCATGGATGTCCAACTGCAACTCGATCGGGACTTCGCGGATCGCCCTCTGCATGAACGGATTGCTGCCACAATCCGCAAGGCTGTTTCCGACAATGACCTTGCGGCGGGCGCACGGCTTCCGTCGGCGAGCGACCTGGCAGATTGGTTCGAGGTCAACGTGAATACGGTGCTGCGGGCCTATCGCCAGTTGGCGAGCGAGAAACTGATCGACCTGCGTCCCGGTCGAGGAGCGACGGTTACGGGCGAGCCGGCTCTGACTCGGCTGCTCGATCTGGCGGACGAGTTGCTCGATGAGGCTGCCCGACTGGGAATCACCCGGGGCGAACTCGCACGGATACTTGCGCAGCGATCCTGACGATATTCGACGCAGTCAGCCCGACTCGCGCGATTCGCAACACGCCACCAGATAACAACAGCGATCGCGCCGGAGAAGATCGCCTGGCGAACCATCCTTCGTGAATCGGGCCGAAAAGTCTCCGATCCGACGCCGGGCTTCGTCAGCTGAGCGAGTCGATGAGATCCTTGGCCACGGAACGATATGCCATCGTCGAGGCATCGGCCATGGCTCGCTCGTAATCCCCTTGTTCCATCGAGTCGTGCAGGGCCTCGAGCTGTTCTGAGGCCACAGCGGCGATCGAGGTGTTCTCGGTGAACATTTGACGATTGCTCGCCGGGTCTGCGATCACCGTGGCAAGAATCTGCGCGGCTTCACTCGATCTCTCGGTGGCCGAGAACACCATGGCGATCTTCACCAGCGTCAGAAGCATCTCCAGCACCATGCCGGTCCGTTCTGTCACACGAAGGCTCTCAACGAATGCCGCCTCGGCTGCAGGCAGGTCGCCTGTCGCGAGATTGGCTTCTCCCAAACCCATCAGCGATACCTGCATGGCCCTCGGGAAACCGATGCGAGTGGCCTTATCGGCCGACTTCGTGAAGAGGTCGATGGCGTGATCGAGACCTCCCGACGCTGTGGCCATCCTGCCGCGGTGCCCCAGATTCCAGGTCATGTAGTAGAGGTCGTCCAGCGGCTCGAGGACCTCCCGGCTCTCGTCGAGGAGCCGCTTGGCCAATTCGGGCTCGCCCGTCATGAGGGCGATGAAGGCTCGAAGGTTCTTGATCCCGGCGGCCCAGAAGCGACCCTCGGCCCAATCGGCCTCCGATTCCGCCTTCGCTATGGCCAAATCGACGGTCTCCGCTCCCTCGGTGAGTCGTCCCAGATACAGCTGTGTCTGCGCCTTCAGCATGCCAACGAAGAACAGCGGCACAGGATCACCAGTGACACTCAAATCGTCGAAGGCGCTTGCGACCGTCGAGGCACCTGCCTCGACTTGACCGAGCATCGATGTAAAGACCCCATGCATGGCGACAACCCAGGCCCGAGACACTCCCAGCTCAGGGCTCGTGTTGTCCCCTATGACCTCGAGAGCCTCCCGGAACAGTGTCAATCCTGCCTGGTTCCAGCCGCGGCTCTCGTGGATCAGCCACAGCCCCACGACCATCTTCGGAATCCCGGTTGCGTTGCCGGTAGCGACCTGATGGCGCCACGCCGGCCTGATGTTGTCGAGGTCGTATTCGATTGTCCTGAGGGCGCTGATCTCGTCACCCCGAGCGAACGATTCGACGGCGCTTTCGCAGAGGTCGCTGTAGTAGTCGGCATGCGCCTCGCGAACGACGCGGTCGCGATCCGGGAGGCGGGCCAACTCCGTCTCGGCATATTGGCGTAGGAGCTCATGAATCCCGTACCTGCCGCTGTCCGGGTTCGGCACCACCAGGGTCTTGTTGGCAAGGTTGGCGAGGTCCCGTAGAGAGGCTCCTGCAATCGCTTCAGCCGCATCCCGGGTGAAACCGCCCCGGAACACCGACAGGGCCGAAAACGCATCCTTCTCAGCGCTGTCGAGGAGACCCCAGCTGTAGTCGAACACAGCCCGGATGCTGCGGTGCCGATCCGGGACGTCTCCCAGAGTGGTTTCGAGGAAGTCGAGGCTCTTGGCGATCTCGACTGCGATGTCGGGAATCGAGAGCATGTCCACCCAGGCCGCTGCCAGCAGGATCCCCAAGGGCATCCCACCGGTGAGACGAAGGATCTCGGCGAGAGCCTCCAGATCCTCGGTCTTGAGTGTCAGCCCGGGATTGGAACGATGCGCTGCATCGAGGAACAAGCGCACCCCGCTGGTCCGCAGGGCTGCCTCGGGCGTATCCCAGCTACTGCCCAGCCCTACGAGTGGCATGATCGCTTCGCCGGTCAGATTCAGCTTGGAACGCGAGGTAGCGATCACTTTCACTTTCGGGGCAGCTCGAAGAATCTCCGAGACGATCCGTGCTCCGTCGCTCAAGTGCTCGAAGTTGTCGAACACCAGCAATTGGTGTCTCGGACCGAGGTACTCCAGTAACTGGGTTTGTGGGTCCCGGTCAGAGGAATAGGCAACGCCAACCTCCTCGGCCACTGTCTGCAGGATGTCGCCATTCGTCGCGAGATCGGCCAGACCAATGAAGAACACCCCGTCGGGGTACTCGCCGGCAAGGTCGGCCGCTGCCTGAATCGCCAACCGGGTCTTGCCCGTGCCTCCGGGGGCCAGGAGGGTCAGCAGCCGGGTCTCACCCAACAATCTCTTGAGATCAGCCAGTTCGGCGTCTCTGCCGATCAGCTCGGTCAGCTGTTCCGGCAGATTGTTGGCGACCGCGTCGAGCGAGTTCAGCGGTGGAAAGGAGCCCTCCAGGCCGCTGACGTTCAACTGGAACACGCGCTCGGGCCGGGTCAGATCCTTCAGCCGATGAGCACCGAGATCGGTGGCCGTCACTCCGGCGGGCAAGTGATCCTGCACCAGTTCGAATGTCGAGCCCGAGCACAGTGTCTGGCCACCATGGGCGATCGCCCGCAGTCTTGCCGCCCGATTGACGGCCGGGCCGTAGTAGTCCCCGAGCACCAGATCCGCTGACCCGGTATGCAACGACGCCCGCACTCGCAACGGCCTCGGCGTGGGCCAATCCAATTCGACCAGCCGACGTTGTATCTCCATCGAGCCACTCACGGCGTCGATTGCCGACCGAAAGACCACAAACTGACTGTCGCCTTCACCACGTGGCTTCACCGGCACTCCGCCGAAGGCTTCGACCGACGCGCTGATCGCTTCGTCATGGAGACGCAGCGCCGCCATCATCGAATCGGGCGCTTCTTCCCACAGTCGCGTGCTGCCTTCTACATCGGTGAATAGAAAGGTGACAACACCATCAGGGAGTTTCTCCATCAGGGCGGAGCCTAGAGGTGGAGTGCCAATGATCGGCCGTAATCGGCCGCCTCTGTTCGCCCAGATGTCGCCTGCTCTGCCCTATGCCACCTAGTTCGTCATCCGGCTCTGATCACCGCAGGTGCCCACCAGCGTCCCGGGCGCCGAGTCACCGGTCACCGCGTCGTCGAAGACGCCCTCGGCAGTGACCTCGTAGCCGTCGAGGACGATGCCCTGGTCGGCAACCATCTTCCACGAGACCGCCGGGCTCTCGAAGTCATCGATGTCATCGACGAAGACCTCATGGGTGAGACCCTCACCCTCGAGACGTCCTTGCCCTGAATCGTCCTCGATGTTGGCCTGCAGCTGGATCCTGGTCCCGTCGATCTCCCCAAAGGTGTTGGTGGAGAGGCTGAAGGTGTCGCTCTGCGTCGCTTCCAGTCCCACGGCGCATAGGAAGTTGTCGAACTCCCAGGTCATGTCACCGATGGTGAGGGTTACGTTCCCGGGGTTGAGACGCGAGGAGATCGCGGTCTGCATCTCTTCAGTGAGGTTGGCTGCGGTCGGGTTGTTTTGAGCAGCCTCGAAGTCCACCGTGCGCAGGTCGATGTTCTGCCAATCGATAGTGGTCAGATCCACGGTCGCCCAGTCGATGTCCGAGCCATCCACGATGCCGCTCGATCCCGACTTGGTCGGCTCGGTCACTTCATCCCCGCCGGCAGCGGTTGTGCTTGTCACCTCACCGACGGTCTCAGTGACCGGCTCCGCAGGCTGGGTTGTGTCGGCTTCCGTCTGACCCGATGCGCATGCACCGATGAGTAGCGACATCGCCAATGCGATCGATGTTTTCGAGAGTCGTGCCGACATATGAGAGCCTCCAATCTCGTCGGGGCGTGCGGGGGGCACCCTAGCCAGGCGCGTTTGGAAGCCGACGGGGCGGGTTCGTTGCTCGCGTGGTCACGACACGTAGTGATCGTATGACTGACTGTAGGTTCGATGCCGATGACTTCGATTCCCAACACCACCCGGTATGCGGACAAGGGTGGGGTGCACATCGCCTATCAGACCGTGGGGGAAGGACCGGATCTGATCTTCTCGTCGGGAATCTTCTCCAACCTCGATGTCATGTGGGAGGAGCCACGTTTCGCTCATTTCCTGAATCGGCTCGCCGCATTCTCTCGTGTCACCGTGTTCGACATGCGTGGGGTCGGCCTGTCAGACCGGGGAGTCGAGCCACCGATCATCGAACGCCAACGCGACGACATCGGAGCGGTGATGGATGCGGTTGGAGTTGAGAGCGCCATCGTCTTCGGTGTGGCGAGGGCAGCGAGTATGTCGATGATGTTTGCCGCCACACATCCCGAGCGCACCGAGGCTCTCGTCCTCTACGCCCCGTCGGTGAAGCGGGTCGCCACCGAGGAATTCCCGGAGGCGTTGAGCCCTGATCTCCAGGAGGAGTTCGCCAGCCGATTCGTCAGCGAGATGGGGACCGGTAAGAACGTGTCGATTCAAGCCCCGTCCCTGGCCGGCGACGAGCGTTTCGTCAAGTGGTGGGCTCGGTTTGAGCGGCTGGTGGCGACCCCAAGCCGCTACCGGGAACTGGCCCAGATCCTGACTGATCTCGACGTTCGACCGGTGCTGCCCGCCATTCATGTCCCGACCCTGGTCTTGCAACGGAGTGAAGACCTGATCGTTCCTGCCAGCCAAGGGCGTTACGCCGCCGAGCACATCGCCGACGCTCGATACGTCGAGTTGCCTGGCGAGGATCATCTGCCCATCGCAGGGAACGCGGACGCCGTCTTGGACGAGATCGAAGAGTTCATCACGGGCTCTAGGCCGGCTCCCAAGACGAACCGGAGGCTCACCACCGTTCTGTTCACCGACATCGTGGACTCCACCGTGCATCAGGCCTTGGTCGGCGATCGGGAGTGGAAGCAGTTGGTCGAGACACACAACCAAATCGTCCGCCGACACCTGTCCCGGTTGGGCGGCAACGAACAGGACACCGCCGGTGACGGCTTCTACGCGGTCTTCGACGGCCCGGCGCGCGCCATCGAGTGTGCTCACTCGGTCATCACCGATCTCGAGCCGCTCGGACTAGAGGTCAGGGCCGGGGTGCACACCGGGGAGTGCGAGATCGCCGACGGCAAGTGCGCCGGCCTCGCTGTGTCGATCGGGGCCAGGGTGATGGGCCTGGCGGGACCGTCGGAGATCCTGGTCTCCCAGACCGTCAGGGACCTGACCGTCGGTGGCGACCTGAGACTCGAGCCCGCCGGCGAGCACGAGCTGAAGGGAATACCGGACCGCTGGCGGCTGTATCGGGTCGTGGAGTAGGTCGGGCGAACCGACTATCGCTTTGGCGGGCCGGTCGTCTAAATCGGCTTTGGGATCAGTGGTCGCCTTGTAAAGCTGGTAGCCATGGACCTCCCAGTCATCATGGTCGAAGGCGACAGCGATAGAGCAGCGCTCGAAGCGGCTGCAGACGTGCTCGGCTTGGACCGGTCCTCCATATCGATCTTGGTGATGAATGGCGCCACCAACGTGGTCAGGCTGCTTGGCGAGATGGTCGCAACCGGCGTACGGGTGGCCGGTCTGTATGACGTTGGTGAAGAGGCCCACATCGTGCGAGCCATGTCCGCGGCCGGTATGACGGATGGTCACGATCCGACCGCTCTGAAGAGGCTCGGATTCTTCGAGTGCGATTACGACCTGGAGTGGGAGCTGATCCGGGCGCTGGGAGCCGCTCGCGTCATCGACGTGATCGAGACACAGGGCGACGACCTGCGGCGTTTTCGCCGGCTGCAACAGATGCCCGAGTGGCGTGGGCAGAAGGTCGAGGACCAATTGCGAAGGTGGTTCGGCAGCGGTAGTCGTCGCAAGGTCAGGTATGCCGCACTCCTCGTCCGGGCGATGGACGCCGTTGAGATCCCGCGACCGCTCCGCCAGGTATTGGACTACGCCCTCGGGTGACGGCGATGGAGCACCGTCCTACGCTCGATTGATGCCGTCCCCATCATTCGATCGCTCGTGGGTCGATAACCCCCAGCGTGACCGGGGGTGGACGTGTCCGCCCGTCACCCCCGAAGTCCGGGCCTTTCACCGAAGCCTGGCCGGATACGCCCCCACGAGCCTGACCGACCTGCCCCACCTCGCCGCCGAGTTCGGCGTTCGGCACGTACTCGCCAAGGATGAGTCAAACCGTCTCGGACTACCCGCTTTCAAGGCCCTCGGCGCTTCCTGGGCGATCCATCGCGCCCTAATCGATCGAGCCGGCGAGACCCCGACCGGACAACCTCTCACGATGGTGGCTGCCACCGATGGGAACCATGGCAGAGCGGTCGCTCACTTCGCCCGGCAGTTCGGTCACCACGCCGACATCTTCATTCCCGACGATGTGCATCCGGCGGCCGTTCGCGCCATTCGTGACGAAGGCGCCACCGTCACTGTGATTTCGGGCTCATACGACGATGCGGTTGCCGCCGCCGTCCGGCACGCCGAAGGGCCCGATGACGAAGATGCAGAAAGGCTGCTGATCCAGGACACCTCATGGCCTGGCTACGAGGAGGTCGCCCGATGGATCGTGGATGGCTACTCCACACTCTTCGGCGAGATCGATGACCAGCTCGCCGCCCACGACATCACGGGTCCGGACATGGTCGTGGTGCCCACCGGTGTCGGCTCGCTCCTGCAGGCCGCCGTCACCCATTACCGCAGCGATCCTGCCCGGCTCGCAACGACCGTGGTCTCGGTCGAGCCAAACGGGGCAGCGTGTGTCCGCACCAGTGTGGAGGCCGGTCGCCCAGTCACGGTCGAAACCGGCCATACCGTGATGACCGGGCTCAACTGCGGGACCATGTCATCGATGGCCTGGGCCTACGTCAAACGAGGCCTCGACGTTTGTGTCACAGTCACCGATGCCGAAGCCATCAGCGCGGCACGCCGACTCAGGGCCCTCGGTGTCGACGCCGGCCCTTGTGGTGTCGCCCCATTGGCCGCATTACGGGTGCTGTATGAGTCCGAGGACACCGGTCGACTCGCGCTCTCAGAGGAGACGACGATCGTCCTCCTCGTCACCGAAGGCGCCGAAGCCAACCCGTGGCTCGACGACGCAAGCAGCGGTGACCCGGGCTGACAATCCGATCAGAGAACGGGTCTTGATCGACTCGTCGACGGATCAGCGGTCGACCATGGCCTGGCCGCCGGCGGAATACCGCTGGCCTTGGATGCTGATGCCTTGGAGAGCGTGCTCGATCTCTTCGAGGTCGTCGGCCGTCAGCTGCACATCGATCGCACCAAGATTCTCCTCCAGCCGGTGCAGCTTGGTCGTGCCGGGGATGGGAACGATCCAGGGCTTGCGACTCAACAGCCAGGAGAGGGCGATCTGGGCTGGGGTCACGTCTTTCTGATCGGCGACCCGCTTCACCAGATCGACCAGGTTCTGGTTGGCTTTCCGGTTCTCCGCGTCGAAGCGGGGGACAGTGTGGCGGAAGTCGGACTCGACGAAGTTGGTGTCGGCGTCGATCGTGCCGGTGAGAAAGCCTCTCCCCAGCGGGCTGAACGGGACGAAGCCGATCCCCAGATCCTCGAGTACGGGGAAAATCTCCTCCTCGGGCTCCCGCCACCACAGCGAGTACTCACTCTGCAGCGCCGTGACCGGCTGGACCGCATGAGCCCGCCGAATCGTCTTCACACCCGCCTCCGAAAGGCCGAAGTGCCTCACCTTTCCCTCGGCGATGAGGTCCTGGACCGTGCCGGCTACATCCTCGATGGGGACATCGGGATCGACCCGATGCTGGTAGAGGAGATCGACATGGTCTGTCTGCAGACGCCGCAGTGAGTCCTCCGTGGTCTGCCTGATGTACTCGGGACGACTGTTCAAGCCCACCGACTCCCCGTCGACGAAGTCGAAGCCGAACTTGGTGGCGATCACCACTTGGTCCCGGAACGGGGCGAGGGCCTCGCCGACCAGCTCCTCGTTGGTGAACGGGCCGTACACCTGCGCCGTGTCGAAGAGGGTGACGCCCCGCTCGACGGCGGCGTGGATCATCTCGACGCCTTGTTCCCGATCGGGCGGTGTCCCGTAGCCGGTGCTGAGACCCATGCAGCCGTAGCCCAGGGCGGAGACCTCGAAACCGTTGGTCCCTAGCTGACGCTTTTTCATCTGGTCCTCAATTGCCTGTGGTGGCGGGTGCTAGCCGGATCGTGAGTGGGTGAACGTCGGGACCCACGACGGTACCGACGATTTGGGGCCCGTGGCGGTCGTACTTGGCGTGGTAGGCGGCGTCGATCGCCTCGTCGACGCCCGAGTCGGGGTCGGCGAATACGACGTCTCGTTCCATGCCGCCGGCCCTTATTCGCCCGGTGCCGCTCGACCGGGCCCGCACATACCAGGGGTTGT
This sequence comes from uncultured Acidobacteriota bacterium, assembly GCA_963822895.1. Lineage (GTDB taxonomy): Bacteria > Actinomycetota > Acidimicrobiia > Spongiisociales > ZC4RG35 > JARDZU01. Next base: position 101,618 of record CAWGJI010000014.1, read on the forward strand.
CCGGACCGTGGGCAGAACGCACATACAGATCGTCATCGACCCCCACCACCCACATCGTGATGCCTGGACGAAGACTTCCGTCCGGTCGTCGTGAGGAGAGCTCCAACAGTTGCGCGTCGCCGATCGCCGCCAGTTCGTCTCGGTTCCATGCGCTCATTGCTCTCGGCTCCTTCTGATTGTGGTTTGCGCCCTGGTGTTCACGCTTCGGGGCTGACGCTCGTTCATGTAGGCGGCGGCAGTGTCGACATGACGGTATCCAACCTCCAGTGCTTCGCTCACCGCCTTTACCGTCTCGTCAGTGCGGCGTCTGGAATACGCCGTACCCCAATGCCGGGATCTCGACTCCGTTGTTCAATCGAGAGTGGGGAATTGCATCGGACTCCTCCTGTGGCCTTTCTCATCGCGTTTGTGAACCGCCCTGCGTCCACTGTGTCGAATTCCCCGGAAGCCATTAGTCAAGCAAGGTCGTCCCTTGCCAGAATCGGTCGATGGATGCAGGTGCCTACCTGGAGCGGATCGGGATCCGAGGTCCGGTCGAGCCCGACCTGGCCAATCTCGAAAGACTGCAACGTCTCCACATGACCGCAGTCCCGTTCGAGAATCTCGATGTGTTCTATCGCCGTGGTGTGCAGACCTCCGACGGGTGGTCGGTGCCAAAGATCGTCGAGCGAGGCCGTGGAGGATGGTGTTTCGAGCTCAACGGTGCCTTCGCCGCCCTTCTATCCGAGTTTGGCTATGCGGTCAAACGATTGGCAGCCACCGTCCTCTACCCACCGATCTCTCCAATGCCCACCCATCTCACGCTGGAGGTCCAACTGGACCGGCCCTACCTCGTCGATGTCGGTTTCGGAGATTCCTTCATCCGGCCGCTTCCCCTCGACTCGGAAGGACCACACGACGGTGGGACCGGGGACTTCGGGTTCGTGTTCGAAGGCGAGCACACGACGCTCGTCAGTTTCGAGCCGGGGGGAGTCGTGGAGCCGCACTATCGGTTCGGCACGAGTGCGGCCGAGCCCTCGGACTTCGACGAGGCATCGACGTGGCTGCAGACCGCCCCGGATCTGTCCTGGACGAGGTCACGATTCGCCACCAGGCTGATCGACGGGGGCCCTGACCGGGTGACCCTCCTCGACGACCGACTGAAGTTCAGACGGGATGGAGATTGGTCGGAGCGAGAGGTGGATGAGAGTGAGTGGGCGATCCTGCTGGATCAGTGGTTCGGGATGACGCCATGACGGCGGACTCTTCTGTTCACGGATGGGTTTCAGTCGTGGTTTCGGCCATGCCAATCTGGTTCGTCATATCGCGGCGACGAGGAGCCAACCACTGATGGGCTTGAACGAGGACTCGGGAGAAGCCGATCCACCATCCCAGATGAAGGTCCGTCAGCTTCCCCGCAATGTCAAGGCCGTCAGTCTGACCAGCTTTCTCATGGACGTCTCGAGCGAGATGGTGATCAACATCCTCCCCCTCTTCCTCTCCAATGTGTTGGGAGTCCGGACCGCTCTCATCGGTGTGATCGAAGGGACGGCGGAGGCGGTGGCCAGTCTCCTCAAGGTGTTCTCCGGGTGGCTCTCGGATCGCCTTGGTTCCCGAAAGTGGCTGGCCGTCCTCGGGTACGGCTTCTCGGCGCTGAGCAAGCCCTTCTTCTACTTCGCACACTCGTGGGAGGTCGTGGCGGGTGCCCGCTGGGCCGACCGGGTTGGCAAGGGAATCCGGACCGCACCACGTGATGCCCTGGTCGCCGACTCGATCGACGAGAAGAATCGGGGGCTGGCCTTCGGGTTCCACCGGGCCGCCGACACCGCCGGTGCGATGCTCGGGCTGCTGATTGCCTTGGGGATCGTCTGGATGGCACAGGGCAACGGGATCGATCTGGGGGAGAGGACCTTTCAGATCATCGTTTTGGTCAGCATCCCTCCGGCGATCCTGGCGGTGGTGGCGTTGGCCTGGCTGGCACACGACGTGCCTCGCACCGGGGAGGCAGGGGAGCGCCCCCGATTCGCCCTAAGGCCGTTGGGCCGACCCTTCATCATGTTCCTGCTGATCGTCGGCGTTTTCGACCTGGGCAACTCATCGGACGCCTTCCTGGTCTTGCGCGCCCAGGAGCGTGGGCTCAGCGTGGTCGGGGTCCTGGCCATGCTCGCCACCTTCAACCTGATCTATGCGCTGATCTCGACACCGGCCGGTTCGTGGTCGGACCGGATCGGACGACGCAAGATCATCATCGGGGGATGGATCGCCTACGCCATCATCTACTTCGGCTTCGGGCTCGCCCAAACAGCGTGGCAGATCTGGATGCTCTACGCCGTGTACGGGCTGTACTACGGCCTGGCGTACGGGACGGCCAAGGCGCTGGTGGCCGACCTGGTCCCGGCTCATCTACGTGGCACCGCCTACGGCACCTACAACGCCACCCTGGGCATCCTCGACTTCCCCGCCTCTGCCATCGCCGGTGTCCTCTGGCAGGGAGTGGGTAGCTGGCGGGGCTTTGGCCCATCCGCACCATTCATATTCGGCGGAACACTGGCGTTGCTCGCCGCCTTGATGCTGGGCATCAGCGACATCGGACGTGGGCACTGAAGGCGACTCGACATGAGAGTCATGGAGCTCGAGCCTGAGGCCTGCTTGGGCTCGGGTTCGCCATAGAGTGAAGCCATGCCCGTCTTCAAGTCCGTCGTCATCGGGGCCGCCGCCGGAGCTGCCGGCACTCTTGGTATGGACCTGCTCTGGTATGGCCGCTTCAAGCGCGGCGGCGGCTCGGAGCCATTCATCGATTGGGAGACGTCGAAGGGTCTCGAAGGCTATGAGGAAGCTCCCGCCCCTGCCCGGACGGCCAAAGCCGTTGCCGACCTTGCCGGACTCGACCTGCCGGAGTCGTCGGCGCGGACGACCAACAACGTGGTCCACTGGATCACCGGGATCGGGTGGGGCAAGGCCCACGGCGTCGCAGCCAGCGTTCTTGGCACGGCAAACCCGCTACTCGGGCTCGGAACCGCTGTTGTCGCCTGGGCAACCAGTTACGTGGTGCTGCCCCGATTGGGTGTCTACAAGCCGATCACCGAATACGACGGAGAAGTCCTGTGGCAGGACCTGAGCGCCCACCTCGTCTTCGGTCTGACGCTCGGGGTCTTCTACCGGATGTTCGCCAAGCGCTGATAGCCCTCCGTCAGGGGCCGACGGAGCTCGACCCCCGACGTCTCTCCAATGCGCCGGGACTCCCCGGCACTTTCACATGCCCGGCACGAGGGCGAATCCGACTCATGCATCGAGGATGTCGGGAAACGGCGCCGGCCGGGCATATACCCTTCGAGTGGACAGGAGATTCATGGCACGCGACGAGGAGTGGTTTGTCGGTCTCTTTCGCCGCCACTTCGTACCGCTGAACGCCTATTGCGTCCGTCGGGTCGGGGCCGTCGACGCCAGCGATGCCGTCTCTCGCGTTTTTGCCATCGCCTGGGATCGGCGGGACAGCATGCCCCGTGGGGCAGACGAGCGGTCGTGGTTGTTCGGCGTCGCTCGCAACGTTCTCCGTCACCATTGGCGAAGCACGGCACGATCGCGACGACTCGTCGAGAAGGTGTCTGCTCTGCGTCCCACCCCGTACGCCGACGTCGAGACGATCGTGGTTGAGCGTGCCGAGCATGAGAACGTTCGCAGGGCGCTGAGTCGGTTAACGGAATCCGACCAGGAGATCTTGATGCTGGCGGCCTGGGAAGGGCTGAGTCAGCGGAAGATCGCCGAGACGACAGGGCTTTCGCTGGCCGCCGTGGAGAAGCGCCTGGCCCGAGCAAAGGCCCGTCTCGCTCATCAATACGAGGCGACCGAAGCGAGTCGTCTTCTCTCTCCAATGCGAAGACAGAAGGGAGGTCGTGACCGATGACACCCAGTGACGCCTACTCACTTCTAGTGGAGGCGAATCCCGTGCCCGACCCATTCGGGTATTTCGAGGACCTCGCCCAAGGGTCACCGGTCATTGAGCCTCATGAACTGAGGAGAGAAGCAATGCAATCGATCGACATCGAGCCCAAGACGATGGATGAGCGTGCGCAACGCAACCGGTGGATCGCCATAGCAATCGTCGCCCTGATCGCTGTGCTGGCGACTGTCGCCATTGTCATAGACCGCGCCCCGGTGGCGGACAACCCCACCGACGCGGAGTTAGCTATCGCACGCACCCAGGACTTTCTAAATGCTCGAGATGCCACCGACCTCCAGACCGCCGCCGGGTCGGATTTCCTGGTCGGTTCCGCCGTGATGACTGAGTGGGAGTGGTGGTCCGCTTTCGCCCGGGCCGGCTACCGCGGCGAAGTCAGTCCGTGTAGGACAACCGGAGGGTCTCCGGCGATCTCCGTCGTTTGCTCACTCAACCCAGCCGACCCAGTCATGCTGGCGCTGGGCGTAGACGAAATGGAGCTCGAGTTTCAGTTCTTCCCCGACGCCGGGGCGGCCGGCCAACTAAAGGCACCTGGGTACATCGACTATCGAGCCAACGGTATCGCAGAGGCGTACGGGACGTACATGTCTGCCTATCAGCCGGGCATTTATGCCGAATCGTGTTCGCCGGGGGCATACGAAACCGAATCGATTCTCTCGAGCGATGGCATTGCATTCACCCCGGAGTGCGCGCAGGCACTGATCCCGTATCTGGACGAGATCGCTAGCTGGATCGATGATGGTCGACCCATGCCCTGACCTGGCTGAGGCCGGAGACGCTTTGTGAGCTAGCTAGAGGGCAGTCGAATCTCACGTGGACGGTTTGTTGGTATTTCGGTCGTTGGGACCGCTTGAGAGTCACCCCGCCCTCGCAGGCGACGGATTGATTGGGTACTCACCGTCGCCGTCCTGCTCGCCACAGCCCGGTATTGGCTGGATGCACGCCTGAGGAGATCCAACAGTCGATTGGAGCACTCACCATCAGCTTTGAGCAGGGAGGGGTGGAGAGTGGGCTTTCCACGGCCATGTTCATCGGTGAGCAGAACGCTCTGGTCATCGGAATGAGACTCGGCTCACTGGCGACCTGACCATCTCGGCAACGCCTACCAGCCATGCGACGTCAGACGGAGATGCATAGGACGGGCACCGCTAATCGGCGAACACCTGCACCTCGTGGAGGATGACCCAGCCGTCCATCCTGGTGGTTTCAACCCGCACGTAGCGAACCCCGGCCACAGGTTCGAATGCGATGGTGAGCCAGTCGCCCTGCGAGGCGTCGGCCGACACCTCTCCGGCCAGTTCTCCCTTGCCGGTCTCACCGTCAGCGCGCAGATAGACCCGATGGGTCTGTGGTCCGGGTGGCGACACGTGCCCGATCAGGATTTCAACCCGGCCCACAGTCGTGTTCTGACCCAGGTCGACCTCGATCCACTGTGGTGGCTCCTCGGCTGCGCTCCACCAGGTGGCGTCGCTCCCGTCGACGGCCCGGGCCGCCGAGTATTCCTCGTTCTCCTCCGCCGAAGCAGTCACCGGTTGGTCGAGGGCGAGATTGGCCGAGGCATATGGCCCGGGGTCGCAGGGGTCGGGACGAACTTCCGGTGACAGCGCCCGGGCCAGCACGGCGCCATGGGAGTCGGCGGTGACGACCTCATCGTCCTTGTCCGCACCCCAGAACCAGACGAGCCATCCCCCAAAGCCGAGGTCGCACGAGTTGGCCTGCCAACGCGCAACATTGGCTGCGGCCTCCTCGGGATCGGGGAAGGCCTGCTCGAAGGAGCCGAACTCACCCAGCAGAAGCGGATAACCGAGCGGGTCACCCGTCAGCCGATATGCCGCTCCGATCGAGCTCCAGGTGCCGCCCAGCCCGTTGTAGGCGTGGAGGTCGACGAAGTCGAGGCTCGACTTCTGGAGGATCTCATCGGGAACCACCCACCGGTTGTCTCCCGACACCCGCCCCGCATCAGGGTCCTCTGGCGAGAAGAATCCCATCGTGATGAGGGCGCCGTCATCGATCGCTCGGATGGCGTCACCGACTGTGGTGACATACGCCCGGAGGTTGTTGACCACCATCTCGGCGACGGCGTCGTCGTCGGCAAGATCGTAAGTGACCCCATCCGCAGTCGTCACCGATCCTTCTTCGAGGGGGATCGGGGGAACGTCACGAAGGACGAACTGCTCGTTCGCCAACTCCCAGCCGAGGAGATGATGGGTGGGGGCGCCTCGTTGTTCGATACCTTCGAGCAGGTCGGTCCAGTACTCCACTGCGATCGCATGCCCCTCCGAGCTGAGATAAAGAGAGTTGCGATAGCCGCCGAATGGCGTGCAGCAGGGAAGACGCTCGCTGTATCCGGGATCGGGCACGTCGTTGCTCGTGGGCATCGCTACCAAACCGTGTTGCTCCAGCCGAATCAGGAGATCGGTCAGGTTGTCCAAATAGTCATCACGTATGCCGGACGAAGTGCTCGTGCACGACATGCACATGTCGAGGAAGAACCGCACTGTGTTGAACCCGAGGCCCGAGATCGCATCCAGCTGACTCTCCACCCAGTCTGGGTCGTACCTCTCGAACATCCGGTCACCTCCGCCTCCGCCCAGTTTCATGAGGAGATTGACCCCTCGTGGGACGAAGACGTCGCCGGTTCGGGTGTCGATGAACTGGTCGCCCGAGATTGCGATCCAGCGGTCTTGGGTTTCGGGGATGGCGAGACTGGTGGTGGTAGTAGTCGGAGACGTGGTCGTCGTGACCGTGGAGTCGCTGCCGGAGTCGATGGTCGTGACGGGGGTGGTGGTCGACGACGGGGAGGATGTGGTGGTGCATGCGGCGATCACGAGCATCAGAGCGACGCCCTCGATCACCACACCACGGACATGACCCCTCACCGGAGGTGAAGCTACACACTCCCGCCCTGCCGGCACCAATCATTCAGTCCGGGCACAAGACGGGCATTTAGACCCTTGCGACCGCGATTGAGGGATGGAACTCTGGGACAGGAGGTAAGAAATGAAGAGCTTTTCGGAAAAGGTCGTGGTGGTCACCGGAGGTGGCAACGGGATCGGACGTCAGGTGGTCCTGGAGTTGCTCCGTCGTGGCGCCCGGGTCGCCGCCGTGGACGTTCGCGAAGAGAGCCTGAAGGGAACCGTCGAGCTTGCCGCCGCCGGGGATCGTCTCGCCACCTTCGTGGTCGACATCACGGATAGGTCGGCAACAGCGGCACTTCCCGAACAGGTCTTGGCCGCCCATGGGGCAGTCGACGCCCTGATCAACGTCGCCGGGATCATCCAACCGTTCGTCCGATTCAACGACCTGGACTACGACGTGATCGAGCGGGTGATGAACGTCAACTTCTACGGCACCGTCAACATGGTCAAGGCCTTCCTCCCTCATCTACTCACACGACCCGTGGCCCATGTCGCCAATGTGTCGAGCATGGGAGGCTTCCTCCCGGTCCCCGGCCAGACGATCTACGGGGCGAGCAAGGCAGCGGTCAAGCTGATGACTGAGGGTCTCTATGCCGAGTTGATCGACACGAGGGTCGGAGTCTCGGTGATCATGCCCGGCGCCGTTGCCACCGAGATCACCGCCAACTCCGGAGTCGAGATACCCGGTGGTGTGACCTCCGCCGAGGAGTCCGAAATGAGGACGACATCCCCCGAGGACGCGGCCCGGATCATCCTCGACGGCATCGAGTCGGACAAGTTCCACATCTTTGTGGGGCGTGACTCGCTGACGATGAACATCTTCACCCGTGTGGCTCCAAGACGGGCGACCAATCTCATCTATCGTCAGATGAAGAGTCTCCTCAGCTGATATCTTGGATCGAGGTTGGGACTCAGATGATCCGTCCGGCGTGCTCCATCAGTGGCTCTCCGGAGAGAATCCTGTCCGGTCCGAGACGCCGCAGGTCGAGGCTCGGGATGCTCTCGGTGACCAGCTCGGCGAGATACCTTCCGACGGCATGGCACTGTTGGAAGCCGTGGCCGCTGAATCCGGTCGCCAGGAACAACCCTCCGATATCCGGCCATTCACCGATGATCGCGTTGGCGTCCAACCGGTTCTGGGCATAGAGCCCCGCCCAGGAGCGGACGACTTCGAGACGGTCGAAGGCGGGGAGGTTCGAGGCGAGCTCTGGCCAGATGACGTCATAGAACTTGGATCGCGGTGCAGGCGTGAAATCAAATCCAACCGGGTCGTCATCGGTAGACCATGCGATCAGGAAGGTCCTGTCATGCTCGGGGATGATGTAGACGCCGGAGGGCAGGAAGACGCTGGGAAGCGACCCGCTGCCTTCCACCTCTCCGGCGACGACGTAGACAGTTCGCATCACCGGATCCACCGGAATCGACACGCCGGCCGTGGCCAGGAGGTCGGCTGACCAGGCCCCGGCGGCGACCACCATGACATCCGCCTCGATCAACGAGCCATCGCCCAGTCGAGCTCCTGTGACTCGACCGTTTGCCAATGCCAAGGATTCCACCGTCCCATTTACGGGATGGGCGCCACGGGAGATGGCCATGCGCCGGTATCCCTCGACAACGGCGTTGGGATCGACCGAGCCGTCCCGCGGGCCGAACGTGCCACCGATCAGATGATCCGAGGCAAGGGCCGGATGTCGGGCTCCGATGGCCGCCATGTCGAGCCACACCGCATCGCATCCAAGACGCTGCTGAGTAGCGAGACCAGCCATCGCATCGGCCTTGCCGGGCTCGTCGACGAGGAAGAGGTTCCCTTGCCTGCGCATCTGCGGCTCCGGCACGTGGCCATCGACCGTCATCTCCTCGGCGAAGGTGTCGAGACACTCCATCGCATAGATCGATATGGCGACGTTCTCTTCGAGGTTGAACTGGATGCGGACATTGCCGTCGGACAACATCGTCGACGAGTACCGAAGGGTGGGGTCCCTCTCGATCACCGTCACCTCGAGGGCGGGGTCGAGTGTGAGCAAATGATGGGCCGTGGCCCATCCCGTGGCAGCACCCCCGATGATGACGATCCTGTTCACATCCACCGTGTCATGCTGCCGTCGGCCTCACGTTGTTCCTGTCCCTGGTCCTACAGTCGGCTTCGCCGTCCACACCGGGCGCATTGTTGCCGGAAAGCGGCTCCTGCAACCTGGTTTTGGCTCAATCGCGATTCGGCTTAGGGTCGAAGGGCAGGCAAATAGACCCTGGCGTGACGCGCAGAGATCCTTCCGCACCGGCCGGGATCGGTAAGGCAAGGACTACATGCAAGTCGCTCAAGGCATCCATAGGGTCACACGGGGCGTGACCAACTTCTATCTGATCGAAGACTCGGGGAAGGTGGTCCTGGTCGATGCCGGGACTCCCAAGGACTGGGATCTCTTCACCAAGACACTGGACGACCTGTCGCTCGGTCTAAATGACGTGGAGGCGGTCCTCCTCACACATGCGCACGCCGATCACACGGGTTTCGCCGAAAGAGCCCGGACAACGGCGAACACGGACGTTTGGATCCATGAGGCCGACGAGAATTCGGTCACCACGGGAGAGACAGCCAAGCCGGACGGCGGTATGGGCGCCTATCTCTTCAAGCTGCAGATGTACAAGACGATGATGTCGCTCGGCAGCCGGGGAGCGTCAAAGATCATCCCCGTCCATGAGGTGTCCACCTTCAGCGATGGCGAGACCCTCGACGTGCCGGGCCACCCCAAGATCATCCATGCCCCGGGCCACACCGCCGGCAGCTGTGCCCTTCTCCTCGAGGGCAGAGACAGCCTCTTCGCAGGAGACGTCCTCTCGACCTGGAATCCACTCACCGGCGGCATCGGGCCACAGATCATGCCCGCAGCCATGAATGCCAACAGCGATCAGGCGCTCCAATCGCTCGACAACCTGGATGACATCGAGGCCGGGACGATGCTCCCGGGCCACGGTGACCCATGGGGAGAGGGCGTCGCCGCGGCCGTCAAGCTGGCGCGGGAGACCGGCCGGACCTAGACGATCAGACCGGCTGTTTCAACAACCGGTCGCCGATGGCGTAGACCAGGGTGTGATAGACAATCGAGACCGCGGCCAGCGCCAAGCCGAGAAAGTGCTGACCCGACCCGTACCAGGCCACGGCGGCCAGACCTGAGACGACAAACTCCTGGATGAGGCGGAGCGGCTCGCCGAGCCGACCGGCGCCCCTGAAATCCACCAAACCCCAGAACCCGAAGACGATCACCGGCGCACCGATCGCCAATACGACCTTCATGACGGTCGAGTCTGGGGTCTGAAACCCCCAGACCGCGAACACGATGACGATTCCCAGTTCCATTAGCGCCCGCAATCCCACATTGAGCCATCTCAGTTTCTCAATCATGGTCCGCTCGCCTCGTGATGATGCGCGATGCGGATGCTGTCACAAAAGAGACCGATATTGGGCTGGCTCGGCGAGTTCGCTCAGAGATCCGCCATCCCGGCGCCCTCGAGCGGCTCGACCATCTCCTCGATCACGATGGCTCCGGTGGGACAGGCCGCCGCCACTTCACGTAGCGTGTCGTCGTCCACCGTGGTGGGGTCGAGCAGCTCCGGTTTGAGGAAGTCGCCCGTCCGCCACTCGAATGCCGAAGGGGCAAGCACGATGCAGGTGCCGGCGCCGATACAGCGCCGCCGGTCGATGATCACCCTCACTCCCATGTCACACCCGCCTTGATCGCATATTCGATGGCTTCGGTCTGGCTGCCCACACCGATCTTGGCGTAGAGATGCTCCAGATCCTCGGAGACCGCCGTCTCCTCAGGTGATTTCTGTGGGCCGGAGGAGCCGGATGCGAGATCACGAAGAATTCCCAGTTCGTTCTCGCTCAGCTCGACGCCACGGGTCTCGTCGGCGTCGGAGGCCACTGTCGGGTCGAAGCCCACCAACTCGGCGAGCTCCTTGGGTATCGGTTGATCGAACCACTTCCCTCGGATCTCGGGGTCGGCTATCGAGGAGTGGAGGAAGCCGAGGCCGCCGAGGATCTCCGCACTCAAGGCGGTGGCCTCCGGCTCATCATTTGCGATCAAGGTCCGCGCCGCCGCCCAGAGAATGGGTATGTAGATAGACAGGTAGGTCTCACCATCGATATCGAGAGAGGCACGAGAATGATCGGCCGCCTTGGCCAGGTCTCCTTCGGCCGCGGCCACCAATGCCAGGGCGGCATGAGCGAGGGGCTCCCACGGCAGCTTGCCGTTCATTCGACCCACGATGCGCAAAGTCTCGTTGGCAGCCTCCTTCGCCTTCTCGAGGAGTGCCGCGTCGTTATCACGGGAACCGATTCGGGCACATTCGAGAGCAAGGCGCGAGTAGGCGGCGCAACGTTCCCCGGGGTTCTTCTGGCCCGATAGCTCGGCGACTCTCTCGAAGTGACGAATCATCGATTCGGCGTCGCCACGAAATGCGGCATGGGAGCCACGCCACATCTCGAGGCGCCTCGCCATCGAAGTGCTTGCTACCGACATGGCGGCGTTGGCGGCACGATCCAACCAGGCACCACAGTCATCATCAGAGCCCACCATGAGACAGGCCATTGCCGTCCCACCGGCGGCGAGGGACTCCAGCCAACGGTCGCCTAGGGCCCGCGCCGCATCGAAGGCCTCGCGGCCCCTCTCCAGAGCCATGGCCGGCTGGACGTTCTCCCGCGCATAGCTGTGGATGCTGAACAACATCAGAGCGTCGTCGCGGGCGGCTTGGCTCTCGGTCACCTCGCCCTTTCTGTTGTGATGAAGCGCCCTGATGTGCTCGATCCTCCCGGCCATCCCACGTGCGGTGGGATCGGTGACATGCGCATATGCCAAAGAGATCAGCGCCGACATCGCCCCTCGCTTGTCGCCGATCTCCTCGTAGATGTGGAGCGACCGCTCGGCGAGCTCCTTGGTCCTGGCGAACAGCGCGGGGCCCTGATAGAAGATCTCGATGCGCGAGCTCCCTTCGGCTGCAGCAGAAATGGCGGCATTCTTGACCCGTCCCGACTCGAGCACGGCAAGCTCGCGCAACGAATCGGCCTCACTCGATCGCATGTCCAATTCCTGGGCTATGGCCAGGGCGCGCTGGAACGGCTCCTCGGCGGCTTCGAAGTCGATCTCGGCGAGCGGCCAATAGCCCTCGCCGATCGGACATCGGGTGATCGCCTGTCCCAACTCGAGACAAGCGGCGAGCTCCAATTTGAGATCACCTGAGCTCTCAGCCGACTTACGTAGCCCCGTGGCCAGCTCGACAGCCATGTCGTAGTCGCCGGCGGCCCTGGCTGCGCTCGCTCGCCGCAGTTTCACGTCAGCATCGAGCTCCGGTGAGTTGACGGCCGAGGTGAGGGCTGCCATCTCGGCCAGGTTGGCGAGGCGCTCCATCCCACGGTCCAGCACGGCGAGGGCGTCGTCCTTGACACGAAGCATCTCGATACGGTCCTGAGGCTCCGAGGTGGCGGGCAAGGTGCCGTCGATGAGACGAACCGCCTCCTCGGGGGCGGACACATCCATCGCAGCCCGCGCACCTTGCAAGGCGCTCGAAACCGCCAATTCCTGGTCGCCCGCCTGCAAGGCGTGATAGGCGAGCATCGACAGGTTCTCGGTGCCACCCTCTTCGGCGAGCATCTCGGCGATGGCGCCATGTATCGCCCGGACTCTCTGACGGGAGCTGAGGCTGAGAAGTGACGCCCGGATCTGGTCGTGGGAGAACGAGTAGTCGTACCGGGAGCCGCGCGGTTCCTCCACGATGAGACCCAAATCGATGGCGTCCCTCAGGTCCTCGCCGATCTGCCAGTCCGGCTTGGCCGGCTCATCCAGCACCCGGGCCAGGACGCGGGAGAGATCGGCAAGGCGGAAGCGCCGACCGAGAACTCCGGCGTCTGAAAGACGAGACCGGCAGTCCTCCGAGAGCTGGGCGAGTCTCCGTTCGACCAGCGACTGGATCGATGAGGGCACCGCCGGCCCGCTGAGCTTGGTCATCGTCCAGGTGCCGTCGATGAGCTGGAGCGCCTCTGCCTCCCGATAGGCCCGCGCCAACTCTTCGATGAAGAAGGGAACGCCCTCGGAACGGGCATGGAGACTCTCCACCATCGACTCGTCGACCGGGGCGCCGAGAAGGTTCTGAAGGAGCTCCCCTGTCTGAATCCGGGACAACCGCTGCAATCTGAGCACCTGGGTGACCCGCATCCGATCCAGGTCGGCTATCAGCTTCGAGGCGCCGCCAGAAGAGGAGTCGGAGTAGGGGCGGAGGCTGATGAGGAGAAAGATCGGACCGGACGCCACTGTCCTCACCAGATAGCGGATGAGCTGGATGCTGTCGTCATCGGCCCACTGGAGATCGTCGAGCATCAGGGCCAGCGGGCGCTCCCGCGTGAGGGCGAGCATGGTGGTGGCCACCTCGTCGAAGGTCCGAAGCATCTGCTCCTGAGGGGAGAGACCTTCCATCCTGGAGCCACGACCGGAGATCGCTTCCTGGGCATGGCTGAGCTGTTCGGATGCCATGGCCTCCCGTGCGATCGAGGACATGTGTGGCGATGTGAGCAGCGAGCGGAAAAGGAGGAAAGGCCCGCGCAGCTCCTCGTCGGCGGTGACGTCGAGGACGAAGAACGGCTGATCCCGGCTCGTCGCCATGTCGGCGGCGGCATCGAGCATCCTGGTCTTGCCGATCCCGGCCTCGCCCTCCAGGATCACAGCTCTCAGCCCGCTCGTCGCCGTGGCATCTAGCTGGTCGGCTACCACTTTCAGCTCCCGCTTCCTGCCCACCACCGGCGCCGTGGTTCGTGGCGACTCGTGATCGAAGGCTGCAGCAGAGGCGGCGCGGGTCTCCCTCGACGGCCTGGCTTCGGCGGCTTCCTTGTCCCTCCACAGCACCTCGAAGAGCCTCCACCGGTCGGGGAAGCCTTTGAGCCAGAACAGCCCGCGGTCGACGATCCTGGTATCGCCCAATGTCCCGGCCAGATCCTGGACCACCTGGGAGACGAGGATCTGGCCACCTTGGGCCTTGTCGGCGATCCTCGACGCCGCATGAACCGCGGTCCCGTGGGCGTCCCCAGCGGACTGGGTGACATCGCCGCTGTTCAGACCCATGCGCACCGAGATCTGGGCATCGGGGTTGGCCTCGTTGTACTCCACGATTGCCTTCTGAATGGCGGTGGCCGCACCTATCGCCTGGTTGGCCGACCCGAATAACGCCATGAACCCGTCACCGAGTGACTTGGTCTCGACGGCACCTGCGATCTCCAGTCGAGACGAGATCAGCTCATCGTGGAGCCGAATTATCTCATTGGCCGTGGCATCACCGACCCTGACCCGTAGGTCGGTAGAGCCCTCCAGATCGGTGAAGAGGATGGTGAAGGTGCCCTGCAGAGTGGTATCGGTCGTGCTCAATCCAATCCGTCACGATACAACCGTCAAATGGGAACCGGTCGCCGTGGGTCGGTCGACTCCTATAGGTTTTGTCGAGCGGACAAGGAGGACCATCACGACGCGCCCGTTGACTATTGGCCTGGCACTGCAGACCTTCCAGACTCCCATCACCGGCGAGACCCCAACCTGGAAGCACATTCAGAGCACCGCCATCGAGGCCGAGGAGATGGGGTTCGACACGGTCTGGATCCCTGACGAGCTGTTGTGGGACTTCGAGGAATGGGGAGGCGCCCACGGGTTTTGGGAGTGTGTCGCCATGACCGGTGCGTTGGCCGCCACGACGTCGACGATCGAGGTGGGCACATGGGTGCTGTCCGCCCTCCATCGCAATCCCGGTCTGACCGCCAAGGTGGCGGCGACGCTCGACGAGATCAGCGGTGGTCGATTTCTCTTCGGGTTTGGGTCGGGTCACTCAGGCGGGCAGGGCAAGGCCTTCGGATTTCCCCCCGACTTGGTGGTCGGCCGTTACGAAGAGGCACTCGAGATCATCGTGCCCTTGCTCCGTGAAGGATCGGTCGACTTCGAGGGCAAGTATCACAGCGCCAGCGGGTTGAGGCAGTTGCCGACCGGTCCACGGCCGACAGACATCCCGCTCATGTTGGGCGGGCACAAGCCACGCACCATCGGTTTGGCGGTGAAGTATGCGGACATCTGGAGCGGTTTCGCCACCGAAAGCTCATTGCCCGAAGCCTTCACCGAGATGATGAGCCTCGTCGACCAAGCCTGCGAGGCGGCAGGTCGGGATGTGGCATCCCTAGGTCGGTCGATCGGTGTCTGGCTCACGGCAGGTGAGCCGGCCAAAGCCGAGGAGATGGGCCTGGGTGTTCCGCTATCGGGCAGCTCCGAACAGGTTGCCGACAGCCTCGACTCCTTTGCCGAGATGGGCTTCACCCGTGTCGAATTGAATCTGGTCCCCGGCGAGCCCGCAGTGTTCGACCTGGCGGCCGAGGCGATCTCCCATATCCACGGCTAGAACCTGACACTCTCTCGCTGCGTCCGATCCCAGAGTCTTGCGCCCCCGATGCCGCCGGCGACTGCCGCAACGAACGGCATCGACACGATCAGCCCGTTCAGGCCATGGTCGTCGACCACCCCCGAGGCGGCCAGGAACCCGAGACCACAGCACAAGACTGCAACGGCCAGCAGCGGTCTCCACACCGGGGGAGAGGGCCGGTGGTCTGCCCTCGGATGCTCGAATCGCCCAAAACCCGAGATGAAGGGCCAGGTGATCGCGGCCAGCCCGCCGATCCACAGAGGTCGAGTCAGCCACCACACTCCGGAATCGACTTCCAACCTCAGTCCGATGCCACCAGCCCACCACAGGGCACCGATGACCAGGAGCATCGCCGTCATGTGCCACAAATAGATGGTCATGATTCGACCATTCGCCATCACCACCGGTGCCCAGACCCGGTCTCGCTGCAGCCACTTTCGCACCGGCCCTTCAAAGGCGAGCAACAGACCGGCCTGGAAGACGGCGAGGGCTATCAATGTCACCTTTGGAGGCTGGCTGTTGTTGACCCCCTGAGTCTCGAGACCGACCATCGCAACCGGGTATGGGCCGACGATGACCAAGGCGACGGTTGTGACCAGCCCGACGGCCGACAGGGCGAGACGTCTGGTGACGCCGCCAATCCGCGAGTCGGCCCACGCATAGCCGAGACCGTGAACCGTGCCCCAAACGAACACGTAATTGAGATAGCCGACAACGGCTATGCCGAATCCGAGCGAGATGAGGTCCATCAGTGCGGCAAGTGCGGCACCGATGGCGAGTGATGCCCATCCGAATCGGTCCCAGGCCCTCAGTGTCACTGGAGTGAGGGCCACGACCAGCAGATAAGTGGCCAGGAACCAGAGTGGAACCAAGGCTGCCTGGGAGGCGAGCCTGATCAGGCTTGGGTCGAGGCCGCTACGGAGCAGGACATAGGATCCGACCGCCCAAACGCCGAGCAGCGGAAGCACCGGGAGGACGAGACGGCGCAATCTGGCTCGTAGCCATGCCGCGTATGACTCGCCCCTGAGCCGTGCCGACCGCAGGCTGGCCGCATTGGCATACCCCCCGACCAGGAAGAAGATTGGCATGACCTGAACGACCCAGGTCAGGTAGTGCGTCCAGGTGTTGGTGGACAACAGCTGGTTGAAGCTGAGCCCGTGACCAACCACCTGCGGGGCCGCCATCAGCCAGTGACCAACCACAACGACCAGGATCGAGACGGCACGCAAGAGGTCGACATACCGGTTGCGGGTCGAAGGAGTCCTCTTGGCGAGTTCCAACGCGTTTTCATGGGTGCTCATGGGTAAAGCATCGGAGGTGAGCGGTGATTGGGATATCGGGATATACCCCGATGCCGGGTCAGTCGAAGTCGCCGGGGCGGATGAACCCGGTCTCGAAGGCGACCCTGGTCATCTCATTGCGGCTGGCAACACCGAGCTTCTCGAAGACATGTCTCATGTGTGTCTCCAGTGTCTTCTGGCTGATGCCGAGCTCTTCGGCGGCCTCCCGGTAGCGGAAGCCCCGTGCGATCAGAGTCACCACCTCCCGTTCCTTTGGAGTGAGGCTCTCGATCTCGCTGTGTGTCGACGCCACTTCGTCGATGCTGAGCAGATGCCCGGCCACATATCGGGAGACGGGCCGCCCACCGTCGAGGGCGAGATCGATTTGCTCCTCGAGTGAGACTCCATCGGTGGTCTTCACGACGTAACCGTCGACTCCGGCCTTGAACAGGCGAACGACGTCCTCAGCGGACGTCGACACAGTGAATGCGAGGAACTTGACGCTCTCGTCCTGTCGCTTGACCGCTTCGATGACGGCCGCACCACCGCCTCCCGGGAAATGCACGTCGAGGAGCACCAGATCCGGGCGCCGGTCGAGGATCATGTCGACGGCCGGCGCAGCCTCCGTGGCCGAGCCCACGACCTCGTACTTTTCCTCGAGATACCTTTGGAGCCCGAACAGGGTGAGCGGATGGTCTTCCACCAGGAACACCCTTGGCTTTTCGCTCTCACTCATGACAGGGGGACACGGATCGACACTTCGGTGCCATGGCCTGGGGAAGACTTCACGTGGGCGGTTCCCCCGACGGCCTCGATCCTGCGCACGACCGAATCGGCCAGGCCCCCGTGACTGACCATTTCCGGGTCGAAACCCCTGCCACGGTCACGGACATTGAGTTGGACCACGCCCTGGCGGACCTCGCAGAACAGGTCTATCTGGCGGACACCTGAATGGAGGGCAGCGTTGTTCAAGGCCTCCTCAGTGGCTGCGACGACAGCGATGAGCCGGTCGTCCATCTCGGCATCGTCCTTGATCACCTGCTCAATCTCCACACGGAAGCGGTCTTCCACGGTTGCCCTGACGTCGAGCAGGCGTGCCCGGAAGCTGTCCTCGAATGGGGACTGATACTCGTTGATCGTTCGACGAAGGTCTCGCTCTTGCACCCGGGCCAGATACCGCACCTCGGAGGCGTTGTCGGAGGTATCGCTGATCAACTTCAGTGTCTGGAGCACCGAGTCGTGGAGGCGACGCGCGATGTTGGTTCTTTCCTCCAACCGCATCGACTTCTCTTGCTCTGCTGCCAGCTGTGCTTCGGCCTGGGCACGCTCGGTCTCGGCGCGGATTCGAAGAAGCTCGCGTTCCCGGAGGGCGTCGAACGCCCAGCCCACCACAACCGCCACCACCAGGAACTGGATGCTTCCGAACAGACGCGTCGGGTCCAATTCCATCGCCAGATGAAGCAGGGCGAATATCGCCGTGGCGATGACTCCAATCACGATCGTGGCCCGAAAACTGGTTGCAAAGGCGACGATGAACAACCAGGAGGCGGGATAGCCACCGGAAACGAAGTCGGTTCGGGCAAACCAGCCGGCCGAGACCAGGAGCAGGGCCAGGGCACCGTCGAAGACCACATACCATGCGTTGCCGAGGAACCCACGCGACGCAGCGAACAGGGTGAGCACGGTGCCGGCTGTGCCCAAGACCAGGGTCCCGATCAAGATGGGGACCTCCGGCTCGGGCTCGACGGTGAACATCGCCACCAGGATCAAGATGACCATCCATGCCCAGCCGAGCAATCGCATGAGAATGACCACTCTGGTCAGGGTGCGGTTCACTGGCAGGAGGTCAGAGCCCCCTTCGCTGGCTGTGGCCATGCCCGGAGGCTATCGGCAAACGTGACCAGATCGTCGGCGTGGAGGCATCGCGACCGGCCTGGTGACACAGACGTGCGTGGATGTATTCATGGATCACTGCGTGGGCGAACAAGTCGCGCGGTACATCGCGATTGGTGCGGATGACGGGCACGTACCCGGCCGGTCTCCAGGCGCGGTACACGTCGTCTCCGGTCAACTCGGCCACGATCGAGAGCACCGATTCGTCCAATTGCAGGGAGTGAACCGCTCTGCGGTACTCGTCGGTCGTGGTGAGAAGACAGAACATGATGTTCATCAAGCACATCCCCGTCTCCAGATCGAGTCGGAGCCACCTCCGCCGCGACGACGGCTCGATCGGATCGATCGTGAGCATCGAGTAGTCGTGTGGAGCTTCGCGATGCTCGGGGCGAGGCAGCGGCCGTCCGTCCAGGCCGGCCAGGACCTCATAGAGATTCAGGTCGTGGACGATGACTGCGTGGTCGTCGAGGTCCTCGAGGATGAGCGGGCGGAGCGTTGGTTCGTCGATTGCGCTGTTTCTGGCGATAAAGGCCAGGACATTGGTCTCGATCACGAAATGCCGCAGGAGCAGCTCACCGCCTTCCTCCGACACGAATCGGGACATGAACCAGATCCCAAGACGGTCGAGCAGATGATGGGAGGAGAACTCGAACGGCAGTAGGCGCTTCACCAACAGGACCAAGCCGACGATGAGCCGGCTCACCGCACGCGCCGGGGGTCGCACCCATGCATGCGACCAGCGCTGGTCGTCGCGCCTCAACAACTCGAGGGCATGTCGATCGAAATGGAAAGTGGGATCACCCGCCAGGGCGTCCCAGATCCCAGGCCCCTCGATCTCCAGCAGCCGGCTCGGGCGGAGCTCAGTCATTGTCGACTTCTTCGAGCTGGAGGGCATAGAGACGCGCCACGACCTTGGCGGTGTGGGCTATGGAACGAGCGATCTCGTCGGTGATCAGGTCCGAGCGCAAGATCTCGAACATCTTCTCCGTGTGCTCCTCATCGGCACCACCGTGATAGGTGAGGAACCTCACCTGTTGCGGGCTCAGATCGAGCTGGTCTCGTAACAATTCCATCCATCGAGTCGCTTTGTTGGCCCCCAATCCCTCGATGATGTACATCGCCCCGAGGAGATCGAAGGGGTTCTCCCGACCCGCCTGGTTGAACATGTAGGCGGACAACGCCTCCGAGCCCGGATTCTTCACCCCGGCCTCGATGTCCGATCTTCGACCTCCCACACTGACGTAGTCGTCCTCCAGCATCCGGAAGTCACGCTGCTCCTCAGCGGCATGCTCGATGAACTCGGCCCTCAGCTCGGTGTGCTCAGAGGTCAGGCTGGACGCAGCCCGGGTGATCCAACGGGCACCCTCCTTCACCTGCTGCCTCAGGTTGTGGAGCAGGTTGCGATAATCCTCCATGGTTGCCTCGCCCTTCTCGATACGCCCCACGATCGGCACCTTGGAGAGTTGGATCTCAAACCGGGCCCAGACCAGCGCCAGCTCCTGCAAGAGCCACTCCGAAGCCGGTGTATCAGGTGCCACTTCGACGGTGTCGTGCTCCGGCCCGACACAGGTGAGATGGACGAAGGACACCGAGAATCGGCCCGACTCGGGGACCATCAGAAGTATCCGATCACCGGGTGAGAAGCGGCCACCATTGAACGCCTCCTCCAACATGATGTAGATGCTGGCGGCTCCGGTGTTTCCCTTGGTTCGGAGATTGGTGAACCAACGGTCCTCGGGGATCATCAGCCCGGCTTCGCTCATCAGCCTCACGATGTCGGAGCGGAAGTACTCCGAGCTGTAGTGAACGAGGAGATGATCGATGGCCTCGGGGTCGATTCGACCGTCTCGCACCAGACCGATGTACTCCTCGACCCCGAGGGCGACGATGTTGCCCAGTATCGACGTGTCCTGTCTGAGGTTGAGCATGCCTGCTCCCTGGGCCTGGGCCGGCGTCGCCTGATCCTGCCATGTCGCCCCCGCCTCGACCGTGTCAGGTGTCGCGGCACCGGCATACATGCAAACCGGGAAGCGATGGGCGTGTGAAACCAGGTGAGACCAATCGATCCTCAGCGAGAGGCCATTGGGTCGTGGCCGGTCTTCGATCACAACCGCTCCCGCCCCGTCGGAGAGCATGAAGCGGAGGAACCATGCATCGAAGGATGGGGCCTGGCCCTCGAATCGTGTTGAACGAAGGGTCCGGCTGACCATTTCCGATCCGACTGCCACCGCCACGTGTTGTCGACCGAGTTGGACGGCAGCCTCCGCGCCGCGCAAGGCTGCGATCCCCGAACAGCAGACTCCTCCGGCCGACAGCACCTCCATGGGCCCACCACCGAGTCGGCCGTGCACCATCGAGGCGAATCCGGGAACTGGGAGGTCGCCCTGGGTGGTACCCGTGGCCAGCATCCCGACGTCTCCGGTTGATATCCCCCTGATTTGAAGAGCGGCCCGGATCGCGGCCACGGCCAGCTCCTCATTGAGCATCAGTGTCTGTCCCTGGCGATCGATGGCGTAGTGACGCTTCTCGATGCCGTTTGCCTCCAGCATCCGCCTTCGCATCCGCTCGGATCCTTCGAGAGTGCCGAGGTAGGCCTCGATCTCGTCATTGCCGACCGGCTCACCCGGGAGGTAGGCGCCGACGCCGGTGATGTATGCGCTCATGTCCGTCCTTGTCTCGCGTCAGATCAGGATCGGCCTGTTCCGCTCATCTCGATATCGGGGTTCACCCTGATGATCCGATCGGCCCCGGGGGCTTCGGGGCCCCGCCCTCGCCAGTGCGATAGCGTTCGGCGACATGCCAACCGAAGCCGTCCCTGAAGACGTCCCCGAAGACGTCGACCCCTTGACTGCACCGGTCGGCACGGAATTCGTCATCCAGCAGCATCACGCCACCGCCCTGCATCATGACTTCCGGTTGGAGATGATCAGCGAGACCGGCCCGGTGCTGGTGTCATGGGCGATCCCCAAGGGCCTTCCCCGGACGAAAGGTGAGCGGCACCTGGCCATCCATGTCGAGGATCATTCCACGAGGCACGCCACCTTCTCGGGGTCGATCCCCGAAGGCGAGTACGGCGGGGGAGAGGTGCGGATCTTCGATCATGGCCACTACGAGATGATGGGACGCAGCGACGACCGGCTCACCTTTCGGCTCGACGGTGAGCGTCTGCAAGGTGTTTGGAATCTCATCCACACCGGTCCCAAGGACGGCAGGGACCAGTGGCTCGCCATCCTGTCGGAGGACCTCCGACCTTCCCCCGATGAGTGGCCACGCCTGGAACCGATGTTGGCAACTCTCACTCCGGACGCCTTTGACGACGCCGACTGGGGATTCGAGCCGAAGTGGGATGGGATCCGGGCCATCGCAGTCTGCGACGACACCACCCGCCTCATCTCACGAAACGACCACGACATCACGGTGGCCTATCCCGAGCTTCACAAGCTCCACGACCATGTCGTCGCTCTGGGGGCGATTCTCGACGGCGAGATCGTCGCCTTCCACGACGGCATCCCCTCCTTTCAGAAGCTCCAGCAGCGAATGCATCTGAGAGACGAGCAGCAGATCGAGCAGATGGCCCGGCGGATACCTGTTGCCTACATGATCTTCGACCTTCTCTACCTCGACGGGAGAGACCTGACCGGAAGACCCGTGGAGGAGCGTCGTCGCATCCTGGAGGACACCATCGTCCCCACCGAGAGCATCCAAATCTCGCCGATGACGAAGGGGGAGGGGGTGGCCCTCTTCCAAGCGGCCAAGCAACAGGGTCTGGAGGGGATCATGGCCAAACGACTGTCATCCACCTATCGGCCCGGGGCTCGTTCCCGAGACTGGCTCAAGGTCAAGGTGACCTTCGATGCCGACGTCGTCATCGTCGGCTGGACCGAGGGCGAAGGCCGACGCCAAGGGAGCATCGGCTCGCTTGTGATGGCGGTCTACGACGATGCCGGCGAGTTGCGCTTCGTGGGCAATGTCGGGACCGGATTCGACCAGAGAGCCTTGGCTGATGCGTCCGATCGTCTCGAGGCGCTGGACGAGACTGAGACCCCATTCGACCCCGAGGCGCTGCGCTCCCGTTCCGAGCTGAGAGGTGCCCATTGGGTAACCCCGTCACTAGTGGCGAGAGTCGAGCACAGGCAGCTCACCAGCGCCGGACGGTTGCGAGCGCCGTCGTTCCAGGGCTTCCGCGAAGACAAGGATCCTGAGGAGTGCACCTACTCCCAGCTGTTGGCGGAAGCCGGATAGCACGAGGGCTAGGGTCCGGAGGCGAGGAGGCAGAAAGCACGACCGAGCCCGAGATCAAGATCACGCCCAACGGGCCATATCAGATCAACGCCGAGCTTCCGATAACGCCGAAGCGAAAGGTGCTGTCGGATCAGGGTGATCCCCTGACCTGGGCGACCGAGGAGCCGGTTCCCCATGACACCCCCACATGGCTGTGTCGCTGCGGTCACTCTGGTCACAAGCCGTTCTGTGACGGCACCCACGCCAAGATCGGGTTTGTCGGCACCGAGGTCGCCTCCACCGAGACGTTTGCCGCCAGGGAAAAGGTCTACGACGGCAGCGGGCTCAAGATTCATCGCGTCGGTGCCGTCTGCCAGCACTCCAGCTTCTGTGCGAACGCCCTCACCGACTGGTATCAGTTGCTCCCCGACACCGGGGATGTCACAGTCAAGGGGACCGTGATCGACATGGTCGAGCATTGTCCGTCGGGTGCCCTCGTCTTGGAGCTCAACGGCGAGGTCATCGAGCCCAACTACCCGAAGGCGATATCGCCCGTCGAGGACGGCCCCTATTGGGTCACCGGTCGTGTCACCATCGAGCGGGCCGATGGTGTCCCCTTGGAGGTGCGCAACCGGGTCACGCTATGCCGGTGCGGGAATTCCAAGAACCAACCTCTCTGCGACGGGACCCACAAGGAGATCGGGTTCAAGGCGAAGGTCGTGGTCCGGGACGAGGCCGAGATGAAGAGCGCGGACGAGTCGGCGCCGCCGCCTGCGCCGACCGCTCGTCGAATCGTGGTCGGCGTCGGTCCGAACACGACACCGGTTGCCCTCAAGGCGGCGGCAGTCATCGCCTCGGCGTTTCCCTCCGAGATCGAATTGGTCCATGCCGGTTCCGATGAGGCGGCCCTCGACGCCGCGCTCGAGGTCATCGAGTCTGCCGGTTTTCCCGGTGAGCGCATCTCGGGCGAACAGGAGCCGGGCTCGGCCGTGACGGTGCTCAGCCGTACCGCCGTGGACGTCGACGCCGACTTGCTCATCCTGGAGCGGGGAGGGGACGCGGTCTCAGACGTTGCCCAGAAGATCTCTTATCACTCGCCGTGCGACCTGCTCTTGGTTGCATCCGGCCGGGCGGATCGGCCCGAGAGGTATCGGCGCATCCTCATTGCCACGGACGGATCCGCCACCGCCGATCGGGCTGCCAAGAGGGGATATGCCCTCGCCCGCGCCCTGGGTGCCACGGTGGACCTCGTGTTCGTCGGCCACCCGACGACCGGGGATCTCATAACCACCGACACCGTCGAGGCGTTCGGCGAAGGTGTTGAGACCCACACCATGATCCTCGCCGGTGATCCCGTGAAGACGATCCTCGGCACCGCTGCAGACACCGACGCCGACCTGATCGTCGTCGGAAACAAGGGGTTGACCAGAGCCCGGATGATGTTCGGCACTTCGGTGCCGGGTGGAGTCCTGAAGGGAGCGCGTTGTGACCTCCTCCTGTGTCGGACGATCAGACAGCTCGAGTCCGAGCTGGAGCCAGGGGAGGGAGGCGTCATAGAGCGTGACGGTGAGCAGATGGCGGCGTATGTCGATGAGAGCGACAACCTTCATCTCATGTCGGCGAAGTGCACCCACCTGGGTTGTGTCGTCGCCTGGAATCCCGGGGACAAGCAGTTCCAGTGCCCGTGCCATGGTTCGGTCTACAGCCCGTTGGGCGAGGTGATCAGAGGCCCGGCGGCCAAGTCGTTGCGTTCGATCGAGACGATCAGAAGGAAGGCTTGAACAGCATCAGGTAGAGGATCAGGCCCAGCCCCACGATGCCAATGCCGGTGATGACATTCGTGCGTTGGGAGTGCAGGATCTGGCGCAGCTCTTCGTCGGATCGACGGGGCACTCCGGACGGCCTGATCCCACACGCTGCGAGGATCCGCTCACCGAACGGTCGAGCCACGAAGAACATGAGCGCCGTGATGAGGATGAGAAGGCCGAGAGCTACCCAATACCATGCCCTGCTGAACCAGCCAGTGACCTCGAAGCCCATCCACAGACCGGTGCCTGCCACGGCCACCAACGATATGTACATGGGCAGGACGGTCTTGGCCGAGAAACCCATGAGTGCCTCGATCCGCTTTCGATCGGTCTCGCCTCGAACGACATATAGGACGACCATCGACGTCCCGTGTATGCCGATGAATGCAAGGGCCGATGCCACATGGAGATAGCGGAGCCAGTTGTAGAACACGCTCGGAACCTAACTCACCCGGGAGGGTCGCGAGCGGCCGGTCCAGCTCTCCGTATGTATCGAAACGCGGCTAGGCGCTGTCGGCTCAGCCGCCACCATTCATGAACGCGGCCACATCCGGCTGGTTGAGGAACTCGGCGGCGCGTGAGGCGCTGCAAGTGGTCGAAATCGAAGCGATCAGCCCGCTCACCTTGCTCAGATCACCGAGTGGGAGATCCACCATCGTCCCTCCCTCGTCGACGATCGCTTGGAGGGCGGCGATATCGCTCTCACAGTCGCCGCTGGCTTGGGTCCCGGGATCCGTCACGGAGGTTGCTATCTGCTCGACCCATTCGAGGTACGCCACCGTCCCCGGGGCTTCTCTCTTCGCCATGTCGATCATGAATTGGAACGACTCTTCATCACTGGCGTCCAGTTGGATGTTGTCGCAATTGGTCCCTGCGACCGAGTCGTCATAGGCGCTGGAGAGCGGCTCGAGGTCGTTGCCCAGCTGCTCCAGGTCGGCCGTGGTCGCGTTCTCCCAATCGATATCGGCGACATAGGGCTCGATCTCGCGGAGAAAGCCGGCGAAGGCATCGATGCACTCTTGGGGGATGTCCCCGATTCCGACCACCTGAGGGTTATCGGCGGCGGTGGTGGTCGTCGTCTGCGATGCCTCACTGGTGGTAGTCGTCTCGGCTGCCGCGGTGGTCGTGGTGGTGGTGGTGTCACCCGTGCCACCGGCGCCACCACAGGCGCTGGCAAGAAGAGCCAACAAAACTGCTATTCGAACTATCCGCACGACCCACCCCTTCTGGTGTCTGCCTGGATCAGACCGTTCCGGCCTCTGTCGTCAGAGGATATCTGCTTCTGGGGCTACTGGACGTCGCCTGGGGGCTCGGGGATCAAGTCGAGCAGTTGGGTATTCAGCTCGAAGAAGATATCGCTCGGCATCGATCCCTGGCCGTGACGGCGATTGATCTCCTTGAGGAGCCTCAGCCAGTCGGTGAAGACGACCGCCGGTGGGGCGGTGTTCGATGTCAGGGCGACGGACACTTCGTCGATTCGGCTTCTCAGGGCCTCGACCGGGTCGTCCGGCAGGGATTTGCTGGTATGCGCGCCGTTGGATGAGGGCACCGGCTTGCTCCCAAGACCATCGGCGATGGCGGATGCCCGGCCGTGACGACGGGTGGCGGCGTCCAACTCGTCGGCGAACTGCGTGGCCTCGGAGACATTGAGGACGACCTCCTCACCGTCGACCTTGATGTGGAATCCATCCGGCATGGAAGCGAAGTCGACTTCCCCGAGAGCCCAGTCCGCCACGGTGCGATTTCCCGCCGAGAGCGTGATCCGCTCATTGGTGATGTCGACGGCCACACCCAGGGGCAGTCGAGATTCGCCGGGTAGGCGGAGTCTGGCGTTATACGACGTCACTTGTCCTCCATCCATCGCCACCCAGACGCGCCGACATCATGCTACTCACCCCATGTAAGCGCCGGAATGGGGCAAAAAGGATACGGCCGCGACGACTTTTCTCACGCCATCGAGTGTTTCCCGGTCGAAGCAAATGAGGTCAACCACACCTCCATATGGTGCTTCCCGTAGTGACTCGGGACGCCAGTTCGACACATCCTCACAACCAGGACGACAGGGAGGACAAGTCGATGGGCACCGCACCGCCGGCAACACGGAATCTGTTCAAGGCAGCCATGGTGATCTTCGTGATCACGGTCGTGATCGGCATCCTCAATGGAACCGATGTTTGGGACGTGCCGAGAGACACGCTTCTCGCCCATGTACATGCCGGCACTCTCGGATGGATAACTCTCGGAGTCTTTGGCGCCTCCATCTGGATGTTTGGCTCGCCAAGTGACCATTCGGCGGACAACCTGGCCAGATACGCCATCTTCGCCCTTGCCCTCTACGTCTTGGGCTTCTGGTCGGTCGGGCTCACTACCACCAGCATCCAGCGGCCCATCGGAGGATCCCTTGCATTCATCGCCATGACCTGGATGTTCATCTGGGCGATGCGCCGCAAGCGTGGGTCCTCATGGAACGTGGCCGAGCTGGGCATGGGGCTGGCACTGGCATTCCTGGTGATCGGGGCGATCTTTGGGGTGCTCCTGGGCCTTCAGCTGGCGGACGTCGAGATCGTCTCTCCGGACAAGGCGAACCAGCTCTACGACGCCCATCCCGGCGCCATGGTGGCCGGCTTCGTGATTCTCGCCGCCCTGGCCCTGATCGAGTGGCTGATGCCGGGTCGGGATGTGCCCAGCCTCTCGGAGTCGCGCATGGGAGTTGTCCAGATGCTGCTGCTCTTCGTTGCCGGCCTGTTGTTCGTTGCCGGCTCCCTATTTGCCATCGACCCGCTCCTCCAGGCGGCCGGCGCCCTTCAGCTCGTCGGCAGCATCGTGCTGATCTCCCGGTTCCGACGACATATGGGCCCGTCGAAGTGGGGTGGCGCCGTCGTCAACCGCTTCGTTCGCACCGCGGTCGTTGGTCTGATCGTCGTGGTGATCCTGGTCGTCTACATAATCAGTCAGCTGTCGACGGGTAAGACGTTCGAAGACGTCATGTCCGTCGGCCTCGCCTTCGACCACATCAACTTCATCATGGTGGTGACCAATTTGATCTTCGCCATGTTCGCCCTGTCCTCACAGGTATCCGAGCGTGCCAATCGGCTGATCTATTGGTCGGTGAACGTCGGGATCGTCGGCTTCGCGGTTGGCTTGATCGCCGAGAGCGCCCCGATCAAGCGTATCTTCACACCGATCCTTGGGCTTGGATTGCTCTACGGCATCTACACCTATCTCACCGCTCCGGCACGTGAGGCCGTCGAGATGTCAACCGTCTAGGCCAAGCCGCAGCGACTCGACCGGTAGGCCCGGGTGCGGAGAAAGGCGAGCAGTCCGCCCTCTTAGGATTGTCCCCGTGGCCAAACTCGACGCCAAACAGCGCGCCGCCCTTCCCGACAGCGCCTTTGCCTATGTCGACCGGCGGGGGAACCGGCGCTTGCCGATTCACGACGAGGCTCACGTCCGCAACGCACTCTCCCGTTTCAGCCAGGTTCGATTCGAAAGTGACCAAGCCCGTGAGCAGGCATTCCGCAAGCTCCTGAAGACATCGATCGAGTACGGGATCGCCCCAGTCGGTTTCGTCGCCGCTCAGATGCGAGAGGCCAGAGCCGAGACCAAGACCCGTCTTCCGACGGGCCCGGTCACATTCTTGATGTCGGATCTGCAAGGGTCGACCGCTCTCATTGGGCACCTGGGCGACTCCTATGCGCCACTTCTCGTCGAGGTTCAGAATGTGATCAGGGATTGCGTCGAGGCAAACGGTGGCTACGAGGTCGATGCCAGGGCGGATGAGTTCTTTGCGGTGTTCCCCGGGGCGCTCGAAGGGCTTCACACGGCTATCGGAACCCAGTTGGCGATCTCCGAACGCGCCTGGCCGGGCCTGGTCAAGCTCCGGATCGGCTTGCACAGCGGGGCTCCGGCTCGCACCGAAACGGGCTACGTCGGGCTGGCAGTGAATGAGACGTCACGGATCTGCTCGGTTGGACATGGGGGTCAGATCCTCCTCTCGGCCAAGGTCCGAGAGGAGCTGGGTGAGACGTTGCCGGCAGGTGTGACCCTCAGATCGATGGGAGCGCACCAATTGCACGGCATGCCACACGAGACCGAGTTGTTCCAGGTGGAGTCGCACGGCCTCGAAGGTGATTTCCCACCGCTCAGACTCGATGGGCCTGGCGTGTGAGCATCAGTCGACTTAGAGGCGTACTGTCCGAATGGCAGCAAATGCATGCCCCTGGTCGCCATGAGAAACGAGGTGCGAAATGGTCGACACGAACTTGACGGATCCCTTCCTAAGGGAGAAGGCGGCCAAGGACAGTCAGCCCCAATTTCACCAACGTGGTGAGGAGATCCAGCGGTTCGGTGAGATGCGTCTCTTCCCTATTGCCCTCTCACACGAGGCTCGGACCGAGAGCAGCCAGTTACTCAATCAAATCCTCGCAGACACCACCATCCTCTACAGCCTCTACAAGAAGCATCACTGGCTGGTGAGGGGAGCGACCTTCTATCAGCTCCACCTCCTATTGGACAAGCATGCCGGGGAGCAGCTCGAGCTGATCGATCTGATGGCGGAGCGTGTTCAGACTTTGGGAGGGGTGGCCGTGGCCGATCCGAGGCACGTCGCCGAATTGACCACTGTCCCACGGCCACCCGATGGTGTAGAAGAAGTCCCCGCCATGCTGTCGAGACTCCTCGAGGCACATGAGATCGTGATCGAAGGGCTCCGTGACGGGATCAAGCGGACCGCGGCAAATGGCGACGATGGGACCAACGACATGCTGATGGGCGACGTGCTGCGCACCAACGAGCTCCAAGTCTGGTTTGTCGCCGAGCACCTGGTGAATGTGCCGGTGGTGCACATCTGAGCGATCTCAACGGTTCGCAAGAGATTCGGACCATCGACCGGGCGGAGCTCCCAGTGCCGTGACCACCAACGTTTACCGCGCTCAGGGCGACCAGATGACACCACTTGCTGCGTCGAAAATGCTCACCGCAGCCCCCGGCTGCGACTGCGCTTTTCTCCTTGCCATCGGCGCCCCTGGCTCGCCCTGACCATCGCCAACGTCAGCGGACACGGCACAGCATGATCGAGCGCGGAGACCGCTTCCGGCTGGTCATGGCGCTGAACGAGTGGGCTTTCCGCGCCAAGCACATCCCGGGATCGGAACATTTCAACACACCGGATGAGACGTTTGGCTCGTTGCAGCCCGATGAGGAGATAGTGGTGTACTGCACGAGTGTCGATTGTCACGCCAGCATCGCCCTCTATCACGCATTGGTCGACGCCGGTTACCGCCATGTGCGTCGCTACTCGGGCGGAGCTCTCAGACTGGGAGGAGGCCGGATTGCCTCTCGAAGGGGAATGGGCTCGAGGCATCGAGACCTGAGACCAAGCCGCCGGCCTATTGCCAGACGGCGACGATCACACCCATGGCCATGTATCCCAAGAGGTTGTAGGGTCCGTTGACCCGCGCCAGCGCCCAGCCGGATCCCTCGTAGTAGATGGCCACCACCCGGTTGGTGACGATGAACCCGACCCAGGCCACCAAACCCAGCGCCACTCCGTCGAGGAAGGTCGATGCGCCGATTCCCTTCGCGATCAGCCCGAGGACCGTTGCCGCCACGAACCAGCCGATCAGGTTGACGACGAACATCATCGGGTCGGGAGTGCCGGCATCGCCGGTGACCCCCAGGGCGGCCCGGTATTGCTTGCCGAATAGCGGATTGGAATACCAGATCGCACCGAGGGCGAAATAGGCCAGGGCCGCGACCAGCACGGCGAGCCAGTTCAGATCTGCGAAGTAGTCGAGAATCACTGTTGCCTCCTCTTGCTTGGCGGGAAGCTACACGCCCCGCTCGCCCGACCTCAGCCCCGGTGTGTCGGTCATTTGTCGAAGTTGCGTACCTCGAAGGTGATGCACCCATCAGGCGAACGCCATGGCCCGTGCGCCATGCCGGGTGGCCGGCATGCATACATCCCGGCGGTGAACATCTCGTCGAGGGTCAGATCGTGGATCGCCCCCTCGACGATCCAGATCTCCTCCCAGTGCGGGTGTCGTTGGACCCCGCCGGGGCTGGTGTCGCATCCCGGCTCGAACTTGAGCAGCCGGCTGTAGGAGCCGGTGTCCGGGTCGGACGCGAGTGTCTTCGAGTACAGCCCGTCGATGCCCGCCTCCGGCTCCCAAGGGATCAGATCGGGGTCGAAGAACTCGAGCTCGGGTTTAGCCATTTCCGTCTCCTTCCAGGACGTCGTTCACTTGATAACGGGCGACGAGGGTCTTTCCGGTCACCGGGTCGTGGAGTTCGGCACGGAAGCTGTCCTCGTATTCGAAGCTCCCGGTGAGGCTGGCAAATGACCCACCGAAGATCACTGTTCCCGCCAGGTCGGCACCGATGCGGTCGCCGACCCGCTCGAGCAGGTCGTCTGGATGGCGAAGCACGGCCACCGCCGCCTCCTGATAGGGGGCGGGCGAGTCGGCCGGGGTGAAGGACCGCAACACCAGTTGGTCCCAGTGGTCGCGGAGGGCGGAATACGGCCACACACCAAGTGAGATCGGCTTGGGGCATGCCTGTTTGGCGGCCGGGATGGATCGCTCCTCCAGGTCTCGGTCCGTGTGGTCCGAACCGGCCGCCACCCATATCTCCCCGTCGTGGTCGACCAAAAGCACGAACTCGACCTCACCACAGGTCCGGGCGCCTGTCACATCGATCAGGTGGCCAGTGGTCACCAACTCGCGGCCAACGTGAAAGTAGGTCGGGATCTCCTTGGGCGCTGCGATGCCCTTCTCCTCCAGACCGGCGACATATGCGCTGACCGCCTCCTCGTCGCGCGCCGTATAACCGGCGAGCACGACCCGTCGGGTCTCGAAGCGCAGTGGGGGAGCGTCGTCTCGAGCCAGGCTGAGCACACCAGGCTCTTCCCCGAGGATCCGGCGGTCGGTGAGCTCGGGGAAGCGAGTTCGTGCCTCATCGACTCCGCTCAGGTCGATGTCTGCCACGACCTCCGCACTGTCGACTCCTGCCGAGGCCAGGGTCACTCCCCATGGGTCGATGATGGCCGAGCGGCCACAGAGGCTTGCTCCACCGGCCCCCGGGGCGCCGTTCGCCGCGGCGAGATAGGCCTGGCTCTCGATGGCGCGGGCACGGAGCAGAGTGGTCCAGGCCTCGACCCGAGGATGGGGCCAGGCGGAGGCGATGAGAAACATCCGGGCCCCCATGTCTGTCATCCGCCGGAACTGTTCGGGGAATCGCAAGTCGTAACAGACGGCCATCCCGATCCGCCCGAGCTCGGTGTCGGCCACGACCACCTCGTCGCCCGGAGTGAGGATCTGCTGTTCCCTCGACTGATAACCGAAGAGGTGGATCTTGCGATAGGAGGCGACGAGGTCACCCTGTGGCGAGAAGAGCAGGGATGTGTTGTGAAGCCGATCCCCACGTCGCTCCACGATCGATCCACCATGGAGATAGGCGTGGCGAGCCTTTGCCTGCTCGGAGAGGAATTCGGAGGTCTCCTGGAACATCTCGGCGGCATCGGCATAGCTGTCGAAGGAGAAATAGCCGGGCGACCAGATCTCAGGTAGCAAATACAGGTCGGAAGGCCCCGCACGATCCAGTGCCTCCGTGACGACGCGTTTGGACTCTCCGAGATCGTTGCCGTCCTGGGCGGACACTTGGATGACCGCAATCCTCGTCATCGATCGGCACCTTTCGCCTCGTCGATCCAATTGAGCACCCGCTCGGGTGTGAGTGGGAGTCGGTCGACGACGATATGCCCCAACGGAGCCAGAGCGTCCTCGAGCGCTGCGGCCAGGACCGCTCCCGGGGCGATGGCCCCGCCTTCACCCATCCCCTTCACGCCACCGATCGTGATCGGCGAGGGAGTTTCGACGTGTTGGGCCCGGATCTTCGGAATCTCGGTGAAAGTGGGGAGCAGGTAGTCCATGAAAGTGGTGGAGAGAGGGCGGCCGTCCTCGTCATAGAGGAACTCCTCGAGCAGGGCACCGCCGATCCCCTGGGCGACACCACCGAATATCTGGCCCTCGACCACCATCGGGTTGATCATCCGCCCGCAGTCTTCGACCACTGCATAGTCATCGATCGTGATCAGGCCGGTCCCGGCGTCAACAGTCACCACAGCGAGGTGGGCTGCGCTGGTGTAGGTCCCGGTGCCGGGATCGGCGTCATACGTTGCCACCGACTCCAGCGACGGCTCTTCGCCCTGGGGGAGCGTCTCCGGTCTCTGATAGACGAGTCGGCACAACTCAGACAGAGGCATGCCGGTTTCGGGAACCCCCACAACACTCACCTGTCCATTCTCGAAGACGATGTCCTCGGCCCTCGCTTCGAGCATATGAGCGGCAATGCGGCTCAGCTTCTCCTTCAGCCGACCCGCCGCGATGCGCGCGGCGCCTCCGGCGAGAACCGCCGACCGGCTGGCGAAGGTCCCCGAGCCGTAGGGCACCTGGTCGGTGTCGCCGAACTCGACCCGAATCGAGTCGAGATCCAGGCCCAACTCGTCAGCGGCCATCTGAGCGAGGGTCGTCTCGAGGCCCTGGCCGTGATTGTGGATGGACGAGGAGATCACCAGCCTGCCGTCGGGCGTGAATCGCAGTTTGGAGGTCTCGTAGCCGAAGATGATCGGGACCCCGCGTTGGACGAACTCCCTCGTCGTGTGGGCGGTTTGCTCGATGAAGGGGACTACTCCGATGCCGACCAGGTCGCCCCTCGCTCGCGCCTCTTCCTGGCGTCGTCGCAGACCCGGGTAGTCGGCCATCTCCAGCAACGTGTCTAGGCACTCCGTGACGGTTCCCGAGTCGTAGACCAGCCCACTCACCGAATTCCAGGGGAAGTCTCCCGACCCGAGCAGGTTCCGCCGTCGAAGCTCGACCGGGTCCAGGCCCCGCTCCCTCGCCACCTGGTCCATCATCCGCTCGGTGGTGAAGCAGGCCATCGGTCTTGACACTCCCCGATAGGCCCCGAACGGGGTCTTGTTGGTCGCCACCGGGGTCCCGTGAACCGAGTACTGGTCGATCCGATACGGGCCGGGAAGGATCCCCATCGCCATCCCGGTGTCCATCGTCGAGGTCCATGGGAAGACCGAGTAGGGGCCCATGCTCACCTTGATCCGAACCCGATAGGCGAGGACCCGCCCTTCGTCGTCATATCCCATCTCGGCGTGGTGGAGATGCTCACGTGCGTGGTGTGAGGCAAGGAGATGCTCCCGACGGTCTTCGACCCAGCGGACGGTGTGGCCGGTCTCGATGGCGGCTCTGGCACAGGCGACTTCCTCCGGGTAGAGCTGAGCCTTGACACCGAACCCGCCACCCACATCCGGAGCCACGACCCGTATGCTTGCCTCGTCTCGACCCAGAGCCAGGGCCAGACCGGTCTTGATCAGATGGGGGATCTGGGTCGAGGTCCATACCGTCAGGTGGTCCCGCCCACGGTCGTACTCGGCCATTACGGCCCTGGTCTCGATCGGGATGCCGGTGTGCCGCGCCATCGACCAGGTCCCCGAGACGTGATGTGGGGCTCGTTCGAACGCATCCTCGAAGCCTTCAGACGTGAACCGACGCTCCACGAAGCCGTTGTCCCCCCACTCGTCGTAGACCAGCGGGGCATCGGCGTCCAGAGCGGATGCCAAATCCACGACCGGTGGCAGACCCTCGTACTCGATCTGGACGGCGGCCATGGCATCCTCGGCCAGGTACTCGTCCTCGGCGAGGACCATCGCCACCGCCTCCCCGACGTATCGGACCCGATCCCAGGCCAGCACCGGCATCGAAGTGGGTCGGAACCCGGGGTATGAGGAGACACAACGGATCCCGAGGCCCTCCCAGTCGGCCCCGGTGAACACATGCGCGACCCCTTCGGATTCGTCAACATCGACCGAGACGATGCGGGCATGGGCTTCCGTCGACCGAACGAACTTGGCATGGAGGCAGTCGCTCCTGGCGAGGTCTGCGACGTAACGACCTTCCCCGGTGAGGAATCGAGGATCCTCGACCCTCCTCACCCGGGCGCCAAACATCTGTGGTTTGCCGACGGCCGACGTCATGGGCTCCCTCTCATCGCGGCCGACGCTGCCTGGACCGCTTCCACGATTTGGACGTAGCCGGTGCAACGACAGAGGTTGCCCGCCAGGTACTCGCGGATGGTGGCTTCCTCAGGCTCGGGATCCTCTTGGAGAAGTGTCTTGACGGCCATCAGCATCCCCGGAGTGCAGAAACCGCACTGGAGGCCGTGGTGGTTCCAGAAGGCCTCCTGGATCGGATGCAGATCGCCGTCCCCGGCCAGAGACTCGACCGTCTCTACTCTCGCCCCTGCGACCTGGACCGCCAGGACCAGACAAGAACGGGCCGGTGCCTCGTCGATGACGACCGTGCATGCACCGCAGTAGCCGTGCTCACATCCGACGTGGGTACCGGTCAGACCGAGCTCGTCTCTCAGGAAGTCCGAGAGCAGGAGGCGGTCAGGCACCTGGCGGGTGTAGGGACGGCCGTTCACGGTGACGGTGACTTCAGACATGTGCGAGTCTTCCCGTTGCCTGACTCAGGGCTCGGCTCACCATGACCTCGATGAGTCGTCGTCGATAGTCACTCGACCCGTGGATGTCGGATAGTGGTTCGATCGAGGACGCCGCGATCGCCGCTGCTTCGGTCAGCACCCTGGGCTCGAGGGACCGTCCTTCGAGGAAGCTCTCCGAAGATTCGACTCGGAGAGGCCGGTCGGCCACGCCGGCGAGACCGACCCTGCCGTTCGTGATCTGGCCGTCTTCGATGTCAAGGGCAACCGCACATGCCACCAGGGCATAGTCGCCGGTGCGGCGGGCGAACTCGGAAAATCCCCACATCCCGGGAGACGCGGCGAACCTGACCTGGGTGATCAGCTCGTCGGGTTGCCGGGCGGTCGTATACGGGCCGAGGAAGAAGTTCGGCGCGGCTACCGAACGCTCCCCGTGGGTCGATCGGAGCACGATTTCGGCTTCGAGGACCAGGCTCACGAGAGGCAGCTCGCCGGCCGGGTCTGCGTGCGCCAGGCTGCCGCCAAGTGTGCCGCGGGCACGTATCGCCGGAAAGCCCACATGTCTAACCGCCTCGGAGACGAGTGGGAGGTCACCAACGAGAGAGCGCTGCATGGCGTGGTGGGTCGTCATCGCCCCGACGCGCACCTCGTCACCTGACACCTCATGATGCTCGAGCTCGGGGATGCGCCCCAGGTCCACCAGATGTCGTGGATAGGCCAGTCGGAGATTGAGGAGGGGTATGAGACTCTGCCCACCCGCCAGCGGAAGCGCTCCATCCAGCTGACCCATGAGTGTCAGGGCTTCGTCGATGGTACGGGGTGAGTGGTATTCGAATGGAGGTGGCTTCATGCCCTGACGCCTCCATTTGTCCAATACATTGCTTCGCTTCCCGTCTCTAGGGCCAATTGACAATAGATCGCCGAACACACCGCGGAGTCGTTGGATCGACATCGGAGCGGGCGGCTCTAATGTCATTTGCGAAAGGAGCGGCAATGCGTATAGGCGCCTGGATACCCTCGTACACCTATCCCGACCTCGACTATGCCCGGGTTCGGGAGGGAATCGACACCTTCTCCCGCAAGGCGAACGACTACGGGATCGACCTGTGGACCATCGATCATCTCCTTCACGCCCCCGGTCTGTATGGGATGTCCTGGCTCGAGCCGCTCACCGTCACCACCTGGGCCGCCGCAGTCGCTCCGGATGTGTGGGTCGGAACCGGGATCTTGGTTCTCCCGCTCCGACATCCGCTCGTCCTGGCCAAGGAGATCGCCACGATGGACTACCTCACCGGAGGGCGCTATCAATTCGGGATCGGGCCCGGTTGGTACCCGCCCGAATTCGAGGCCACCGGCACTTCGGTGAAAGAGCGGGGCAGGCGAACCGACGAGATGATGGAGGCGATGGGCCGACTCTTCACCGAGGAGACGGTCACATTCGACGGTCAGTTCTATCACTTCGAAGACGTGAGCCTCGAGCCGCGTCCTCCCAAGCCACCACCGGTGTGGGTTGCCGGTGGCTCGAGGATCCCCGATCCCGAATATCGCGACGTACCCAAGATGGCCAAATCGGTCCTGGAGCGAATCGTCCACGCCGATGGCTGGATCTCGCGCTGTTCCGGTTCCCAAGAATGGGTGAAGCAAGATTGGGAGAAGATCAAGGCGCGGGCAGCCGAGCTGGGCAGGGAACCCCCGCGTTTCGGCCACACCAACTTCACCTACATCGTCGACACCGCGGACGGCGACAAGGCGCGCGAGATACAACACGGGTTCTTCCGCCAGGTCATGGGTGACCATCGCTCGCCGGAGCATCTCGAGACCTGCTACCTGTTCGGATCGGTGGACGAGATCATCGAGAGGATCAACGACCTGGCCTCCGCGGGGTGTGACTACGTGGTCCTGGGGCCGACCCACGACGATCCGACACAGCTCGACCTGATCCATCGCCTGGTGATGCCCAACGTCGGCTGACTGGTGAAGTCAGGTGCTGATGGCCTTGGCGGCGTTCCTTGCTTCTGCCTCGGTCCGGAATATGGCCAACAGCACTCGCAAGAGGAGGATGACGCCCAGAGTCAGGCCAGTCCAGCCAAGGACGTGATAGACATTCGCACCGATTCCGGTGACCTGTGGCCCTCCGCTCGTGGCCAGGAGCATCGCCGACACCGCTCCCAACGGGTTCCCAGCAGGGTTCGGGCGACCCAGGCGAAGGCGATCACGATGAGGACGAACTCGAAGAAATTCAAGTGAATGTCCAAGCTCGGACAAGGCTACGGGAGTCGCCAACTCGCTGGGGCCCGGAACCTGTCGCTTCGCCGCGTGGATCTCTCGAGCCCTCAGTGAGGATGCTCCAGGCGTTCTATTCTGCGCATTCCGTGATTGTCTCGCCCCAGCCCTATCTGCCCCGGCTCGTTCGTCATTGGGATGACGAGGCCCCAGGTCAGCGACACCGGCGCATCGAAGGGTCAATGGCCTTTGTCGACATCTCGGGGTTCACGAAGATGTCCGAGCGTCTGGCACGTCGAGGAAAGGTCGGTGCCGAGGAGCTGACCGAGGTAATCGGACGCACCTTTGGCGAGTTGCTTCCCGCCGCCTATGGATTCGGTGCGAATCTGATCAAATTCGGAGGTGACGCCCTTCTCCTTCTCTTCACCGACGAAGGGCACGACCAGCGCGCATGCGCCGCCGCACAGGCCATGCAGCAAACCCTCGCAGAGGTAGGCGTCTGCTTCACGAGCGCCGGGAAGGTCAAACTGCGCATGTCGGTGGGAATCCACAGCGGGACCTTCGACTTCTTCCTGATCGGGGACTCTCATCGGGAGCTCGTCGTGGCGGGCCCGGCGGCCACCCGGACCGTGGCGATGGAGGCCGCCGCCGGGGCCGGTCAGGTCTTGGTGAGCGCTGAGACGGCTGCCGCTCTTCCCGCTTCCAACCTGGGCAAGTCGATCGGTGATGCCCGCCTGCTTCGCGGGAAGGTGTCAGCCGAGGCAGCCGAAGACGATCCGGGTATTGATCGGTCGACGACCGACATCAATCAGTTCGTCCCGATCGGGTTGTGCCAATTACTGCTGAGTGGGGAAGTCGAACCAGAGCATCGGCCGGCCACGGTTGCCTTCATCGACTATCACGGATTCGACGAGGTCATAGAGGGGGACGGGGCGGTGGAAGCGGGTCGTCGCCTCAACCAACTGGTGCGGTTGGTTCAGAGCTCGGTGGACGAGAGAGGGGTCACCTTCCTCGGAACCGACATCGCCGCCGACGGTGGCAAGATCATCCTCACGGCCGGTGTGCCGTCCAGCACCGGTCACGACGAGGAGCAGATGCTTCTCGCTCTCCGCGAGATCGTCGCTGGAGGACCCGCTCTACCGGTCTCGATCGGTGTCAACTGGGGCTCGATCTTTGCCGGCGACATAGGTACCTCATATCGCCGCACCTACACGGTCATGGGTGATGTCGTCAATCTGGCCGCCCGTCTCATGGCCAAGGCCCCGTCTGGCCAGATATACGCAACTCCGGACGTGCTCGAGGGCTCACGGACGACATTCGAAACCGAGCCGATCGAGCCGTTCATGGTCAAGGGCAAGAAGCTCCCCGTCGATGCCGTCTCACTCGGTCCCCCGATAGGGACGCGAGCACGTCAAGAGGACGGCCTTCCCCTGATCGGAAGAGACCCGGAGATGGCCCGGCTGACGGGTTGCTGGGGCCGTGCGACCCAGGGGAGCGGTCAGATGGTGGAGCTGGTGGCCGAGGCCGGGATGGGCAAGAGCCGTGTCCTGGCTGAATTCCTCCACTCGGTCGACGTGGATCGGGTTATGGAGGGGGAGTGCCGGCTCTATCAGGCCGCCACACCATATTTCCCATTTCGATCGCTTCTCAGAGACGCCTGTGCCTTGGGAGACCTCAATTCGGTCCAGGCGGTGAGGGCCTTGGCCGATTTGGTGTCGGACAAGGCGCCCGAGCTCATGCCCTGGCTGTCGCTCATCGGGCTCCCACTGGGTCTCGAGATCGTCGAATCCAGTGAGGTGGAACAACTCGAAGACCAATTTCGCCCGGAGCGCACCATTGCGGCCGTGGGCTCGTTGCTCGAAGCGACGATCACCAGGCCATCTGTCTTCGTTATCGAGGACACACACTGGATGGATGAGCCATCTCGCGAGCTGCTCGACGGGCTGCTCCCGGCGATCGGCCGTTGCCCGTGGATGTTTGTCCTCACGCGTCGGCCGGGAGAAGATGGCTTTGTCGCTCCTGAGTCCGAGCAGGTGACACGTTTGGAGCTCCAGCCGCTCGGGTTTGAGCAGGCACGAGATCTCATCTTCAGTGCCACCGAGGACGACCCTCTCCCTTTGCAGCAGGTCGAGCGTCTCGCCCGGCAGGCAAACGGCCGTCCGCTCTTCCTCATCGAGCTGATGGAGACCCTGCGACGCGGTGGCTCCATCGAAGAAGTGCCACAGTCGGTGGAGGCGATGATCGGGGCGCGTATCGATACGCTTCCCCATTCGGAACGGAATGTGTTGAGGCGACTGGCGGTGCTTGGCTCCGGATTCCTTCTCGAGCACACAGCTGCAGTGCTCGACACCGCCGATTCGGATCTGCAAACGAGGACTCGAGCAGTTCGGCAGTTGTCCGACTTCCTTTCGCTCGACCAGTCGGGATGGGTTCAATTCCGCCACTCTCTGATCCGGGATGTTGCCTATGAGGGTCTGCCCTTCAAGACCCGTCTCCAGCTGCACGGTGCAGTCGGGGACTCGATCTATGCCGATTGTGGTGGCCGGCCGGAGGAGTTCTCTGAACTGCTCTCCCTTCACTACTTCCACGCCAAGCACTGGTCCCGAACCTGGCGCTTCTCCCGAATGGCCGGCGAGCGAGCCAGGGAGATCTATGCCAATCATGAAGCAGCCGCCTTCTACCAACGGGCTCTGACTGCTGCGCGTGGGCTCGAATGGGTGACCCCCGAGCAGAAAGCCGAGGTGCTGCGAAAGTTGGCCGAAGCTCTCTACGAGGCGGGTCGGTTCGAAGAGGCGATCGCCGCGTTGCGAGAGGCAAAGAGACTGATCTCTGATGATCCGCTGGCTCGCGCCGACCTACAACGATTCATTGCCAGGTCCTATCAGAAGCTCGGCAGGTACTCCCAGGGGCTGCGCGAGACGGCGATCGGGCTCAAATCGATATCCGGCCACGATCAGCTCGAGGCAAAGAAGGCACGGGCGCGGCTGAGGGCTCTCAGGGCCGGGATCCTCTCTGACCTATTTCGACCCAGACAGACCCTCGACGTGGGGCTAACGGCCGTCGACGAGGCCGCCGAGAGCGGTGAGCAGGAAGCACTCGCCCGGGCCTACACCTACATCGACGAGGCATATCAGACCCTGGGGCAAAGGGACATGGCCATTCATGAGCCCATGGCCCTCGAGATCTTCGAACAGTTGGGCGACCTTTCGGGGATCGCCCTCATCGCCATCAACCTCGGTGTCCAGGCATACGCAGATGGGCTGTGGGACGACGCCATCACGATGTACTCACAGGCCCAGGAGGTGAGCCGCAAGAGTGGGAACCAGCACGCCGAGGGGGCGGCCGCGGCCAATCTGGGCGAAGTGCTGGTCAGCATGGGTCGATTCGATGAGGCTGAGACGGTCCTAACCGAGGCACGTCGCGTGCTGCGGGCGCAGAAGGACGTGCTCTTCGCCCTGTTTGCCGAGACCCAACTGGGCCGTCTTGCCATGGAACGGGGCGAGTTGAACATCGCCATCAACACTCTGACGAGGATCGTCGACGATGCGATCACGTCTGGTCAATCCTTCATCGCAGTCGACACATCGGTCCATCTCGCCGAGGCCCACGTGCGAAACGGTGATCCCGAAACGGCTCATCAGGTGATAACGGTGGCCCAACAGTTAGCCGGTGAGGACGCCGCCTTGTACGAGGTGCCACTCGAGCGGGTCAGGGCTGCGGCGCAGCTACGACAGGGGCGTCTCGTTGAGGCTGCGGATCGGGCTCACCGAGTGCTCGAGAGTGCCAGACAGCAGGGGCTCG
Source organism: uncultured Acidobacteriota bacterium (assembly GCA_963822895.1). Lineage (GTDB taxonomy): Bacteria > Actinomycetota > Acidimicrobiia > Spongiisociales > ZC4RG35 > JARDZU01. The sequence continues at coordinate 142,650 of CAWGJI010000014.1, forward strand.
TCTATGAGGAAGCGCTCCTCATGTTGATCGAGTCCGAGGCGCTGGGAGAGGTCTCCGAGAAGGCTGTGGGCCTCATCGAAGACCTCGGAGCGACCGATCCCTATGTGTACCGCTTCCCATCACCGATGTTGTAGACGACATCGACCTTGATCCAGGTCCCGATCGGGTAGCCGTTGATACCGGCCATGTCGACCAAGCCGGTTACCCGGCTGTCGGAGTCGATCAGACACGAGGTGTGACCCGACGGGAGGATTGCCGACGTGTCCACCAGCGTCGTTGCCGTCCCGACCGGGAGATCGCCATACGAGTCCCTCGGATCCCGGAGACACCAGGGCATCACACGCTCACCGGCGCCAACGTTGTCGTCGTAGGAGAGAGCCCGGTGTTGAGGGTCGCCAGGAACGTTCGGGGGATTGCCGAAGCGCCAGGTGATCTCCTCGAGGAACTGGGCGACGGACGATCCGCCCACGGGCTCGGTGACGAAGTTGACGAAGAGCCGACTGCCGCTTGTTCCAGACTCGAAGTTGTACAAGAGACCGTTCACCGGTCCCTTGCAACCCCCGTCGAGGTCGTACCCGCGTGTTATGACAAATGATGCCTCGGGGCCGTCCGAGAGGGTCGCCGTCTCGGTGCAGTCGATTTCCCCATCGAAGACATCTCCGATCACGAAGAGCGAGTCCCCCGTTTCGAGTTCCACTCCGAGTGGCCCAGGATCGGAGCCTCCATATCCTGCCTCGAGTGAGACGGCACCCGACGAGGAGGCGTTACCCGGCCTGATGATGACGGTGTCGAACACTCCGGCGACATGGAAGGCCTGCCACGTGCCCGGGCCGGGGTCGTCCCCGACCCACAGGATCACGCGCACATTGTCGCTGCCTCCCGAGTCGGGACCACAGTCAGAAACACCGCTGCACGGGACCACCACGGTTCCGACCAGTGCTCCATCACGTCGCAGCTCCAGGTTGGCGTCGCCGTTGAACTTGAAGCCGAGATCCAGCTCGGCGTAACCGATGGTCTGCCCGGCCAATTCACCGGTGAGGTTGAGGGTCAGCTTTTGTCCCAAGTCCTTGTTGATCCGGGCGCAGGGCTCGCCGTTGCCTTCCCCGTTCTGCCCCACACCGATGCGGTGATCCTTGAGGCCCGCATAGGGCTTCTTATTGGACTGGCTGCCGGTACCGACGATCCCAACGAGGGAGGCTCCACTGGAGGACAGCTTGCAGTTGGATTGGCTCAGACTCTGGACGAGGTTCGGGCCGGGTGCACTCGGGTCGTAGATCAGCTTGTCACCACTCCCGTCCATCTGGAGGTGTAGGACCCCGACTTCGGATGTGATCGGGCCGTCTCCGAGGGCGGGCAAAGCGAAGACGGATACCGCCATCATCAGCCCGACGATCCCCGCTAAAGACCTAAGCAAACGACTGTTCATCAATGCCTCCCGACACTCATTTCGTATCTCGGCGCGATGGCCAGGTCAGACGAACGTCTGACTGCCCTGCCCCATCCAGTTCGGTGAAACCTAGTGCATCCCGGGACGGTTTGGGCCGCTTGTCGGCGTGCCATGGAGCGGCCGGCACGCACGTAAGCTCACCCCGTCGTCCAGTCCCATACCGGTGCACGAGAACTGACCGTAAGCTCAATCGGGATGATGGATCTCGAGGCGGTAACGCCCGAAGAGGGTCTCTCGCCGGGCGAGGTGCGCCAGCGCATAGCCGCCGGGCAGGTCAACCAGGTGCAGGACCGGCCGAGCCGGACCACCGGGGAGATCATCCGCGCCAACGTCGTCACCCGATTCAATGTCCTTCTCGGAGCCCTTTTGCTCGTCGTCTTGCTGGTCTTGCGTGAGCCTCGCGATGCCCTGTTCGGGATCGTCCTGCTCACCAATTCTCTGATCGGGATCATCCAGGAGCTCAGGGCAAAGAAGACCCTCGATCGTCTCGAGTTGCTGGCAGCGCCCCGGGTGAGGGTGGTCAGGTCGGGCCGGGTGTCTGAGGTGGCGGTGGATCGGGTGGTCGTCGACGACTTGATCGCCCTCCGTGCCGGTGACCAGCTCGCTGTCGATGGGGTCGTGGTCAGCTCTTCCGGCTTGGAGATCGACGAGTCGCTCCTCACCGGAGAATCGGACCCTGTGGTGAAGAAGGTGGACGACCGTTGTCTATCGGGAAGTTTTGTGGCCGCCGGCTCCGGCCGATATCGCGCCACTCATGTCGGTGGCGATTCGTATGCGGCAAAGCTGGCACAGGCGGCCAAGAGGTTCTCCCTCGTCCGCTCGGAGCTGCGTGATGGGATCGACTCGATCCTCGGCATCGTCAGCTGGGCGGTGATCCCCATGGGGATCCTGCTGGTGTGGAGCTCGACACGGGGCGGAGGCACATTCCTCGAGGGCTTGGGAGGGGCGGTTGCGGCCGGTGTCGCCATGGTTCCCCAGGGCCTGGTCCTCCTGGCTTCGGTGGCCTTCGCCGTCGGTGTGATCCGATTGGGGCGTCGCAATGTCCTGGTTCAGGAACTGCCCGCCATCGAAGGGCTGGCCCGGGTCGATGTCGTCTGCTTCGACAAGACCGGGACGTTGACGGAGGGGCGTCTGACCGTGGAGGAGGTGCTGCTGCTCTCCGACACGGACCCAAATCCGGCACTGAGCGCAATCGCCGGCGCCGAGCCTCATCCCAACGCCACCCTGACCGCCATCGGCTCCGCCTTCCCAGGTGACCCGGGGTGGCGGGTCACGGCTTCGGTCCCCTTCTCCTCGGCGAGGAAGTGGAGTGGATGCACCTTCTCCGGTCATGGAACCTGGGTGATCGGCGCCCCCGACGTGGTGGTGCCGGAGGACGAGTGGGCGATGAAGGTCTCCCGGGACGCCACAACGGACGGGAACCGGGTATTGGTCGTGGCCAATGGGCCGGCCCAGCTCACCGAGGGTCGGCTGCCCCGTGACCTGGTCTCGGTCGCCATCCTCGTCCTGGCCGACCAGGTGCGTGCTGACGCTGCCGAGACTCTCCGATATTTTGGCGACCAAGGGGTCGTGATGAAGGTGATCTCGGGAGATCATCCCGACACCGTGGCGGCCATCGCCCGGGCCGCCGGAGTGCCGGGAGCCGACAAGGTCGTCGACGCCAAGCTGCTCCCCAACGACCCCGGAGAGCTTGCGACCCTCATGGAGACGGCCACTGTCTTCGGTCGGGTGAGCCCGCAGCAGAAGCAGCGAATGGTGGCGGCCCTGCGATCGAGCGGGCATGTGGTGGCCATGACCGGTGACGGTGTCAATGACGTGCTCGCATTGAAAGAGTCGGACATCGGCATTGCTATCGGCGGGGGGGCCCCGGCCTCACGTGCCGTCGCCCAGTTGGTCCTGATCGATGGGCGGTTCTCGTCGCTGCCCGGGATCGTGGGGGAGGGGCGCCGGGTCATCTCCAACATCGAACGAGTGGCCAACCTGTTCATCACCAGCACCGTCTACGCCTTCGGGCTGTCCCTGGCGATCGTCATCTCCACTCTTCCCTTTCCCTTCCTTGCCCGTCACCTCACCCTCGTCGGAAGTCTCACCGTGGGTATCCCGGCATTCTTCCTGGCGTTGGCACCCTCCCGTCGTCGGGCCCGCCCGGGCTTCGTGAGTCGGGTACTTCGCTTTGCGATCCCCACCGGGTTGGTGGCGACCATTGCCACATTCGCCGGCTACTGGCTCGCCGACCTCGAAGGCTCCACTATTCCCGAGTCACGGACCACTGCCACCCTGATCCTCGCTGCCATCGGCCTGTTCGCGCTGGGGATCGTCAGTCGACCCCTCGTGCCGTGGAAGAAGGTGTTGCTCTCGACGATGGCCGGTCTACTGGTGTTGGCCATGGCCAGCCCGTTCCTCCGGGACTTCTTCGCACTCGATCTTCCTCGAGCAGTCGTGTCGCTCGCATCGGTGGGCATCGTGGCGCTCACCGGGACGATCATGATCTTCGCCCTGCGGGCTCTGGGATGGGCGCGGCAGGTGCCGGAACTGCTCAGAGAGCACCCGCCAAACCAGCTAGGGGGATTGCGGGACCTGACACGTCTCGTGGTGGAGGAGTCCGGATGGCACCGATCATTCCCCACCACCACCGAGATGCAGCCGGTGGTGAAGGCCGATGAGGGAGAGCTCTCGGAGGACTGACGAGGCCGGTCTGTTCTTCTCTGGTTTATTTGCATTATGCAAACATGTCCATCATCGTTGTCCTGTGAGCCCGATGAGAGCCCGATCCATCGAAGACCTGCAGCGTGCACTCATTCAAGTGGTGCGGCGCAGCTCGGTCCCGCGGGCCCATGATCGAATCGCCACACGCGCCGCCGTCGAAGTCGATCGAGTCGAGGCGGTGGCATTGAGCCGCATCGTCGACAACGGGTCGATGCGCCTCACCGAGCTCGCAGCCCAACTCGGAGTCGCCTGTTCCACCGCAGGACGTCACGCCGCCCACCTCGAGGAGAGGGCGCTATGTACCAGGACGGTCGATCCCGTTGACAGCCGAGCCGTCGTCGTGACGCCAACCGACCTGGGCCGGTCACTCGTGGCGAGTCTCCGCGCTACATATCGGGAGGTGCTCGGGGAGATTCTCGAGCAGTGGAGTGACGCCGATCTGGCGCATCTGTCCGATCTGCTCGGGCGGTTCGGTGAGGATCTGTCTGCTCTGAGTGGGCCCGCTTTGGTACCGGCTCCATGAGTGTCCAGGACCAACAGGTGGAAAGCAAGGAGCCCGATCGGACGGGCATCTTCGATGGGGATCGGTATCCGTGGATCGCGATGGGGGTCGTCCTCATCGGCACGTTCATGGTCATCCTCGACACAACGATCGTCAACGTCGCCCTCCCCCAGATCGGGTTGGCTCTCGACCGTCAGGCCGGGATCGAATGGGTGGTGACGGCATATCTGCTCGCCGTCGGGCTCGCCCAGCCTCCCACCGGATGGCTGGCCGACCGCTTTGGTCGGAAACGCTTGTTCATCGTGAGCCTGGGCTTCTTCGTCATCGGCTCTTTGGGGGCGGCCCTCTCGCCAAATCTCGGGTCGCTGGTCGGCGCCCGGGTGATCCAGGGTCTGGGTGGGGGAGCGTTGATGCCGGTGGGTATGGCGATGATCTATGAGCTCTTTCCCCCACACAGGCGTGGCACGGCGCTCGGGGTGTGGGGCGTCGCTGCGATGGCCGGCCCGGCATTCGGGCCTGTCATTGGCGGCTATCTGGTCACCAATGTGAGCTGGCACTGGTTGTTCCTGATCAATGTCCCCATCGGTGTGGTCGGGATCATCATCGCCTCCAAGCTCCTCCGTGACACGGGCTATTCGGAGCGAAGGCGATTCGACGGAATCGGGTTGGCCCTCATCAGCGCCGGCCTCGTCGTGTGGCTGTTCACATTTGCCAAGGCCGATGTCTGGGGTTGGGGCTCGGCGCTTTCAGTGACACTGCTCATCCTCGGCGCCTTGCTGGTGACGTTCTTCGTGCTCTGGGAGCGACGCGTCGACCATCCCGCGATCGACGTGTCGATGTTCGGTGTTCCCATCTTCAGCCTCACCCTGGCCGTGATCGCCTTCACAGTGGTGGTTCAGTTCGGCATCCTGGTCTTCCTACCGCTCGAGCTGGAGACGATACGGGGCATGACCGCACTTCGTGTGGGAACCATGTTGGTGCCTACGGCCATCGCCGCAGCGATCACTTTCCCCCTCGGTGGCCGGCTCACCGATCGGATAGGGCCCCGGGTGCCGGTCGTCGCGGGAGTGCTGTTGCTCGGGGTGTCTGCCTGGATTCTCGGCCATCTGACCCTCGAGTCGCCAACTCTCACCATCGAGATCGCCCTGGTTGCACAGGGGCTGGGCTTCGGCCTCGCCATGATGCCTAATTCGGTGACTGGTCTGAATGCCCTGCCCAAGCGTTTCGTGGCCCAGGCGACGGCGGTCCGGCAACTCAACGTCCGCGTGGCCGCCTCGTTCGGTGTCGCCGTCCTGGCCGGCGTCGTCTCGACAGCGATGGGCGATGCAACACCAACGGGACCGGGAGATCCGGGGGCGGCGGCGGGCCAGGCCGCCTACAACCAGATGTTCTTGATCATCTCCGGTCTTGCACTGGTTGCCGGGCTGTTGGCGGTCTTTCTCCCCGGCAAGGAGAGGAACCGGCAGATTCAGGCGGAGCGGGCGGAGGAGTACCAACCGGCGATCCCAGAGATGTGAGCTATTCGTCGGAGGGCGTGACGTCCTGGGCGGCCACTTTGTCCGGATCGTCGCGCCACACCAGATAGGAGTAGACGAACAGGTAGATGACGCCTGGGATTAGCACGATGAACATGGCGTAGAACGCCCACTCGCCACCGATCAAGGCCCCGAACATCGTCGCCACACCAGCGGCGATGAAGACCCGACCGCCGAGTCGATGCGTCATCACCCACGACTTCTTGGAGGTCAACGTCCATGGAGTTCGGATCCCGGCAAACCAGTTCGGGCGGAACTTGCCCATCACCGAGCCGAGGATGATGAAGAGGACCCCGACGGCGGAGACGATCAACTCGCCGACCGGGAAGGTCTCCTCGTTTCCGATGGCGAGATTCAGGACCACGTAGATGAACGCCAGATACACGGTCAACAGGACCCGGACGAGGAGATAGGTTCCGGCGAAGGTCTCATAGTTCCGGCTGGCCGGATCGATCCGGGGCAAATACTTGAGGAGCGGATACAGGGCCGCGGTCATGATCGGCACGAGGAGCAGGCCGACGAACTTCCCGCCGTAAGCCGTCAACCTCACCGGCGGCATTCCAATGCACCGGGATCTGATCGGGAACCGATCCCCACCGCACGGCGGCCAAGATGAACATCCCGGCGATGATCGCCAGCTGAACGATCTCCCAGGCTCTCTCGTGCTTGGTCACCTCATACCTCCCTGGAAATGGAGTCCGCGTCTTGGCCACCCTTTGGATGTCGCCGGTCGGCAAAGAACGACATGACCGCACCTGCCGCGTCGTCGAACGCCGATGTGTTGATCGAATAGACCACCTTGGTCTTGCTCTTCTCCGAAACGATCAGTCCGGCGTGCTTGAGCACGTTGAAGTGACCCGACATGGTCGACTTCGCCAAATCGAACTCGCCGGCGAGATCGCCGGCGGTCATGTCGCCGTGTCTCAGCAACCGAAGGATCTCCCGCCGGGTCGGGTCAGACAGTGCCTTGAGGATCTCGTTCATGCCCATGTGATTCGATTCTTCGCCAACTACCGAACTATATCTCGCCGCGTGAGCTGAGTTGGACCGGGCGGGTAGGGCCTAGGGCAATTTGGTTGAGATGAGCCGCGCCAGCCCTATCAGACGCTCGTCGGAAATCTGACCGCTGATCCTCGCCACGCTCACTGCCCAACCATTCTGAAGGAACCTGACGCTCCCGTCGCCGATGAACGCGTCCTCACCGAGGTCGTCGATGGTCTCACCGATGCGGCTGGCGCTGCCCGGCTCGGCGAAGTAGATCTCGCCGTCGTAGACCTGGACCAGGACGTGGACGCGCGCCTCATCGCTCCGGTATTCGCATGTGACCGGATCGGGCTTGCCGTCGATGCCCTCGGCGGGGGTCGGCTCTGCCACCGCTCCGCCGATCCACTGCTCGGCCTCGGTAGGGGTGATGAGGGAGCAACGGTCCAGGCTCCGATCACCTGATGCGTCGCCGTTCCCGCCCCCGCAGGAGGTGGCGGCCAACGCCACCACCAAGATCGCAACCGGCCAAACACGATGTCTCATCACTCCACCCCTTCATGACGGCGAATCGACTCTACGCGTGTCGACACGCGTCATCCGACTGTGATGGAGATCGCGCGAGGACCGGGGTTTGTCCCTCAGGTGCGGCTCACCGTTGGCACCCCCTGACCGTCCACGGGGACGTCCGGGCCGGCGAACTGTGAGTTGTACAAGGCGGCGTAGGCCCCGTCCCGGGCGATCAGCTCTTCGTGGTTGCCACTCTCGACGATCCGGCCTTCCTCCATCACCAGGATGAGGTCGGCGTCACGGATGGTGGAGAGTCGATGGGCGATGACGAAGCTGGTCCGATCGGTCCGCAACGCAGCCATGGCGTGCTGCACCAGCAGCTCGGTCCGAGTGTCAACGGAGCTGGTGGCCTCGTCGAGGATCAGCAAGGCGGGATTGGTGAGGAACGCTCTGGCGATGGTGATCAGCTGCTTCTCGCCGGCGCTGACGTTGCTGCCCTCGTCGTCGATCATCGTGTCGTACCCATCGGGGAGACTGTGGACGAAGCGATCGACGAATGTCGCCTTCGCCGCCTCGAGGATGTCTTCCTCGGGTGCATCGGGGCGGCCATACGCGATGTTTTCCCGAATTGTGCCTTTGAAGAGCCACGGGTCTTGGAGGACCATGCCGATCTGTGAACGCAAATCGGAGCGCTGCATCTGGGCGATGTCGACACCATCCAGCGTGATGCGACCACCGTCGAGCTCGTAGAACCTCATGATCAAGTTCACCAGGGTGGTCTTGCCCGCCCCCGTCGGGCCCACGATGGCAATGGTGTGGCCGGGTTCCACGGCCAGGGACAGGTGCTCGATCAGCGGACGATCTGCTTCATAGCTGAAGGACACGTCTTCGAATATGACACGACCCTGAGAGGCTCGGGGGACACGCGCATGGTGGTCGTCGGAGACCTCCTCGTCGGCGTCGAGGAGCTCGAATACCCGCTCGGCCGAGGCGACACCAGATTGGAGCAGGTTGATCATCGAGGCAACCTGGGTGACGGGTTGGGTGAATTGTCGGGAGTACTGGATGAAAGCCTGGACATCGCCGAGACTCATGGTCCCGCTGGCCACGCGGAGCCCGCCGATCACGGCGATGATCACGTAGTTCAGGTTCCCGATGAACATCATGATCGGCATTATCAGACCGGACAGGAACTGGGCTTTGAAGCTCGCCTGGAACAGCTCCTCGTTCTCGTCGTCGAATGACTGCTGTACTTCGCGCTGTCGCCCAAACACCTTGACGAGGGAATGGCCGGTGAAAGCCTCCTCGACCTGTGAGTTGAGAACCCCGGTACGACGCCATTGGCTGATGAACTGAGTCTGTGATCTCTTCATCACCAGCCCGGCCACCACGATGGTGACCGGGATAGTCACCAGGGCGATCAAGGCGAGGGTGGCGGAGATGTAGATCATCATCCCCACAACGAACACGATCGTGAGCACCGAGGTGAGGAGCTGGCTCATCGTCTGCTGGAGGCTGGTGGACACGTTGTCGATGTCGTTGGTCACCCGGCTCAGCAGCTCGCCGCGCGGCTGACGATCGAAGTAGCTCAAAGGGAGCCGGTTCAACTTCTCCTCGACGTCCTGACGCAACCGATAGATGGTCCGCTGCACCACGTCGTTGAGTAGGTAGCCCTGTAGGAATCCGATCAGGGCCGACCCGGCGTACAGGGCGAGCACGATCAGCAGGACCGTGCCCACTGCGCTGAAGTCGACGCCCTGGCCCGGCAAAACGTTCACCCCCGTCAGGAGGTCGGCTATCTGACCATGACCGGCGGCGCGGGCCGCCGCGATCGCCTGCTCCTTGGTCATGCCCGCCGGCAGCTGGCTGCCGATCACCCCGGCAAATATCAGGTCGGTCGCCTTGCCGAGGACCTTGGGACCGATTGCCGCCAAGCCAACACTGACCACGGCGGCGGTCAGGACTCCTACGACCTTGGCTCGCTGGGGTCGGAGCATGCGTAACAGCCTCTTCCCCGACTCTGCGAAGTTCATCGGCTTCTGACCGATCATTCCGCCGCCGAAATGGCCGCGGCCGGGGCCACCCTGACCCTGGATGCGCTCGGTGGTCTTCATGGTGCGCCCGGTCATGAGGCCACCTCCGCCTTGAGCTGCGACTCGACGATCTCGATGTAGGTCTGACAGGTGGCGAGGAGCTGTTCGTGCCTGCCCGCTCCCACGATCCTCCCGTCCTCGAGCACCAGGATCTGGTCCGCATCCGAGATGGTCGACACACGCTGAGCGACGATCAGGACCGTTGCGTCCCTGGTCACAGGTTTCAGGGCCTGTCGCAATCGAGCATCCGTGGCCAGGTCCAACGCCGAGAAAGAGTCGTCGAACAGATACAACTCTGGATCGCGGATAACGGCCCTCGCGATGGCAAGACGTTGTCGTTGCCCGCCGGAGACGTTGGTCCCACCCTGGGAGATGGGGGACTCGAGACCCTCGGGCATCGCCTCGACGAAGTCCTTCGCCTGGGCGATCTCCAGGGCCGCCCACATATCATCATCGGTGGCGTCGGGGCTGCCGTATCGGAGGTTGGATGCCACGGTGCCCGAGAACAAGTAGGGGCTTTGCGGCACCAGGCCGATCTTTGACCAGAGGGTGTCCGGATCGAGACGACGAACATCGACCCCGTCGACCGAGACGGTGCCGCCGGTTGCGTCGAACAGACGGGGGATGAGATGGAGGAGGGTGGTCTTTCCGGCGCCGGTCGATCCCACGATCGCAGTCGTCCGGCCGGGCAGGGCGCTGAAAGTGATGTTGCTGAGTACCGGATAGCTGGCTCCCGGGTAGCTGAAGCTGACGCCATCCAGGTCGAGACGCGCCTTTCCCTCCAGCTTGGTCACGCCGTTGACCGGTGGGACGACACTCGACTCGGTGTCCAGCACCTCCCCGATCCGATCGGCGCTGACGGAGGCGCGGGGGATCATGACCAGCATGAACGTGGCCATCATCACCGACATCAGGATCTGAATCAGATAGGCAAGGAAGGCGGTGAGGGAGCCGATCTCCATGGCGCCGATGTCGACGCGATGGCCACCGAACCACAGCACGGCGACGGTCGAGGCGTTGAGGACCAACATGACTATCGGGAACATCGCCGCCATCCAACGCCCGACCGTGAGTGAGACGTCTGTGAGCTCGCCGTTGGCGGTGCCGAATCGTTCGGCCTCGAACTTCTCCCGGACGAACGCCCGCAGCACACGAATCCCGGTTGCCTGCTCTCTGAGCACGCGGTTGACCGTGTCGATTCTCTTCTGCATCAGTCGATAGGCGGGGATCATGTGAGACACGATGAATCCCACGGCGCCGGCGAGAACGGGAACCGCCACCACCACCAGCCAGGAGAGCCCCACGTCCTCTCTCAGGGCCATGATGATCCCGCCGACCATCATGATCGGGGCCATGACCATCATGGTCAGGCTCATCAGGACCAACATCTGGACCTGCTGGACATCGTTGGTGTTCCTCGTGATCAGGGACGGTGCCCCGAAGTGCGCCATCTCCTTGCCCGAGAACTCGGCCACTCGGCGAAAGATCGAGGATCGAAGATCGCGCCCGAACCCCATGGCGGTGCGGGATGCGAAATAGACGGCCGAGATCGAGCACGCTACTTGGACCAGGGACACGCCCAGCATCAGCAGACCGGTCCGGGTGATGTAGGCGGTATCACCCAACACGACGCCGTTGTCGATGATGTCGGCATTGAGACTGGGTAGATAGAGCGAGGCAATGGTGGCGATGAGTTGGAGGCCGACCACGATGGAGATGGGTCGCTTGTAAAGACGAAGGTGCTCCTTGAGAATTCGAACCAACATCAGGGCACCGTCACTCTCTCGGGCTCGAGGATCCCTCGGGTCAGCACTGCCACGATCTCTTGAACCGTGAGTCGCTCGTGCCCACTCAGTGCCGGGTGGCTGTTGGATAGGACCATGCTCCGAAAGGCTGCGGCGGCACGACTCGGCTCCATGCTGAGGCTGTCGGAATGAGTGGCGAACATCTCGGTGAGCGACTCGTTGATCGTCGCATTCGCCTTCTCGACGAAGTCAAGCGATGAGTGTGAGTGGTCGTGTTCCGCCGGTGGGGGGAGCGTACGCAGGATCGAGACGAGTGCGATCACCCTGTCGGATCGATCCATGAGTATCCGCCCAGCTTCAGCCATCTTCACCTCGAGTGGCGCTGATGGGTAGATCTGGGCCAGGGCCCTCTGAGTGGGGGCCGGGTCCATGCTGAACTTGACCGCTTCGAGAATGAGTGCGCGCTTGTCCGGAAACACACCGAAGATGGTGCCTTCGGCGATGCCGGCTGCCTCCGCCATCTGCCTGGTCGTCACCGAGGCCCCATGCTCGATCAGCAATGGGGTCACCGCAGTGATGATCGAACGGCGTCGCTCGTCGGGTGACAGGGGCAGGGCGCGCCGTGACTTCCGAGTCATGGATGCCAGCCTAACTGAGTGAGCACTCACTCACAAGCTCTGGTGTCGTGCGGGCCGATTGACGGAGCTGCCATGATTCGCTCAACATACGCAGCGGTCGTACTTGGAGGCAGAGTGAGCCGGGACATCGGACGTTTCGGGGCGTGGCGACGCCGTGGTGAAATCGATCAGAAGATGGCCGTCGAGCTGGAAGCAATGGGATTCGAGGCGATCTGGGTCGGAGGCTCGCCGGAAGGCAATTTGGCCCAGATCGGCGAGTTACTGGACGTGACCGACCGGATCGTGATTGCCACCGGAATCGTGAACATGTGGCGCGAAGACGCCGAGACCGTCGCCGAGGGATTTCACCGTCTGGCAGAGCTGCACCCGGGACGATTCCTGCTGGGGCTCGGGATCGGTCATCGCGAGTCGACCCAGGAATATCGCAGACCTTTGGAGAAGATGAGTGACTATCTCGATCGTCTCGACCAGGCATCTGTGCCGGCGGAGGAAATAGTGCTGGCGGCATTAGGCCCGCGGGCGCTGCGACTGGCGGCAGACAGAACCGCCGGGGCACACCCCTATCTCACGACACCGAGGCACACCGCCTACGCCCGTGGCGTTCTCGGGACCGGGCCGCTATTGGCCCCTGAACAAAAGGTGATTCTCGGTGTAGGCCCGGATCGTGCCCGTGCGGTGGGGCGCTCGACCCTGGCTCGCTATCTGCGGCTGGTCAACTACCGCAAGAACCTGATGCGTGAGGGTTGGAGCGAAGACGACCTCGAGGACGGGGGGAGTGACGCGCTCGTCGATTCGATCGTGCTGCATGGGGACGCCGAGATGGTGGCGGGGAGACTCGTTGCCCACTTGGAAGCCGGTGCAGATCACATCGCGATCCAGGTGATCGGCGAAGATCCACTGCCCGCCTATCGGGTGCTAGCGGGCACGCTCATCGGCTGAGTGGCGGCTGCCGGCCCAGGGGTCAGAGGGCGCCGCTGTTGTCTGAAGCCCCCGCCGGCTCGTTGGTGGCAGGGGTCTCGATGTTCTCACCCAATGGATATACCGGCTCGCTGGTAGACGGCATCAACAGCTCGAAGATGGTGTTGTGGTCGTGGCGGCTGTAGGTGAGGGTCCCCCCCATGCGTTGTGCGAGACTTCTGGCGATCCATAGGCCGAGCCCTGTTGAGCCCGGGGCGGCGGCGCGATCTCGAGCACGGTGATAGGGCTGGAAGATCAGTGTTGCGTCGGCCGGGCTGACTCCGGACCCGTTGTCGGCCACGACCAGAGACACGACGGTCCCAAGCGGCTCGATCGACACGGTTATGTGAGGCCCGCCATACCGTTCGGCATTGGTCAGGAGATTGCGCAGAACCTGGCGGTAACGCATTGGATCCACCATGGCCCAGACCGGCTCATCCGGTTCCTCATAGACGATCTCTGTCCCATCGGCGCCTGCCCGGCGAATCATGGTCGCCGTCAGTGGCCCGAGATCGACCGGCTCGGGAAGCGTGTCGAGGACACCTCTCTCGGCCCGACTGGCGATGAGGAGATCCTCGATTACCTCACCTGCCTCGCTTGCCTGCTGGTGTGCCATGCCCAACAACTCCGCTGTCTCCTGCCGATCGAGGCCGGCGCCTTCCTCGGTGAGCAGCTCGGTGACGCCGATCACGCCAGTCAGGTAGTTCCGCAGCTCGTGGCTCACCACGCCGATGGTCTGCGCCCGGGAAGCTTCGAGCTCGGCGAGACGACTCCGCACAGCGTTGATGATGCCCAGGACGATCCCGACGACGAAGACGGTGCTCAAGAGGTCGACTGCCACGATGGACAAGTCTCCCTTCGCAACGAGAGTGAGTGTCAGGAGGCCGAAAGTCGCCGAGTAGACCACAAGGGCGATCCGCCGCCATCCGGTGGCGAAGAGGCCGATGAGAACTACCGACCCGACGATAGTGAGGAGGGGAGCAGCCCGATCGATGTTGGCCGTGGCAAAAATCAGCACTGCCCCGTGAACGGCAGTTGCATCGACGAAGAGGGCGACCGAAGTCTCTTCTGTCTTCCAAACGGTCATCCCATAGGCGTGGGCGAGGATGATGGTCCCGGCTAGAGCGACGACCCACAGGTAGAGATGGCCCAGGCCGGCGATCCAGATGATCAGCGTCAGCCCGATCAAGCCGAATCCCAAGAACCATCTGGCGCGAAGGTAGGTAGTGGCGAAGTGGTCGAGGGCACTGCCCCCGTTTTCGCCGCTCATTGAGCTCACTCCTCGTTATCGGCAGGGAATCAACTCGCCTTCAGAGGTCGAACGACTCAATCTGCCTATTCGGCGCGGCTTCGATAGGCGACCAGGGCACCTAGGAGAAATCCGACCCCACCGGAGACGGCGATCACCAAGACCATGGGCGCGACCGTGGTGGCGAAGAGCCATTCGATGGTCACGGCCTGTGTATTGGCCACCGCAAATCCGACGATCAATGTCAGGAGCAAGACCACCAAGATCACACGCATCGTCTGGCTGCGGCGGATCTTCTGCTCGTGTTGCTGGTCCTCCCGCCCGCGTCGCCCGGCTGCGCGAATCAAGAGGATCAAGACGATGATCACCGCCCCGGTGAGAAGGGCCCAAGTGGCCGGCTCTAGGTCTCTCATGTGGTCATCCTCTCCTCGGGGTCAGGATGAATATATGTGATCGCGATCGACGCATACCGCCCCGATTCCCGTGTCCCGCATATCACTCGTCCGTGCGGCTTCGAAATCGGGGAGTCGATCATGGCCTGTTTAGGCTGAGACCACTTCCACGAGCACGAAGGACTGACTTGACCGACGACAAGCGACTGCAGAGAAAGATCGACAAACACAAGGAAACCGAGGCCCGATGGCTGCAGAAGGTGCTTTTCGCCACCAGCAAGGCCAAGGAGGCTCGGGAGAAATTGGCCGAGACGACCGGGGATAAGCTCGACACCCTGATCACGCTCGACGACGGGACGCTTGTTCCCCTGGATCGTCTCGAGGAGATCATCCAAAAACGTGTCGATGACCTGATGGACACTCTCGGTCACAGCTCCTACGGACGACGCAAATAGCCGGAAGGGCCGGCACTGTCAGTGCCGGCCCTTCCAATCGAGCTAGCCCCCGACGACCTGGACGTACTCCTTGGTGTGTTGCTCCCAGAGTTGGTCGGATTCCGGCGTCTCCACCTCTTGGCTCTGTGTGGAATCGGTGTACATGATCGCCGAATCCTCTGGATAGGCCTCCGCCACCCAGGCGGCGAATGGCTCCCACATCTGAGCCGAGAAGTTGTTGCTCCCGGTTTCGAAGTGGTCTGTCGCCGACGTGATCATCCCGTTCTCCACGGTCAGGTCGAGCCAGTTGTCACCAAAAGGCCCCAGACCGATCTCATCGGAACGGAGCCCGTGATACTCGTAGGAGCATCGGACCTGGATTCCCCGAGCCGGGCTGGTCCGCTCCTCACACGCACCGGGCAGCACCTTGTATCCGGTGGCCTGGCCCCATTGATCCCACTCGGGCGTCCCGAAGGGCAGGTTGGTGCCAGGAGCGGCGTAGCTGGCGCCCAGTTGCTCGTCTTCGGTTGCATAGGCAGCGAGGAATGCGGTTCCGATCTCGACAGGCTTCATATTCAGGCGGTCCACGTACTCTTGAGAGATGCTGCTCGCCAGAGCGGTACGGCCTCCGGGGTGTGCATTTCCTGACTCTGAGTCGAGTCCTCGTACATGAGGGAGGAATCGTCTGGATAGGCGCCCGCCACCCAAAGGGCGAATGGCTCCCACATCTCCGCCGAGAAATCGTTGGTCATGAACTCGAAGCTGTCCGTGACGGCCACGACTTGGCCGTCCTTCACGGTGATGTTGAAGAAGTTCCCTCCGTAGGGCCCTTGCCGATCTCATCGGATCGAAGCGCGTCATATGAGTACGCGCAGAGCACGCGCACACCGGCACTCGTCGTGTTCTGCTCTTCGCATTGTCCGGGCAGGATCTGAAAGCCGGTCGCCCGATGCCATGCGGCTGTCGGCCTCATCCACGCTCAAGACGGTGAGGGTCTTTCCGGGAGCCACGTAGCTCGCCGCACAATTGCATATCGGCAGCGACGAGCGCCTCGACAAAGCCATTGGCCACATCGACCGCCGCAGGAGTCGACAACCTCTCGGGCGCCGTCGTCACCACCGGTGCGTCGTCCGCGACCGGCGCTTCCCCTTGGTTGAGGAATATCACCAGCGCTCCGATCAGCACAAGAGCCGCTGCGGCCACTCCGATCAGGAGACCCCTGCGGGGTCGTTCTGGCTCCTGATCCATTTCGATCCTGTCCCGTGTCTGCATGTCCGCACTCCTCGTTCGAGTGACTTCGAAGTGCCTCAGGTCGAGCGTTTCGACCGGATCCAGTAGATCAAGCCTCGGTACCGGGTTGGCTGCTGCGAACAGCGCCACCACCTGCTCCTCAGTGCTCATGAGACACCTCCTTTCTGAGCAGCCGGGGGTTTGCGCTCTTGTGTCAGCTTGTTGTATTCGGTCGTGAGATTCTGCCGGGCGCGATAGGCGCGTTGCTTGACCGCTCCGGGATCGATGGAAAGGACCACACCGACCTCGGCGTGTGACAACTCCTCCCAGACGGTCAGTCGGAGAATCTCCTGGTCGATTGGCTTCAGACGAGAGGCGGCGAGTCGCACCTGATCGTGTTCGTGACGATGAATGACGATCCCCTCGGTGGTCCATGTCTCGTCCACGTCCACGTCGAGGAGCCGTTGGACCAATCTCCGGGTTCTCGTCTTGCTCCTCCATTGGTGTGAGATCACTCGATAGGCGGTTCCATAGAGCCAGGGAAGCGCTTCATCGATTCCGGCATCTGGTCCAGACGTCTCCATGCGACGAGGAAGACTTCCGCCACGGCATCAGCCACTTGAGAAGGGCTGGTTCGCCGGGCGCAGTACGCCTGGATCAATCTTCCGTATCGGGTGTAGATCTCGGTGAACTTGGTGTGTTCCACCGAGTGAGGGGCAGGACTCCTCGCATACCCATTCTTCATGACACTCCTGTGCCCGGTCGCCGGCAGAGGTCACAGAGCTTCCGCTACGTGGGCCCCCTGATTTGTACACCGTTACCCGGGGCGCCCTGCCGGGCATATGGAGGCATGCGACCGGGGGGTTGCTGGGACCCTCGCACCCCGAGGAGCGGGGGTCCCGATCTCAGGCCTGGCCCAATTCAAGCCTTGGAGACATGGTCTCGAAGGGCTTCGCGGCATCTTTACCTGGTCTTAGGGCGTTCTTAGTGATTCACCTGGCACGTTGCTCTTAACCGAATAGGGGAAACCGGCCTCTCGCGGGAAGTGCATGGCTATCAATCAGATCGCCCACAGGAAACGCCCATAGGTTTTGGCGTTGCATCCGGTGGGTATCCCCGGTTCCCTGTCACCGAATCTCCTTGGAGGGAGTCCCATGAAGCACACAACTAGATTTCTCGCCGGGGTGTTGGCCCTCGGTCTCTTGTCTGCCTGTGGAGGGGGCGCCGTGTCAGATCTGGGCGCTGCGTCTCTGGCGTTGGCGCAGGATGAGATTGGAGTCATGGCCGTGACAACGACGGCCGGGGACGAGAGCCCGGTCGCCGAGATAAGCCTCGCCGACGGATCTATCAGTTCCGACACTTCGTCCGTGGGAATCTCGGGATCCGACGTGACCATCACCAGTGGAGGCTCATACCGTCTGTCGGGGACTCTGTCTGGCGGTGTGATCGTGGTTGATGCAGGCGACACCGAAACCGTGAGATTGCTCTTCGATGGCGTCGACGTCACGAACCTCAGAGGGCCGGCTCTTGAGATCGCGGGCGCCAAGAGTGTGGTCATCGAGTTGGTGAGCGGTGCGTCGAACCACCTGGTCGACGGGGCAGGCTTCTCCGCAAAGGCCGTGATCTCATCGGCAGCGGACCTCAAGATCATCGGTGATGGTGACCTGACGATCCGTGCCAACTCGGGTGACGGGATCTCAGTCGAGGCGGGCCTTGCCATCACTGGCGGCACCATCGATGTGATGACGCATGGTGACGGCATCACCGCCGTCGACTACATCGTCCTGGGCGCACCAGATCTGACCATCAACTCCAATGGTGCCGGCATGACGTCGACCATGACCGGCGACCCCGACCTCGGCTACATCTCAATCGCCGGCGGCAGTTACACGATCGACGCTTCCGGGGATGCCATCACTGCGGGGTCCGACCTATACATCTATGCCGGCGAGTTCGAAGTGACTACCGGAGGGGCGAGTGTCACCGCCGGCAGGACCCGAGCGGCTCTGCCCTAGGGCGCCGGTGAGGCGATGGCCCCGGCGGCGACCAGGTCCTCCTTCCATCGTCGAACCATCTCCCGGCTCTGATACGGATTGGAGTCGATCCATGTCTCGACATCCACGGCGGGGAAACGTTGCCCGACCAATTCAGCGGTGGCGCTGGCCCGACGGTGTAGGCCCATCTCCTCTTGGGCGGCGGCCAGGACCAACAGGGCCTCCAGATTGTTCGGCTGATGGTCGAGCACCATCTCCGCCACCGAGGCTGCCTGATCGATACGCCCACCCATGAAGAGCGAGCAAGCCTTGACCGTCGGGTACCACGGCTTGTTGACTCCGGTCAGACGCATGGCGATATCCACGAGATCGACCGCCTTGTCCCATTCGCCGAGGTAGCGGCGGACGCTTCCTTCGAGGCCGAAGGTGGCATCGCAGGTCGGTCGAATTATCTCGACCTTCTCGACGGCGGCCAATGCCTTGTCGCTTTCGCCCCTCGACATCAGGACGGCGGCTTCTACCGTACGGGCCATGCCGGTCGGGTCGCCCTGCTCGAGGCCGATCTGGGCACTCTCGTAAGCATCTGAGAGAGCATTCTCCGGGTCGGCCGCGAAACCATTGGCTGCGCCCATCCACAAGGCGAAGGCGGAGAGGACATGGCCATAAGGTTGCTCGGGATGTGATTTGGCGACACTTCCGAACAGCTCCAAGGCGCGGGACCAACTCTCGCGGGTTGCGGTCGTCAGGTGATACCACCCGAGATAGATCTTCTCGATCGCCTCAGGATCACCAAGATCGGCATAGAGACCGGCGGGCTCACCGATGATGAGCTCGACCTCGATCGACTGGGCCATGTCGTCGGCCATCTCGTCGGACCGGTCGAGTAGCTCGTCGACACCGAGCGTCCATTTGTGTGACTTGACCACGTTCATGGTCGTCACGTCGATCAGCGTGGAGTAGACCCGTAGCAGTTCCCCTGCACGGTGGATGCCAGACTCGATCATGTATCGGGCGCGACCATGAGTCGGGCGCTCACCCGGCTGAGCCGATGCCTCGATCACCTTGAGTTGTGGGACCCTGGAGAGCCTGTGGATCATGTCGGCGTACAGGATCGAGGCCATGGACTTCACCTGATCGTCCACCTCGTCGGCGTGGATCGGCAGGACGGCCACGGTCGGTGCTTCCAGCGACAACGACTTTCGTTCACCAGCGGCGCTGCCATCGCTGGGGAGGTCGGAGAACTCGAACACCTCGACCTCACCCGGGATGTTCTTGAGACCCTGCTGCCCAAGGGACTTGAAACGAAGTGCCGGCTCGTCGAGGGCCTTGTAGACCCTCCCCGAGACACTCATGCCGCCGGGTCGGGCGAGCGCCTGTATTCGTGCCGCGATATTGAGTGCGTCTCCGAAAAACCGATCCTCTGACTGGGCTACTTCCCCTTGGTCGATTCCCATCCGGAATCTGACCTGTTGAGCCTGTGGCACATTGGCGTTCCGGGTCTCGATCTCGGTCGTTATGGCGATGGCGGTGGCTACCGCATCCTTGGGATCGGCGAAGACGGCCATGAAGTTGTCACCGACGAAGTTGACCAGCGTTCCCGAATTCTCCGCCACCTTCTGGTCCACCAGTTGGCGATATTCCTCGATCGTGGAAGTGGTTCTCTCGAAGTCGTCGGCCATCAGCCGGCTGTAGCCAACGACGTCGGCGTTGAGAGCCACCATCTCGACCGATCGGGTCTCGACCGTCGTCATCGCTTGCGTATTCGCATCAGGGCGCGAATCTACCGGCACGGCGAGGGTTCAGCGGCGGTAACCGATCACTAGGGGTCGACGGTATCCCCGAGGGGCGACTATTCGCAGGCTTCGAAACCCGTTTTCCTCGAGAATCGATCTGGCGAATGCGAGCGATGCCCGGCGATATGTGTCGGGGTCCTTGCGTCCGATGTCCGTCTGCTCGTTGCATTGGAGGACGAGGATTGGGGTCATCTCGGCGAGATGTCGAATCAGACCGGCCATTTCGCTCTCGGATAGGTAGTAGAGACTGCAAAATGCCGTGACCATGTCGAAGGTACCGAGCATGAGTTGTGGCAGTTCGCGCATGTCGGACCGAATGCACTGATAGTTGTAAGAGGTGTTGCCCGACCATTCGAGTGCCTCTTTCAGAAAGCGGCCCTGTTGAATGCGGTGCTCCGACTGCTCGATCCCGACCGCCTCGTTGGCACCTGCCCGAAGCATCTGGAGTGCGTTGTGCCCGTTGTTCGATCCGATGTCGAGTATTCGCATTCCCGAGACGGGGGGCAACGCCGAGCGAAGGACATATTCCCAGCGTCCCCATCCGACTCCGAGATTCCAGATGGAGCCGGTCCTCAGACCGGCGCCGAGATAGGCGGGCGCATACCAATTCCTCACCGCCGGGTCCGACTTCGTCTCGAGGCTCCGTCGGATCGTTTCATAGGTCGGATGGTCGGTGCCGAACACTCGATTGAACGAATCAATATCCATGTCGGCTAGTAGTCGAACTGCTGCCGTCGATAGCTTCGAACAGTCACGGGAATTGCTGAAATCACACCAGTGGGGCGAACCATCTCGCCCGATCAGAATCGTCTCCGCCTCGATCTGGCCCAGAACGAGACCTGCCCGATGGATCTGCCTCAGGTCGACCCACAGCCGGCCCAGCAATTTCTGGTCCAACGTATCGTCGGCCTCCCAGAGTCGTCGACCGGTAGCTCCGACAAGCATCATGCTGCGGGCGTCGAAGTCGACCTCCACGATCGAAGGCACACCCACCCCGGTTGTCTGGAGGAGACCCAGTGCCTCGAGTTGAGCCAAGAACGAATCATCGTCTCGTGCCTGGAATCGGGTGAGCTCCGAAGGCCCCGATGCGATTGCGGGTCCTCGCCCGGCCAACCGGGCTTCGTCGTCGGGTCGCGATGATCCGTCCGCCTCGATCCCAATTGCGGACCGGCTCTCGATCAATCGACGCCACCGTCTCGGTCGATTCAGATGATCCAGGGTTGGCTTGATCGCCCAATAGGCCGGCAGCGCCAGCCTGAGGACGGACGTCCGAGCAGGCTCGATGATCACGACCCACAACAGGCGCCAAAGACTTCGCCGGTTCAGCCGGGCGATGATTTCGAGCCATTGCACCGGGCGACGGTGGGCGGTCTTCACGGGCATCCGTCGTGCCGGCCTCGATGTCTCGGACTTCGCCTCGGGAGCTAGCTGGCGATGATGCTTGATCATGGTTGGCTCGAGGCGATGATCTCGGGAGAGTCACAGATGAGTCTGGGAATTGGCTGGGCATTACCGGGTATCTGGCTGTGAGGGCCTCTTTAGACGCATGTGAATCGCTTTCTTGCGCCGCTACGTCCGTTTGGAGGCCACACTGTCTCGACGAGATCATGAGGGCGCGAGGTGGTCAGACGACCCTGGCGCCGCGCCGGTTCGATAGGCTCGCAGCGTCTGTGCCACCCAGTCGTGGCCAAGATGTCGCGTCAACTCACCGTGGGCCGATTCAGCCAACCGCTCTCTCTTTTCTCGTGACTCGATGGCCTGACGCAGAGCGCTGCTCATTGCTCCAGGATCGTTGGGTGGGACCAAGAGCGCGTCGACCTCCGATCTCAGGAGAACGGGGATTTCACCAACCTCGGTCGCGACGATTGGAACGCGATTCGAGGCAGCTTCGAGCACGACGGTGGGTAGCCCCTCGGTCAGGGATGCCACACAAAGAATGTCGATGAAATCCATCACAGCTCCAATGTCGTCACGGAATCCGGCGAAGTGGACCACCCCAGAAAGACCGCAAGCTTCGACTTGACGCTCTAGGGCAGCTCTCTCAGGCCCATCGCCCGCCACGAGGCATCTCATAGCGACTCCTGAGTCGAAGAGCTCGCATAGTGCATCAATCAATATTGAATGCCCTTTGGCAGGTGCCAGCCGCCCAATGACGCCCACCACAGGCACAGTGTCAGGCCATCCGAGGTCTGTGCGGCTGAGCCGATTCACGATCGGCAATGGGGGCAAGGGAAACCCTCGTCTGATTACGGATACGCGGCTGTCGGCACCGATATGGGACCTGAGATATTTGGCCGTGACTTCACCCACGGCCACAAAATGCACACCCCATTTGCGGTTTCTGCGCAGCACGAGCTCGTGGAGACGGCCCTTGAGACCGGCATGCTCTTTGCGATATTCGCTATGAACCGTGGAGATCAAGCCCGTCAGGCCCTCCAGCCTGGCCGCTAGATGCCCCCAAAATTGGGATTGGACGTTGTGCGCATCCACGACGACGTATTCATGGGCGCGGATGAGAGTTCGGAGGGCAGAGAGCAGCCTGGGATCGCCCCGTCGAAATGCCAATGGATGAACCCGGATACCGGCCTCATCCAGTCGTCGGTGCAATGGAGAGCCTTCAAGCACTGCTACACCGCAGATGACCTCTTTGCCCAGAGCGCCAGCGGTGTCGATGACTCGCATTTCCGCACCACCGAATCCCCGCGCCAGATCAACTATCAACACAGCGAGCCGGGGCTCTCTGATCACGTCCGTCATGGTGCTAGGCAATCCTTATAGAACTTCTCGAGGTGACGTGCTTGCGAGCGAATGTCAAAACTCTCTTCAGCCCTCAGCCGTCCCTCTTTCCCCAGGCGCGCCGCAGCGTCCTTGTCGGCCAGTACCGTCGCACACAGCATCGCCAAGGTGCCGACGTCGCCCGCAGCGAAGAGACGGCCCGTAACACCCTCGACGACCAAATCGCTCACACCACCTACATCGCTTGCGATCACGGGGAGCCCGGTGGCCATGGCCTCGGCCACCACGGTCGGTAGGAGATCGTCGTGGGTCGGAAGCACGAATACGTCGCAGGCAGTCATAATTCGTTCGACGTCGGGGCGATACCCGGTGAAGATCACGATGTCCTCGACCCCGGCGGCCTCGGCGCACCTCCTCAAAATGGGAAGCTCCTCTCCGCTGCCTACGACGACGCCGACGATTGTCGGTAACGATGTTCTTGCTTCTGCAATAGCCGAAATGAAGTCGGGAATGCCTTTGCCCTTACGGAGCACCGCAACGGTGAGGACGACCGAGGCGTCTTCGGCGATTCCTAGGTCTGACCTGGCGTGCCGTCGACTCTCTGGATTCGGCCGGAACGCCTCGAGATCGACCCCGTTGGGCATCACTCGAACCTTCGAGGCGGGCAAGCGGCCCACCTGCTGTAGGTGCCTCGATGCCGCCACGGATGGTGCGATGACCGCTACGTGGGCGTAGCGAAACGAGAGCCACATCAACCTCAGGCGCCGTCGCTCCTTGAATCGCCGTCCCAATGCAAATGTGTGAAGAGTGCCCATGGGCCTCGCACCGACCATCCGTCCATAGATCCCACCCAGGGTGTGTGAAAACTCCAGATGTGTGTGAATGACATCTGGTTTGACTCTTATCAGGTATCGGATAAGCCTCAGATGGCCGATCAAGGACCGGAGGCGGTCGACTGGTATCACGTCGACTGGGACGCCGAGCTCCCGAATTCGCTCCGCAAGCGGGTTCCCATCCCGCACCTGGAGGGCGGCGACGCGGAGATCGAAGATTTTCCGATCGATATGGGTCGCGAGGCGGACAAGTGTCTGTTCGGCTCCGCCGTGACCTAGGGAGTCGATCAGGAAGAGAAGCCGAATACGGCGGCCCTGGCTCGATGTCACGATCAGGAGGTCCGCAAGACGTCTGGTTGGCGCCTGGCCGCCTTCTCCCACAGCACGTCCTGGTCTCCTCGCAAAAAATCCATCGCACCCTTGAACGAGGATTTGTTGCTGTCGACCAAATAGGCCGCCACCTTTGGGATCGGCCCCGGGCTGTTGCTCTTTCTGCCCATCCGCGCTGCTACATAAAGTGAGACCTGTCCCACCAGAGCGAAGGCTGGAAGGATTCGCTCACTGCCCCGCTTCACGCTTGTCCCCATTGCCAAAACGGTCGCAGCCAAACCAAGGACTGCCAGCGGCGGGATCGCCGGTCGCAGGAGCTTGTGCGATATCACCTGCCACGCAATCGTGGGACGCCTCCAAGGCACGAGTTTGTGGGCCATCATCAATGCCTGGACCCTGCCGGCGACGATTCGCTGGCGACGAAGCCCGTCGTCGCTCGCCGACAATGATGCCGGTTCCCACGAGACGGCGGACGCTTGGTATGCGATATCGAATCCTTGCTTGAGGACGTGCATGGCAAGAAAGAAGTCGTCATTGATGATCTCCTCGGGAATCTCCACGACCAGCTCTCGTCTGATCGCGAGCATCTCCCCGTTCACACCGACACACGACCCGATACGACTCTCGGCCTCCTTGAGGAATGACTCGTATCGCCAATATGCGCTCTCACCGACACCAATGTGATCAGTCGATCGAGATACCCGTTTCGAGCCCGTCACCGCCCCGATGCGTGGCGTTGCGAACGGCCGGGTCAGGTTGGTTAGCCCATCGGGGTCATATGTGTTGTTGGCATCGGAGAAAACCAGGATGTCGGAGCTCGCGCTCCTGACTGCACGATTTATCGCTGCCGACTTTCCCTGCCTCGGCCCACCATCCAACACCTGGACGCCACGATCCTCGAAGCTGCGGGCGAGCTCGGCGGTGCGGTCACTCGATCCGTCGGCTGCCACGACGATCGAGAGCTTCTCGCTCGGATAGTCCAGAGCCAACAGGTTCTCGATCCGGGCCTCGACTACTTCCTCTTCGTTGTATGCGGCAATGATCACGGCCACACTGGGAAGCCATTCCCGACCTGGAATCGTCTGCCCTCCTCGACGGACCAGCATCGCGGCGGCAGCCACAATCAATGGGTAGCCGATCAGCACATAGAAAATCGATCCGAGCGAAGCGAGCATCACCTTTCTCCAACTCATGCCCTGACAGACTCCAGCTCGGCCCTAGAGGGCTGTCCCGTCTGCCGCCCCAGCCGGCCAGCTGCCATGGCAATTCCCACCATCATCCAGAGGAATCGAGCGAACGCCAGATGAAGGAATAGAGCCGTGACTGCAAAGCCAATTAGCGAGGTAGTTATCGCGTCGATGTAATGAGCCGTTTCGTAGGATCCGTGGGAGAGCGCAACTCGCCTTGCGCCCACCAAGCCTCTTCCCAGGGACATGGCGGCGATCAGCCACCACATGAGCCCGATGAGCCCGAGTTCGGCCGCGACCTCGATCGGGAGGCTGTGGGGCTGTCGCAACTCGAGACGGTTGTCCATTCCGAGACGTGAGGAATACTCGAGATACCGTCCGGGATAGTTTGCCGGGCCGATGCCGGTGAGTGGATAGTCGTGAAACATCTCTAGACCGACGAGCATCTCGCTGGTTCGTCCCTGTATCGACTTGTCGGCGGGCCGAGCCGTTGTCCCGATGTCGAATACCTGGCCGATCGTCTCGACTCTCTGAAGGTATGAGGTAGGAATCGCGACCAACACCCCGACAACGACCGATGCTCCAACCAGGACTGTCTTCCCCGAGGGTCGCACCCAGACAATCATGCAGATAACGCAGACGAGGGCACCGATGATGGCCCCGCGGGAGTAGGTCAGGATGATCGCCCAACCGATCAAGAGTGTTCCGATGACAGCGGCCAACCTCAAGAAGTGTCTTTTCTCCCGTGCAGATCGTTCCAATGCCAAAGGGAAGATCGTCACCAGGAGTTGACCGAAGAAATTTGCGTCCCCGATGGGGCCTGCGATGCGGAATCCAACGACTTCCTCGTCGACGACGTCATTGACGACCTGTGAGAAGCCGTCGAGAAGCCCAGGAACGTGTCCGAGAACGGCGCGAACGATGCCGAGCAGAGCAAGAAAGGACGTTCCCATGATTAGCGTCCATATGACCTTCTTCAGGTCACCCAATTCACGGATCATGGCGATGAGCAGAATCGCGACCAGGCCATTTTTGAGGACATCGATTGTCGAATCGATGGCCAGGGCTTGATCGGTGGCCGTGAGTGACGAAATCGACATTACGGCCACGAGCGCGCCCAGCGCGACGGCCAGACCGATCCATCCCTGCCTGCTCTCTCCGAGTACGAGCCTTCTCGCCCCGAGGATCGCCAGCATCATCAGCGTGTAGGGGACCGCGACTCCAGGGAGCCCATAGAAGTCGGTCCCGACGTCGGAGATGCGCAGAAGGACCAGCAACACCAGGCCGATCGTCAGCCATTCAGGGAATCGCAAAGCGAGAAGGGTGAGCAAAGCGAGGGTCGTCCCTCCGGCGATGGCCAGAGCCGATGCCAACGATGATGTTGCGAATCCCGCCGAGAGGCCGATGAAAGCTACAACTCCTAGCAGCCAGGGTGAGAGCCACCACGGTCTTGGAGTGGGAATGGTCTGTCCCCGGATCCAGGCCGACGCCAGATCTTTGAAGCTCAACCCATAATCGATATGGTTTCTCGCGGCCAGCAATGCGCCGGCCATCAATGCGAGGACCGTCAGGTATGCGGCTATGGCGCCGACGACGATGTCAGGGGACTCGAAGTCGTGCGAGCTGGTCAATTCATCGCCCTCCAGGCGAGGGATGCCCACATCGGGGATGAGTTCGTGTGTCAGAGCCGACCCGAGCCTCTCAACCTCCGCTGTTAGGGCGACGACTCGCTCGTCAGGTCCTTTCACATCGAGCCTCACGCCGAGTGTGTCGATCGGATTTGTCGCCGATATCGAAAATCGGCTCATCTCGTCGGGAGCGATATCAGCGGCGATCATCGCCTCGTGCTGTATATCGCTGCTATTGAAGACCGTGACCGCCGTTCCCAAGGCATTGCTCAGATCGATAGCCTCAAACTGATCGATTCCATCTATGCCTTCGCTCATCGGGCTGACCACCAGGGTCGACTGGGCTCGATAGACCTCCGCTCCGGCGAGCATGAAGAGCACCATGACCGTTATGAAGGTCCCAATTGCAGCCAGGACCCAGGCGACCGGTGTTTTGCCGGGTGTCACGAAAGGAGGCTCATTTCTGACCTGGCATGATGCTGGTCTCCTGGCCGGGATGGCCCTCTCCGGGCAACATGCACCGCGAGCAGATATGACGTCTCGACGACTTCGGCCTCCCAAGCTCTCGCTCCACAGAGAAGCTATCGCCGTGGTGGACAGTTTGGAAACGCCAGGGGAGTCGTTTCATGGGGCAACTCTGCTCTGTTGGTGATGCTAAGTCGACGCTGGCTGGTAGCTTTCAACCACGACCGCAATGTCAATCGCATTCCAATCTCCTCAAAGATCCATAAGGCGGCTCGACTTCCATGGGTGATCATTCGACGCTGAGTGTGGTCGTGGCTCGCTGGTGGCTAATTGTCGCTGTCGCCATCGTCGCCATGGTTGTCTCGTATTTCTTCTCAGAATCTCGTGACCCCGTTTTCGAGTCCACGTCGACCTTCGTCCTCGCAGCCGACCCTGCGATACAGGATCCTGGAGATGTGGCGGCGGCTCTCGGCGTTCTCCGAAATCGTCAGATAACGGCCACCTACGCAGAGATGATGCAGAGCCGAACTCTGCTCGATCGCGCCGTTCGCCAGATCGGGGGCTCAACGGATGACTACATGAGCAGTAGTGTCGTGCTTCCGGAGTCAAACGTCGTGAGTCTGATGGTGTCAGGCCCTGTCGCTGATTCCGTCCAGGAGGTGAATGCCCTCGTTGGGACGTCGGCTCGTGACGATCTAGCCACGACTTATCCGATCTACTACGCCATTCTTCTTGAGTCGCCAAAGACCCCGTCAGCCCCGACATCTCCGGTACCCGTCCGCGACGCCATCTTCGGAGCAGCCATCGGGGCCTTCCTCGGTTTGGTTCTCGCGGCCGTATGGCCGGCGAGCAATCGAGATGATCTTCAGACGACGGGTATCGACCGACGGCTGTTTCTCGAGTCGCATGAGGTCGACACAGGACCTGTGCGACGGAGCTCATCACCCTCGTCTCTTTGACCCTTGGACTCTTGGCAACCTGGGAGACGACCGGCGGAGAAGCTCGACGTGTCCACTGAGCACATAGGCCCGCTCTCGAGGCGCACTGCTCGCGGAGTCGCCTGGAGTTACGCCGCCTTTGCGGTCAGCAAAGGGCTTACGCTCCTCGCCACGGCGATCCTGGCCCGACTCCTGACACCGGAGGAATTCGGTGTTGTTGGATTCGCGACTGTTGCCGTCACATATCTCTCAATCGTCCAAGATGTCGGTCTGGGCGGTGCCCTCATCTATGAGCGGGATCGCCCGCGCAAGTCCGCAAATGTCGTGTTCTCGTGGAATCTTGTACTGGGGCTCTTGTTATTCATCGCCGGCTTCCTTCTCTCTCCGGTCGCTGCCGCCTTCTTCGAAGAGCCGGCGGTCACCCCGCTGCTTAGGGTCCTGAGCTCGACGTTCTTGATCGCTCCTTTCGGTGCTGTGCATCTAGTCCTACTCCAGCGCGAGCTCGACTTCAGGAGGAAGATGCTCCCCGACGTCGGAAGCGCCTTGGTCAAGGGCATCGTTTCCATCACGCTCGCCTTCGCCGGTCTCGGAGTGTGGGCGTTGGTGATCGGTCAGTTGGCTGGGACCCTGGTGAGCGTGGTGGCTGCCTGGGTCGTGGCCAAGTGGCGGCCCCGAATCGACTTCGATCTCCCACTGACCAAATCCTTGCTGGGGTTCGGATTCCCCCTTTTCACAGTCGATCTCATTTACGTCGTTACCGGCAACGTCGACTACGTGATCGTGGGCCGTGTCCTTGGAGCGACAGCGCTCGGTATCTACACGCTCGCCTATCGACTCCCGGAGTTACTGGTCTTGGGCGTGGTGTCGGTGTTGAGCCGCTCGTTGTTTCCCGCGTTTTCGAAGGCAAGAGAATCACTTGCGGCACTGCAGCGGGGTTTCCTCGATTCGATTCGCTTTGTCGTGATATTCACTACCCCGATTTGTATTGGACTGTTTATTTGTGCCCGGCAGATCGTCCTGGTCACCCTTGGGCCCAACTGGCTCGAGGTGGTCCCGATTCTGAGGGTGCTGGCGATATTTGCCTGGGTGAGGTCGTTGATGTCGTCGGATGGCGATGTCTACAAGGCGCTCGGCAGGCCTGGATTCCTTGCCAAGATCACCGGCCTCCGACTCATGATCCTCGTGCCGGCCCTGCTCGTGGCGGCGCCGCATGGGCTCCTCGCGGTCTCAGTCGCCCATCTCATCACTACGATTCTCGACAAGTCGCTGAGGATCTACCTCATAGCGCGGAGGCTGGGCTTGAAGGTGATGCGGATCGTTGCGCAGTTCCTCCCGGCCACGATTAGTGGGCTCGTATTGGCTGGTGTCGCGGCCATCGTGCTTCAGACGACCAATCGAATGGGGGACCTCGTTCGATTGAGCGCGACCACCTTGGCTGGTGCCATCACGTATATGTCTTGCATCTGGTTGCTGGAGCGGGAGTCCTTGCATCGGATCCTCATGTTGATGCGACCAATGCGAGCCGGAGATGGGGCGACCGACTCGGGGGGGCCGATGTGAGAATGGTCATCATCGAGCCGGACGGCACCGGTGGCATGATCCACTTCGCCCAGATGCTCAGTGCTGCTGTGGCGGAGTTGGGTGTCGATGTCACGCTCGTCACGGCGACTGACTATGAGTTGGCCCATATCCCGCGCCAGTTCACCGTGTCGCCCAAGTTCGCACTGTGGACACGTATGCCGGCAGTGGCTTCATCGTCGACAAATGGCTTCCCGGCGGGCCTCTATCGTCGCTTGTTCCGCCGCACTTGGCGTGCCTGGCGGCTGTTTACGGAGATGTGGAGGATCACCGGTGAGGTCGGAAGGAGCTCGCCCGACTGGGTGGTGGTGCGGCCCTTCCCGGTCCCTGCACACAACTGGTTGCTGAAGAGGCTGAAGAAGGGCGGATCGACCCTCATGGAGATCTGTCATGAGTTCGAGTCACGTGACACCAGCCATAAGGCTGTGGCCCTGATCGAACAGGCAATGAACGGCGCCGGCTCAACTGCCGTCGATGCGCGGCTTTTTCTGAGCGACAAGATACGCGAACGGTATGCCCGTCTCTACCCGCACTTCCCTCCATCACGAATGTTCGTCATACCTCACGGTGACGGGGAGCTCTTCCGTCTCGTCGCAGCAAACGAGTCAGATGTCTACCACCGTTACTCCATCGATCCCGGAGACATCGTGATCTTGTTCTTCGGCAACCTCCGTCCGAGTAAAGGCGTCGAGGATCTGCTGGAAGCCTTCGCTTCCGCCAGTCGCCCTGACTCGGCGAAGCTCGTCGTGGCCGGGTATCCCGGCCGTGACGTTGATCGAGGTTCTCTGGCGACTCTTGCCGAGTCCCTCGAAATCACCGACCGGGTCATATTCGCGTTGGCCTATGTTCCGCTTGCCGACGTTGGGCCCATGATGAGTCGTGCTCGCTTTCTCGTGCTCCCATACAGGAGCGCCACTCAGAGCGGGCCACTCCACATCGCCATGACGTTCAACTGTCCCGTCATCGCGACCCGAACGGGCGGTATGGAAGATGTAGTCCAGGACGGTGTGACGGGCCTCTTGGTCGAGCCTGGAGATGTGAACGGATTGGCGAGAGGGATCGAGCGACTGCTGTGGGATGACGAGCTGGTAGCAGCGATGGGGCACGCCATAGGCGAACGGGCGGTGGCTCACCGCTGGTCGGTCCTAGCCGATGCGGTGGCCCGGGCCGCAGGGTCGTCAGGTTCAAACGGGACCGGCTAGCTTCAACGGCCATCCCACGAGGCCAGCACCCGGAGTCGATTCCAGGGGATTGATCCGGGAGAGAAGTAGTCGTTGGGTATGCCGGCATCCACATAGACCGTTCCCGGGAAGCCCGGGCGTGCGTCCGGAGCGACTTGGAAGTAGAGAGCCATTGGTGCGCCACCCTTGTCGACCGCGTATGCACCATATTCCTGCAACGCTCGCGCGACGGTCTTGACGCCGGGCGACACCGCCAAGCTGTCGACGTCGATCGAAGGGTCGAGCTGGATGCGGGCCCCTTCCGGCACGCAATCACGGCGATTTGACGGGCCGTCGGTCTTCCGCGCCGGATAGCGTCGGACACCGAGACAGGCGATATCGGTGGAGAAGACGAGAGCGTGATCGATATACCCGTTCCGGATCTCATCCATCTCGACGACTCCGGCGAGATGGGACGCTCCAGAGCCGTTGCCCCCCTGTGGGGGTACTCCTGTCCCATTGAGGTCAGCCACCGTCACCCACGTTGCCGACCACGAGCCGTCTGGTTGCTTCACGGGTTGGTGCATCGAAATGGCCCTGCGTGTCGACCAATCGACGATCACCGTGTTTCCGTCTGAGCCGGGCGGAGGCTTGGTTTCCAGTGGTATTCGGATCGGATTCAGGGCATCTGCCGGGCATGTTCCCCAGTCGGCGGTACAGGTGACATCGGCGCGGGGTGATGAACTGTCCGCTAGTTGGATCGCAATGCCGAACTCGTACAGGTCGAAGACCACACCGGTGGACAGATGTGCCGTCATGTCCGAGGAGAGCGGGTCCAAGACCGGGTTCGCTGGTATCGGGACATTGAATGGACTATCCGATGACCAGTAACGAGCGCTGTTGGGCGAATCGACGGATGGAGGTCGGTTGGGTGTCAGATGCAGTGCCCGAGTGAGAAACGTCGCCATCTGATCGCGTCCCACATAGAGATCCGGACAGAAGTGATCGTTGTAGGGCGGGTTGCAGCCTTGGGTTATCCCGGATGCGGCCAGACGGTTTATCGCATCTTCGAAAGGGCTCTCGTCGTCGTCCGTGAAATGATCATCGGTCGTCGGTGGGTATTTGAATGCTCTCGACAGCATTGCTGCCATCTCTCCTCTGGTCACCCCTCGATCGGGGCAGTAGCGATCGTTGGTGGGCGGGTTGCAGCCTTGGGTTATCCCGGAGGCGGCCAACCGGTTGATGGCAGTTTCGAATGGATTGTCGGTGTCGTCGGTGTAGAAGTCTGTGTCCGTCGGAGCGAGTTGCAGCGCGCGGCTGAGAAAAGCGGCCATTTCCCCTCTCGTCACCACTCGCGTTGGGCAGTAATGATCATCGGCCGGTGGATTACAGCCCTCGGTGATCCCGGCCGCAGCGACCGCTTCAATCCCACCCTCGTGGACGCTTCCGTCATCGTCGACGAAGGTGCCACCGGGTGGCAATGCGGCCATCAATACGATCAGGAGCGCAGTAAACCAAGGCACTCTCGACCTGATCGACCGGTGACCGCCGCGACTCAAGTCATTGTTCACTTTGATTGCCGGTTTATCCCACTTCATGGGGTGAAGGTGAACCGCCGGGCGAAGTCCGCAATCCGACTCCAGCCCAGCAATTTCAGCTCCAGTCGTTCCAGATCATCGCTTGACCCAACATAGATTCGCCTCACCGCAAGCGGGTCCTCCCTCACCTCTGTGAGCAGCGCCGGTCCGGGCACGAGGCTGAAGGCCAGGGAGACCCCTAGATCTTCGAGGATCTCTTTCGTGGAGAAATCGAAGTCGCCTGGTTCGCCGTTGGGAAAGGCAAAGGAGGTCACCGCCCGGTCCAATTCTTGCTTCATCCTCGAGATTCCTTGATGGATATCGGCTTGAGCCTCCTCTGAGCCCATCCGTGACAGGATCGGATGCGTACGCGTGTGACCTCCAAAAGTCATACCGTTGTCGGCCATTTCGCGCGCCTGATCCCAGGTCAGGGCAACTCGCGGTGACGGGCCGGTCGACGTCACGTCAAGCTGATATGACAGGGCATCGAGCGCCTCGAGTCTCATTCGATTGGTCACGCCCTTCGCCGCCCGCACCCAACGACGTGCCAGATCCGATCGAGCTCCAGGTGACTGCAGGTCCTGAACGCCGAGCAATGGCATGTCGACCCGGTCGAGTTCCGACCGGGCAATGATATGAGTGGCCAGGTCCCACCAGAGGAAGTCGCCGGTTTCCATATGACCCGTCGCCAGGAAGAAGGTTGCCGGAATACCCCGTTTTCGCAAGATGGGAAACACGATTTCGTAATTGTCGACGTAGCCGTCGTCGAACGTCAGCAGAACGGGATGAGGGGGAAGAGAGCCACCACCCAGCCAGTCGACCAGGTCTTCCTCTGCGATGAAGGAATACTTCTCTGAAATGAGGTCCAGCTGCTGGCCAAACAACGTAGGGGTGGCGCTGACCACGTCGGGAAAAAAATCCGCATCGACTCGTTCCAACACTCGGTGATAGCACAGAACGTTGAGAGATCGCCCCCGCAGGGCAGTTCTCATGACGGGGGCGCTCAGGCGTCCGATTGCCCGTTTCATTCTATGGTGCGACCACTTTCATCTTCAGAAGCATTCTGGCGATGACCTCACGGACCAAGATAAGCTAGCTGCGGGACTTGGCGGCCTGGATACCGACCATCCGAGATACGCTGACATCGTGCCTGTCGCCGATGAATCGAGAGATGGCCTTCTTGCGGACTGGCGGTTTCTGCAAACCATCCCTGACCGCGGGCGAGCACTAGTCGTTGGTGGCCCATTCCCGGACCTCGAGAGCGTCTTCGACGTGTCGTCGCTCGATGACCTGCTGGAGGGGCCGGAATCGAGCAAGCCGTTTCAACTCATTGTGATGACTCAATCGAATCGACTCCCCGCGATAAAGGGAAGGCTGGATCCCAATGGCGGAAGGGTCGTCTTCGGTGTCCCCTCGATGAGAATCCGTGGTTGGAGATTTGGCTGGCTTGGCCTGAGAGTTGCCTGGTTGCGGCACCGATTGAGAGACAGCGGGCTCATCATCGACGGTGTGTATGGGACGCTGCCTGACCCGTGGGTCCCCGAATACGTGTTCCCTCTGGCGCCGGTCGCAGCCAGATTTGCGCTCGAACGGTTCTTGTTGTCCCGTCGCCCTGCGTGGAGATGGACTTTCCGCGCACTTCAATCCCGCGCGTTCGTGAGAATGGTCACGGCTGTTGTGCCGGGCGCCCTGGTCGTCTGTCGGGGTCCGGAAGAATGAGCCATTGAGCCAGAGCGGATGAGCGAGACCAGGTGGCGTCCACGCATGCTCACGGAATTCGTCGTAGGACATTGGCTCGACTGGTTCGGTTCGGAGCCTCCTTCCTTGGAGTGGGTGCTCGAGGCAACCGGTCGCGCGAACGCTACATCCGTCGTTCTCTACGGGATATCGACCTACAGCGGAAAGCCGATCGTGGTCATCAAAACCAGTCGCGACCGCCGCTTCGGATGGGTTGTTCGCGAAGAATATCGACGACTGATCGAGATCAGGAGGGCGGTTCCCCCCGAGATGGCGCGCACCATTGTGCAGCCACTGGCATTGGTAGACGACGTCGACGTGCACATGATCTCGGTTTTCGCCGACGCAGACCGATCTTGGTCCGGATTGGCCGATGTGGAACGAGCAACCTTCTCGGAGCGTCTTGCGTACTGGCTAGCGCAGCTTCATTCCCATTCAGAGCGGCCCGTGGAAAGAGAGTTTGAGAGGCCGCCGGAGATCCCGGACATCTTCAGCGAGGTGTTCGAGCCGCCCGATAGGGTTGAACGACGGTTGCGGGCAGCCGGCGATCATGTAACCGGCCAGTCGGCGAAGCCCGCAATCGAGTTTCTGATCCACGGCGACTTGTGGCCCGGCAATTGCCGACTCTTGGGGGACGAATTCACCGTGATCGACTGGGAACATTCGCATTGGTCGACGACGAGCTTCACCGACGAATTCTTGTTCCCTCTTTCGCTCTTAGCACCTGCCCTCCTGGCCAAACCTGACTTATCGATACGACGGTTGGACGGTTTCAGCCGAATGTATCGCCGACAACGTGGGATACCCTCCCTACACGATGAAGAAGTGCTCCTCGTTGCGCTGTGGGTGGCGGCGGAGGTCGCAACAAGGGCCTATCGGCAATGGGGCGTCGTCGAGGATTGGAGCCTTGGGTGGCGTGAGCTCGTTGGAAAGCTCGCGTTGTTGTAGATGACTCGACTCACTCGACCTCGCGACCGCATCGGGATAATTGCACTTGTCGCCTTGTCGATCTTTGGGATATCCCTCTTGGTGCTCGCCCCCTCATCTCCCCTCACGCCTCGAGGATCAGCACCTGTCGCGGTCGACGACACCGTCCACCTGGCTGATGACTCGTCTCCTGTCGAAGTAGACGTGGTGGCGAACGATCGCGACGGTGACGGCAATCTCGATCCGCTGAGTGTCGTGATAACCCAGACTCCGCTGTACGGGAGTGCCACGGTCGCGTTGGACGGATCAATCACCTATTCACCTGGCAGCGCTTTTGTCGATTCCGATGGTCTCGAATATCAGGTATGCGACTCCTCGGGCACCTGTGACGATGCGATCTTGACCATTCTCCCGCGATCGGTCGTCGAAACGGGCACCGCAGTGACATTCGCCGTCTTTGGTGATTACGGTGATAACTCGAATGGGGAGGCTGCAGTTGCCGGCCTCGTCGACACATTGGACGTGGACTTCATCGCGACGACGGGTGACAACAGCTATGACGTCCCCGATTACGAGACCAACATCGGTCAATATTACAGCTCGTTCATTGGATCGTACGAAGGTCGGTACGGCACCGGGTCGT
Organism: uncultured Acidobacteriota bacterium; assembly: GCA_963822895.1. Taxonomy (GTDB): domain Bacteria; phylum Actinomycetota; class Acidimicrobiia; order Spongiisociales; family ZC4RG35; genus JARDZU01. The sequence continues at coordinate 178,595 of CAWGJI010000014.1, forward strand.
CGGTCAACAGGTTCTTCCCGTCGCTCGGCGACCATGAATATTCCGACGGCGGATTGGACTCGTATCTCGCCTACTTCGATCTTCCGGGACGTGGTATCGATACCTCGGGGACGAGCGGCAACGAGAGGTACTACGACTTCGTGGTCGGTCCTGTTCAGATCTTCGTGCTCAATACCCAACCCGAGGAATCGGATGGAATTGGAGTGGCGTCGACTCAGGCTTCGTGGCTGAAGCGCGAGCTGGCCGCATCGTCTTCGCCTTGGCGCCTGGTTGTCTCCCCGACACCTCCGTTCTCTTCAGGTGATCATCACGGCTCCACTGTCGAACTCCAGTGGCCATTCGCCGAGTGGGGAGTGGATGCAGTCTTGTCGGGGAACGATCACGTCTACGAGAGGATCGTCCTCGATGGCATGCCCTACTTCGTTTCGGGCCTTGGCGGTCGCTCCCTATACGGCTTCGGGACTCCCGTCGACGGCAGTCAGGAGCGGTATGCGAATGATTTTGGGGTTCTCGTGGTTCGGGCTTGTGATAGTCGCCTCGCCTTCGAGTTTCATTCCATTTCCGAAGGCATTGTGGACCGGTTTTCGCTGGGAGAAGCTGCCTGTTTAGGCGGCTCTTCCTTATGATCCTGGTCGCTGGACCCGACCGCTCGAGACGCTAGGGTATCGCGTCAGAGGAACGGGATGGCGAGGAAATTCACAGGGGGAAGAGTGGGGAAAGGCGTTGTCCGCGGCGACGCGCTCGCGCTCGCGCTCGTCACATCCGCTGCGGGCACGGCGTTTCTTTCGGCCAGGTCGGTGGTCGCTCGGGTCGCCGCCATGATTGTCCTGGTAGCAGTGTTGTGGAGACTAGCAAAGACCGGCACGCACTCCATTGGCGTTGCAGCGCTGACGATCGGCGCTGGGGTTGGCGTGGCGGGAATATCGACTCAGCGATATCTGACCTCGGGGCAACGAACGAATGTGGTGCTCATTCTGTGGGTGATCGCCGCATTGGTGGTGGGGTGCGTTTCGCTCTTTGCCGCTCTTCGACGGGCATTTCCATCTATTCACCAGGACACGATGGATGGCGTGCAGGAGCAACTCGACTACGAACTCGGGCGAGCTCGGCGCTATGGCGGGTCCGTCTCCATGATCGCTGTCGAGACGGTAGACGATCGCCCGCTACTCGAGGGCGCCTGGGAGCGGTTCACGTTTGCCTTCTCGTCATCACTCCGGACCGTCGACTCGTTCTGGATTCGGCAGGGCACGATGATCGTGATCCTGCCGCATACCGATTCCTCTGGACGCAATCACGTGGTTCAACGTGTCAAACGATGGGCTGAGGCAGAGTCCCTCGACATCCGGGCTGCGGCATCCACTTTTCCTGCTGACGCCCCGACAGGCGATGCCCTCATCCAGGAGTTGATCGAGTCAAGCGAGCGCCTCGCCGTATGACTGGTGCTGCGCTGGTCCCGGGCCACATCCAAGAAAGCGAAGATGGCGTGGAGAGGTCATCGGAACTTCAAGGACCTATACCGCCATGGGTTGCCAAACTACCGATTCGGACCGCCACCCAAGTGCGGACACACGAGCGCTTGGCGCGCTTGCGCGACCTAGGTCTGGTCCTCGTCACTTCGCCCCTTTGGCTGCCTGTTGTCGGCCTCATTGCCGCTGTGGTGAAACTCCAGGATCCAACTGCTCCTGTGGTGTTTCGCCAACAGAGAGTCGGGCGCGACGGCAAGCGCTTCCCTATGTTGAAGTTCAGGACGATGGTGAACAACGCCGAGTCGCTCAAGAAAGACCTACTCCACCTGAATGAACTGGAATGGCCCGATTTCAAGATCACCAATGACCCCCGGGTCACACGAATCGGGCGCATCCTCAGGATGTTGAGCCTCGACGAGCTCCCACAGCTGTTCAATGTCCTGTCTGGTGACATGGGCCTGGTGGGACCTCGCCCTACATCATTTGGGATAGAGGCGTATGAGCCTTGGCACACCGCTCGGGTCGACCTCCGTCCCGGTCTCACCGGCCTCTGGCAGGTTGTCGGGCGGGCAAATCTCCATTGGGAGGAACGCGTCCGTTTGGAGCTCGCCTACCAAAAGCGGTGTTGCTGGACACTCGACTTCAAGATCTTGTCCCACACGATCGGTGCCGTTGTCAATCGATCGGGGACTTGACGCGATGGCCGGTCATTCCCGTGATCCGGCTCGAGGCCGATTGGGGGAGCCTCGGCCAAAGGGCGACTCCGTTCGGCACGCCGAGGCAAATAGGTGATGAGGGCCGTCGTTACTGGATGTGCAGGGTTCATCGGGTCACATCTCACCGAGCGTCTGCTGCGAGATGGCTGGACCGTATCGGGGATAGATTCATTCGCACCAACCTACGACACGATGGGCAGGCGTGCCCGCGTCTCATCGATGACCTCCCACCCTGCCTTCGAATTCGTTGAAGGAGACCTCAATCAGGTGGAACTCTCCTACCTGGTGGCCGAGTCAGACGTGGTGTTTCATCTTGCCGCCCGTCCGGGTGTTCGCGCTTCTTGGCGTGACTTCGCGCAAGCGTCCAACGCGAACATCCTCGCCACGCAGCGAATCCTCGGCGCCATCGCGGAGCATCCTTCTGCGAGGCTCGTTTTCTCGTCTTCCTCGTCGGTTTATGGGGAGGCGGAAGAGGTCCCTGTCGCGGAGGATCGCCCCTTGGCCCCGATCTCGCCATACGGGGTCACAAAAGCCTCGTGTGAGGCGCTGGTGACGGCTTACACGAGCCAATTCGCCATCAGTGCCGTCAGCCTTCGCTATTTCACAGTTTATGGGCCTCGTCAGAGATCTGACATGGCCTTCACAAAATGGATACGGAGCGCCTATCTGCGGGAGCCGATCCGCGTTTACGGTGACGGCAATGCGGTGCGTGATTTCACATTCGTTGGAGATGTCGTGGACGCCACCGTTCGCGCTGCAGGCGAGTCTGAGAGTGGCCATCGCATTTACAACGTGGCCGGGGGATCCCCTGTGAGCCTCAACGCCGTTTTCGAAGAGCTCGCCGACCTCATTGGCCGGGACCTCGACATCAGACTCGAAGAGCCCGCCCTCGGTGACCCCCGTCGAACTGGAGGGGACACCGCGCTCATCTCAGAACGTCTCGGCTGGAGTGCCCGGTGGTCTCTGAGAGACGGACTCGATGCCCAAGTGAAGTGGTTCCGCCAGGACTGGGAGGCAGGCCTCGTCTGATCCCGCGTTCTGTCACAGGCAGATCAACGTCTCTGGCAGCCGTCAGCACGGGGAGAAAAGCAGGGTCGATCCCCGTTCCGCTGCTCATCTCTCGAGCCGGGATCATCAAGCCCGGTGCCTGATCAGGGCTAGCCGAGCACGCGTTTGGCCTCGTCAGACAGTTCTTCGATGTCCTTGCCCGATTCCTCCGCGAGAAGTCTCCGTATCCCGGGAGAGATCGTGTCGAGGACGGTGGCCATCCGCTGTAGCACGGATCGTTGCGCCTTCATGCGCGCCGCTTCATCGGCCGGTGTGATCAGGTCGTCGACGATGGAGCCTTCGGCGCGGGAGGCGACGAGCGGGTCGGAGATCCCCCGAACCCACACGAAGGTCCGTCTCCCTGGTCCCCGCCCATCGGTGATGGGCTCGACTGCGATCACGTCGTCGGAGCGAACGTAGGCGCCATACCCGAGAGCGACGAGTTGACCGGACTGAATCTTCATCCATTCCTCCTGCTCGAAGACGACAGTACCGGCCGTTGCCGACAGAATCACCCGGCCATTCGAATCGCGTAAATTGGACGGTCATGAGTGACCAACGTCCATCGCTGGTGCGACCGAGAGATGGTCGGATGATCGCCGGTGTTGCTGCCGGGCTCGCCGACCGATTTGGCATATCGCGAGGAGCGATGCGCCTCATATTCCTGCTGTCGATCATCCTGCCCGGGCCACAGATCCTGATCTACATCATCCTGTGGGTCGTCATTCCGGAGGAGGGCTGACTGCGTCGGTCCGGACCGGATGGAGTCGGACCAGCGGGATCTGGCGTGACACCTTATCCTGATATCCCTGAAAGAACGGTGCCCAGGTTGTGACGCTCTGCCAGAGCGCCCCACGCTCAGCGTCTCCTACAACGGTTGCCTCTGCCTCGAAGAAGTCGCCCTTGCGTCGGACCCAGACCGTCGGATTGGCCACCAGATTCAGGTACCAGGATGGATGGTCGGGGGCTCCGCCCTTGGAGGCCACGACGATCAGGTCGTCACCGTCGCGGTAGTGGACGAGAGGAACCCGTCGAATCTCACCACTCTTTCGACCCGTGGTGTAGAGCAGGATCAGATCGTCGGCCATCGGATGCTCGACCGCTGCGCCGTTGCTTGCCAGGTACTGGTCGATGTGACTCTGTCCCCATGGGGTCGGGTTCTCGGCCGCCCTCTGCTCGATCGGGTGCATCTCTGTGGGTCCTGTCATCTCGTTGCTCACGTCATGCACAACACGCTGCAGCGTCGTCTGCTTCCGGCGGCGGCCATAGTCTTATCCTCGTGACCGTCACCAATGCAGATCGTGTGATGTTCCCCGACGATGGGATCACCAAGGGAGAGGTGTTCGATTACTACGCCAAGGTGGCCGGGAGGATGCTGCCCTACATCTCCGGACGCGCCCTCACGGTCGAGCGTTACCCAAAGGGGATCGCCGAGAAGGGCTTCATGCAGAAGAACGCTCCCGATCACTATCCGCCGGATCTGATCGACCGCTACGAGGTGGCAAAGGAAGAAGGCGGAACGACCGTCTATCCGGTGATCGACAGCGAGGAAGCGATTCTCTTCTTCGCCAACTTGGGTGTCATCACGTTCCATGTGCCTCCGGTCAGGGTGGAAGACGAGACCCATCCCGATTGGGTTGTCTGGGACCTCGACCCACCCCCTGATCGGTTCGACTTGGTGCGAGAGGCGGCGCGGAGGATGAGAGCGCTCCTGGAGGATCTCGACATCACGACGATGCCTCTCGCCTCGGGCTCGAAGGGGTATCACCTCCGAGCGCGGGTGGCGCCGGGTATCACGATCGAGAGGCTGTCTGACATGGTGCGCGGCACTGCAGAGTTGGCTGCTGCCATGCACGATGACCTGATGACGGTCGCATTTCGCAAGTCGGATCGAGGGGAGCGGGTATTCGTCGATTGGATGAGGAACACCCCGCGCTCCACCGCCGTCGCACCCTGGTCGCTGAGGCCGCGCCCCATGGCACCAATCGCATCGCCAATGACGTGGGAAGAGCTCGACGCCATCGCACCCGATGACGTGACCCTCAGAAACGTGGACACCCGGCTGACCGGGAGCCCGTGGTCGAGCCTCGAGCCCATCGACCTGGAGCCGGCGGCCACGCAGGTGGCTCGAGCCCTCGATGTCGCCGGTATCGAGCTCGAGCCGTTCGACCGTTTTCGATCCTGAAGGTCAGCCAATACGCTCGATCTGTGCGATTCGTCGAGCTCGTCCGGGTGTCCCAGGCGGTGGCATCGACGCGCTCCCGCACCCAGAAGGTGGAGCACCTCGCCGCAGTGCTGGCCGGCCTCGCGCCTGAGGAGGCTGCGTCGGCAGTGTCCTTTCTCAGCGGCAGGCCTCGTCAAGATCGTCTCGGGATCGGGTATGCCACCGTTGGCGGGGTGAGAGCTGCTCCGGCGAACCGCCCCAGTCTCACGATCGTGGACGTGGATGTGGCTTTGGAGGGGATCTCGAAGGAATCTGGCCCGGGGTCGAAGCACCGCAAGGAGTCACTGCTGAACGATCTCATGGAGCGCGCCACCACCGATGAACAGGACTTCCTACGGGGTTTGATCTTGCGCAACCTCAGGCAGGGGGCCCTCGAAGGTGTCATGGCCGATGCGGTGGCGCAGGTCCTCGAAGTGCCCGCCGACGAGGTGCGTCGCTCGGCAATGCTGGAAGGGGACCTGACGGCGGTGGCAACGCGCGCACTGGCAGAGGGTGCGGCAACCCTGGCCCGCTCCGAGCTCACGGTGTTCACGCCCATACAGCCGATGTTGGCCAAGACCGCCACCAGTGCCGGGGAAGCGGTCGAGTCTTTGGGTGAGGCCGTCGTCGAATGGAAGCTCGACGGCGCCAGGGTCCAGGTTCATCGGGTTGGTCGGCGTGTCGCCGTCTACACCAGGAATCTCAATGACATCACGGGTCGCGTCCCCGAGGTCGTCGCCGATGCCTTGAGTTTCGAAGCGAGCTCGTTCATCCTCGACGGTGAGGCCCTCTTGATGGATCGCAGCGGTCTCCCGCGGCCGTTTCAGGACTCCATGAGTCGGTTCGGGTCGGGGGATGACGTTGCAGGCCCCGACTTGAGGGCGTTCTACTTCGATTGCCTCCATCTCGATGGCGAGGACCTGATCGACCTGCCTCTCAGTGACCGGCGCAACCGGTGGCCTCAACGATTGCCGCCGACGGCAGTGGTCGGGTCGTTGGTCACCGATGATCCGACTGGAGCGAATCGGTTCTTCGATCAAACCGTGGCAAATGGTTTCGAGGGGGTTGTCGTCAAGGCGCTCGATCAGCCATATCAGGCGGGCCGCAGAGGTGCGGGCTGGCTCAAGGTCAAGCCCACTCACACGCTCGATCTCGTGGTCATGGCCGCCGAGTGGGGCTCGGGGCGAAGGAGTGGATGGCTTTCCAACATCCATCTCGGCGCCAGGGGCGAGGGCGGCGAGCTCGTGATGTTGGGTAAGACCTTCAAGGGCCTGACCGACGAGATGTTGCAATGGCAGACGGGACGATTCCTCGAGATCGAGGATCATCGAAGTGGCCACGTCGTCTATCTGAAGCCCGAATTGGTCTATGAGATCGCATTCGACGGGGTGCAGCGAAGTACCCGATATCCGGGTGGGGTGGCACTCCGCTTCGCCCGGGTGAAGCGATACCGGGATGACAAGGGCCCGAATGACGCCGACACCATCGGCACGGTTCGCAGCTTCATGGGAGGGTGATGAAGGCGCTGGTGTTATTGGTCACAGGCGCCCCTTAACCTTGACGCAGTGACTGCACCCGGGCCCATCGAGCTAGGTCGATCGGTCGTCGTCGGCGCCGGGACGTCCCCCCCGCCCCATGGGCGCACGCCGACTCGATCGTCATCTCGGAGAGTGCGCTCAGCGACCATCAGAGCCTGGCGGAACTGACCTCTCTAGTGCAGCGTCGGTACGTTCGACGCCTGCCCACGACCTACGTGCTGGAGGTCGAGCCCGACGAGCTTTCCAGACCCGAGGCCACGAGTCTCCCGCCCTATGAGCTCGGTGCGACGTTCAGCTTCCTACGAGAGCGCCTGATCAAGGCCTTGTGGCACAACTCCTACGACGCCCGCACCGACACGCCGATCTGGTGGTGGGCTCACAAGGCCGGAGACCGTCTAGGGATGAGCGTCGGCGGACCTGCCGACTTGACCGACAAGGGCGGCAGACCTGTCTGGATCGATGGCGGTCCCCGTCAGCCCCTGACACTCGAGAGCATCGTCATCCATCATGAGTCGGTCGATCTCGGCCGGGCGACGCCGGTTCCCACTAGACGCTGGTCGATCGAGGGGCTGGCGGACGATCAAGCCGCGGCAGTGCGTCATCTCGCCGGCCCGGCCCGAGTAGTGGCTCCCGCCGGCTCGGGAAAGACCCTGGTCCTGACCTCGCGCATCCGCCATCTGATCGAGGATCGCCTGGTGGAGCCCGAGTTGCTGACCGCCCTGGCGTACAACCGAAGAGCCGCCGAAGAAATGGCCCTACGTCTTCCCTTATCGGCGAGACCCGATGTCAGGACCATACATTCGCTCGGTTGGGAGATCCTTCGCATGGCGAAGCCCACTCTCAGATTGATAGGCGAGAGTGAGCAGCGGCGTCATCTCGAGCCGATCGCCCCGGCGCCACCGCGCGCAAACACCGACGTGATCGGTCCCTATCTCGAGGCGCTGGATGAGGTGAGGATCGGGCTTCGCCACCCCGACAGCGTCGAGCTCGGGCGCGACGACATCCCAGCCTTTGCCGAGACCTTTCATCGCTATCGGGCGGCCCTGGAACGTCGAGGGGAAGCGGATCACGCCGAACAGATCTATGGAGCCATAGAAGCCCTCTGCCGCCTTCCCGACCTCCGGGCCTATTGGCAAGACCGATGCCGTCATCTTCTCGTGGACGAGTTTCAGGACTTGACGCCGGCCTATCTCCTTCTGATTCGGCTGGTCTCGTCACCCGGCTTGAACGTGTTCGGTGTCGGCGACGACGACCAGGTCATCTATGGCTACGCCGGGGCGGATCCCGGTTTCCTCATCGACTACGAGGACCTATTTCCTGGCGCGGTCTCGCATGCGTTGGAAGTCAACTATCGCTGCCCGCCCGATGTGGTCGAGGCGGCTTCGAACCTGGTCGGGTACAACATGAGGAGGGTGACCAAGACCATCCGTGCCGCGGGAGGGGAGGATGGGTTGCAGGTCATCACACGACCAGGCGAAACGCTTGCCCCTGCCACTGTCGAGCGGATACGCGAGTTGATCGAGCTTGGCCGGTCGCCGTCTTCGATCTCCGTGCTGGCTCGTGTGAATTCGAGCCTCCTACCGGTCCAACTCTGCTTGACGGAGACCGGGATCCCCTTCAACACACCGCTTGCCGAAAGCCTCCTCGATCGCACGGTCTTGAGGGCGGCACTTGCCTGGATGCGGATCGCAGTCGATCCCGAGGCCATGACCCGAAACGACCTATTCGAGGCGATACGGCGCCCGGGTCGTGGCATCACCAGACTGTTCACGGAGATGATCGGCCGACGACGGGGCCCTTTCTCTGTCAGCGACCTTTCGGACATGGGCGCAGGGCTCGACGGCAAGCGCTCGTCGCGCTGGAACCGATTCGGCGATGACATCGTGGCGGTCTCCGCAGCGACTCGAGCCACCGCCCGGCTGCTCGACGTCCTGATCGACGAGATCGGCCTCGACAAAGCTGCGTCGGCTCTCGACGCAGGCCGAGCTCGCGCCGATCGGGCCGCCCAAGGCGATGACTTGACGGCATTGCGTCGGGCTTCGGCATTCGGCCCAGGCCCGGACGAGTTCGAGGGATGGCTGAGATCATCCCTTCGCACCCCTAAAAGGGAGGCTGGGGTGACCCTGTCCACCGTGCACCGTGTCAAAGGGTTGGAGTGGGACCATGTCCTGGTGTTTGGCGCCGACCAGGGCGCCATGCCACATGAGCTCTCCGATGATGTGGAAGAAGAACGTCGGGTCTTCCACGTTGCAATCACCCGGGGTCGCAAGACGGTGTCCATTTTCGCCGACGAGAAGAGACCATCGCGATTCCTCACCGAAATCGACGGGTCGGCGCCGGTGCCCACGCCAACCGATCCACATGATGACCGGTCGGCGGCGCGCGCATCCGCGAATGATTCAATCCACGTTTCTCTTGGAGATCTGATCACCGTGGCGGGTGGGTATGAGGGCACCGTCGATGAGATATTGGTCACCGGAATCTTGATCAAGCTGGATTCGGCCACCATGGCCGTGCCATGGGGAGAAAAGGTGACCAAGGCAGGCATCACAGGGCCATTGACACCTGGTGTCGCCGACGCGAGCCCAGCGACGATGGATCGACTCCGGGCATGGCGTCTCGAGCAGGCGAGACGCCAAGGTGTGCCGGCTTACGTCGTTTTCAACGATCGAACCCTCGAGTCACTCGCCTCGGTTCGGCCGGGCACGGAGGAGGCGCTCCTTCAGATTCCCGGCATCGGCCCGGCGAAACTCGATGCATACGGCGACCAGCTTCTCGATCTGCTCTCCCTCGACTGAGAATCGGAGGGGCGAGCTTCCAGAATCTGCGGACTAGTCCAATTCAGCGTTCTGACATTGAGTCTTGCGCTATGCGCCCGATCTGCGGAGCCTGAAATCGACAGGGAGAACCAACAGACAGGGCGGGGAAGGGATTGGCCTCCGAAGACCGTAAGAGTCAGCGCTGCTCACACGAAACGACGGTGTCGGTCCGCATGTCGGGCCTCGAACGCGTGGTGTGCGAACGGTGCGGGCATGTGACAGTCCGTTACCTCTCGGCGCTGTCGGGGAGTGTCGACCGCTCTCGGTTTGCTCGAGAGGCAGACCGAACGCGCAGGCACCTGGCGGAAGCCCAGGATCCTGATCTGGAGGACGACCTGCCCGAACGTGACCCCCAATGGGACTTTCGAGTGGAGACGAGGAACGCCTAGGCAGATCGCGGCCGCTAGGCGGCCACGGGCCCATCGTCAACGTTCCACACCCAAGCCGGAAAGAGCTCGGCTTTGCCCTTGAGATCGAATTCGTGATGCTCCAAGCCCGTCGTGTCGATATCGGCCGCCAATGCGACCGCATCGCTCATGACCAACTGACCGGCCGCCGCCGATGAGCTGAGCCGAGCCACCGTGTTGGCGGTGTCTCCGAGCACTGTGAAGTCTCGCGCGCCAGGCTCTCCCACCACCCCGACGTAGGCCTGGCCCGTGTGCACCGCCACTCCGGCCGGGACCTGTGCACCCTCACGCGGGTGCGCCAGCTCTTTGGTGATCCGTCTTCCCGCTGCCACGGCATGCATGGGATGGCTCTTCCCGACGAAGGCCGGAATCCACATAGCCATCACGCCGTCCCCGGCGATGTGGTCGATAACGCCGAGTTCGGCGTCGATGGCCTTCGATGTCACCGCATAGAACTGATTGAGAGAGTCTGTGAACTCCATGGCAGACATGGTCTCGGCCAGAGCCGTCGAACCACGAACGTCGACATAGAGAAGTGAGACGGGGATCTCGGCACCGCCCTGGTGCTTTTCGAGATCGCGGACGCACATCTTGCAGATCTGCTGGTTGAGACTCCAACGTCGGAAGCCTGCGAGTCGGAGCAGAGGCGCCACCGGTCCTGCGAAGGGCGCTTGGCAGAGCTTGCATCGAGGGGCGGTTGGAATCCTTCTCATCATTCGTTGGAACAGCTCGAGCCCGCCATCTTCGCCCTCGAGCAGCGCAGCCCAGTATTCGCTACGTTCGCCGGGTCTTGGATCGTCTTTTTGCGGCAATGTCCTCTGCCTCAGCGACGCGGGTGTTCGGTGCCGACTCAGGCTCTCCAGGTGTCAGTCCGCTTCGGGAAGGATGATCCCGATGATCCAGCCGACAATCGAGATCACGATCGCGCCGAGGAATGTCGCCCAGAAGAATCCGGTGGATGTCAGACCCAGGTCCCAGACACTAGGCCCGGCCAGCCAGATGACCAGTTGGAACACCAGGGCATTCACGATCAGCAGGAAGAGGCCCATTGTCAGAATGATCAAGGGAATGCTGAAGAACTTGATGATCGGCTTCACGATGGCGTTGGCGAGGCCGAAGATGGCGGCGAGGATGACGAATTCCCACCAACTGCCTGTGAATTCGAGACCGCCGACTATCCACACCGCTGCTCCCAAAGAAGCTGCCGTCGCCAGGAAGCTGAGGAGGAAACCCATGGCTGAAACCCTAGCCTGTCAATGGTGTCCGATGAGAGATGGAATGCTGTCTCGACTCGAGATCACCCTTGTGGCGTGCGCCAGTCGGGGCGATCAGGAGCGCCGGACCTCCAAGAGTCGACATACGTCGCAACGGCATTGATCTGCTCAGAGGTGAGCGGGCCATTGAAGTCCACACTCCAGGCAACCATCTCTGATCCGGGGATGCCGTGTCCGACGATCGAGGCGATCTGATCGAGTGTCACGTTGAACAGGAACTGTCGCGAGTTGAGTGCCGGGGCATCGATGCCCTCACCCTCTTGGCCATGACAAGAGCTGCAGTTGTCCAGGTACACGTTTTGACCCTCGTCGCGGAGATCGGAGAGCTGCTGCTCTCTGGCCGCGGTGCGTGCGTCCGGTTCGTAGAGCCGATAAATGGGGAAGGCAAGGACGAACAGGAACATCAGGATCGCCCCGGCACTCATCCATCGGCGTGTCGACTGCTCCAACTCGGGATCGGTGTGCTCGGGCATCAAGCCCCCTCTCCAACACATCGAGGACCGGCAGGCGGCTCGTCGATGGTCTCCGGTCCGGGAGGAGGCCCGTTGGTGACGCGGCCAGGATCGACCACGAGCACGCCGTCCACGACATCGACCGAGTACGTGGACATCCCTCTCGGTGCCGGGCCTTCGCGATACTCACCGACACGGTTGAAGACCGAGCCATGGCAAGGACACTCGAATTCTTTGGAGGAGTCGCACCAGGCGACTCTGCAGCCGAGATGAGGGCACTTCCACGACAGGGCGACCACCTCATCCCCGCTACGTGTCAGATAGCCGCGCGCGGCCTTGACCTCGACCACACCGCCTTCTGGCACCGCGGCCTCGGGAATGGTGCGCACCGGGCCGGTGTCGGCTGAATTGGGCGGCGGTTTGAGTATGTCCCAGGTCGTCCAAGCACCCGCCACCGCCATCAAGGAGGCGCCCCCTTTCCACAGTCGGGACAAAAAAGCTCTGCGGGTGACGTCGTCCCCGTTGCTCATAGCTCTCCGTACCAGTCCTGCCAGGGCCAAACCCAGCCCCAGTCCGGGCCTCGAAAGGCGAAGCCGATCAAAGTGAGGACGATCCAGGTGACCAAGAAAAGGGTGAAGGTGAGGACGGCGACCTTCCGGAGGCCAGGTCTCATCTCCGGGTTCCTGTCTAAATAGGGCAACGCCATGGCGCCAATGACGATCCCTGCGGGAACCAGAACTCCGGCAACCATCGGATGGAAGTGACTCAGCAGCTCCTGCAGCGCCGCGAAATACCAGGGTGCCTTCTCGGGGTTGGGAGTCAGGTTCGGGTCGGCGATCGATCGAAGCGGGGCGTCGAAGGCAAGGGCCAGGAGAAGCACCAAGAACAACACCGCAAGGGCAACCACGGCGTGTCGAACCAGTAGATGAGGCCATACCATGACCGGTTCTTGCTCCTCAGGGATCTTCCGGTCCCCGGCGGCCGGCTTTCCCGGCACCACGCCCAAGACTCGCTTGCCGCCGATCACAACCGGCTGCTCATCCGTCATCGTGACCCTCTCTCTTGGTTGTCGAGGTCGAGCATCGAATCCTTGCGCCACCGCCACAAGTGCACAGCGATCAGAACCACGACGACCGTGGGTAGCAGGGCCACGTGCAGGACGTAGAAGCGCAGCAAGGTCGAGGAGCCAACCTGAGATCCGCCCAGCAGCATGTCCGAGACCCAACCCCCGATGAGAGGCACATAGGTGGCCATCGAGGTCCCCACGGTCACTGCCCAGTAGGCCAGCTGATCCCAGGGGAGCAGATAGCCGGTGAAGGAAAAGAGGAGAGTGAGAACGAGTAGGACTACACCTATGACCCAGTTGAACTCTCTTGGTGACTTGTAGGCACCCCGGTAGAAGACCCGGGCCATGTGGGCGGCCACCGCGATCACCATCAAATGGGCGGACCAACGATGGACGTTCCGTATGTATTGGCCGAAAGCGACCTGGGTCTGCAAATACTGGATGTCCCCATATGCCGTTGTGGGAGACGGGACGTAGACAAACATCAGGTAGATACCGGATACGACGAGCGAGACAAAGAGGGTCAGAGAGATGACGCCGAGATACCAGGAGTATCGGAAATACAACTCTTTCCGCCGGATTTTGACGGGGTAGATGTGAAGAAAGAAGTTCGACCAGTGCCCGGCGGCACGATCACGCGTTGTGACGCGATTCGGGTTGCGAATCATCGATCGGCCCAATGTGCTTTCGCGGAATCGTCTGCCCCAGGTCATGCCGGCACTCCGATTCCCGCCCACATCCCCATGGAGAGGGCATCAGTGGGACATCGGTCCAGACACAGGGCGCAGCGGATACAGGCACGCTCATCGAGCATCAAGGCCGTACCTGACTCGAACTGAGTCGAGATCTCGGCCGCAGGGACGATCGATAGGACATCGACGGGGCACACGTCGACGCACAGACCGCATAGGACGCAGCGATCGACGTCGAGCAACACATTGGCGAAGCAGCGGAGGCAGCGCGATGCCTCGCAGCGGGCCTCCTCTTCATTGAAGCCGAGCTCGACTTCGCGGAGGCCAACCCGCCTCCCGGTGGGTAGTGAGCGGACCGTGACTCGCTGACGCCGGTCGTACAGGTCCTCGGTGCGATGGAATTGATCGAGGACGATCATCTGGCCGGTCGTATGGGTTTCCGAGTCGGTGTGATCGAATTCCCGATGGATTGCTGCTGCGGTACGTCTTCCATCCGCTATTGCATCGATCAGGTTGCGAGGCCCGGAGGCGGCATCCCCACCGGCCCAAACCCGCGGGAGTGAGGTATGCAGGCTCTCATCGGTCTCAATGGTGCGTCGGGGCGATATGACCGGTCCATGCGTGCCCATGGCTTCGAGGTCGACTGCCTGTCCGATGGCCAAGATCACGGTGTCACAGCCGATGACGGATCTGTCCTCGTTGTCGAATTGGGGGGCGAATCTGCCTTCATCATCGAAAACCGCCGTGACGCCGATCGTCTCCAGGCCGACGACCTTGTCACCGTCGGTCAATATTCGGGATGGGCCACGCCGGTGAAGGAATTCGATGCCCTCCAATTTCGCCTCGTCGACCTCGAATCGGTCGGCCGGCATCTCCACCGCCGACTCGAGGGACACAACGGTCACCTCATGTGCGCCGGCGCGCACTGCGGTGCGTGCGGCATCCATCGCCTGTGTGATGAGCTCACGCTCCTCGCGCTGTGCGTTGCGATTTGCCGACGAGGCGGCGTTGACGTAGTCCTCCGCCCTCAGGGCCGTCCTCGCAGCGTCCATGGCCACGTTGCCCCCACCGATCACGACGACGCGATCGCCCACGTCGACCCGAAAGCCCTGATTGATGTTGATCAGGAACTCGAGTGCCCGCAGGACACCATCCGCTTCGTGGCCTTCGATATCCAGGTCGCGTCCCCGCGTCGCTCCCAGAGCAAGGAACACGGCGTCATATTCATTCGCGGAGCTGGTCGAGAGTCACATCGGCGCCGAGGCGGGTGTTGAGATGCACGTCGACGCCGAGGTCGATTACAGCATCGATCTCGGCGTGCAGGAGCCGTCGATCGAGTCGGTACTCGGGGATTCCCAGAACCATCATCCCACCCAGCACGCCTGCCGCCTCGAAGACCGAAACCCGATATCCGAGACGACGAAGGTCGTGAGCTGCCGAGAGCCCAGCGGGGCCACCACCGACGATGGCGACCTTCTCACTCCGCTCGATTTCGGGCGTGTGGATCGTCGTGGACCATTCCGAGTCGGGACCGGCCTCCACTCCGTACTGCTCCGTGACGAACCGCTTCAGGGCTCGGATCGCGATCGGGCTGTCGATCTCGCCACGCCGACAGGCGTCTTCGCAAGGAGCCGCGCACACTCTGCCGCAGACCGAGGCGAACGGGTTGGGCAGCCTGGCGGTTAGATAGGAGTGCTCGTCATGACCGTCGGCAATGGCCGCTACGTACACGCCTGCGTTGGTATGGACCGGGCAGGCGGCGAGACATGGGATGTTCTGGTCGTAGAAGGTCAGCGGCTCCATCAGATCCAGCCCGCCTTCTGCGACCGTCTCAGCCCCCACATCCCCCCGACCAGGAAGACGAGCCAGACTCCGAGACCGATCAGGTCACGAACCAACGCCACAGCGTCCGCAACCGGCGACAAATGGAGAGCCCACGATGGCAGCCAGACGGTGAAGAGCACGAAGTAGGTAAGGATCGCCGCAGCCCTGATGGCCGCTTCAGCCCAGGTTCTCGAAGTTGAGTCGGCGATGAGTTTGCCTCGTTCCTCCGTGCGCTGATCCTATCCGACGGTGAACGCCGAACGCATTCCCATCCGGAAGTGACCTTCCAGATTGCAGATCAACGCATAGGTTCCCTCGGACAACGTGACGGTGAGCGTCTTGGTCTCCCCGGGCATGATGCCCTCGATCTCGTCGACCACGGTCAAGTCGTCTTCGATCACCTCGTCGGCGGCGTCGTCAAACGGCAGGTCATTGAGGCCAAGGTCGGACTGAATGACGACGAACTCATGCTCCTGTGTTCCACTGTTGGTGACCTCGAACGTGACCTCTCCAACCGGCGCAGTTGCGGGCGATGGTGTCAGGAGCATCGTGTTGGCATCGACATCTGCGAGCGTGACGACGATCGTGCCCGGTGTCTGAGAACTCGCAGTCGTCGTCGTGACTCCCGGTGGAGTGGTGGTCGCGGTCGTGTCACTCGAGCACGCCACGAGGAGCAGTGATATCGCAATGCCGGTCGTCCCGAGTCTTCTCATGCGCGCTTCTCCTTGTGGTTGACCCAACACACGACAGTTAGGTTCGCTCGTCCCTGGCCGATAGGGCCAAAAGGCCCCTTCAGGGATAGGGCCGATCGGCCCTACCGCCTGGCTTGGGTGCTTCAAATGGGAGAGATGGGCGATCTGGGAGTCTGCGAAACGTTTTGTCCCGCTCAACAAATTCGACCCTGGTGCCGACATCTATGCGATGCCGGATTCACAGAACCACTCGACCGCGCCATCGCCACCGGTTCAATCGGCGGGTCGGTCGCAGCAGACACCACCCATCGTCCATCCCAAGCTGAGCTCGGAGTTGAAGTCGATGGAGTTGACCGTGGAGGGCGCCCCGGACCAGGACGGCTGGGAACGCCTTCTCGGCACCGTGGATCGGCACTATCGGGAATCCGAGAAGCTCAGCCGCGAGTTCGTCGAAGCGATGCGCGGGTGGTCGAGTTTCGAGAATCTCTTCCGCATCTCGCCCATCCCGATCATGGAGCAGGACTACACCCGTCTCGAGGATTGGATGCAACAGTTGCGCGATCAGGGAGTGACCAACCTCCGAGATCACCTGGGCGACGACATCGAGTCGATCCGTTCCATCGTCCCGATGATCCGGATCGTTGCCGCCAACCCGGCGGCGGTCATGGCGGTAGGGGTCCCCCTCGAAGATCTCATCGGCCCGATCGATCCTCAGATCGTCAACGAAGGCTCGGAGTCGGGATGGCTCACCCAGCTCGAAGCTGTCTGGAGTCGCCAGCCGGAAGTCCACGCCGACTACACGGCCGCGACCGCCGGAGGCATGGGATACGACGCCAAGTCGATCTTGGCCGCGCCGTTGATCGACGGAGAACCAGACTTTTCACGAGCGGTCTTCACCCTGATCGATGTGACCGACCAGAGAAACGAAGAGCGACGAATGCAGGAGCTCATGGAGGCCAAGAACCGTTTCCTTGCCTCCGTCAGCCACGAGATCCGCACCCCTCTCACCGCGATCCTCGGCTTCGCCCGGGTCCTGGACGAGGATCGGACCTTGACCGACGACGATCGGAGGCTCATGGTCTCCTCGATCGTCCAGCACTCCCAAGAGGTGGCGGATCTGGTCGAAGATCTGCTCGTGGCGGCCCGCGCCGACATGGGCCAGGTCGAAGTCCTGCGAACCCGGTTTGACGTGGTCGATCAGATACGGCAGACCCTCGAGGCAGGGGGCTCGTTCACCGCCGATGTGGGCTTTGAATTCGAGACGTCCCCGATTCGAGTGATGGGTGACCCGGCGCGCACCCGCCAGATCGTCAGAAACCTGCTCACCAACGCCGAGCGCTACGGCGGCTCCGCCGTCGTCGTGCGGGTTTCGAGGAGCTCCCATCTGGTCGCGATCGAGGTGACGGATGACGGCCCCGGCATCCCGCGCGAGCAATGGGATCGGATATTCGAGCCATATCGCCGGGGGCACGATCATGCCGGTCAACCGGGGTCGGTGGGCATCGGGCTGGCGATTTCTCGCTCACTCGCCGAGCGAATGGGCGGGGCATTGGCCTATGACTACGAAGCCGGGCTGAGCCGTTTCCGGCTGGAGCTCGAGTCGGCCGACTGATACCCGCACCGGACCGGCATCAATTCGGTCGCGACGAGCACGCGATGCCCCGATAGGCAGGATCGCCTGGTGGGCGTCTCCCCACGCCACTTCTCTAGTCTCGGCAATGCGAGCTATCGAGGCTGGTGCCCTCTTATGGCCAATACCCGAGCAATCGTCGCCGGTGCACATCCGACATACGAGTCTCTGCGACGAGACTTCCGGTGGCAGGTCCCGGAGCAGTTCAACATCGGCGTCGCTTGCAGCGACTCGCATCCCTCGCGCCTCCCCGCCCTGATCACGATTTCGGCAACCGGGGAACGGACGACTTACAGCTTTGGGCAACTCGCCGAGACCTCCAATCGGCTCGCCAACGGGCTGAGAGGTCTCGGGGTCCAACTGGGCGATCGAGTGGGGATCGTCGTGCCCCAGTCGCTCGAGACCGGTGTGACGCACCTGGCCCTCTACAAGATCGGGGCGATCGCACTGCCCCTGGCTTCACTGTTCGGCCCGGACGCCCTCGCCTACAGGCTGGGAGACAGCGATGCGCGGGCAGTCGTGACCACCCCTGAGAATCTCCCCAAGGTCGCGGAGGCGGTCAAGGGTCTCGATATCACCGTCATCGTCACGGGTGCCGGCGCACCGGGTCTGATCAGCTTCGAGAGTCTCGCTTCTGCCGGCAGTCCGACGCTCGAGCCGGTTGTGACCCCGGCGGAGCACCCCGCCTTCCTCGTCTACACGTCAGGGACCACCGGCCCCCCAAAAGGCGCACTTCATGCCCACCGTTCTCTGATCGGCCATCTACCGGCATTCGAGCTCTACTACGAGTTCTATCCGAAGCAGACCGATATCCACTGGACCCCGGCCGATTGGGCGTGGATCGGAGGTCTGATGGATTCGCTCGTGCCCTCCTGGTATCACGGGCGCCCGGTCGTGACTGCCGATCACGACTTCGATCCGCATTGGGCGATCGACTTGATGCGAAGCGAGCAAGTCACCTGTGCCTTTCTTCCGCCGGCTGCTCTCAAGATGATGAGAGCAGCCGGGGTCTCGGCACCCGACCACCTCAGGCTGCGGGCCGTGTTCACCGGCGGTGAGACGTTGGGCGAGGAGATGCTCGCATGGGGCCAGGAGTCCCTGGGGACCGTGATCAACGAAGGCTATGGGCAGACCGAGGCCAACCTCACGGTTGGCAACTGTGCGTCGGTCTGGCCGATCCGACCCGGCTCCATGGGCCGGGCGATACCCGGGCACACGGTGGAAGTGATCGACGATGACGCACACCCGCTCGAGAACGAGACCGGTGAGATCGCCGTTCGAGCGCCCGATCCCGTTTTCATGCTTCGCTATTGGAACCAGCCCGAAGCCACCGCGGCCAAATATCGCGATGGCTGGCTACTCACCGGTGATCTCGGAATTCGAGACGACGCCGGCTATCTGTGGTTCGTGTCTCGCAAGGACGACGTGATCAACTCGATGGGTTATCGAATCGGGCCGGGGGAGATCGAAGAGTCGTTGTTGGGCAACCACTCGGTTGCGGCCTGTGCCGTGGTCGGAGTACCGGACGAGATCAAGGGGCAGGTGCCTGTGGCGTTCGTGGTGACAAGGCCCGGACATGAGCCCAGTGAGATGCTCGCTGCGGAGTTGCAGGAGCATGTGCGGACCAGGCTGGCTGCCCACGAGGTGCCGCGGACTGTCTATTTCATCGATGAGATGCCCAGGACCACCACCGGGAAGACCATGCGGAGGGTCTTGAGGGAGATGGCCGCCGATCGCCAAAGCGATCGTTGATCGATATCAGGCCACCACCCGCCAGACCGCCCAGAAGTGGGTGACGCTGGCCAGGATCACCATCACGTGGAAGAACTCATGATGTGAGAAGACCCGGGGAGCGAGACGCGGCCGGTCGTTGACGAACAGGGCGACTCCGGTGAGATATGTCACGCCACCGCCGATGATCAGGAGCGCCGTCCGGTATTCGGTATGGGCCAGGGCGATCGCGAATGGAACCACGGCCGTCGCTGCAGCCACGAACTCGAGTCTCAGCCATACGCGACCGGATCTGCCCGGTGACAGCTCCCGGGCCATGCCGCAGAGAACGAGCGCCCAAATGCTGCCGAGCCCACGGCCTCTCCACAGGTCGGGGCTGAGCGCGACGAGTAGTGGTGTGGCCGTGCCGGCGACCAACACGTAGATCATCGTATGGTCCAGCCTTTGCAGGCGTGCCTTCCATATCGGGCGCCAGGGCACAGAGTGATAGGCGGCACTGGTCATGTACATCCCTATCAGCGTGAGCCCGTAGACGGCACAGGCGAAGACCATCAGGCGGCCGCTGGCGCGCGATACCAAAGCGACGAGGCCGACGACGGATAGCAGCCCGGCAGTGCCGTGGAGAAACCCTCGAACCGGGTTTTGCATTGGGCCCAATGCCATCCGCTCCATTGGACGATGCTACGCAATCTTGGCTCATTTCGCGATAGTGCCTGACACCACGTACCATGAAATGAACAGGACACGCCAAAGAGCGTGTTTACGCCTTTCTTCGCTTCTTTCGTTCCGTCGGGTGGAGTCGCCGCGTGGCACCTGCCAGATACACCCTCGAGAGAGACCCTGGCATCACGCGGGGGGTAGCCATTTTCGACGGTCCAGCTTCGGAAGGAGCATGCAATGTCCGCAAATATCTACGTTGGGAACCTGGCGTTCGAGACCGATTCGAGCCAACTGGAGAACCTGTTCTCTCAGCACGGCCAGGTCACGAAGGCTCAGGTCATCACCGATCGCGACAGCGGGAGGTCGAGGGGTTTCGGGTTCGTCGAGATGTCATCCAAGGATGAGGCGCTGCAGGCGATCTCAGCCCTGAATGGACGTGACCTCGGTGGGCGTCAGGTCACCGTCAACATGGCCAAGCCTCGTTCGAGCTGACCAATCCTTCGCGCTCAACGGGTCGGTCCACGAGGTCCGGTCCACCAAGCGGAGCCTCCGATCTCAGGATCGGGGGCTCTTTACGTCGCGTAGTGCCCCAGGGATGGGACGATGGGACATGATCGCCAACGTGGCGAAATGCCTGGAGGAAACCATGGCGAGCAAAGACAAAGGTGGTCGAAGCAGCAAGAAAGTGGCTGCGAAGGACCTCAAGCAGAAGCGTCTCGACAAGAAGTCAAAGAAGGTCGAAGCCAATCGCAAGGGCACTTGACCCGTCGAGGCTGCCGGGCACGTGATCTACGGGCGTGTATGACCGCCGTCAGCGTTCGACGATGGTCACATCGCGGTCGTGGTCGCGGTCGGTGAAGTTGGCCACGAGGCTGATCAACAGGCCAAGGCCGCCCACGACGAGGAGTATCAAGCCGATCGTGTTGATGTTGAACCCCTGTGCATCGACACTCACGGCCCAGGTGAGGATCGCTCCGAGAGCGATGAGCAGCAGACTCGCTCCTATTCCTCCGCGTGACATGAGATTCCTTTCATTGGTTGGATATCGTCCAATACCCCCATTCACGTTCCGACAAACGTCG
Organism: uncultured Acidobacteriota bacterium; assembly: GCA_963822895.1. GTDB lineage: Bacteria > Actinomycetota > Acidimicrobiia > Spongiisociales > ZC4RG35 > JARDZU01. The sequence continues at coordinate 199,894 of CAWGJI010000014.1, forward strand.
AGGTGATCCGGACAGAATCTCCATTACCGTGCCGGCTCTGTGGCTCGCCTTCGACTAATGACAGCCAACCTGCTGAACGACCGTGCCGATCCCGCACATATTCGGGAGGTTCTCGGTCGAGTCCGCCCCGATGTCCTGGTGACTCAGGAGCTGGGCCCAGACGCTGCCGAGGTAATCGCCGATTTCTTCTCACATCGGCATCTCCAACCAGATCTAGAAAAGACCGGGCGGGGAATCGCCTCATCCCGGCCGGCGGAATTCGGTGACCTCGAGCTTCCTGGGCGACCGGGATGCTGGGCACGACTCGACGTCGCTGACGGCACATTGGCCGTGGCCGGTGTCCACATGGTCAATCCGGTCGATTTCCCATGGTGGCGCTCGGTTTCGCTCCGGACTCGACAGTTGGACGTGTTAGAGACCTGGGCGACCGACATGAATGGGGAGATGTCGGTCGTGGCCGGCGATTTGAACGCCACGCCGATCTGGCCCGTGTATAGGCGTCTCACCTCGACATGGCACGATGTGGTCTTCGAGTCGTCGCTCACTTCCGGACGTCGTCCCGCTCCCACCTGGGGTTGGCGCCCCGGCTGGCCGAAGATCCTGAGAGTCGATCACGTGCTGGGTCGGGGTGTCGTTGGCCTCACCGCCTGGGCAGAGGAGATTCGCGGCTCGGATCATTCGGCCGTGGTGGTTGACCTGATCCCGGCCATTCATCAAAGCGCCCGGCAGGTGTAGGTCGCGTAGACCTCTCTCCGAAAGTGGCGGTCGATGACCTCGAACTCTGTCTTGTCGAGCATCTGGTCGAACAGCCAGCTGAATGTGCTGTGCTCGGTTCGGACATGCTCGGCGAGGTCCGCCGGCGTATAGCCGAGTGACGGGTCTTCCACGCCACCGCTCACCCATCTAGAGACTCGATCGGCCACAAGGGAAGGGTCGATGTCGAAGACGAGGTCGCGGAGGCGAAGCACGCCACCAGGCTTCAGCAGGTCGTGGATGCGTCGCAATGCCACCACCTTCCAGAAGTCCGGAATTTGATGCAGGGCGTTGCGGGAAAAGACGAAATCAGCCGAATGAGGCTCGCCGGTGTAGGTGAGGAACCCTGCCTCGATGACAGTCACATTGGAAGCGTCACTTTCGGTGGCTCGCTCCCTCATCAACCGGCACATGGCGGGCGATATGTCGACGGCGATCACTCTCTCCGCTTCGGCCGCCATGGCCAGGGCAAAGACACCCGTGCCGGCGCCGATGTCGACAACGGTCGACTCGGCGCCCAACCCGAACGCCCTCAGCCGCTCCAGATCCTCGGCCGGGTCGTATCGTGCCTTGGCGTCGTAGTCGGCGACGTAGCCCGCATCCAGGTGCTCGGCACCCGCATATGCCGCCTCGTCGAGCCACCACGACTGCCGATCCATCCACGAATCGTGGCACGTGCGTGATCGACCGGGCAATCGCGACACCGACATTGGGTCGCTTGGCCTATGGAATCGCCCGGCCGGCTGGACAGCCTGTGGATGGGAGACATTCAATGGGGAGGTATCCAATTGCAACTGGGTGGTCGTCTACGCGCTTGGCGCAGGGCTCGCTGCAAACACCCACGCAGGATCGTGGTCCGCACGGCCGGCTTGGAACGCACGGTTTGTGAGTCGTGTGGCCATGTCAGCTTCGAGGCACGAGCTGACCCGCTCAACAAGGTCAAGAGATCGGATTTTGCACGAGCGTCAGAGGCCGACGTGGATCAGTGGAAGCCTGACTTCGGTATCGTCGAAGAGGTCGACGTTCCCTGACGTCTCCGGTCACATCGGCTCGAATTCGGCGGTGAAGTGCCGCAGCCACGCCGGTTCACTCACGATCCGATATCCCGGTATCTCGGTGGCCATACCGGCAGTCTCGATGACGACCTCGGCCACGTAGTCGATATGGCTCTGGGTGTATGTCCGTCTTGGTATGGCCAGTCGAACCAGCTCCATCGGAGCAACGCGGGCAGAGCCGTCCTCGTTGGTCCCACCGAACATGACCGATCCGATCTCCACCCCCCGGACTCCACCAACTCGATACAACTCGATGGCCAGGGCCTGGGCGGGAAATCGATGTTGTGGAATTTGGGGGAGCATTTGCTTCGCGTCTATGTAGACGGCGTGGCCGCCAGCCGGCTGAACCGTGGGAACACCGGCATCGTTGAGCTTCTCTGCGAGATACGCCGTCGACCGGATCCGATAGCGCAGGTAATTCTCATCGACTACCTCCTCCAGGCCCTGGGCTATCGCCTCGAGGTCGTAGCCGGCCAGCCCGCCGTATGTCGGGAAGCCTTCGGTGAGTATGAGGAGGTTGCGACATCGGTCGGCGAGCTCACTGTCGCGCATTGCCAGGAAGCCACCGATGTTGGCCATGCCGTCCTTCTTGGCCGAGAAGGTGCACCCGTCGGCAAGGGAGAACATCTCCTGTGCGATCGCCTCGGGTGAGGCCATCGCATAGCCCTCCTCTCTGGTCTTGATGAACCAGGCGTTTTCGGCGAAGCGGCAGGCGTCCAGGAAGAAGGGGACCCCGTTCGACCGGCACAGCTCACTGACCGAGTGCAGGTTGGCCATCGACACGGGCTGCCCGCCCCCCGAGTTGTTGGTCACCGTGACCATGACCAGAGGGACCTTCGCCTGACGGTCGTGGAGCAATCGCTCGAGCCGGTCCAGGTCCATGTTGCCTTTGAACGGGTGGGTTGATGCGGGATCCAGCCCTTCGGAGATCACCAGGTCCACGGCCTTGGCTCCCTGGTACTCCACGTTTGCCCGGGTGGTGTCGAAGTGCGTGTTGTTGGGGACGATTTCGCCCGGGTCGAGGATCTCGGTGAAAAGTATCCTCTCTGCCGCCCTCCCTTGGTGCGTTGGGATGACCTGAGACATACCGGTCAGCCTCTCGACTGCGTCTTTGAAGCGGAAGAAGGAGCGGCTACCGGCGTACGACTCGTCGCCCAACATCATCCCGGCCCATTGTCTCGACGACATGGCCCCGGTCCCGGAGTCGGTCAAGAGGTCGATGATCACCTCGTCGGCATGCAACCCGAAGAGGTTGTAGTGGGCGCGTATCAATGCCGACTCGCGTTCCTCCCGGCGTGGGAGGGCGATCGCCTCCACCGAATGGATCCGAAAAGGCTCGATGATGGTCTGGAACACCATGGGTCGACGATGGCCCAATGAACCGGGTTGAGGTAGGGCCGAAAGTCACGGACCCCGATGTGGTCGGGCCGCCCGCGGTCCCGGGTCAGGTGAATCGACTCAGTGAAAACCTCGAAATGTCGTGTGGGGTCGTCCCGGACGTGACCAGGTCGGCGAGGATCTCACCCACTACGGAGCAGAACTTGAAACCATGTCCTGAGAACCCCGCCGCGATGTGCATCCGGGAGTTGCCAGGGATCGTGTCGATGAGGAAGTGCTCGTCCGGGGTGTTGGTGAACATGCAGGTCTTCAGGGTCATCAGCGGACCGTCCGCCGCCGGGAAGTAGCGGCCGATTGCGGTGCGAAGGACGTTCTCATCGGCCGCGGAGACTCTTCTGTCGATCAGATCCGGTGTGGTGGTCTCCTCCAGATGGTGATAACGCCCGATCTTGACTCCAGGGATCCCGAACACGGGGAACCCATAGAATCGCCCTTCCTCGGCAGCGAGGTTGAAGACCGGGAAGCGGTTCGTGGCGAACAGCTCCGGCCGGAGAGGCTGAAACCATCCGAGGACCTGTCGTTCCGGAGTGGCGAGCTCGGTCAGCATCGGCACCAGACTGCTCACCCACGGACCGGCGGTGACGACGAGTTGGTCGGCCAGATAGGTCCCACGGTCGGTGTGGACAGTTACCGGGGCCGCACCGTCCAACTCCCACCCGGTCACTCGCTCGCGTCCTCGGATCTGTGCTCCCGAGGCAATGGCACCGTTGACGTGAGCAACGATTGCCTGCTCGGAGAGCAGGAATCCCCCATCGGGCTGAAAGACGCTCATAATCTCCTCGGGAAGCCGGTAGCCCGGATAGCGGTTGGAGAGAGCCGCGTTATCCAACACCTCGTGATCCAGCCCATTAAGCCGGCATGACTCCAAGGAGCCCTCGAAGACCTCGCTGCCGGGGAGTCCTGCATCAACTGTCCCGGTGACGTAGACGAGCCTGGAACCGTGACGCTTCTCCAACTCGAGCCACAGCTCGCGAGCGCGAATCATCAGAGGGACGTAGCTGGGGTCCTCGTAGTAGGCGAGTCGAAATATCCGGTTGACGCCGTGGGACGAGCCCTGGTCGTTCGGAATGTCGTATTGCTCCAAACCGAGGACCGCGAGCCCCCTTTGCGCCAGGTGGAAGGAGGCCGCACTGCCCATGCCTCCCACGCCGATGACCACGACATCGAAAGTTGGAGAGTCAGTCATCTGGAGCCCAGCTGGATCAAGTCCTCATCGCACCAGCTGTGGTTCAGGCACTTATCTCCCAGATCCGGGCGGTCCAGAGCAATCGGCTGCCGCGTTCGGTCAGATCGACGACCTTGGCACGCATCAGTTCGAGCAGGGCGGGATGTTGTCCGAGGGCCGACGGGAGAGGGATCGGCCGCTCTGCCAGCTGTTTGATGGATCCGAAGACCGATTTGGCCTTGTCCAAAATCGACTGCTCGTCCTGCAGAGTGCCTGTGGGGAGAAACAGCTTGCCACCAAGGCGAAGCAGACGTCGCGCCTCTTCCAGCATCCGCATCGGCAACTCTGCGCCGCTGACGCCTCCTGCCAGCCCTGATGGGAACCATCCGGTGGCCTCGGCCAACTCGTCTGGTATGCCAGAGACGTCCCCTATGACAACGTCGGCCTGTAGCCCCTCAGGGAGCGGCTCGAAGAGGTCCCCCTCGTAGAACTCGGTCACGTCCCCGACTCCTTGCTCCCTCGCATTGGCTGCCGCTACTTCGACCGTGCCGGCAGCCGCATCGACTCCATAGACCTTCCGGGCCCCGAGTTTGGCGGCGACGATGGCGAGGACCCCGGATCCGCAACCAGCGTCCACGACGACACTGTCCCGTTCGACTTCGAGTGCCGAAGCCAACAGAACCGAGATCGTCGATGGTCGGAAAGTGGCCGGCCCGACTGTGAGGTCGAATGGGCCAAATCGGCCCTTCCATGTGATTCTGTCGGTTTCCATCTGTCAAGAGTATCGGAGAACTCGACGGAAGGGGGTCGTATCGCATCACGGTCGACCGCAGACCGGTCGCAGCGGCACATGGTTCTTCTTGAACACCAGATGTGTTCAGGCCATCGCCATCGACGCTTGGGGGTGAGCCTCGTATCGGCTTCTGATGTGAAGGCGCTCATGGATGGCGAATACGGCTGCGGCGAAGACGTCATCGTCGGTGTTCTGGTCCACGACAGGGATGACCTCTAGATCGGAGACGATGCGATCGCTTCTCTTGTCGGTGGGTTGATCCCTCTGGAACCTGTCAGCCGGTCGAGCAAACTGCCTCCGGTCCGCGGGGTATTCGAGACCACCCAGATACCGAACACTCAAGTGCCCGCAGGACTCACAGACGATTCGCTCCAGGCCGGCCGTCGTCGTGGAAAGGGTGCTCGGATGGAAGCAGTCCCTGCTCGGTGGGCGAGTTCCCACAGTGACCTGAATGCCTCCCAATGCAATCTCCGCCATAGCAGGATGATTGCCAAGATCGACGGCAATCCGCCATAGGCCCATCGGCCCAAAGATGTGGATAACTCGCCAGCGGCTTTTCGACAGCCTGCGAAGAATGAGTCGTCCGCCTTCGGTGTGGCCAAACCTGGTGTGTGCTCGCTCTGTTGCCCCGGTCGCCTGAACAGTTCCGGTCGCTGACGAGTGACGGCAGCTCGACTGAGTGTTCGGGAGCCCGCGTAACCAATTCGAACGACGTGGCGATTACCAAGGCGAGAAGGGGCAGCCCAACGATTCACTTCGGCGGGTCTGTGGCTGGGAAGAAGGAGAAATATCAAATGCGAAGATTGAGACGGGCATCGATCGTCGGCTTGACCGTGATTGCGCTGTTGGCCAACTCGAGTCTGGCGATGGCCCAGGCTGACGACGAAGCCACCACTGCGGGCAATACCGATGACACCCTCTTCAACTTCGGTTACGACCCAATCAACCATGTGCTGCTGTGGGGCATCTCCCTTCTCGACGGGATCTACGACTGCACTCTTGCCGGAGGCTCCCTCGATGTGACCTATGGCGAGCCGTCTGAGCAAGGGTCAATTCCCGCCGATGACATTTCTGACGCCAGCGGCCCCGTCGTGTTTCAGAATCGACCTCCGGAGGAAGTTTCGCCGGATCTCGACCCGGCGGAGTCACCGTTCGTCTACAACGGCGCCGATGACAATTGTGGTGTGTCAGGTGGGGACGTGACCGGACCCCAAGGTCAGGTCAATCACGGGATGTTCATGAAGCTGTTCAACAGTCTGTACGAGGGCACGGGAAGAGGATGCCTCGTCCGACATCTGGCCCAATCGAACCTAGGCAAGGACGATCAAAAGGTCACCACATCGGATGCCGACCCCACGCTCGCGCCGGTGACCGGCGGCGAGACCGGTCAGGTCGAGTTCACCACCGTTCCGACTGCGTGCGAGCACGGGAAGAAGAAAGACAACGTGGATGAGGATGCCGCGTCCAACGGCAAGAAGCAGTCCGGATCGGATTCGCCCGGCAAGTCGGGATCGGCCCCCGGCCACAACAAGTAGCGCCTCCCCACTCGCCCCTGGCCGCCCGGCGAGCCTCACCAAGGGGGGTGGCAACAGTCCCCGCCGCCCCCCTTGTCTCCCGAGGCACCGTCCTCGGAGATCGGGCCTGAATGCCTCTACCCGAACCATCGGTGTGCGTTGGCGGTGCGGCTCTTGAGATCGCGCAGCACCGCCAACTCCTGTGGCGTCGGCTCATCGGTGATCGAGAGCGGGGAGGTGATCGCCAGATCCCAGCCGGTGTGGTCCTGGACCATTTGAGGGTCCACTCCGGGATGGGTCGAAACCAGAGCCAATTCTCCATGGAGGGGATCGGGCTTCAACACACCCAGGTCGGTTATGACGACCGATGGGCCACTTCCCCAATTGGGGTTTCTGCCACCGTCGCCCGGCTCGAAGCCTGGCGAGGTCACAAAGTCCACACGGTCGACGAATGACCTCCTCGTCTGTCTCAGCATCACTATCACCCGACCGGCATTCGTCGCTATCTCCGGTGCTCCGCCGGATCCCGGGAGTCGAACCAGGGGCCTCTCATATGAGCCGATCACGGTGCTGTTGAGATTGGCTCGCCGGTCAACCTGAGCTGCTGAGAGGAATCCGACGTCGACCCTGCCGCCCTGGAGCCAGTAGGAGAAGATCTCGGGCACGCCCACCACCACTTCGGCCGTCTCGGCGAGCTCACCATCACCGATGGACAGTGGCAGCACAGCGGGTCTCGACCCGATGGTGCCCGACTCGTAGATCAGCACGACGTTGGGGGCGTGAGTCAACCGTGCGAGATTTGCAGCCTCACTGGGCAATCCGATCCCCACGAAGCAGACCTCCCCATCGGCGAGATGGCGTGAGGCGATCACGGTCATCATCTCGTCTTGGGTGTACGAAGATTCACTCACCGAGAACCCCCGCCAGCTTCGCCGGGTCGTTCAGGGCGTTGAGATAGCCGGCATGATCGGCTTGCCCGTGGACAAACACCTCGAGCCAGCGTTCGAAGACTCCCCGGTCGCGTGAGATGGCGTCCCAACTCCGATAGAACGAGTTGTCGCGATGGGTATAGCCCATGGCGTATGAGGGATACGAGCCCCCGGGGACACGGGCAACGGCATCCACCGTCCACGCCGGGATCACGATGGGATTCGGTCCCCGTGTCGAGAGCTCGTCGACGACCTCTTCGACCGTCACGATGACGGTGCGGGCTGCCAACACGGCCTCCTTCTGCACCCCCGTGATGCCCCACAACCCGACGTTTCCCTTCGTGTCCGCTTGCTGAGCGTGGATGATGGTGACGTCGGGGTTGAGTGCCGGTACCGCCGCGAGATCCTCGCCGGTGAAGGGACAGGAGACGGTTGCCACCGCAGCATGTGCAGCGAGGTCGGTGCCCAGATATCCGCGGAGGATCCCGAACGGGAGCCCTGAGGCTCCGGCGACATATCTCGTGGCCATCCCGGCGTGACTGTGCTCCTCGATGTCGAGTGGTTGGGGAAAGCCATTTTCGACGGCGTCTCGAAAGCGATGGAGGGATCCGACACCGGGGTTCCCACCCCAGGAGAAGATCATCTTGGTGACACATCCGGCCCCGATCAGCTGGTCATACACGAGATCCGGTGTCATGCGGACAACCGTCAGGTCCCGCTTGCGCTGACGCACGATCTCGTGCCCGGCGGCAAACGGAATCAGATGTGTGAAGCCCTCTAAGGCGACTTGTGACCCATCGGGCACCAGATGGCGAATCGCCTCGTCGAGCGTGATGAGCTCAAGCATTTAGTCGCCGACCCTCTGGCCCTTCGACCGATACCAGGCATCGGGCTGTCAGCTTCGCCACATCACACATGTGCCCAACCTCTCATTCGATCCCCAACTCTCCTCCTCTCGATCGCTGCACAGTATTGAACCGCGACCGGGCTCAGCGGCGTCAGGGGGCAAGTCGGGCACGCCTCGACACACGTGAGCGCAGGAGACAACCCGGAGGGTGGTCCTAGGCTCCGGCGTGCGAATGACTGCCACCAGGACACCGACCATCGGCGTTGGGGCGAAGCGCTATCCGATCGTGCTACCCAACCGCCGTGATCCGAGGCTCCACACCGCGGCGGTCATCATCTCGGTGCACGTCCTGGGAATCACCGCTCTCGGCTTTCGCGTCTCCGTGCCACAGATACTCAGTGCGGTGCTGGTCAGCGCGCTGATCGACCTCGTTCTCACGTTCAGGCGGACCGGCGCCCTGGTGTGGCCGGCGAGCGGCATGCTGACCGGGAGCGGCGTCGCCCTCATCCTCCGATTGACCGGCATGGGGCGGGGCGAGTTCTGGAGTTTCGACGGGTGGTACTGGTTCGCCATCGTGGCCGGCGCCTCGGTCCTGAGCAAGCACGTCATCAAGTACCGGGGCACCCATCTGTTCAACCCATCGAATCTCGGCCTCGTCGTTGCCTTTCTCGTGTTGGGCAGCGCCGTCGTCGAGCCACTCGACTTCTGGTGGTCCCCTCTGAACATATGGATGGTGATCGCCTACGCAGTCATCATTCTCGGGGGGACCCTGATCACGAGACGGCTCGGCCTGTTCGCTCTCGCCGCCACGTTTTGGCTCACGCTCTCTTTGGGTTTGGGAATTCTCTCCGCCTCCGGCCACTGCATGACGACTGCGTGGTCGCTCACACCCGTCTGTGGCTCGCGTTTTTGGTGGGTGGTCATGACTTCGCCGGAGATCCTGATCTTCCTCTTCTTCATGATCACCGACCCCAAGACGGTGCCTTCTGGCCGCTCGGCCAGGGTGCTGTTCGCGGTCAGCCTCGGCTTGTTGTGCACCGTTCTGATGGCGCCACAGACCGTCGAGTTCGGCGCCAAGGTGGCCCTGCTCTCCGGGTTGGTCATCCTCAGCCCGATTCGCGGCCTCTACGACCGCGTGCCGGGGATCCCCGTTCGGGACTTCACCCGTGGACTGGGCAATCGCCTCGTCTCCGGGCGGAGCTCTCTCGTTTTCGGTCGGGGAGCGTTGGTGGGCGGGCTCCTGACGCTCACAACGGTGTTGATCGTCTTTGCGGGGAGCCCGGCTCGGGAGCCGGCAACCGCCGCCGCAGATCAACCGGGAGTGAGTGTCGAGATCGATCCTGCGGGTCTGCCCCAGGTCACGGTCGACCCTGACGTCGCAGGGCTAAATGCAGACATCGATGTCAACGACGCCCAGGACCTGGCGGTCGGCCTCGCCGAAAATCTGGCTATCGAGGGCGAGGCGATGCGTCAGGTCGACGGGAGTCTCTTGGCCTCGGGCGACGCCGGCGAGCGTCTCGGCGAGATGCAAAGTCGCATCAACGATGCAGTGGCCACGGGCGAAAGAGCAGTTGCCGACTACATGTTCGAGACGCTTCACCTCGGTGTTGCCGGAAGCGAGACCGGTCAAAGTGGGGCCGCACTCGGCTTCACCGGCACCGGGACCGTCGAGACCGTCACCTACGACGCCCTGGGCACAGAGAAAGGGAGAGTCGACGGGACCTTCCGAGCCACCTTCGTGCTGCGTCAGGTAGCCGGTGAGAGGTGGTTGATCGTGAAAGTGCTGGACGGCTCCTGACGATGCCGTCAGACGAGGGTCATCGCCATGTCGGGTCGCAGGAGATACGGCGGTAGATAGGCCGGCATGTTCGACAAGGGGAGGACGTCGGGATGGAGGTCGATCCCGAGCAGGTCGCCCATGAATGCCCGCCTCCACTGGATCCTCTCCCATGCATCCGGGTAGAGACGTGCGAGATCGGCGCGCATCCCCTCATCGCCCAGGGCGATCCCATCCTCGATGTTGGTCGTGAAATACGACGTCCCCGTTGCCGGGATTATGTCCACCTGCAACGCCATGCCCGACCGAAGCTCAACCCGCGATTGTGGCCAAACCGGTGAGTTGACCCATTCGTCCAGGTGCAGTTGGTGCCCGGGGTTGAGGAAGATCCCGAAGAATGGGTCACCGAGGCGTCGTTCGACGATCTCGTAGAGGACACCACCCGTCTGGCCGATCCGGATCGCCTGATACCACTCCGCCACCGTCTCGAAGTATGGGGCGACCAGTCGGTCCACATAGTCCCGGATGTCCTCACGTAGACCAGATGCTGACTCGACCACGAACCCGGCCCGACAGTTGAGGGCACCCCAGATCCCGTAGGCGACCGTGAAGGGATCGCCCAGGTCGATCCGCCTGTCCGAAGGGCTGAGCAAACCCAATCTCGCCCGCTCGCCCGACGTGAGCATCAGGTGACAGGAAAGGGGGCTGCCGTTCCAACCGAGCAGAGCTACGGCATCCTGTTCGCTCATGCCGGGCTCGATCCCGGAGATGAGGTTCTTGACTCCTGTCGAGGTGTGACAACTGGCGTACTCGAAGTAGGCGAGTTGTTCGATCTCGTTGATGACCCTCAGGCCGTCCTGGGGGTCGATCAAGAGTCCCGTCGCGTTGTCGATCGAGCCGGTTGCACCGGTCAGGGCGCGCAATGTGTCGACGATGTAGGCAGGCACATCGGTGAGACTGCCGTCGGCGAAGGTCTTCCAGCCCACTATCCCTACCCGGCTGCCCGGAGCAATACCCCGGTCCGAGAAGAGATCCCTGAGTGGGGGAGAGTCCTGCCGCGGCTGGGAGGGCAGGCTGAGCTCTTGGAAGAGACGAACATCCATCCGCACAGGGGCTGCTCTCGCCATCCCAACACACTCATTGCCGGTCAGGAGGGTCGGTATGTCGCCGCCGCCGATGATGAGGATTGCCTCCTCGAATCTCGGGTCGAAGCCTGTGAGATAGGAGATGTTGGCGCTGTGCTCACGATCGGCATAGACCACGACCCTGTCATAGCGATCGGCCGCCCGTTGTGACAGCCCGGAGAGCCGATTCTCATATGTCTCCGATGGGATCCAAGGGACGGCACCCGGTGAGCCAAAGTCGGGCAGATCGATCTCAGATACGCGGGCACGAGCCACTTCACTCATCGTCCGCTCAGTTTGGCAGCGGCTGCCATGGATTCGGCTGTGCCTCGTCTCTCTTCACGACGAAGAATTGGTTGGCGTCGACTCTCATCCATGGACCCACCTCCCCGTCGGGCCACTGGACCCGGATCCGCGCGGTGTCGGCATCACCGATGCCGAAGTGGGTCCAGCCCAACTGGCCACCGGCGTGCCCGCCACCGATCGTCACCTCTCGTTGGACCGTCCGCCCACCACCCATGTCGACTTCGACCCAGGATCCGATGGCGTCCCGATTGGCCCCGTCTTGGGTCAACTCGACGGCCAGCCAATTTCCGACGGGACGTCCATCTTCCGCTGCCAGACCGGTGTTTCGCCAAACCCTCACGTTCTCCCGGCGGTTCACGTCGATCAGATCGAGCCGGCCATCGAGGTTGAAGTCGACCAGCGCTGCCCCCCTGGTGCGACCGACGTCGAGGACACCGGCGGTGTCGGCGCTCTCTTCGAAGGTGCCGTCCGCCTGACCGAGAAGGAGGTTGTTCGGGTCCTCGGCGGCGAACTCGGGCATAGCCTCGACGTTCCCCTTCGTCACATAGAGGTCTATGTACCCGTCGTTGTTCACGTCCTCGAATTCGGCATGCCAGGCGGTGGACGGGTGGACTGTGTCTCCGACAAAGGGTCGGGGAGCGGTCACGCCCCTGGCCAAGGCGATGTCCACGTAGTCGGGCCCCCCACCATCGTCGCTCAGGGTCTGGAGCTTGTTGTCGCCCTGGCTGGTCAGGAACACCTCGGGTCGACCATCACCGGTCAGATCCTGGCTGGCGATGCCCATTCCCCAAATCTGCATCTCCTGCCAGCCGTCGTCCCCCGTGTACAGACGTGGCTGCGCACCGGTCTCGACCCTCCACAGTTGCTCCTCTCCATCGCGGTAGTAGTGCCGATCGTTGGTCATCCGGAGGTCTCGCTGACCGGATCGGTCCCAGTCGCTGAACAGGATCGAGAGCGTGCACCAACCCGGTGTCAACGGTGTCGGCTCCTGGTAGGCATCCGGCCCCGAGGGTCGTATCAGGTAATTGTCTGAGCACCCCTCGGTTGCGTGAGCCTGCTCGTTGACATTGACGTAGTTCCCGAAGGCGAGAGTCGGCAACGTGTTGGAGCCCTCCCACTCGGCGGAAAACGCCGCAGTCCACTGTTGCCCGCCGTCCACGCCCCAAGCCCGGTTGGCCGTCTCGAAGCGACAGTCCCCCAAGCCGCGGAGGATCACGTTCTCGCCGAGGCGGAGGACGGCCAGGTCGACAAGGCCGTCGGAATCGATGTCGATTGGGTAGGCGCCGGTCACATCGGTCAGCTCAGACGCCTGGTCATCTGACCGGCTGAATGAGAGAGGCCCCCCCGGTTCGCTCTCGTTCACGAAGAGGCCGGCGGAGTTCGTGCCTCCGGCCAGATACAGGTCGGGCATCCTGTCCTCATTGCAGTCGAACGCGGCGACCCCGCCGCCGACGAAGAAGGTCAGGTCGCCGTCGTACACCTGGTCGATCCCCGCCGTCGTCGTCTCCTCGACGAAGTGGGGGGCCCCCGTTGCCTCGGGGATCCGGGGGTCGAGCAGGGCCGTTGCCGTCATGACAACGCCAAGAGTGATGCCGACCCCCACCACGACGCCGACGAGAAGGAGTGTGGCCCTGAGGGTGAGCCCCCGGGCCGCGCTCGCTTCTCCCTCAACCGTGGTGTCTCCGGGCTCGCTCACCACCCCAAGGTAGACAACGGCCGTCGTCTAGTCGGCCGGTGCCACGACCACGAACGTGTACCGCACGCCAACGTCAGCGGACACAGCACCGGCTTGGTGAGCGGAGCCCTGGTGGCGTAGGTTTCCTGGGGCCACGCCGAGCGATAGAGGAGAGGAAGTCTGATGGAGCCCGTTCGATGGGGAGTCCTCGGTTGCGCTGACATCGCGGTGCACAAGGTGATACCAGCCATGAAAGGCGCCCGACTGAGCGAGGTGTTGGCCATCGCATCACGCTCGGCGGTTCGAGCGCGAGAGACCGCAGCGCATCTGGGCATTGCCAGACCGTACGGCTCATACGAGGACCTCCTCGCCGATCCAGACATAGAGGCCGTCTACGTCCCGTTGCCCAATCACCTCCATGAGGAGTGGACCCTGGCCGCGGCAGAGGCCGGCAAGCACGTCCTCTGCGAGAAGCCGCTCGCTCTGACGAGTGACCAGGCGTGCAGGATGATCGCCGGCTGTGAGCGGGCCGGGGTGAAATTGATGGAGGCGTTCATGTATCGACTCCATCCCCTGTGGGGGCGCATCAGGGAACTGGTGAATGGCGGCTCGATAGGGGAGCTACTGGCAATTCAATCATTCTTTTCCTACCGCAATACCGATCCCAAGGACATTCGCAATATCCCGGAGCTCGGGGGCGGCGCCCTCTACGACATCGGGTGTTATCCAGTGAACATGGCTCGCATGATGTTCGAGTCCGAGCCGATCAGGGTCCGGTCCGCCATCCACCGGGATCCCGACTTCGGGACCGATGTGATCACCTCGGCGACTCTGGACTTCGGCGGCCGACATGCCACGTTCACCGTGTCCACCCAGATCGAGGACAACCAGTTCGTGCACCTGGTCGGGACCGAGGGGCGCATCCACGTCGAGATCCCGTTCAACATCCCTCCCGATCGGCCGACGAGGGTCCTTCTCTTCGCCGGCGGGAACCCACCGGTCGAACCGGATGAGACGGTGTTCGAAATCGAGAAGGCGGATCAGTACGCGGTCCAGGCCGACCTGTTCGCCGAGGCGGTGCGTCGTGACGATCCGGTGCCCACCGGGCCCGAGGACGCGGTGGGGAACCTCTCGGTCATCGAAGCGATTTTCGCCGATGCCTCTCGATGAGAGACCTCAAGAACCTGCGGTGAGCTCTTCGGTCATCGCTCGCTTGCTGATGCTCACACCCGCGTATCTGGCCGGATCGGAGATGAGGTGGCCGAATGCGAGCTCGGACGCGCCGATCAAGAGGGAGTCAGGTCCAAGCCCGCTGGCCTTGATCTCGACCATCTCCCAGGGGGCTTCTAGAGCTCTCTCATGTGCGCCTTCCACGACCGATTCCTGGAGGAAGGGAAAGAGCCGGTGGTAGAAGCCACCCAACACGACCTGTTCCGGGTTGAAGATGTTGATCAGGTTCCCGATGCCTCGGCCCAACCACCATCCGACCTCGGCGATGCCGTCCAGTGTCGTTCGATCTCCCTGTTGGGCCCGGCGCGCTATGGCGTCGAGCGCCGCTAGACCGCTCAGATTCTCCAGGGCGATGGCTCGAGCGATCAGTGCCTCCTCTCCGGCTTCGGTCTCCCAGCAACCGGTTGCGCCGCATCGACAGATCTCGCCGGCGGGGTTGACCATGGTGTGCCCGGCCTCGCCTGCATATCCGGCAGAGCCGAGGAGTGGCTCGCCGTTGAGGATCACTCCCGTGCCGATGCCCACCTCGCCTGAGATGTAGATCAGGTTTCTGATCCCGACCCCGACTCCCCGTCTTTGCTCCGCCAGCGCTCCCAGGTCGGCGTCGTTGGCGACCATGACCTGACCGGTCACATCGAGCGCCGTGGCGAGCATCGAGGCGAGAGGGACGTTGCGCCATACCAGATTGGGGGCGAGGTGGACGAAGCCATCGATCCGCCTGGTGATTCCGACGAAGGCGACACCGACGCCGATGAGGACATGATCCGAAGGCAGCGATTGGAGCAGGGGAGCCGCCAGTTTGGCCACTCTCTCCACCGTCTCTTGTGGCGAGTAGCCGCCTCGTGGGGTCGAGATCAGGACCTTGTTGTAGACAAGGCCTCCCAGGCCCACCGCAGCAACGGCAATCGAGTAGACCGAGATCTCGATCGCCAGGACGACGGCCCCCGCCGGGCGTGTGCTGACGATGGGCGAAGGCCTACCCGGGCCAGACGTCGTCTCCGCAGGGCCCTCTTCGACGAGGCCGAGAGTCGACAGCTCACCAACCAGGTCGGCGATGGTGGAACGGTTGAGACCGGTCGCAGTGGTGAGATCCGAACGAGATAGGGGTCCGGCGAGGTGGAGGCGCTCCAGAACCGTGGCCAGATTGTGACGGCGAACCTCCTCAGCGGCCACTCCGCGGCCGGGTCTTCGGTTGGGGTTGGCGATAGCGGTTGGGCTCAACGGAGGAAGCTCGCGGTCGGTGGCGCTCCTCGTGGGTCAACGTCATCTCTCGCCCGATTTCGCAATTGGGCGGAGTGGAGATTTCGACTGGTCTTAGTTTGTTGCGGGCTCAAACAAATGAGTATATGCTCGCCACACTCGACCTGAGTCGAGTCCCCTATGCAACCACAAGGCCCCCAAGAGGGGGGCACCTATGAGGAGGAATCGAAGATGAGCAAACGCCTATGGGCGTTCGTCGCCGTCATTGCCATGCTGCTTGCGGCATGTGGCGGTGGTTCCGGCGGCGATACCACCACCACGGCTGGTGGCGGCGGAACGACTACTACCGCGGCCGGCGGCGACATTGTCGTCGGTATGTCGTGGAACAATTACAACGAGGAGCGATGGGCCAAGGCGGACGAGCCGGCCATGAAGGCGGCTATCGAGGCTGCAGGCGCGACCTACATCTCGTCGGATGCCGGATCATCGGCCGAGCAACAGATAGCTGACGTGGAGAACCTGATCTCACAGGGTGCGAATGTCCTAATCATCCTGGCTCAGGATGGGACGGCGATCCTGCCTGCGGTGCAGAGTGCGCTGGAGCAGGGCATACCTGTGATCGCCTATGACCGGCTGATCGAGGACCCGGGGGCGTTCTACCTCACGTTCGACAACACTGAGGTCGGCCGTGCGGAGGCGCGTGTCATTTTCGACCTGGTTCCCACGGGCGTGTACGCGATCATCAAGGGCAACTCGGCCGACGCCAACGCGGACTTCCTGCGGACGGGCTACGAGGATGTCATCGGTGACGCAGTCACCGCCGGCGATATCACTATCTGCTGCGAGACCTACACCGACAACTGGGACCCGGGGCTGGCCCAGACAGAGATGGAGCAGTTCCTCACCCAGGAGAACAATGCCATCGACGCTGTTCTATCCGAGAACGACGGTATGGCGAGTGGTGTCGTAGCTGCGTTGGAGGCCCAGGGACTAGCCGGTGAGATCCCGGTGTCCGGTCAAGATGGCGACGCCGCCGCCCTCAACCGCGTGGCTTTGGGCACTCAGGCAGTGTCGGTGTGGAAGAACGCCTACGTGTTGGGTCAGGTGGCCGGTGACTTGGCAGTTCAGCTGGCACAAGGGATGGACCTGAGCGCGGTTACGGTGCCAAGCGGTCTCGGAGACGCGGCTCCCGCGTCCGGCAATGCTGCAATGCAGTTCACCACCCCCGGAGGTGTCGACGTTTGGTCAGTCATCCTGACGCCGCAGCCAATCACTCAGGACAACCTGAACATCGTGGTCGACTCTGGGTGGATCACGACCGATCAGGTCTGCCAGGGCGTCGAAGCCGGCAGCGTGTCGGTCTGCCCGTAGTCAATTGAGAGCCCGAGTCGTTTGATAGCGACTCGAGCTCCTCAGACCGGGTACACGCCGTGCTCCCGCCAAAAGCGGGACACGGCGTGTACTTTTGAGGACGGTCTCAATCAATGGCGATAACTGAAGAACCAAAGAGCGCAACAGAGGGGATGACCTCGCCGTCGGGTCTGCGGCCGGAGAACCTGTTGGTCCGGCTGTGGAACGACATCAAGGAGGTGTTGCGGAGGCTGGAGCTGGACACCCGTCTCCTCGGCATGGTGGTCGCACTGCTCGTGATCTGGGTGGCGTTCCACATCCTCTCCGGGGGAACGTTTCTCACACCTCGCAACATGTGGAATCTCACGGTTCAGACGTCGGTCGTGGGAATCATGGCGACAGGCATGGTGCTGGTCATGGTCACCCGGAACATAGACCTCTCCGTTGGCTCGATGCTCGGATTCATCGGGATGGCTATGGCCCTTATCCAGGCCGAGATCCTTCCCAAGTACCTGGGTTTCGATCACCCACTGACCTGGATCATCGTGCTCCTCATCGGGCTCTCGCTGGGCGCAATAGTGGGTGCCTTCCAAGGTGTGATCATCGCGTATGCCGGGGTACCATCCTTCATCGTCACGCTCGGCGGTCTGCTCGTTTGGCGTGGCGCCGCCTGGCTGCTGGCGAGTGGCCGGACCATCGCCCCGATGGACACCAGTTTCCAACTGTTGGGTGGTGGCGCAAGGGGTGCGGTCGGGGGGACCATCAGCTGGCTCATCGGCGCCGGCGCTTGTGCCGGGATCGCCTTCCTCATCTACAGCGGGAGACGTCAGCGTCGCAAGTTTGGATTCGGCCTGAGACCACTGTGGGCCGACATCATTCTTGGGTCTGTGGGATCAGCCATCGTGCTTATCGCGGTTTGGTTCCTCAATCGCTATTACATGCCGGTCAATGTGGCGCGACAGTATGCGGAGGCCAACGGGCTCACCTGGCCGGAGGGAGGCCTCGACATCCCGCTTGGCATCGCCAATCCCGTGCTTATCGCCATCGGGGCCGGGCTCCTAATTCACTACATTGCCACCCGTCGTCGTTTTGGCCGCTACGTGTATTCGATCGGTGGCAATCCCGAGGCGGCCGAGTTGGCTGGTATCAACACGCGGTGGACCGTGGTACGGGCCTTCATGGTTATGGGGATTCTGGTGGGACTCTCGGCGGCCGTGTCGATAGCCCGCCTCAACGCGGCGACGAGCGGCTTGGGGACTCTCTCCGAGCTCTACGTGATCGCTGCCGCCGTGATCGGTGGCACCTCCCTGACGGGTGGGATCGGCACCATTCCCGGCGCGATCCTGGGCGCACTGGTCATGCAGTCGCTCATCTCGGGGATGGTCCTGACGGGTGTCGATGCTCCTTTGCAGGACATCGTCACTGGCATCGTCCTGGTCACGGCAGTTGCAGTGGATGTCTTATACAGACGGAGGGCGGCGAGATGACCGACCAAGGGCCTTTGGTCGAGATGAAGGACATGCGGGTCAGTTTCGGTGGGGTCCATGCCGTCGACGGCGTGAGCATCGACCTCTACCCGGGGGAGATCCTGGGTCTCGTCGGTGGGAACGGCGCCGGCAAGTCGACCTTGATCAAGACCCTCTCCGGGGCGCAACGAGCCGACTCCGGCCAGATCCTCATCGACGGTCAGCCGGTGACCATAACCTCACCAAGGGATGCCAAGGCTCTCGGCGTCGAGACGATCTACCAGACGCTGGCTCTCGCCGAGAACATAGATGCACCGGGCAACATGTTCCTCGGACGGGAGATCACCAACCGGTGGGGGAGTCTCGACGACTCGGCGATGGAGGACGGGGCCCGAAAGGTCATGGGGCGTCTCAACCCCAACTTCCAGAACTTCAAGGTCCCGGTGGATTCACTCTCTGGTGGGCAGCGTCAGTCGGTGGCCATTGCACGTGCCGTCCAGTTCAACGCCCGAATCGTGATCATGGACGAGCCCACCGCGGCACTGGGGCCGGCCGAGACAGAGCAAGTCAGACAGCTGATGCGTCAGTTGAAGCAGGAGGAGATCGGGATAATCCTGATCAGCCACGACATCCACGACGTTTTCGACCTGGCGGATCGGATCAGTGTCATGCTCCAGGGAAAACTGGTCGGCACGGTGAATCGCGATGACGTGACCATGGACGAGGTCCTGGCAATGATCATCATCGGGAAATTGCCTGGTGAGGTGAGCAGCTCCGAGCTCGAGACCCTCCACGGCTGACCTCGACCGGATTGGGAGTGTGTTATGACCACTTTGAATGAAAAAGTCGCGCTCGTCACGGGCGCCAGCCGCGGGATCGGCGCCGCTGTCGCCAGGGCCCTGGATGGCAAAGGGGTGAAACTGGGGCTCGCCTCCCGGTCGGGAGACGACCTGGGCATCGACGACGCGGTCGCGGCGCCGACGGACGTGCGGGACCCGGAGGCACTGGATCGTCTGGTGACGGCAACCGTGGAGCGCTTCGGGAAACTCGAGATCCTGGTGGTCAACGCAGGGGTGGGCGCTTACGGCCCGTTTCCTCGACCTCCCCTTCGAGGATCTCGAGGAGATGATCGATGTCAATGTCAAGGGGGCGCTCTACGCGATGAGGGCGGCCCTTCCTCACCTCATCGCCAGTGGTGAGGCGGATCTCGTGACTTTGGCCAGTGAGGCGGGCCGACGCGGTCTTCCGCTCGAAGCCGTCTATTGCGCATCGAAATTCGCTCAGATCGGCCTCACACGTGCTCTGGACCACGAGCTACGCGAGAAGGGCGTGCGATGTACCAACGTGGCCCCCGGCGGCGTGGCCACCGACTTCGCCATGGGTCACGGTCGAACCCCGGACATGCCCGAGCTCGAAGGGATGATGAGCCCGGAGGACGTGGCCGAGACGGTCGTGTTCGTCCTGACCCGGCCCCGAAACCATCGGATCCTCGAGGTCGCCTTCAGACCGGTGAGCGAGCCTTCCTGGGGCTGAGTCGTCTCAGCTCGTGCTGTGAAAGGTCGGAGCCAGAGCCGGGTACAGCTCGACATAGCGGGCGTGTGCCTCGCGGTAGATCTCGACGTCATCGCCGGGCGCTGCGGCCGGGTTGACCGACACCACCTCGGCGCATGCCTGGTCCACGCTTTCGAACCAGCCGGCGCCAACTGCTGCCAGCACAGCGGCGCCGTAGGCCGCTCCTTCTTCGGTGGGCACCGTGGCGATCTCCGCTTCGAGGACATCGGCCAGGATCTGACGCCACAACTCGCTTCGCGTCCCGCCTCCTGAGACGCGGATCTGGCTCGGGACCGACACACCTGCCGCAGTCATCAGCTCGAGGCTGTCGCGTAGCCCAAAAGCGACCCCCTCCAAGACCGCTCTCGTCATGTGTCGCAGGTCGTGACGAATGGTGAGGCCGACGAAGGCTCCCCGGGCAGCCGGGTCGGGATGCGGCGTACGCTC
Source organism: uncultured Acidobacteriota bacterium (assembly GCA_963822895.1). Lineage (GTDB taxonomy): Bacteria > Actinomycetota > Acidimicrobiia > Spongiisociales > ZC4RG35 > JARDZU01. Next base: position 220,474 of record CAWGJI010000014.1, read on the forward strand.
CCCGGTCAGGTAGGGGAGGAAGATGAGGCCGTCGCTGGCAGCCGGTACCTGCGATGCGCCATCGACCAGGTCGTCGAACGTTCGCTCCGGGGCCACCGCATCTCGCCACCAACGAAGGCTGCCCGCCGCCGACAGCATCACACCCATCATGTGCCACCGGCCCGGCACGGCGTGACAGAAGGCATGGACTCGCCCATCCGGCTCGATGGCCGGCTCCGCTGTGGCGGCGAAGACGACACCGGAGGTGCCCAGTGACAAGGCGACGACACCCGGCTCGACGGCTCCCACGCCGACGGCGTTGGCCGACTGATCACCTCCACCGGCCACGACCCTGGTACCGACCTGGAGCCCGGTCGCCTCGGCGGCAACCGCACTCAAGGTCCCGGTCACCGCCGGACCCTCGAATGTCGGCGGTAGCAGTGTTGGGTCGATGCCGAGATCCTCGAGGATCTCGGGCGACCACGTCCTCTCCTTCAAGTCGAACAGGATGGTGCCCGATCCGCCCGCAACGTCGACCGCATGAAAACCGGTCAGTTGGAGACGGACGAAATCCTTGGGAAGCAAGACATGTCGGACTCGCGACCAGGCTTCCGGCTCGTTGTCCCGAACCCAGAGAAGCTTGGGGGCGGTGAATCCGGTCAGGGCATCGTTTCCCGTGATTTGGATGAGACGGTCACGACCCACCTGTTCCCGGATGCGATCGCACTCCGCTTGGGTCCTCTGATCGTTCCAGAGGATCGCCGGTCGCACCACTTCATCGTCTTCGTCGAGGAGGACGGCTCCATGCATTTGACCGGTGAGCCCGATCGCCTCGATCTCTGACCCGGTGACGTCCGCTTCGGAAAGCACGCGGGAAATGGCGTCGATGGTCGCCGACCACCACAGGTGCGGATCTTGCTCCGACCACAAAGGCCGGGGCGTCTCATACCCGTACGAAGAGGATGCGACTCCCACCACTCTGGCTTCGGTGTCCACCAGTAGGGCCTTGGTGGCGGTTGTAGACACGTCGATTCCCATTACGAGACTCATGACCGGCCAGCCTGTGTCACCAGTTCGACCGCAGTGGGGAGGTCATGGCAGGAGACGACATGCCAGGTCTCACGATGCCAGACCTGCGAACCGGCTTGGAGGCCGGTGACGACACCCAGGCTCTCCAACTCGCAGAAGTCCTCGTTGGTGAAGACCTGTCCGACCGCGCCCCGGTCGGGGAGCGACATGCCGGAGGTCGTGAAGCTCTTGATGAAGAGCTGAGTGTCCTTCAGATAGCCCAATGATCCTGGCGCAGGTCCGGAGCCGACCTTGAGGCGTGGCCCCGATGTTGCTTCCACCAGGACCGCGTTCTCGGTCCATGAGAGCCGACGGTCATCGAGCCCCGTGTACGGCCAGAGGACCAGCTCGCGATTCGGTGTCACCATTGTCTCAACGGGCCCCTTCACGGGGAGCACGGCCCTTCCACCCAGAGGCAGCTGGGTGATCGCCCAAGGTCCGACTTCGAGGTCCCCGGTCCCGGATCGAGTCAGGCCATGATCGACGATCAGGCCGTCCCCGTCGAGGGTGATACGCATCTCCTTGGCGAGACCCATGGCATCGGCCGGCGCAACGATCGAAATGCTCTCGCTCGTTGCCGAGACCTGACACTCGTGTTCATCGGGCGCATATGAGATCTCTGGCCTCTCGGGTGCGACCCATAGACGATGACCTCCACGGAACCGATATCGACCCAGCGGGGATTCGACGCTGACCGAGTCGGGGAGGGAGGCGAAGATCTCCGCCCCGTCATCGTGTCGCAAGCCTGTCACTCGAGGGCCGAATCCGTTGGCGACATGCAGACGGTACGGACCGAGTGACAGCTCGCGGGAACCGTCCCCGGGTGGGGGATCGGATGCCACTCGTCGCTAGGCCTCCTGAGACCAAATGGCCCGGTTGACCCGGTTCTCCAGGTACTCCTGTCGACCCGACACCGGCTTCGGGTCGATCTCGCCGGCGAGCACGCGGGCCTCGAGGGTGTCGAGGCTCTCGTCACCGTTCAAGATCGCGTGGCCGAGCGACTCGTCCCAACCGCGGTAGCGTCCCGCCAGAGGCCCTGAGAGTGTCTCTTGCTCCACCATGTCGGCTGCAACGAGCAAGGCTCGAGCAAGTGTGTCGATGCCACCGATGTGGGCGTGGAAGAGATCGGTGCGGTCGATCGACTGGCGGCGGAGCTTGGTGTCGAAGTTGAACCCACCCGTGGTGAAGCCGCCGCCCCTGAGGATCTCGTACAGGACGAGGGAGAGCTCGTCGACCGAGTTGGGGAACTGGTCGGTATCCCAACCGTTCTGGTAGTCGCCCCGGTTGGCGTCGATCGAGCCGAACATCCCATTGGCCACGGCATATGCGACCTCGTGATGGAAGCTGTGCCCGGCGAGCGTTGCATGGTTCCCTTCGATGTTCACCCGGTACTCGTCGATGAGGTCGTATCGCTGCAGGAACCCATGCACCGACTGTGAGTCGTAGTCGTACTGATGCTTCGTCGGCTCGGCTGGCTTCGGCTCGAGGAGGAGGGTTCCCTCGAATCCGATGCGGTGCTTGTGCTCGGCGACGAGGGTGAGGAACCTGGCCAATTGCTCTGCTTCCCGCCGCAGATCGGTGTTGAGCAGTGTCTCGTATCCTTCCCGCCCGCCCCACAGGACGTAGTTGGCTCCGCCGAGACGATGGGTCGCCTCGAGAGCGTGCTTCACCTGGGCAGCTGCATAGGCGAACACGTCCGGATCGGGATTGGTGGCGGCACCCGCCGCGTATCGGGGATGGCTGAACAGGTTGGCCGTGCCCCAGAGCACTCTCACCCCGCTCTCTCCCATCTTCTGCTCGGCATAGTCCACCATGACGTCGAGGTTCTTGGCCGACTCGGCGAAGGTGGCCCCAGAAGGGGCTATGTCGACATCGTGAAAGCAGATGTATGGGACTCCGAGCTTGGACACGAACTCGAAGGCGGCGTCCATCTTCGAGTGGGCAGCGGCGAGGGGGTCGGCCTGGACACCTAGCCAGGGTCGGTCGAAGGTGCCTTCGCCAAACACGTCATTGCCAGGCCAGTTGAACGAGTGCCAGTAACAGACGGCGACGCGCATCTGATCTTCCATCCTCTTTCCGAGAACCATTCGGTCCGGCTCATATACCTTGAAGCTCAGGTCGCGATCGGTGTCGGGGCCATCGAAGGGGATGGGCTCTTTCACCTCCGTAAAGAACTCGTCGGCCATGTTGTTCGCTCCTCTTGTCTGTCCTTGCAGAGTAGGACGGTCCCACGCCGCCGGCAGCGTCAGAGGAACCCGATCGGGCAACGATGTCCACCAGAGGCCAACCCGTCTTTGTGACTGGCCTCTCAACCCCAGTTCAGCGCATACCCGGAGACATGGGGTGGGGCGGGGGGATACAAGGGGGGTCGCCCCCCTTGAACATGACAACCCCCCTTGAACATGACAGCCCGCCTTTGTGACTGGCCTCTCAACCCCAGTTCAGCGCATACCCGGAGACATGGGGTGGGGCGGGGGGATACAAGGGGGGTCGCCCCCCTTGAACATGACAACCCCCCTTGAACATGACAGCCCTCCTCCCCGGGCCTCTCAACCCCAGTTCAGCGCATACGCGGAGACATGGGGTGGGGCGGGGGGATACAAGGGGGGTCGCCCCCCCTTGAACATGACAACCCCCCTTGAACATGACAACCCCCCTTGAACATGACAGCCCTCCTCCCAGGGCCTCTCAACCCCAGTTCAGCGCATACGCGGAGACATGGGGTGGGGCGGGGGGATACAAGGGGGGTCGCCCCCCCTTGAACATGACAACCCCCCTCCCAGGGGACTCTCAGGTTGTTCCCAGCTTTCGAAGGTAGCTTTACCAATGGATGAGCACCACCACCCCCCAGTACGTTGCAGACGTTCTCGTCGTCGATGATGAGGAGACACTCTCCGAGTTGGTGTCGAGCGCCCTCCGTTTTGCCGGCTACAGCGTCAGAACCGAGACCAATGGCTTCGATGCCCTTCGCAGCATCAAGACCGAGCTGCCGGATCTGATCGTCCTCGACGTGAACATGCCGGAGTTGGATGGCTTCGAGGTGTGTCGTCGTCTTCGCCGCGACGGCATCCAAACCCCCGTGATCTTTCTGACCGCGAGGGACGACATCGATGACCTGCGAACGGGCTTCAGGCAGGGTGGCGACGACTATCTGACGAAGCCGTTCAGCCTCGAGGAATTAGGGCTCCGGATCGAGGCCCTGCTGCGACGAGCGGGAGGGGCCGCCGACCCGGCGAGGACCACCGTCGGTGACCTCGTGATCGACGAGGACGCCCACCAGGTCTGGCGTGGTGATGGCGAAGTCCAGCTATCACCGACCGAGTTTCGCCTCCTCCGGTTCCTGGTCCTGAATCTCGGGCGCGTCATGTCCAAGGGCCAGATAGTCGAGCATGTCTGGGAGTACGACTTCGACGGCAACTACGGGATCGTGGAGACATACGTCTCGTATCTCCGCAAGAAGTTGGATGACACCGATGGGTCTCTGATCCAAACGGTTCGCGGTGTCGGGTACGTGATTCGCCGGCCGCAAGACTGACCAATGAGTCTCCGGACGAGGCTGGTCATCTCCTTCACAGTCCTCCTCCTCATCGTGATCGGGGCCGTGGGATTGGTCGCATCTCGTTCGATCCGCGACATCCTGGTAGGGCAGATCGATGGGACTCTGACCGGCTTCGTCGATCGCGGAGGCTCTGAGAGCCAGGAGCCACCCTCAGACGAGGTTGAACAGGCTCCTGGAAACGGGAGCACCCTTCTCAGCCCTTTCGCCGAGGTGTTGGTGGCCGATGACGGTTCTATCGTTCTTGCCGAGCCATCCGGGTTCATCGATGACCCCGACCCGCTGCCCGTGGTCGAAGATCTCCCCGCCGATTCGGGTCTCGTCTACCTGGACAGCGTCGACGGGAGTCTCGAATACCGGGCCTACGTGCAGCACTTCCCCAACGGGCTGACGTTGATCAGGGCTGCCCCGCTCAGTGACGTGAAGACGGCCACCGAGGCCCTGATTCGAACGCTCCTGCTCGCCGGGTCCGGTGTGCTGTTGCTCGGCGCCGCCGCCACCTGGTGGACGGTGCGGAGTGCCATGGAGCCCGTAGACGAGATGGTCGATGCGGCCGAGGCGATAGCGGCCGGGGATCTGACCCGACGAGTAGGCGAAGTCGATCCCGACACCGAGCTCGGTCGGTTGGGTGTCTCGCTCAACGAGATGCTCGCGCACCTCGAGCACGCCTTGGAGACCGAGAAAGAGGGAAGGGAGCGCCTCAGGCAGTTTGCGGCCGACGCCTCGCATGAGCTCAGAACGCCTCTGACCGCCATCGCCGGCTACGCCGAGCTTCAGCGGCGCGGCGGGCTAGAGGCCAGGGATGCCGAGGATAGGGCCTGGGCCAGGATCGAGAGTGAGGCAAGGCGGATGGGGAGGTTGGTGGAGGATCTCCTCACACTGGCGAGGCTGGGTCAGAGCCAGCCCCTGCACATCGTCGAGATGGACCTCTCTCAAGCCCTACGGGACGCCGCAGCCGACCATGCCGTGATCGATCCAGACCGACCCATCAAGTTGTCGGTCCCCGACGAGCTCGTGGTCGAAGCTGATCAAGAGCGGCTCACGCAGGTCATAACCAGCCTTCTGTCGAACGTGAGGGTCCACACCCCGCCGGGGACGGAGGTGAGCATCGACCTTCTCGACAAGGGCGACTCGGTGGTGCTGGTGGTGGCCGACAATGGCCCCGGTATCCCCCACGATGCACTGGAGCACGTGTTCGACAGGTTCTATCGCGCCGACCCGTCACGTTCCCGATCTTCAGGGGGAACCGGGCTGGGCCTCGCCATCGTCCAGGTCATCGTCGAGGCGCATGGTGGGACGGCAACCGCATCGAGTGTCGAAGAGGTCGGTACCCGGATAACCATCCACCTCCCCAAGATCGCGGACCCCAGTTCTCAGCCAATGTGATCAGCGATCTCAGTCTTCCCACAGCCGGGGATCGCATGATTGACGTCAGTAGCCCAAGGAGCTCGAATCATGAGATGACCGGGATGTCATTCCTCCCCTGTTGGCGATGAAGGGATCGGCCGAATACCGATCCCTTCATTTTGTGTGTGGCTCTCGTGTCGGAAGGGCCTGGGCGGCGCTTGGATCAGCCGGCCAGGGTGCCGGCGAACACCTGCCATGCGAGGGCCGACTTCGCTATCAGGCTGAGTAGGACGTAGGTCGATTCCCCGTAGTTGTAGTTCGCCCAGCGCCCGACCTTCCTGTATTGGAGGACCATGACTATTGCGAAGACATTGAAGAAGGCGAACAGCGAGAAGAAGATGCCGTAGACGAAGCCGGGCGGGGATGCCTCGAACCCAGGGCTGAACAGGTAGATGCCGATGGCGACCCAGGGCACGGCTCCCGCGATAACCCCAAACCAATAGGGGAGCCAGCCGACAGCTGGCGCCCGGCGTCTCGTATTTCTCTTGAAGCAGGCCGAATAGGATCATCGAGGCGTTGACGCCGGCCAGGGCGATGAGTGCTGCCACGTCGGCGATCCCGACGAGCATGGCGATCAGGACCACCATCACGGAGGACGAGAGCGAGTATTCGATCCACCTCGCATAGTTCCGTTGTCTCGACAGATTCCCCTGATACCACCCGTATATCCCGGGAGTGACTATCAGAAAGTGGGCCAGCGCCGAGAGGAAGAAGAAGATGGCCACGCCCCAGGCGAGGCTGAGGTCGAAGAGTGGCTCGACTTCCGGGGCCGACGCACCGGGTGGGCCGGTCATGTAGGTGGCGATCACCGGGAGGCTGAAGTCGGTCGCCAAGGCGAGGACCACCAGGCCCTGCGCGGCGTGGAGGATCCCCATGGCGAGGTTGTATACGCGAAGGCGGCTGCCTGAGCGTCGGTCGTTTTGCGTCGCGGCCATTCTCATGTTCCTTTCTTCGGAGCCGTGCCCGGAAACGGATTCAAGTATGGAAGCATGCCAAAAACGGCGGTTGCATCGGCCTGCTGGTTCCTACAGTGCCGCCGGCATGGGGACGCTGCTCACCGGGATGTTGGCGGGTTATGGGATAGCCATACCCGTTGGTGCCATCGCCATACTCATCGTCCAGACCGGTCTCCGGTCGGGATTCGCCATGGCGTTCTCCGCCGGTGCCGGGGCGGCCACGGCCGATTTGCTGTATGCCTCACTGGCCGTTGTCGGCGGCACTGCATTGACCGAGACGATCGGGCGCGTCGGCCGGCCTTTGCGCCTTGCCAGCGGGATCGTGCTGATTGCAGTCGCGGTATTCGGCCTGTGGCAAGTCAGGGAACCACCGAAGGTCGGAGCCATGGCCCGAGACCCCGTCCCCGACCGGAGATCACGGTGGGGCCTGTACGGCCGATTTCTCCTTCTCACGACGGTCAACCCCACCACGGTCGTCTACTTTGTCGCGGTGATCGTCGGCCTCGGAGTCACCGAGAGCCTGACCGGTGGCGAGGGAGCTCTTTTCGCTATCGGTGCCTTCCTGGCATCGCTGTCGTGGCAAACCGCCCTCGCTGCGATCGGCGGCCTCGTCGGGCAGAGGCTCTCCCATCGCGTCGAGAAGGTGGCCGTGATAGCGGGGAATCTCGTGATCCTCGGCCTGGCAACGGCGATAGTCTTCGGCTAGAGCAACGGTCCCTTGGTAGGTATTAGCGTCCCGCACCGTGAAAGTGAGTGGGGTGCCCCAAATGTCGAGTCCGGGTGCAGGGCCGGCGACATACTGCCGGATCCGATGAGCCATGTCTTTCATCGCACGACTTCACCGCTGACTGCAGTGGGTGCCAGTGGCTGCTGGGTCACCGACGATTCGGGGCGCCGATACCTCGATGCCGCCGGGGGAGCCATCGTCGTCAACGTGGGTCACGGCGATCCCGACGTAGTCGCCGCCCTCGATCGAGCCCGGACACTCGACTACGTCCATGCCGCCACGTTCACGACACCGGCCGTGGAGAGCTATGCGGATCGACTGGCCCCGCACCTGCCCCTCGACGAGCCACGGGTCTATCCGACCAGCGGGGGAGCGGAATCGGTCGAAACTGCTCTCAAGCTGGCCAGGGCCTACCACCTGGCGCGTGGTGACGGCGCGAGGGACGTCGTGATATCGAGACGCCAGTCCTATCACGGCAACACGATGGGTGCCCTGGATGTCTCAGACCGGCAGGCGCTGCGAGAGCCATACCTCCCTTGGCTGGGGAGGGCGAGTCACGTCCCCGAGGTGAGTGAGTATCGGTGCCCGAGCCCCGATCACCCCGAAGGGTGTGCGAGTTGGCATGCCTCCGCTCTCGATCGGGCCATCACCGAGATCGGGCCTGATCGAGTGGCGGCCTTCATCGGGGAGGCCGTAGGCGGGGCGGTCCTCGGGGCGGCGGTACCACCTAGCGGCTATTGGGGAGCGATACAGGACGTGTGCCGGCGGCACGGGGTGCTTCTGATCGTCGATGAAGTCATGACCGGGTTCGGTCGGACCGGAAGGTGGTTCGGCGTCGATCACTTCGGCATCCAGCCCGACATCCTCGTTTCCGGCAAGGGGGCAGGAGGCGGCTACTGGCCCCTCGGATTGTGTGTGGCCTCCGGCCAGGTTCATGACACCGTGATGTCCATGGGCGGTTTCACGCATGGATTCACGTTTTCGCATTCTCCGGTCGGCGCCGCCGTCGGTGAAGCGGTCCTGGAGAAGCTCGAGACCGGGAGCCTCGTCGAGAGGTCGGCGACATCGGGGGCTGCCCTCTTGTCGGGCCTCCGACAGGCCCTGTCAGACATGTCGATCGTCGGGGACGTGAGGGGCATCGGCCTTCTCGTAGCCGTTGAGCTGGTGGCCGACAGGTCAAAGACCGCGTTCCCCCGAGAGATGAAGATGGCCGAGCGGCTGACCATGGAGGCAAGACGTCGCGGTTTGCTGGTCTACTCGTCGACTGGATGCGCCGACGGCGCCTCCGGCGACCTGATCCTCCTCGGCCCTCCGTTCATCGTCACCGATGAGGAGTTGGCGATGATCATCGAGCGCCTCGGTGGAGCAGTCGGAGCAATGAGCTCATGAAGACACCGGTCGTCTACTCGCCCGATCATCGATTCCATGACACCGAGACCGGCATCTGGGTTGGTGTCCCCATCCCGTCCGAAGAGGTCCCGGCACGGGCCGAGATCATCGTGGACCACCTCCGGAGCCTCGGTCACGAGGTGCTCGAGTCGAAGAGCCATGATGACTCGGTGTTGGCGTCGGTGCACGACATAGACCTGATCGAGTACCTCCGAACCGCCCATGAGCAGTGGGAGGCATGGGGCTATGGGATCGATCCCGGTCAACCGATCGTCACGGCCTACGCCTTTCCCACAGAGCGATTCCTTGGAGGCCGGCCGTTGCGCCGACCGAGATCACCGGGCGCTCTGGCCGGGGTCTATGCGATGGACACGATGACCCGGGTTGGCCCCGGCACCTATCGCGGCGCCAGGGCTGCCGTCGACATGGCGCAGACCGCGGCGGAGCACGTCGTGGCGGGAGCCGTCTCGGCATATGCGGTGTGCAGGCCACCAGGCCATCACTCCGGTCCCGGGTTCTTCGGCGGTTCTTGCTATCTGAACAATGCCGCCGTGGCTGCCGAGACCCTCGTCCGGTCGGACCTCGGTCGTGTGATGGTGATCGACCTCGATGCCCATCACGGAAATGGGACACAGGAGATCTTCTATCGACGGTCCGACGTGGTCTACGGCTCGGTCCACGTGGATCCGGCGGACGGCTGGTTTCCACATTTCGTGGGACATGCTGATGAGGTGGGGGTCGATGCCGGGGATGGTGCGAACCACAATCTCCCGTTGCCGGCCGAGTCCGAGGAGCCGGCCTGGCTGGAGGCGGTGGATTCGCTCATCGATTGGGCAGCGAGCCATGAGGCCGGGGCACTCGTGGTCTCCCTGGGTGTCGACGCCGCCGTGTCCGACCCGGAGAGCCCGCTTCGGGTCACAGAATCCGGGTACAGGGAGGCGGGTGAGCGGATAGCGTCTCTGGGGCTGCCGACCGTGTACATACAGGAGGGTGGCTACGACCTGGCCACGATCGGCGGCCTGGTGGCATCCACGCTGGCCGGGTTCGACTCGTCGATGGGAGATGGAGAGGCGTGACCGTGAATCTGGATCGCTGGGTCGGGGTGGACGAGCACAACGGGATACCGAGCCTCGAGCGACCCGATGCCCCAAAGCCGCCCCATTGGGACCTGGAGGCGATTGCGGCGGTCGAGCGCCCACATCATCTCACCGTCTCAGCCGACGGCACCATGGCTGCGTTCATCCTCGACCGTGATGGCTCCGACGTGTGGGTCACCCCTGTTGCCGGTGGGCCGCTCACCCGAATCACGACGATCCGGGAGCCGGTGGCGTACTGGGCAGACGACTCACCGGTTTGGTCACCTGACGGAACCCGCGTCGCCTTCACCGCCGAAGGTTGGGTGTGGGTGGTGCCCGTCACAGGCGGCAAGCCGCGCAAGCTATGTGAAGGGTGGTCGCCATGTTGGATCGATGACGATGCCCTGGTCGTGTGCGTCGAGCGGGATGGGGAGAGTCGTCTCGCCCGCGTCGACGTCGATGACCCCTGGCCGTTCGGGATCAGCCCCCCAGGTCAAAACGTGTCGTCCCCGGCCGTCACCTCTGAAGGCTCCAAGGTGCTCTACGTGGTCCACGACCGTGAGGACCGGAACCGAAGCGATATCTGGGTGGCCGACCTCGCGTCCGGCGAGACCAGGAGGCTCACCGGCGTGGAGGAAATGCAGGACTGGTCGCCGTCCCCGTCACCCGACGGCTCACGGGTCGCCTTCATCTCCGAAAGGAGCGGATGGAGAGAGATCCATGTCGTGGGGCCCGACGGGTCCGGCTCCACCCAACTCACTTCGTCCCTCGCCGACTTCTCATATGTTGCGTGGCACCGCGATGGCAAGAGGCTTGCCGCCGTCCGGACCAGAGAGGGGCGTGGTGAATTGGTCGTGATCGACGCCCAGAGCGGCGAGGTCGCGGTGGTGGCGAGCGGGGGAGACTGGTCCTCCGTAGGCTGGGCCGGGGAGTCGATCCTGGCCGTTCACGAGGCCTACGACACCCCACCACGCGTGGTGAGGGCCGATGGGGAAGGCATCGTCACAACCCTGACCGGGCCACCGCCCGCCTCGATCTCGGCGGCACCCCATCGGCCGTATGAGGAGATCCGGTATCGGTCCTTCGACGATCTGGAGATACACGGCTTCCTGTTCCGGCCCGACAGCGCCAGTTCCGGGAAAGTGCCGGCTGTCGTGTATCCCCACGGTGGCCCCACCTCTGCATACACCGACGGCTGGGATGGTCATGCCCAGTACTTCGTCGACAAGGGATATGCATGGCTGGCGATCAATTTCCGGGGAAGTACCACTTACGGGCGGGACTTCGAGCGCGCCAATCACATGACCTGGGGTGTGGACGACACCGAAGACTGTCTTGCCGCCGCCGACTACCTGGCAGGGCTGGAATGGGTCGACGATACGAGGATCGCCATATTCGGCCCCAGCTACGGCTCGTACATGGCGCTCGCCTCGTTGGCCCGAGATCCTCGGCACCGGTTTGCATGTGGTGTGGCCAAATACGGCGACTCGGACATCGCCACATCCTGGGCTCAAGGGGACCGCGGCGGGCGTGAGGACATCGAGAGGATGATGGGATCTCCTGCCGAAGCAAGGCAGGCCTACCGAGATGGTTCTCCTCTGTGGGAGGTGTCGAACATAGAGCGCCCGATTCTGATAGCTCACGGGGAGCGGGACGCGAGGGTGCACCCCGACCAGTCGAGGCAACTGGCAGACGAGCTTCGCCAATTGGGCAAGACCTACGAGTACGTGACCTACCCGACGGAGGGTCACGGGCTCTTGCGGGCGGGCCCCCAGGTCCACTTCCACCGTCGGCTCGAGCGATTTTTCGACTGGTATCTGATGTGAGCGGCCCGCGTCGTCGCCTGCGGGACCTCGGGGTCGAGATCGGTGATCTGACTCCCGGTCCCTTCAATGCCATTACCGACGTTCCCGGGGTGTGGGTCGGTCATCAGACCGTGATCCGTGACGCACCTTCCGTGGTCCGGAGTGGTGTGACGATGGTGGTCCCGAGGGAAGGCGAGATCTGGTCGGATTTCGCCTATTGCGGTGTCTCGGTATTCAACGGGAACGGGGAGATGACCGGTGTCCCCTGGGTCGAGGAGTCGGGCCTCCTGGGCACTCCGATCGCCCTCGCCAACACCCATCAAGTGGGGATGGTTCGTGACGCCCTGGTTCGCCACATCGTCGCCAATGACCTCGAGAGGAGTTTCTTCCTTCCGGTGGCGGCCGAGACAGATGACGGTCATCTGAACGACGCCGACTCGTTCCCGCTGGTCGAAGAGGATGTCACGACGGCGCTGGAAAATGCATCTTCGGGTGTGGTGGCCGAAGGGAACGTCGGTGGTGGGACAGGGATGATCTGTCACGAGTTCAAGGGTGGGATCGGCACCTCATCCAGAGTGGTCCAGCTAGGGCCGTTGGAGGTCACCGTCGGTGCCCTGGCACAGGCCAACTACGGCCGTCGGGAGGATCTGAGGGTCGACGGATTCCCGGTTGGGCGTGAGATCGGGCTCGACGTAGTGCCCTCGGCCTGGGAGGGCGAGGAGGGGACCGAGGGTGATGGATCCATCATCGTGGTGCTGGCCACCGATGCCCCGCTCCTATCCGACCAATGCAAGCGTCTCGCCCGCCGTGCCACCGTCGGTCTGGCCAGGGCGGGCGGAATCGGTCACGACGGGAGTGGCGACATCTTCATCGCCTTCGCCACGGGCAATCACGTGCCGGTTGGGAAGCAGCTCCACACCATCAAGACGGTCGATCACGGTTTGATGAGCCCGCTGTTTCGGGCGGCGGCCGATGCGGTCGAGGAATCGATCATCAATGCACTCTGCGCCGCCGAGACCATGGTCGGCTTCCGTGGCCGCGTCGCTCACGAGCTCCCTCTGGATCGCCTGGGGCGGCTGGTAGGTGTGAGCGGCCGCCACGCCGGTTGACTCAAGTCCTGGATAGCCGGCTCTCTATTCGCTCCGTGTCGGGCCACCGTCTGACGAGCCAGATGATGACTACCGAGAGGGAGAGTGATAGGGCCGCCTCCCACGGCTGCACCGTGTCGCTGGAGCATGTCGTCGTCACCCCAGAAGACGAGGAGCTCGACAGGGTCGAGCCCCCCAGCTGCTGAAACCCGAAGCCGGATGATGCGCTGTCACCGACCTGGCTGCTGATCACATTTCCGTCGGCATCTCGGACTGTGCACATCGGGTCCTGATGCAAATACATCACCAGCAATGGCAACACGGCGACCAGAGCGAGTGCGGGGCGGCCCCAGCTTGCCCATCCCGGGGCGATGGCAGGCCGTGGTCGGCGCCCATTGGCGATCGACCAGAGGATCGGTAGCACCATCAACAAAAGCCCCACCGACGAGAGCGTCACCAAAGCCTGAATCAAGGCAGCCATCGAAGCCGCGGTCAGAAGTGAGGGTCTCCGGTCTAGCGAGTAGACGGCCATGGTGGCCGGGATGCTCAACATGGTCAGGAAGGCCAATGCGGTCGGGATGGATCCAGACTCGCTGCGAAGGTTGACGATCGCGATCACGACCGCGATCAGATATCCGAGGGCGATGCCCGCCCAGATCAAACCGCGGCTCGTCCGGACCTGTCTGTATGTAGTCATTTGTTATCTCCCACAGACCGATGTAGTCCAGTTGTAGAAGTCCACGGCCAGGACCGTGGACGAAGATGCCATGGGGCGGTTGTCGGTCAGGAAGCGCGCCAGCTCGTCCGAGGGCCCGGTGAGCACCAGATCATTGACCATGGGGTGCGCATCCAGATGACCGACAACCCCGGCGATCCCATCGGCATCTGCTCCGCTCACGGCCAGGTCGGCGAGCAACCCAGGGTTGCCGACGAGATTGGCCAATGCAGACTGGACAGAGTCGAGCGCACCACTCACCGAGGCCGGGCTCGATCCCAGCGAGCGGTTGAAGCTGGCCGATGTGGCACCCAATGTCTCATCGTCGAAGCTCTCGGGGCCGAGGCAGGTGCCATAACCCAATGTGCCGCCCGCCGTCCAGGACGGCGGCTGATCGCCCGACCCGGATATCTCGAATCCTGCCCAGGTCACCCGAATGTCATAGTCCGTCGAGTCGGCGAGGGCTTGGGCCTCGGTGATGGGGATCGAGGAGTCGAACCTCATCTCCACCGTTGCCACAGTCCCGGGGCCAAGCCGATCGAGTCGCTCCAGGGCGTCGCCCGACACCGTGGCCCCGTTGTTGATTGGGAAGAACAAGGAATGCCCACCTTCGGCGGCCCTAGTGCTCAGCGCTCCCACGGTGAGAATGATCTCTCCCAGAGATCTGTCCGCCCCGCCCACCGGCATCACGGTGTCGAACCGCATTTCCCGGTCGAAGAAGCCCGATTGGATCTGACCGCCGGTGACGACGGCACCCGGGTTGATCATCGTCGTGACGTCCATGCCGGCTCGCGCAGCTGCTGCAGCCCGATTGCCCCGGTTGATCACCAGGGGCTGGAATAGAAGGGCTGAGGCGAACCAGACGATGATCAGGCCGGCCAGCAGCAACCAGATCGCGCTGATGGCGGTCCGGAACATCGATCGTCGCATCGTTCGCCGTAGGACACGCTCGTCGTAGCGCATCGGCCCGAGTGCTCCCATGTCGACCGGTGCCACATCGTCGAGGATCGCCCGGCATTCCCGGCAGGAGGCCAGATGATCATCGACGACCTTTCGGGTCGATCGATCGAGCTTGTCGTCGACATACGCCTCCAGGAGCTCTTGGATCTCCTCGTGGCTCACGAATCCTCCTCGAGGTAAGCATGCCGGAAGTTGAGCCGGGCACGATGAATCAAGACTTTCACAGCCGCAGGGGTGGCACCGATCGTCTCGGCGATCTCTGCGTATGGAAGACCGGCCTGGTCGGCGAGAAGGAGTGCGATGCGTTGTCGCTCGGGGAGGGCGACAAGGGCACGCTCGATGGCATCTATCTCGGTCACGTCGGGATCGAGCCTTTGAGCCTCATCCGTGTCGGAGACAGGTGTCGGCCTCCGTTTCCGCACATCGTCGATGAACACGCTCCTGGCTATGGCGAAGAGCCAGGATCTGGGGCTTCCACCCCGATAGCCACCAAGGGCCCTGGTGGCGCGGGCAAATGTGTCCTGCATCAGATCCTCCGCCCAGATGCGATCCCGGCACAACGAGACGCAGAAGGCATATACCGATGCCGCGTGCTCCCGATAGAAGCCTTCGATCGTCGGTATTTCCACATCGCTCCCGTCCTCCCTTGATGGTGGTGACTTTCCTGTGGGGAAGACGGATTTCGAGCGACGATGGTTACGCACGAATCTCGGCTCAGTCAGAGCGTGAGGCAGACCTCTCATTGATGGCGTCCAGGAGGTCTTGGTCGACCATGTCCTGATAGTCGGGGTGCCTCTTCAGCCAGGCTGCGATGAACGGGCACACGGGGACGATCAGGTTGCCCTTGGCGCGCACGTCGTCGAGCGCATAACGGGCGAGGTTTGAACCGACCCCACGCCCCTCGTACTCCTCGTTCACCTCGGTGTGGACGAACAGGTATCGATCACCGCGGATGTGATAGACCGCCATGCCGACGATTCCGTCGTCGTCCTCGGCCAGATACCGGTGGTTTTCGGGATCGTCCCTGAAGTTCAAGATGCCTCTCCATTCGAGCGGTTGCGGCTAGACAATGACACAAGTCGCGATCAGACCTCGACGAGAGCTGCCCCCAGCACGTCGGAGACGTCGTCTGCGATGTGGAAGGTCATTTCGTCCCTGACCTTCTCGGGGACGTCATCGAGATCGATCTCGTTGCGTCTCGGGACGATCACTTCCTTGAGCCCGGCACGATGGGCGGCAAGTACCTTCTGCTTCACACCACCGATCGGCAAGACCTTTCCCTGGAGGGTGATCTCACCCGTCATTCCCACCGTGTCCTTGACCTTCCGGCCCGTGAGCAGCGAGACGAGAGCGGTGAACATGGTCACACCTGCGGACGGGCCGTCCTTGGGGATGGCGCCGGCCGGGACGTGGACGTGGAACTTCCGCTTGAGACTCGACGGGTCGATGTCGAGGTCTCGAGCGTGTGCTTCCACGTAGGAGAGTGCGATGCGCGCCGACTCCTTCATCACGTCACCGAGCTGCCCGGTGAGGGTGAGGCCGGGCTCTCCATCCATGGCGGTGGCCTCGATGAAGAGAACGTCCCCACCACTGCCCGTCACTGCGAGTCCGGTCGCAACCCCCGGCACGTCGGTCCGGTCGGATGCCTCGTCCTTCCAAACCTTTGGTTTGCCGAGGTAGTCCTTGACCTGAGGCTCGTCGACGACGACCGTCGCCGCCGGGCCTTTCTCGCTCATGTCGCGTCGGGCCACTTCAGTGGCCACCTTGCGGGCTAGCTTGCCCAGCTCGCGTTCGAGGTTCCTGACCCCGGCCTCACGGGTGTAGCGATCGACGACTGCGGCCATTGCGCTCTCGGTGACCTCCAGTTCCTCGGGCTCGAGCCCGGCTCCGCGAAGCTGCCGGGGGAGGAGATGGTCACGGGCGATCTCGACCTTCTCGGCGTCGGTGTAGCCATCGATCCTGATCACCTCCGTCCTGTCCAACAACGGTCCGGGGATCGTCTCGATGACGTTTGCCGTGGCGATGAACAGGACGTCTGACAGGTCCAGGTCCACTTCCAGGTAGTTGTCCCGGAATGTGTGATTCTGGGCGGGATCGAGGACTTCGAGCAGGGCGGAGGATGGGTCACCTCTCCAGTCGTTCCCCACCTTGTCCATCTCGTCGAGGAGGAACACCGGATTCATGGTCCCGGCCTCGGTCAGGGCGCGTGCGATCCGACCGGGTCGCGCCCCCACGTATGTGCGGCGATGGCCTCGTATCTCGGCCTCATCCCGCAGGCCACCGAGGGCGACCCGCACGAACTTGCGACCGAGGGCGCGGGCAACCGACTCTCCGAGGGATGTCTTGCCGACACCTGGAGGGCCTACCAGCAGAAGGATCGCACCGGCGTTCCGCTCGCCCTCTTCGGTGAGGCCGCGCTCGGCGCGTAGCTTTCGCACAGCCAGGTGCTCGACGATGCGCTCTTTGACGTCTTCCAGCCCGGTGTGATCGGCATCGAGGACGGTCCATGCCTCGTTCAAGTCGAGTCGATCCTCGGTCTGCTCTCCCCATGGCAGGTCGAACATCGTGTCGAGCCAGGTGCGTATCCAGGAATGCTCCGGTGACTGGTCACTCATGCGCTCCAGACGATCGATCTCTCGTTCGATGGCATCGGCGACCTTCTCGGGCAGCTCACGCTCGGCCAGCTTCGATCGGTACTCGGAGCCGGTGTCGCCCTCTTCCCCCAGTTCCTTCTTGATCGCCTCGAGCTGCTGGCGGAGGATGTAGTCCTTCTGGCTCTTCTCGATTCGCTCCGCCGCCTCGTCGCGGACCTTTCGTCTCAGCTCGAGGTCGGCCAAGACCTCTCGCATCCAGACCAGGAGCATGCCGAGCCGACGACGGATGTCGAGCGCCTCCAACAGCTCCACCTTCTGTTCGAGGGTGAGATCGGGTGAGTAGACGGCGAGATCGGCGAGACGAGATGGGTTCTCCATGGTGAGGAGGCGCTCGGCAACCCCGGCCATGCCGCGGTTCTCCAGGACGGCGCTGACCACGGCGTGGTATTCGGCGACCAGCTCCTCCAACTCGTCGTCGACGATGTCGACCTCTGGGTACGACTCGGCTTCGACCCACAATGCACCACTCTCGTCCACCGAGCCGGATCCCACCCGGGCTCTTGCAATGCCGGAGACGACGACGTTCCCATCGTCGTCGGATTGCTGTATCTCCGCGATCGTCCCGACGGCCGCATAACGGCCCTCGAGACGGGGGACGAGCAAGAGTCGGTCGTTGCTGTTCGCCGCTGCGGCCAGGGCGGCCTTGCCTTCGGCCGTTTCGATCTTGACCGTCACGACCATGTGTGGGAAGACCACACCATTGTGAAGTGGCAGCACCGGAAGGGTCAATTGCGCTGTATCTGGCATTTTCGGTGGGTTCCTATGTGTTGCTGAGCCCTGAACAACGACAACGCGGGCAAACCTATTCCGGATCTGAGCGATTGTGGCTCAGGTTTGCTCAGCAACACCCCATCTCCCCGTCAAGCCACGAACGAGTCGGACCGGGAACAGCGGCCCTTCTCTAGGGACCTTCGCGGTCGACTGCGGGACCTTTGGCCCTCCCCGGGCCGGTTCACCTCAATCCAGAATCACGTCAAGGCAATACGAACCACGAATGGAGGCTGAAGTGACTGCTATCGAAAGAGAGAGGTTGACGGCTCTGGACGCACCGTCGACCAAGAAGAGTTTTGTCCTGCTCACCGCGGCGATCGTCGCCCTCGTTGTTGGCATCGGGTCGTTTGCGGGGGGAGTGTTCGGAGCTTGGTACACCTGGGATCAAGCCGTCGCACAAGACGTTGTGACCCCTGATGATGCGGTCATCCCGGCGACACCGGTACGTGGCCCGTTCACGATGTGGTCCCAGGCGAACATCATCACTCATCACCAGCTGGCGAGCACCGATGGTCTCTATTACGCCCAGATGCCACGAACGGTGGCGCAGGTCGACGAGAACGGTCAAGCCGTGTTGGATGAGAATGGCGAGGCCGTGATGGTCCCCAACGAGGCGAGAAGCTCGTGGATGAACGCCACAGTTCTCACCACCGCTCTGAGTTTGGGAGTCGTCTCCTACGCCATGGCTGCTTTTGCCATCGTCGTCGGATTGGCGTTGGTCTTCACTGGGATCGTCTTCCTCTACATCCGGAAGCGAGCCGTACTTCTGTAAAGACCCGGCCAAATCCGAACGCAGAATCGAGCCCCTCGAACGAGGGGCTCGATTCGTTTCTGTGGAGCTTTTCCCACCAAATCCGTTCATTTTCGGTTCAGGGCAAGAGATATGTGCTATAAATATCACATGTCAGTGGTGACAGATGGCGTTGCTGAAGTCGATCGTGGTGAACAGGACATTTGGAGGGCGCTCGCCAGCCCTCACCGTCGTTTGCTGCTCGACGGGCTGAGAGATGGCCCACGCACCACCGGGGACCTGGCGGATTCGCTCCCTGATCTCAGCCGGTTCGCGGTGATGCAGCATCTCGGGGTCTTGACCGGGGTCGGGCTGGTGGTCGTGCGTCGGCGCGGCCGGTATCGCTTCAACTATCTCAACCCGGTGCCACTGCGTGATTGGTACGAGCGCTGGGTCACACCCATGGCAGACGGGGCTGCTGCCGGGATGCTGGCCCTCAAACACCGGGTCGAACGATCCGGAGGAGGCATGTCGATGGCAGTCGAATCAGATCAGTTCCGGACCGTTCGCATCGAGAGCGAGTTGCATCTTCGTGCGCGACCGGAGCGGGTGTTCAAGGCGTTGACCGAGGAAACTCTCGAGTGGTTTCCCATGACGTACGGGGAGGATCGTGTCCGCTCCATCGTGGTGGAGCCACACGTGGGCGGAGCCCACTATGAAGATTGGGGTGACGGCATGGGTCATCTCTATGGCCATGTCACCGTCTTCGATCGGCCGCATCGGTTCTCCACGCGAGGGAGGGTGATGGCGGGGACGATCCTCGACACCCAATACGAGCTCGAAGAAGACGGGGAGGACACGGTGCTTCGGATGTCCAAGGTTGCAGTCGGGCCGATGACCGAAGAGGAAGCCGAGTCGATCCAGACATATGGCGATCTCGCTCGTTTCGAGGAGCCACTGAGAAAGCTCGTCGAGGCGTCATGAGCTCCTCGCCGACCGGAGATCCCCATATCCTGGAAACGAATCATGCCCCGACGCCGTTCACCGCCGCCGCAATCAGGGCGGGTTGTCCGGCAGGTCGGACTGTTCGACTCTCGGTCGAGCGTTCGGGACAGCCACCGTATGTTCGGGTCAACCGCTTCGTGTCCACGGATGCCGAAGGCGCCGTTCAGCAGAGTCAGAACCTCTCGGTCGACGGAGCGGCAATCACATCGCCCGAGGTCTCCAGAGCCACCTGGCTCGACCTGCAACGTCATGCCTCTTTCCCCAGGGATCGCACCCAGATCGATGAGGAGACGATCGCACTTCCGGTTGGCCGGCTCGAGTGCCTGCGTTACACCGTCACCGACGAAGAGGAAGAGCAGGTCTTCTGGTTTGCCGTCGAAAGGCCAGGGATGCCGGTGAAGTACCTCACCAGGGATCACGACGCCGTGACCAGTTCAGTGACCATGATCTCCGATGTGATCGAAAAGGAGACGGTCGGCGGGTCGTGAGGTCGCCCGTGGGAGTCCTGACGACCATCCTCCTGGCCGATCGGAATCAGACGTCGGGCAGCGGTGCGAACAGATCGATCACATTCCCGTCGGGGTCGAGGACCGAGGCATACCTCTGGCCCCAAAACGCATCGAATGGGTCCGTGTGGCTCGGGTGGCCGGCGTCCCTGAGCATCCCGTGCTGGGTGTCGACTCCGACGGGCCCGTCGCACAGAAACGCAAGTGCAATCCGGTGACCACCGACAGGAGGCTCCCAATCGGTGAAGCTCTTGACCACCTCCACAGTGTCCCAGGCGAGGCGAACGCCACCCGGAAGTGTGATCTCGACATGGGGCTCCGTGTCCGCCTCGGGCGGGATGTCGAGGCCGAGCAGACGGTAGAAGCCGAGCGAGGCGGGCATGTCTCTCACGACCAACCCGATCATGTCGAGAGTGGCGGTCATGGTGTCTCCTTTCGTTCCCGGCCACGCTATCGGGGCGCTAGGACCAATCTGCCTTTCCCACCGGATCCGTCCATTTCCGTTCAAAGAAGAATGCCAAACTCGTGATATGGCGCCCGGGTTGACCGCACAACTCATCGAGCTGGCAAGTGATTGCGGAGCGGCGACGGTGGGTGTCGCCACGGCGGAGCCCTTCAAAGAGGAACGACAGGGGCTGCGGACGGCGGTGGCCGAGGGGCGTGGCGGACCTCTTGGGTTCACATACGACGACCCCGAATCGGCCACCGACCTCCGGCGGTCGTTCCCCTGGGCCAGACGGATCGTGGTGGTCGGATGGGACTACTTGGGAGACGCCGGGCAACCTGCTGCCGAAGGCGCACTCGTCGCTCGATTCGCCACAGCCGATCACTATGCCGGTGTCAGAAAGGCCACCGAGTCCGTCACCGACCGGCTGCGCCAGCTGGGGTACAGGGCCGAGACCTTGATCGACGACAATCGACTGGTCGATCGTGGCGCCGCCGTGCGGGCTGGGATCGGCTGGTGGGGGAGGAGCACGATGGTGCTTGCCCCCGGCCATGGTCCCTGGATGCTGATCGGGTCGGTGGTGACCGATGCACCGCTGGAGACAACCGCCCCGATGAGCCGCGATTGCGGCACGTGTGACCTCTGTATCCCGGCATGCCCAACCGCCGCCATCGGCCCGAGTGGGCTCGATGCCCGTCGTTGCCTGTCGACGTGGTTGCAGACGCCGGGATCGATCCCTCAGTGGATTCGTCCGAAGCTCGGGAGGCGGATCTACGGTTGCGACGAATGTCTCGTCGCCTGTCCTCCTGGAAGGCCCGCCCTCTCCCGGACGGAGGGGATGAGGACGGCACTCGAGTTCGAGTCATTGCTGGCGATGTCGGATGAAGACCTGTTGGACCGCTTCGCGTGGTGGTTCGTGCCGAGGAGACAGGGCAGGTTCCTACGTCGCAACCTCCTCGTGGCGGCGGGCAACTCAGGGGAGCCCACGACCTTTCGCCCCATCGTCGAGCATCTCACCCATCCGTCCTCGATGATCAGGGCCCACGCCTACTGGGCACTGGCCCGCGGCTTCGGTCGAGAGGACCTGCTGAGAGCATCATTGGAGACCGAAACCGTCCGACAATCTCGTGACGAGCTGCTGCTGGCATTGCTGATGGTCACCGATCCTGGGCTGCATCGGGTCGTAGTCGATGCCGACCAATGGGCCAGAGGTGACGCCGATATTCGGGCGTTGGCATTGGCCGGTTGCGACGGCCCGATCGACGGCCCGCTGGAGCTTCTCGCGGTCGCCGGCGCAGCGGGCTCAGCCGATCCGGGACGAGAATGGGAGACGGCTCGGTTGACGATTCGGGCGGCTCACGATCTAGAGACGGTGGACGATCCAATCGTGACGATCTACGACCCGGACCGGATCCTGGAGTCGATCCACTGACCCGTGGGCCTACGAAAGCCCGTGGCCCGTTCCCACCGTCGTATCGTTGAGCCATGGCTGACTACGAGGTGAGACCGGTGAAGGTGTCCGCGAGGATCGCCGTTTCGCCGGCCGTCCTCTTCGCGTTCGTCTCCGACACCCGCAACGACCCGGTCTGGTGTCCCAATGTCGAATCGGTCGAGATTCTCGATGGCGATGGGGTGGAGGTCGGCTCTCGCTTCCGCTTTCATCAACACCTCGACCGTCCCGGGGGCAACCGGATCGAATTCGACGCCGAGGTTGAGGTGGTCGAGTTGACGTCATCTTCTGTGAAGTGGTTGGTATCCGACCGGTTCCAGGATCGGGAAATCGTCCTAACGATCATCCCTGACGGTGAGGGCTCCCAGGTCTCTCAAGTGACGAAGGCCCGATTCAAGAAGCCGCCCGGTCTGGCTCGATGGGTGTATCCGCTAATGGCGAGGCGAACCTTCAAGGCCCAATTCGGCCAGTTGGGACAGGTTCTCGTCGAAGACACGACCTAGACGGCGCCTGGGGAACAAAGACCCTGGCCATTCGGGCGGTAGTCGATACCGTTCGAGCTGAAAGGAGATTCGATGAGGGATCAGGATGTGAACGGGAGCGGCTCCGGTCGGAAAGGCCGCGACTGGGCAGAAGAGACTCGATCTGCGTTGGACAAGGCGACCGAGGCCATTCGATCGGCTTGGGACGCCACCAGGGACACCAGGGTCAGTGCTCTCGAGTCGGCGCGTAAGGCCGTCGGTGATCTCGCAGAAGTCATCGACCAGGGGGTGGCGGTGGCCAAAGAGCGTTGGGCCGAGACCGAACAACCGGGCCGGGCGGCACATGAGGAGAGCTCCGAGGAGGAGTAGATACCCTGTTGGGCATGGAGTCCTGGCCCATTGCCGAGCGTCTGATCCTCGAGTCGATGGACCGGGGCGAGTTCGACGATCTTCCCGGTGCCGGCAAGCCACTGCCGGACTACGCCCGACCGTACGAGGAGTTGTGGTGGGTCCGCCGCTGGTTCGAGCGGAATGGCGCGGCCGGCGTATCTGAGGAAGACGAAGGTCACCTTCGGGAAGATTCCTAGACGCTTGACGGTTCAACTAAATCAGACACGTCTGAAAGAGTGAGCAGTGGAACTGGGAATAACCACATTTGCGGAGACGATCCCTGACCCTCGCACCGGCCATGCCCCATCGTCCGGCGAGCGATTGCGCCAGGTGATCGACGAAGTGGTCATGGCCGAGCAGGTGGGTCTCGATGTCTACGGGATCGGAGAGCATCACCGCGCAGACTTTGCCGCTTCGGCACCGGCGGTCGTACTCGCGGCGGCCGCGGCCCGCACGGAGCGAATCCGGCTCAGCTCGGCTGTCATCATCCTGAGCTCGGCCGATCCGGTCCGCACGTTCCAGGAATTCGCCACGTTGGATCTCATCTCCCGAGGCCGGGCCGAGCTTCTGGTCGGCAGAGGGTCATTCATCGAGTCCTTTCCGCTCTTTGGATTCTCCCTGGCCGACTACGACGAGCTATTCAGTGAGAAGCTGGACTTGCTGCTGCGTATTCGCGATCAGGAAAGAGTGACCTGGTCCGGGAAGTTTCGCCCCGCGCTGGACGATCAGCCGGTATATCCCCGGCCCGAGCAGGATCCGCTTCCGATTTGGATCGGCGTGGGTGGGACGCCTGAGTCCATTGTGCGGGCGGGGCGTCTCGGCCTCCCGGTGGCGTTGGCGATCATCGGCGGCAATCCCGACCGATTCGCCTTCTTCGCAGATCTCCATCGTCGAACCCTCGAGGAGTCGGGTTTCGATCCGGAAGCCGTCCCACTCGCCGTCCACG
This sequence comes from uncultured Acidobacteriota bacterium, assembly GCA_963822895.1. Taxonomy (GTDB): domain Bacteria; phylum Actinomycetota; class Acidimicrobiia; order Spongiisociales; family ZC4RG35; genus JARDZU01. The sequence goes on from CAWGJI010000014.1 coordinate 244,579, forward strand.
CCCATGGCTATGTATCGGACACGACGGAGCGGGCTGTGGAAGAGTTCTATCAGTCATATGCGGTTGCGATGACCCGGATCGGCCGCGAGCGGGGATGGGGCCCGATGACCAGGCCGCAATTCGACATGATGCGCGGGCCGGAGGGCTCGTTGGTCTTGGGCAGCCCGGAAGACGTGGCAGCCAAGATCCTGAGAATGAGAGAGGTCCTCGGGATCGAACGCTTCGAGCTCCATATCAGTGTCGGCTCGATGCCCCATGATCAAGTGCTTCGCTCGATCGAGCTCCTCGGCACGAAAGTGGCGCCACTGGTTGACGCCGGATGAGTGCACTCCCGGGTCCGAACCGGGGTCGAATTGCCCTGTGGAAAAGAAATCGGCAGATCGCGAAATTCAATCAGCCCTGTGGCTTGCATAGTGCGCGGGATCGAGCTTAAGTTGGCTTTGCCGGATCGGGGGTAACCCCGGACCGGACTCGGAAGGAACGAGAGTTCATTCCGGAACCCTGGTGGGAGACCAACTTTCGGGTTGGAGTGCCAGCAGGGTCGGAAACCCCGAGAGGGTGACGACTTCGGTCAGCACTCCCTCGGGGTTTTTTCGTGTGTCGGATCACCACACGCAACCGTGCGGCAGAGGGTCGGTTCGAGTTTGAACTACGACTGTGGCTTCGCCACGTGATCGAGACGTGAGTTGAGGCCATCGACGATGATCTCGAGGCCAAATGCGAACTCCTGGTCGAAGGCGCACTCCGCCAAATACGGCGCCAGTGCGACGACATGGGGGAACTCGTTCCCCAAGGAGGCGAGTCTTGTCTCGAGACCCACCATCTCGCTCTTCTCATAGCCACCCGAGGCCTGCTGGAAGGCATATCCCATGGTGTGGCTGGCCAGCATCTGCCAGGCATGGTGCGTCTCTTCGTCATCGAAGCCGGCGGCTCGTAAGACACCCAAGGTCCGATTCATGAAGTCGAGGGCCGAAGGCCCGAAGTTGCCCCGCTGCATCAGGAGGTTGACTACCCAACCGTGGGCGGTGAAGGCCTGCATCGCCGCCAGGCCGGTTTGCCTCACCCAACGTTGCCACGGAATGGAGGGGTCGGGTGTTTCGATCGAATTGAAGACGAAGTCGATCATGCCATCGAGGATGTCGTCCTTGTTCTCGACGTGGTTGTAGAGAGACATGGCCTCGACGCCGAGGGAGGCGCCGAGCTTGCGCATCGAGAGCTCGTCGACGCCGTTCTCATCGGCGAGCCCGACGGCGGCATCGATGATCCGGTCCCTGGTGAGGGGCGCTCGGGTCTCGGTAGTCGTCATGGCTGAATCGTAAGTCAACTGTGTCTCCAATATCGGGCTCTTGACATGCTTACGGTGTATGTATATGGTTTACGTCGTATGTTTACATTGTATGCATACACCGTACGTAAATCAAGGAGAAGCTGAGATGGCGTTGGGGACCGAATCGATGGCGCGAGGCAGCGCCAGGAGACCGTGGCTGACCGTAGCCCTCTGGGTCGTTCTGATCGGGATAGCCGGTGCGTTGTCGTCCCAGTTGTTGGGAGACGCTCTGACCACTTCCATCGAGTTCACCGATCAACCGGAGTCGGCCCATGCCCAGACGCTCATCGACCAGGTGCGCGGAGGTGAGGATGACACGGAGTTCGTCGTGGTCACCTCGGACACCACCTCCGTGTCGGAGCCAGAGTTTGCCTCCTATGTGGGTGCGATCCAGGCGGAGGTGAGTGGGCTGAGTGGGGTCACTTCGGTTGGCTCCTTTCTCACATCCGATGGGCCGGTGGCGCCATCAGGCAAGACTGCGCTTCTTCCGGTGACGATCGGTCAGGCGGACCACGATGCAGTCGGCGACGTGGCGGCACTGGTCAAGACGACCGTGAACGGAATCGATGCGCCGGACGCCATCTCAGCACATGTGGCGGGCCAGGCAACTCTCAATAACGACTTCAACAGGATCTCGGAAGAGGATCTGCGCACCGGTGAGATGATTGGCGTCGCGGTAGCACTGGTCGTCCTCGTCTTCGTCTTCGGGACCGTGGCTTCGGGCGTGATACCGATCATCCTCGGGGTGGTTTCGATCGCCATCGCCATGGGTCTCGCCGCACTTGTCGGGCAGGCCTTCGATCTCAGCTTCTTCATCACCAACATGATCACGATGATCGGCCTTGCCGTCGGCATCGATTACTCCCTGTTCATCGTTTCCCGCTATCGCGAAGAGCGTGCGGCCGGATTCGAAAAGGTCGATGCGATAGGTCGTGCCGGTGCGACGGCGACGCGAGCCGTGTTCTTCTCCGGCATGACCGTCGTCCTGGCCCTCGTCGGGATGCTCCTTCTGCCCAACACCCTCTTCCGGGCACTCGGCATCGGAGCGATCCTGGTCGTGGTGGTGGCGGTGGCCGCAGCGTTGACTCTCCTGCCCGCGGTCCTCTCGCTGATGGGAGATCGCATCTACTCACTTCGGGTTCGTCGACGCGCCTCCCTCGACAGCAAGAGCAGGGTATGGGAGCGTGTCACTCGTTTGGTGATGGGGAGGCCGGTGGTGTCGCTGGTCCTGTCGGCAGGGATCCTCCTCGTGGCCGCGTCGAGCTTCCTATCCATGGAGACCGGGCTGGCGGGTGTGTCGACCCTCCCCGACGACATCGAGTCGAAGCAGGCTTTCGAGATCCTTCAGAGTGAATTCAGCGGTGGTCTGACCTCGCCTGTTGAGATCGTGGTGAGTGGCGAAGGTGCAGAGGCCCTGGCAACGAGCCTGCAGAGCGCGATCGCCGAGGCGGGGAGTTTCGGCCCTTCACAGTTGGATCGAGCATCTGACGCCGGCACGGCGGTCTTGTCGGTGTCACTCCTGGACGACGTCACTTCGAACGATTCGAAGGCACTGGTGCGCCGGCTCCGCAGTGAAATCATTCCCGACACCCTCGGAGCGACACCGGTCGCCGATGGTGCGAGCCGTCCACAGGTCTTCGTCGGAGGCGAGACCGCAATCAATGTCGACTTCGTCGATCAAACCGCCCGGTATACGCCCATCGTGTTCGTAGTGGTCCTGGGCTTGAGCTTCTTGCTGCTTCTCCTCGCATTCCGATCGGTGGTGATCCCTGGCAAGGCGATCGCCATGAACCTCTTGTCGGTTGGGGCATCCTATGGCTTGGTCGTCGCCTTCTTCCAGAAGGGGGTTGGGCCGTTCTGGGTCAAGGACATTGCGTCCTTCCTGGGTTTCGGGCAGGTGGAGTCGATCGAGGCGTGGCTGCCTCTCTTCATGTTCTCGGTGCTCTTCGGCCTCTCCATGGACTATCACGTATTTCTCCTTTCCCGGATCAAGGAGCGATGGGATCAGACCGGTGACAACACGGAGTCCGTGGCATACGGGCTCAGGTCGACCGGGGCTCTGATCACCGGGGCAGCCGTGATAATGGTGGCCGTCTTCGCCGGGTTCGCCTCCGGTCGGCTGGTCTCGTTCCAACAGATGGGATTTGGCCTGGCGGTTGCGGTGCTCTTGGATGCCACGATCGTGAGAACCGTGTTGGTCCCCGCCTCGATGAAGCTCCTCGGCCGCTGGAATTGGTACTTGCCGTCCTGGTTGGAGTGGCTGCCCAATGTCTCGGTCGAGGGCCATCTCGAGGATGTGCCCGGTCGTCACGGAACCCGTGGGGTCGCCGCGTGACGAGCTCGGGAGCCCACGTTGTGTTTGGGACAGGTCCCGTTGGGAGTGCGCTGATCGACGAGCTCGTCGAGCGCGATCTGCGGGTTCGGGCGGTGAGCCGATCAGGTGCGAGGAACCTGCCTCCCGGAGTGGAAGTCGTCGCCGGCGACGCAAGCGATCCCGAATTCTCGAGTGAAGCGGCCCGGGACGCCGTGGTGGTCTATCAGGTGATGAACCCACCCTACGATCGGTGGCCCCAGCTGTTCCCGCCCCTGCAGGAGGCCGTCGTCGCTGCGGCCCAAGCCAACAACGCCCGACTCGTGTCGTTCGAGAACCTCTACGCCTATGGCGACACCATGGGCATTCCGATCACCGAAGAGCTCTCCCTCGAGCCCGATACGAAGAAGGGCCGTGTGCGCGCCAGGATGGCGGAGCAGTTATCCGAGCTGAATGAGAAAGGCGACCTCATCGTGAGCACCGCTCGCTCGTCGGATTATCTAGGCCCCGGGGCCACCTGGCAGTCGCCGATCGGCGAGCGCGTCATCGGTCGCGCCCTTCAAGGCAAGACTGCTCAGGTCATCGGCGACCCGTCGAAGTTGCACAGCTACACATTTGTCAAAGACGCCGGGCGGGTGCTGGCCACGTGTGGAACCGAGGAGCGGGCCTTTGGCGATGTCTTCATCGTTCCCAACGCCCCGGCTGTGTCCACTCGGCTCGTCATCGAGATGGTGGGAGACGAACTGGGCCGGGATATCCCGATCTCCGTTGCTCCGGCGCCCCTTCTCAGGCTCATGGGCATATTCAACGCCAATCTGCGGGAGGTCTTGGAGATGAAGTACGAATTCGATCGGGACTTCGTGGCGGACGGGTCGAAGTTCACCCGGACCTTCGGAATCGGAGCTACCCCATTGACACAGTCGGTCGGTGCGACCGTAGCCTGGTGGCGCTCCGCAAATAGCTAGTCGAGCCCGCGATAGGCACCTCTGAAATATGTCAGAGGATCACTGAGATCGGTCAGGTCGGCTCGATCGATATCGCCGATCACCCGGCCAGACCATCCCGATTCGGTCATCGACGTCGAGGTGCAGTAGGCGCGGTCGGGCAGGTCCTCGATGACCGGCCCCCACTCAGAGACGTGCAACATGATGTCGGTGAGAAGCCCGCCGGGCGCAGGGCGTCGTCCGGCGAAACGCTCCGCCAGCCCCTGATGTCTCTGGCTGGCGATGTGAACGACAAATCTGCCATTGGACGCGATCGCATCCCAAAGGTCGCTGGTGGGTCCCACCACCAGAGCGATCTGGGCGGGGTTGCCTTCGATAACGAGTAGGGACGAGACGGTCAGCCCTGTCATCGTGTCGCCGGAACCACTGGTGACGATCGTCACCGGGGCCGCCAACCTCCCACGAAAGCGGCGCGCCGGATCGCGGTCTGACGGCTCATCGACGAATGGGTTCCCTTCATGGATCACGATCTGATTCTTGCATCACGACCAATGAGCCCTGTCGACTGGAGCTCGGTCGATCTGGTCGTCCCTCAAGTGCGGAACCAAAACGCCGATTTTCTGTTTGGCACGATCCCCGAGAGTCAGGCCTCATGCAGACGGCGACCAACACGAGACAATCCAGGTTTCTCGGCTATGCCGCGTTCGGCTCGTGGCTGTCGGCGTTGGCAGGCGGACTGGTCCTGTTCGGCGGTTGGGGGCTTGGCATCCGGTGGCTGCTTCGCCCCTTCCCGGTGGGGGACACGATGCAGCCGACGACTGCTTTGTGCTTCGTCTTGACCGGCTTCTCGTTGCTGCTGCTCATGACGAGTGGCTCCCGGCTTCGTCGCCTCGTGGGCGGTTCGCTGGCAGCCCTCGCCAGTGCGGTGTCGTTCGCGGCCCTCTACGGCTACCTGTCGACGAAAAACGACCTTCGACTCGAGCATCTTCTCAGCAGTGGGGGAGGAGTCAAACCGGGCCAGATGGCTCCGAACACCGCTCTCGCATTCTTCATGCTGGCGATCGGGCTCCTGCTCATCGACGGCGATCGACGTTGGGCCCACATACTTGCAACCACCATCGGCCTTCTCCTCGGCTTCGTCGCCGCTTCCGGGTACGCCCTGGGGGTGGAAGGGTTATACGGCGTGGGGGAATTCAGCGGGATGGCAGTGCACTCGTCGGTATTGCTGGTGGTCCTCTCCCTCTCGGTCCTCGCCGCACGACCGACTCTGGATCCAATGGTCAGACTCACCTGGAGCGATTCGGGCGGGACGATGGCCCGAGCGTTTGTTCCACTGGCGGCGGTGCTGTTCGCCGTGATCAGCGGCATCATCGGATGGCTCACGAATCGGCGAGGTGGGGTGATCCCGTCGGAGATCGTGCTCCTCGAGAACATATTGGGGACATTGTCCCTTCTCGCCCTCATCTGGTACCTCGCCGGAGCCCTTCACCGGGGAGATCAAGAGAGGCGAGCGGTGTCCGAGCAGGCCATGAATGACAAGGACAGGTTCATGGCGTCGGTTGGACACGAGCTGAGGACACCTGTGGCCGCCGTGGTCGGGTTCGCCGAATTGCTGAGCGACATGGGCGCCGACCTCCCGGAGGAGGAGAGGCACGACATCCTGGAGATGATGGCCCGCCAGGGCTCCGATCTGGTAGCGCTTCTCGAGGACCTCCTCGTCGCAGCGCGGACTGATACGGGGAGTCTCTCGGTGGCCCGGGTTCGGGTCAACCTCCGAGCTCAGGTTGCCCAGGCCGTGGAGGGTTTGCTTGGTTCCAGGGAGGACATCACGGTCGACGAAGGCGGGCAGGTATTTGTCGAGGGGGATCCGCTCAGGGTCAGGCAGATATTGCGAAATCTCCTGACGAATGCACAACGGTATGGGGGAGAGACGGTTAGGGTCGAGATACGGTCGTCAGGTGCGATGGGTGTCGTTCGCGTCCGTGACAACGGCCAGGGAATAGCCGCCGAAGACCAGATCAAGGTGTTCGAGCCCTATGTCACCCTTCATGGGGAAGCTGGTCGGCCCGGGTCCGTTGGGCTCGGTCTTCCGGTCGCACGGGGGTTGGCGATACGCATGGGCGGGGATCTTCATTACTTCCGAGACGGCGGCTGGAGCGTCTTCGAGCTTGCTCTGCCCCTCTTCGTCGAAACGGCGGTTGACGAGACCGTCGAGGTCAGAGAGCCGCTTCCGGTCGAGTTGTAGGCGACTCGAGGTCGATCACCACATTGCCGTTCTCGTCGAGCAACCTCAGGCGACCCGTCCCGTCGATGACATGGCGATCGAAACGGCCGAGCATCTCGAGGAAACGGCTCTCCTGTTCCATCACACCATCAGGTCGGAGACACATCATGCGGGTCGTGGCCAAAGGTCCGACGGAAGAGGTGGCGCCAAAAGACGCCGGTCCCGAATATCTGTTGCAGCCGGACGATCCCGAGATACGGGAGCCATCGAACTGAAGTGTGAGAGCGGTTCCGGAGATGGGTGGGGCGAGGACACCCGACTCGTCGCAAAGCGAGATCACCGACCAGATATGATCCGCCACGTCCACGGTCATACGGTACCGACGCCGGCGTGGCCGGAGGCCAGACGCACGCCTCGAGCAAGGAGATTGGTTTGAGCAAGGTGGTCCGTGTCCGTGTTCTCACCCTCGGCCTGGGGGTGTGCCTCGTGGCGGCGTGCGCCGGCAACGGCACCAGCCAGCCGACCACCACGACCGGCCCGGAGACGGCCACTACGACATCGGAAGCAGTGGCGAGTAGCACCACTTCCACGTCACCGACGACGACGCAGCCGGCGACAGCCACGACGACCACGACCTCGTCCACTACGACGCTGACGAAGCCTCCGAGCAACCGGGCGAGTGGATCGGGGTGCACGCCCGGTCCGGGGGACCTCCCCGATGGCGAGTGGTATGGATTCGCCGAGGAGGCCAACGACGCCTCTATCACCTTCGATCTTGCATGCTGGTTCAGCGGTGATGCAGCGGTGCTCGCCGCGGCCGAGGATGGCGAGGAGTCTCCACCGCCCAATGACTACTACGTTCGCAACCAGAACCCCCAGACCCGCGAGGTCGCAGTCGACCCCGGTGCGACTGTCGTCTGGTATTTGACCGGCGACCCGGCCTCCGAGACCGAGGGCTCGTATTCGAGCTGGCTTGGCATTCGTCAAGAGCGCCCTTGGGATCTGGGCCTGTGGATAACCGTGGACGGTGGGGCCGTCACTTCGATACAGGAGCAATGGGTGCCGTGAGCCATCAAATCCAGATCGTCTTCGCCTGTGACGACCCCGATGCCCTCGCCCGCTTCTGGGCGGAGACTCTCGGATACATCCTGCAGCCTCCACCGGAAGGTTTCGAGACTTGGGATGACTTTGCCGACCAGGTGGGCATCCCCGAGGAGAAGCGTAAGGACCTGAGCGCGTGTGTCGATCCAGATGGCATCGGCCCGCGGATTCTTTTCGAGCGTTACGACGGGGGCGCCCCCAATCAGCGGGTGCACCTCGACGTGAATGTGGTCCCGCGGGGCACGGACATGGACGATCGCAAGCAGATACTCGCAACGCATCGGGCTCGTCTCGAGAGCATCGGTGCCACCTTCAAACGTGAGGCCACCGGGATGGCGGGGGAGTACTGGATCGAGATGTTCGACCCGGAGGGCAACTGGTTCTGTGTCCAGTGAAAAGGGGACGATCCCGCTGAAGACGAGGGCGACTTCGGGCGACATTTGGTGGCTCGAGCCCTGTCTCCAGACGTCTCGCTGCTCCACGTGAGCAGTAGCGAGCTATAATGACTTTGCTCCTTACAGGAGACAATCCGACGTCAGGGAACGATTGGACTTTTCACACTACAGCGATCACCCGGTTCGAATGGCTGTGGATCTCGTCAATTCCTACGACCTGTCCAACGGCGAGGACGATCTGAAGACACCTGGTGATGTCGCCACCTTCATCGAGTCGCACGACGACGAATGGTGTCGGCCGGGATGGGAGCCAAACGAGCGGGATCTCCACGAGATCCGGGCCCTTCGGTCCCGGTTGAGGCAGGTCTTCGATGCCGCCGATGAGTCACAGGCTGCCGACCTCATCAACGACATCCTGGCCGATGTCAATGCCGTGCCCCGTGTCAGCCTGCATGGGCCCGGGCCCCACCTCCATTTCGAGTCCCAAGGCGGGAGCCCTTCCCGGTACCTGGGTGCCATCACCGCCATGGGTCTGACAACGGCTCTGATCGAAGGTGGGTTCGAGCGATTTGGAGTGTGCCACTCGGCCACCTGCGAGGACGTCTATGTGGATGCGTCGAGAAATCGCTCCCGTCGGCACTGCTCGGACACCTGCACCACCAGAGAGGCCGTAGCCGCCCATCGCGCCCGTCAAAAGGCCGACGCCTGAGCTCAGGTCATGACCTGCTTCCACATGGCAGAGTGTGACTCGTGATCGTCGAGCGACTCACCGAGCCAGGTGCAGTCTTGGGTGAAGGGCCAATGTGGGATCCCATCAGGGAAGACCTCCTTTGGGTCGACATCCTTGGCAAGAAGATCCACAGGACCGATGTCACCAGCGGATGGACCGAGTCGATCGAGACCCCGTCGGCCGTTGGGGCGGTGGGTTTGGATGAGTCTGGCGGCCTCATCGCCTCTCTGGTCGATGGCGTGTACCGGCTCGCCGAAGATGGTGAGTGGGCAAGAATGGTCGAGATCGAGGCGCAGATGGAAGGGAACCGGGCCAACGACTCGAAGACCGACCCATCTGGAAACTATCTGGTGGGGACCATGTCCTGGGAGGGTGACTCGCCGACGGCGGGTCTCTACCGCGTCAGTCCCGATCTCTCGGTGGACACGCTCAGAACGGGTCTCACGATCTCGAACGGGATGGACTGGGTCGACGGAGTCTTTTGGCACATCGACACGCCGACCGGACAGATTCTCGGGTTTCGATACGACCCTGACGGTCCCCTTGGTGAGCAGGCAGGTGTCATCGAGGTCGATCGGGGGTCGCCCGACGGGATGACGGCCGACACGGAGGGTTGCCTCTGGGTGGCCCGGTGGGGAACGGGCACGGTTGCCCGCTATGGCCTGGACGGTCGGGTGCTCGCCGAGATCGAACTTCCCGCCAGCCACGTGAGCAGCTGCGCCTTCGTCGGCCCGGCTCTGGACACGCTCGCAATCACGACTGGCACTCAGGGTCTCGACGACCCAGCATCCGAGCCAGAGGCGGGCGCCGTGTTCGTCGTCGATCCCGGCGTCACCGGTCGTGAGCCGTTCCGATTTGGGCGAAAGGTAGAGAGCGACGCCTAGGCGTGTTGCGTGCTCAGCCTCGAACCCTGGTGGGCCGGATTCGGATGCGCACCGAATAGTCCCGGGCGAAGCTCTCAGCCGTCCAACCGTAACCCGAGATCTTGGCGTGGTACTTGTCGACGTAACGTGGGATCTGATCGGCGAGCGGTGCATCCGGCTCGACCGATGCACGACCCTCCATGGTCACCACGTCGTCACCCTCGGCATCCCCTCTCAGATTGAATGCCACCTTTGGGTTGGATTCGATGTTGCGAAGCTTGGCGGTGTTGGGCTGGCTGTAGACGAGGAATTCGTCACCGTCGACCAGGAACCAGACAGGCGAGGTCTGGGGTTGACCACCGGGGGAGACCGTGGTGAGCCAGCCGATCAACTCGTGGTCGAGTTTCTCGATGAGTCCGGGTTTTGAGCTGAGCATCGTCAGACGGTAATCGGGTGGCTCCGGGCGATTCTCATCGCGAAACCCCCATCAGTCCACTATCACCCAGCACCTGAACCTGGGGGCCCTCACGGCTGGCCACGATTTGACCGGTCTCGAGATCGACCACGTCGACATGGGCGATGTTGTCCCACCAAGACATATAGCCGAAGGTGGATGTGGGGTCGAAAGAGAGGATGCTGGAGAAGTCGCCTTCATTGGGGGGCTGTAGTTGGAACCTCACGCTGAGTGTGTCCGGGTCGAGGTCGATGATGGGTCTCGGGCTCATGCTGTAGCCGCCATCGGACTCCACGGCCTCATGTCCGGATCCAAGAAGGTGTTTCCCATCGGGGGAAAGGGCGATCGATCCGAGGGGATCGTCGAGGTGATCGACGACATCCCACGATGCGGTGTCGATGACCACTATGCCCTTCGAGGTCGTGGACCGGCTCCAATTCGTCTCGTCGATCTCGTAGGTGCTCTCGGTCCGGGCGATGAAGAGTCTTGACCCATCGGGGCTGAGGGCGGCCGAGGAGGTGGCGCCACCTGATGGCCTCTCGTCACTCCAGCCCTCGACGGAGTAGGGATGCTCCTGGACTTGCCCTGTCTCGAGGTCGACCTCGGTGATGATGAGATTGTCACCATTCACGACGATGACCCGCGATCGCTGGTCGTCCCAAACGACACCGGGGACGACAAGCACGTAGCCCTGGTATTGCTCGCCGGTGTCGACCTCGCCCACGGTCCCGATGTCGGTCGATGCGAGTGGGATCTCGGTGAGGGACTCTTTGTCGGGGTCGAAGACGAGCAGTGTCGCCGGGCCCCCTCCCATCCTGGGGTCGAGCACCGTGAATCCCAGAATCAACAAACGTCCGGTGGCGTCGACATGTGTCTGATCCCAGGTACTGAACCCCTGTGGAAGCTCGGCGACTCCTTCAGGATCCTCGTGGCCGGGTTGGACACGGAGAAGCCGCGGCGGAGGTGTGTCACCATTGGGAACGTAGGCGACGCCCTCAACCAGATAGCCGATTCCATCGTCGGTGACGGCCTGACCCTGGACCCAGCCGTAAGGCCAGCTGCCCACCAGCCGCCAGTTGACGAGATCGACCAATCGCACCTCGGCCGAGCCGCTTTCGTTACCGACTTGTGCGATCAGCCAATGTTGGTTTGGCGAAGGAAAGCCGTACCACCAGTCTCCCATTGGGATCCCTTCTCCGGCCGGGTTGAGCAGCGGGTCCACCTCGAGTAGCAGTGCCTTCTCGATATCGGGTGCCGTTGTCCGAGGAACCTCGATCGAGGTGGTGGTTGTCGGCTCGCCGATGGTGGGTGTGGGAGCGAAGAAGTCAGTGGTTGGCGTCTGGCCCTGAGTTGCGCCGACCGTGCAGGCGACGGGCAGCATCATCACCAAGAGAAGATGAGAGATTCTGAGTTTCGGCACGGTTGGCTTCCTGGCGACACGCTAGGCGCTGGCAAGGGAAGGCACGGTCGAGAGCTCTGGCCGCGAGTGGTCAGGTGGTTTCAGGGCATGAGGGAAAATGCCGATAAAGCCGGGTGGCCGGGTCTGCATTTGCGATCAAGTGCGGCCGGGAGGGCGGATGGTTTCTTCCGGTCGTGCTCGTCGCCGTACTCACAATATCGGTGTCGGTCGTGGCTTGGCCTGCGATGCCGGCTCGAGCAGCCACCCAAACCGTCTATCTGAAGGGCGACGGCGTCCCGAAGGCCAGCCTCTCCGCCACCCCGCCCACCTCGGGATCCCTACCGAACTACGACTCGAACCGCGACGGTGAGCCCGGGCTCGTCCTCCAGCCAAGCAACAAAGGGTGGTCGGAGAACAACCAGAAGATGTACCAGATGTGGATAGCGCCAAGTGGTGGCATGGACATAGATGCCGACGTGAGTCTCACCCTGTGGAGTGCGGTGAAGGGATTCGCCAATGAAGGCCGCGGTCGGGTCGAGGCGTACCTCCTGGATTGCTCCACCGGTGGAGGTAACTGCTCGCTGCTGGCTCAGGACGCGATCGAGGCCGAACCATGGTCCCAGGGTGCAGGATGGTCCTCGAGAACTTTCGGCTTTGGGCACGTCAGCCGCACCCTGGCGTCGAACCGATCCCTGGCCGTCAAGATCGTCGTGGGGGAGGCCGCCGCCGACGACATGTGGCTCGCATACGACACGGCTTCCTTCGATGCTGGGCTCAGCCTGGCCGGCTCGGCCGGTACGACGACGACCACGACTACCACTTTGTCGTCGACGTCGACGACCGCGGTGCCGGTCACTACTACCACCGCGCCTGGCGGTGGGTCGACGACGACCAGTGTGGGCGGTGGGCCTCCGATCACACCGCCTGGCCGGTCGACAACGACCACTTCCACCACGTCGCCACAGCCCAGCGCGCCGCCCACCACCTCGACAACGGTGCCAGGGACGACCACCACGACCACCCATCGGACCACGACCACGACGTTCGGGGTCGGTACTGGAGGCGGCGCCGGTGGCAGTCCACCTGACGAGTCAACAGGGATTGGAGGTGCTGGCGACCCTGCAGTGTTGGCCATCGGATCTCAGCATGTCGAGTCGGACATCCCGAATGAAGAGAGATCATGGGCCGGGTCGGCGTTGGACGGTCTCGAGCTGGTCATCCCACCCTGGGCCGCCGGGATGGTCGTTTCGCCTTTGATGGTGGTCGGATTCGTCCTCGACGCGATGACCGACAGTGGCCGCGCCATCATGCTCCCAGTCGTTCTCTTGCTGGCGGGCATGCTCTGGGTCCTCATCGAGAACCGCGGGTTGGCCCTGCTCTGGTGGCGTCAGCGAAGGAAGCGTGTGAGGCGGACCGGATGATGCGTTTCCGAGGCAGGACCGCTGCCTCACCACAGGATGCCGGCGAGAAATTCGGACGGCGTGCCATCAGGCAGTTGATCGGCGAGAAGCGGGTTCTTCTCGGTGCCCTGGCAGTCGTCGCACTGGTCACGGCGGTGATCGCGATGGCTGCGTTGTTCTCCTCGGCGCGCAGCTCGGTGGAGGTGGCGGGGCAGGGCACCAGGGGCATCTACGACGAAGCGGCGCTGAGTGCGGCGGCGACGACTCGCAATCGGGCTCTGCAGGCGTTCTTGGTCGACTCGGCGGCTGAGGTCGGAGCTGCCCAGCATTCGGAGCTTTCCGACGCCATCGATGCGGTGTCGGCCGGAATCGGGGAGCTCCAGACGAGGGTCACGCGGCTGCAATCGGAATTGGCAGAACCCGGACAAAACCGACCGATCGAGGATGCTGCGAACGAGTTCGTCGTGTCGGTCAACGGTCTCCTCTCCATTCTCGATTCGGGAGTTGGAGCCGACGCGAGCGATCTAGAGCGGATAGACCAGGGATATCAGGGTCTGGCCGAGCTGTTGGCTGCCGATCGCGATCTGGCAGTCCACCAGTTGGAGCTGGCCCAAGACGATGCGGGGCGAATCGCCAATGCCGCCAGATTCCTGGTCGCCTTTTCCATCCCCCTCGGCCTGGTCATAGCTTTTCGAAGAAGCATTCGAAGACGGCAGCGTCAATTGGAGCTGGAGAACAAGCTGGCACGTCAAACCGAGATCGCGGAGCACAAGGACGATTTCATCGCCGACGTCTCGCATGAGCTGCGAACACCACTCACCAGCATCTACGGGTTCGCCTCCACCCTCCTGGACGAGAGCGTCGCCTCGGATCCCGAACTGACCAACGAGTTCGCCACCCTGATCGCCATGGAGGCGGACGAATTGAGCCGAATGGTCGACGATCTACTGACCGCCGCCCGGGCCGACGACGACGCCCTTGGATTCCGGCGGGAGGAGGTCGATCCGAAAACAGAAGTCGAAGCGGTGCTTGCCCCGATGCGGGCCGTTGGTATCGACGTGGCGTCCAACGTTGCCTCTGTGCCGGTCAAGGGGGATCGACTCCGCCTCAGGCAGGTGGTCCGTAACTTGGTCTCCAACGCCCACAAGCACGGTGAGCCGCCGATAGTCGTCGTGGGCCGGATGAATGGTCTCCGCTACGTCCTGACGGTCGCCGACAATGGGCCCGGTGTCCCACCCGACCTGGAGAACCGTCTTTTCGAGCGATTCATCCATCAAGGTCGTGAGGGGCTGGTGACCGGCAGCGTCGGACTAGGCCTGTCGATCGCCCAGCTTCTGACTCGGCGAATGGGGGGCGACTTGACTTACCGCCGCAAGAACGATGTGACAACCTTCGTCATCGAACTCCCCCTCTGGGTCGATCTCGCGTCACCCGAGACTCAAGAGGCAACCGTCACACCGGACTGATCACGTCGGAGGCCGTTCACAGAGCTACTTCTTCTTCTGCTTCAGGTCACCCAGGATCTGCTGTGAGGCGAAACGGCCGGGCGCACCCATGACGCAGCCACCCGGGTGGGTGCCGGAGCCACATTGGTAGTAGCCCTCGATCGGGGTCCGGTACTGGTTCCAGCCCGGGGCCGGCCTGAAGAAGAACATCTGGGGGGCGAGGAACTCGCCGGCGAAGATGTTCCCCTCGGTGAGACCCACTGTTCTCTCGATGTCGAGAGGTGTCACGACTTCGCGATGAAGGACGAGGTCGCCAAACCCCGGGAAGAAGCTCTCCAGGGTCCTCTGCACCGTGTCGCCGAACTTGTCACGCTGGGTGTCCCAGTCGGACTCCTTCAGGTGATACGGGGCGTATTGGATGAAGCACGACATGACCGCCTTGCCCGGGGGTGCCATGTCCGGGTCGACATTGGACTGGATGCACCCGTCGATATAGGGGTGTTGTGAGTAGGCGCCGTATTTGGCGTCGTCGTAGGCATGTTCCAGATAGTCGAGAGACGGCCCGATGTTGATGAAGCCCCGGTATTGGTCGGAACCCTCGAGACCGGGATAGGTCGGGTTGGAGTCGAGGGCGAAGTTGACCTTGGCTGACGTCCCCTGGAAGCGGAACTTCCGGATGTTGTCGACGAGGTCAGTCGGCAGCTCGCGGGGGTCGACCAACTCCATGAAGGTCCGACGCGGGTCGACGGCACTCACCACCGTTTTCGCCTCCAACTCGGTCCCGTCCTGAAGGGCGACACCCGTGGCGCGCCCATTCTTCGTCAAGACGTGATCGACTGGTGACTCGAGTCGTATCTCTGCGCCGAATGACTCGGCGGCGCGGGCCAGAACCTGGGTGAAACCGCCATTGCCGCCCTTGTGGAAGGCCCATGCCCCGTAGGCACCGTCATGCTCACCAAAAGAGTGATAGAGGAGAACCAGGCCGGAACCCTGCGAGCGGGGGCCAACCTTGGTGCCGATGATCCCCGACGAGGCCAACCACCCCTGCATGATGTCGGACTCGAAGTAGTCCTCGAGGATGTCGGCGGCACTACCGGTGAGCAACCGCACCAGGTCGTGTAGGACACTTGGCGGTAGATCGGCCAGATAGGAGCCGATGGCGGCCATCCGCGCTCGCTCCTCTGGGTCCTTCGAGGTTATGTCGGGGGGTATCGAATCCATCAGGGGCCGTATCGCATGGACCACCTGCTCCATCATGTGGCCAAAGGCGTCGTAGGCGTCGGCGTCGTGAGGAGAGTGCCGGGAGATCTCGTGGTGATTCTCCGACTTGTCCTGACCCAGGTACAGGTAGTCCCCATTCTCCATCGGGGCAAAGGTCGATGGCATCAGCAGGGGCATGAACCCGTGTTTGGTCAGTTCGAGCTCGTGGATGATCTCCGGTCTGAGAAGGCTCAGCGCATAGGAGAAGGTGGTGAAACTGAACCCCGGATAGAGCTCCTCTGTGATGGCGGCGCCACCGACGAGGTGGCGGCGCTCCAGGATCAGGGTGCTGAGGCCGGCCTTGGCCAGATAGGCCCCATTGACGAGGCCGTTGTGGCCACCGCCGATCACGATGGCGTCGAACTTCTTCTTCTCTGGCATCTCTACCTCAGTCGGTCTTTCTTGGTGGGTTGAAGAATGGCAGTCTGGTGGTGTGCGCTTTCACCGTGTCGTAACGGTGGTCGATGGTCACCTCCAGCCGTACCTCGGTTCCGGGGGCCGCGTGCTCCGGTCTCACCCTGGCGATGCCGATGTGACGTTGTAGCAGCGGCGAGTAGACGAAGCTCGGGGTGTACCCGATCCGTTGCAGGTCGTCGTCGTAGATCATCATCCCCCCGTGCTCGGGCGTGTGGTCCTTGGGCGGTATGAGCCCTCGGTCGTCGTAGACGCGATTCCAGTCTGCCCAATCCACCACGATGCCGGTGGTCCTCCACCGTGATGTCTTCTCCCTTAGCTCGCGCTCGATGGCCGAACGCCCGATGAACGCCCGATCGTCACTCTTCAGGTCCCTGAACATCCAACCCATCCCCAGCTCGTGTGGTGTGGTTCGTTGGTCCTCGTTCCAGGCATAGCGAGCCGAATGGAAGTCGACGTCTATCAAAACCAACCCGGCCTCGATTCGGGTCATGAGCAGCGATGTCTGCCCTGCCGGTATCGCCCCATACGGTGTCGCCACCTCGAACAGCCTGTCCCACACGCCGACGGCCTCGTCGCGGTCAACCCATATCTCGTAGCCCAGATCGCCGGTGTAGCCGGTGCGAGAGATGGTCACAGGGGCGGATCCGATCTTGGCCGGGGTGAGGTGGAAGTACCCGATGCCCTCGACCTCGGGGGCGAGTTGCCTCAGGATCTCGCGGGCATAGGGCCCCTGCACGGCGAGGGCACCATAGCGATCGGAGATGTCCTCGATCTCCACCGACTTCCGGCCGGTCAGGTCATCGAGATAGGCCTGATTGGGCTCGGCCGCCGTGAGCATGAACTCATCGTCTGCCAGACGCAGGATCACGCCGTCTTCCATCACGAACCCGTCGTCGTTGCACCAGACGGTGTAGTGGGCCTGACCGGGACGGCACTTTCGGATGTCTCGGGCAAGAACACCCGATAGGTACGACTCTGCATCGGAACCGCTGATTCGGTACTTGTACAAAGGTGAGGTGTCGATTATCCCGGCGGCATTCCTGATGGCGAAGTATTCGAACTTGTCAGCCATCTGATAGCGGTCGGTGGCCAGATATCCCGCCCAGTGACTCCACAGCCCGGTTCGGTTGGCGGCACTGGTTCTTGGATGGAAAGGTGTTTCGCGAATCATCAGACCACCTCCTGCACTGTGCGGGCACTGTACCGGGGAGTGGCCAGGCCCGTCCCCTGGATGCCCGTTTTCTGAACGACGATTCAGCCTACTCGACGGTCCCTGTGGCCGACACGACCTCTGACGCCCTCAAGACCATGTGGAGAAAAACCCCATGATTCGACCCATAGACGCTGGTAGGCCGATACATTCACCCCCCACAGCTCGAGACTCAAATTGAACGGAGAGTCAGCCAATGAGACGTTTGATGTCATTTCTCGCCGCAGTCATGGTCGTAGCGGTCTTCGCACCGGCGGCCGTGGCCCAGGAGAACAGCGATCAGGTCGTGCTTCGAATCGGCCTCACGCAAGACTGGGACACACTCAATGCGACAGTTGGGTTCTCGGTCCCCAGCTATGAGATCTGGAATCTCCACTACGCCACGCTGACGGACAAGGCAGCCGACGATTTCGCGGTGGAGCCGGGTCTGGCCGAGTCATGGGTGGCCTCAGAAGACGGCCTCACCTATACATACACCCTGAGGGAGGGTCTCCAGTGGTCGGATGGTGAGCCGCTCACAGCCGAGGACATCGCCTGGACCATCAACACGTCGCGTGACCAGGAATGGGACGACATGATCGCCACCGTCGCCAACCTGGATGCCAAGGTCATCGACGATCGCACCGTTCAGATCACATCGTCGGTTCCCGATCCAAAGCTCCCGGTCATGGACGTCTACATCCTGCCCAAGCACATATGGGAGCCGATCGCCACCGATTACGACGCAGCCACCCAATACGACGCCAGTGACAATGTCGGCAGTGGTGCGTTCGTCGTCACTGACTTCACCAAGGGTCAGTCGGTCACTCTCGTCGCCAACCCGAACTTCTGGAAGTGGGGCGGGAACAAGCCACCGATAGACAAGATCGTCTTCCAGCTCTTCGAGAACCCCGATGCGATGGTGGCTGCCCTCCAGCAAGGACAGCTCGATGCGGCGCACGGCATCCCGGCCGGCTCGGTGGACTCGCTGAAGGGCGATCCAAACATCGAGGTGGTGGCCGGTGAACAGGGAGGCTTCGACGAGATCGCCATCAATGGCGGGGCAGCCGAGGGTCAGCCCCATCCGGCGTTGCTGGACAGCAACGTGCGCAAGGCGATCGGATACGCCATCGACCGGGACGCCGTCATCGAAGACCTCTGGTTCAACCTCGCATCACCGCTCGAAGTGGTCAGTGCTTCAGCCGATCCCAAGTGGCTGCCCGATCTCCCCGAGGCAGACCGGTTCACCTATGACCCTGAGCGGGCAAATCAGATCCTCGACGATGCCGGATACCTCGACACCGACGGCGACGGGATCAGGGAGATGCCTGACGGCACCGACCCGATCATCCTCCGTCACGCGGTCAACACCGATGGTGACCTGGCTCCACAGATCGGGGACCTGTTCAAAGGCTGGATGGCGGATATCGGGATCGGTGTCCAGCTCGAGTCCTATGACCAGGACGCCCTCTACGGTGTCATAGCGGACGGAACATACGACACGTTCTTCTGGGGGTGGGTGCCCTTCGTCGACCCCGATCCGATGCTGTCGTACTTCACGACCGACCAGGTCGGGGACTGGAACGACGCCAACTGGGCCGATCCCGCCTATGACCAGATGTATGTCGAGCAGAACCAGGAGCTGGACGCCGGCAAGAGGCTGGACATCGTGCATGAGATGCTCACCTACTTCCACGATGCCGACGTGTATTTCCCGCTCTATGTCGCACCTGACATGCAGGCTTACAGGACGGACACGTTCGAGGGTTGGGTACGTCAGCCGAAGGACATCGGGCCGGTCATGTTCAGCAACTCTTCCCCGAGCTATGTGCTCCTGACTCCCATCGGAGGGAGCAGCAGCGGCGGATCAAACAATGTCCTGCTCATCGTCGGGATCGTGGCGGCCGTTCTCATCCTCGCCGGTGTGCTCCTGGTCATGCGGCGAAAGACCACTGCCGACCAGCGGGAGTAGCTGCTCCTGGCCGGCCGACGGAATATCCACGAGGGGCGGGGGAGACTCGTAGCACGAAAGGTGCTCGGGTCTCTCCTGACCCTGGTGTTCGTCCTCGTGTTCAACTTCTTTCTCTTCCGCATCGTTCAGAAGGACCCGATCGCCTCTTTGTTCCGTGGTCGCAACATCCCCCAGTCGTCGATCGATGCCCTCCGATCGTCGTTCGGGTTGGACAAGCCGATCGGCACTCAGTTCCTCTACTACCTGCGGGAGACGGCCCGGCTCAACCTGGGGATCTCCTATCAGAGCCGGCAACCCGTGTGGCACGAGATCCTCTCCCACGTTCCGGCTACGGTCGCCTTGGTGGGCGTGTCGGCAGTCTTCTCTGCCGTCATCGGGACCATCGGGGGGATCGTTGCGGCATGGCGTCGCAACACCTGGAAGGATCAGACGATCACCGCCGGGACGATGGTCTTCTACTCGATGCCGGACTTCTGGCTGGGGATGATCTTGCTGGTCTTGTTCGCGGTCGTCCTCCCTTGGTTCCCTGTTGGGGGGATCGCCGACGCCGGATCGAATCAGACCGGCATCGCCCTCTTGCTCGACCAGCTTCATCACATGTTCCTCCCCGCCTTGACCCTGACCCTCGCCTATCTGGGTGAATACGTGCTCGTCACGAGGAGCTCGTTACTCGATGTCATGGGTGAGGACTATCTGATCGTGGCAAGGGCAAAGGGTCTTCGCGACGCGTTGGTGCGCAATCGCCATGCCGTTCCGAATGCGCTGCTCCCCGTGGTCACATTGACTGCGATCAACTTTGGCTTCGTCCTGTCGGGTGCGATTGCCGTCGAAGCCGTGTTCTCCTGGCCCGGGCTGGGCAAGGCCACGGCCGACGCCATTCGCGGGCCGGATCTGCCCATGCTCCAAGGTCTATTTCTCCTGTTCAGCGCCGCCGTCATCTTCTTCAACCTATTGGCCGACCTCGCCTACGTTTGGCTGGATCCACGGGTGGAGTCATGACCAGTCTCGCCATGCAGCGTCGTCGCGCCACGGCGGGCCGGGTTTGGAAGCAGTTTCGCTCGTCCCGGCAGGGGATGATCGGGCTCATCGTGCTCGTCATATTCGTGGTCGTGGCGATTGCCGCCCCGCTGCTCGCAGACGTCAGGGAGTTGAATCCGGTGTTCGCCAGGGCGAACGGCAACCCGCAGTGGGGGACACCCGCCATGTTCCCACCCCTCGGCACCGATCACATCAGGAGATCGGTGTGGGCCCAGTTCGTGTGGGGCTCGAGGGTCAGCCTCTTCGTCGGGCTGGCCGCCTCGGTCCTCACGGTTCTCATAGGCTCGATCGTGGGGATCGTCTCGGGATTCGTGGGCGGCCGACTCGATGGGTTCATGATGAGAATCACCGAGTGGTTCCTGGTCATACCCTTTCTCCCGTTGGCAATCGTTCTCGCCTCGGTCCTGGGCCGGTCGGTGTGGAACATCATCTTCGTGATCGGAATCACCTCGTGGCCATGGACGGCGCGCCTGATCCGATCCCAGGTGCTCACGGTGAAACAGCGTCTATTCGTGGACCGGGCGCGCTCGCTGGGAGCCGGTGGTCCGCACATCGTCGCACATCACATCCTCCCCAACGTCACCGGTCTCATCGTCGCCAACGCCACATTGGCGGTGCCGATATCGATCCTCACCGAGACCACGCTCTCCTTCCTCGGTCTCGGCGACCCCTCGTCGGCTTCGTGGGGTAAGACACTCGAAGAGGCGTTCGTCAACGGGGCCATGGTTCGCAATGCCTGGTGGTACTACCTGCCTGCAGGTGTCGGAATCCTGGCCGTGGTGTTGGCTTTCACCCTCATCGGGAGGACGCTCGAGGAGATAGCAAACCCGAGGCTGAGCGGGGAACGATGATCGATCCTCTTCTCTCGGTCCAGGATCTGACCATCACCTATCACACCCACGGCGGGCCGATACCGGCGGTCCGCGGAGTCAGCTTCGACATCGAGAAGGGCGGGTCGTTGGGGCTGGCGGGTGAGTCGGGTTGCGGCAAGTCGACGATCGCCAATTCGCTCCTCCGCCTGCTTCCGGATGGGACCGAGGTGACGGGCCAGATCACCATCGGAGGCGAGGACGTGCTCACTCTCTCGCCCGGTGGCCTGCGCGCCGTTCGCTGGACGAAAGGCGCCATCATCTTCCAGGGAGCCCTCCACGCCCTCAACCCGGTGCAAACCGTTGGTGACCAGATCGCCGAGCCGATGCTGATCCATCGGACGGCCGCCGGCCGGGACGAGGCCGGTCGGAGTGTGGGTGCCCTCCTCGAGCGGGTCGGCTTGCCCGCAGGTGCCGCCGACTCCTATCCCCATCAACTGTCGGGAGGCCAGCGTCAAAGAGTTTTGATCGCCATGGCCCTCGCCTGCGACCCATTGCTGCTCATCGCCGACGAGCCGACGACGGCCCTCGACCTCATGGTGCAGGCACAGGTCCTGTCCCTACTCGCCGAATTGAAGGACGAGCGTGACCTGACGTTGATGTTCATCACGCACGACCTCTCCGTACTCACCTACGCATGCCGTCGGCTTGCCGTCATGTATGCGGGCCGGATCGTCGAGGAGGGGCCCAGCAGAGACGTCTTCGCAAACGCATCCCATCCTTACACCCGTGCTCTCGCCGCCGCCTTTCCCACGATCGGGGACCCCACCTCGCGCATGGCCCCATCCGGTCTCGGTGGCGATCCACCCACTCCCGACGCACTTCCACACGGTTGCCCGTTTCATCCGCGTTGCCCGCTGGCGGTCGATGAATGCCGGGGCGCAGAACCGATGTTGAAGCACAGCGGTGAGGACCGGAGGGCCGCATGCATCCTGGTGTGACCCCCTTGGTCGAGGTGCGGGACCTCAGTGTCTTCTTCGGGGACTCCCGTGCAGTCGATGGAGCCTCCCTACAGGTGGCCCCGGGCGAGGTCCTGGCACTGGTTGGCGAGTCGGGGTCGGGGAAGACGACGCTGATTCGCGCCATACAGGGCCTGCAAAAGCCCACATCCGGCATGATCACCGTGGAGGGCCGCGCCTTGGGGGCCAAGGACAAGAGCCCGGTGCAGACCATCTTCCATGACCCGGCGATCCAGATGGTATTCCAGGATCCGACCGGGGCGCTCAACCCGAGACAGACGATCTACGAGATCGTGGCCGAGGGCCTGCGAATCCATCGAAATTCGGAAGGCGAAAAGGACCGTGTCATGGAGGCTTTGTCCCGGGCTGGTCTCAGACCGCCCGAGCGGTTCCTCCAGATGTTTCCGCACGAGATCTCCGGTGGTCAACGCCAGAGAGTCGTGATTGCGGGCGCGATGGTCCTGCAACCGAGACTGCTTCTCGCCGACGAACCCGTCGCCTCACTCGACGCCTCGATAAGGGGTGAGATCCTTGCCCTCATGCGCAAGCTCGTCGTCGAAACAGGTCTCGCCATCCTCGTTGTGACCCATGACCTCGGCCTGGCGTGGAATATCGCCGACCGGGTCGCGGTGATGTATCTGGGTCGCATCGTGGAGACAGGCACGACCGAGCAGATCTTGGAGAGCCCCAGACATCCCTATACCCGCGCGCTGCTTTCGGTCGTCCCGGAAACGCAGAGGATGGAACAGCAGATCCTGATTGGCGAGATCCCGGATTCGAGGCGAATCCCGAGTGGGTGCCGGTTTCACCCCAGATGCCCGCTTCTGCAATCAGGCGTGCTCGCCGCCGATGTGGCGGCCCGATGCACTGGCGACGATCCGGGGCCGGTGCCCGCCGGAGCCGAGCATGCCGCCGCCTGTTGGGCAGTCGATCAGACCATGTAACTTCGGGTCGGGTCGCTCTCCTCGAGTATTGGACGGGCCGGGTCGAATGGCGTGACATCGAAACTCGTGGTCCCGTCGATCGCAAGGTCGGCGAGGATCTTGCCCAGGATCGAGGCGAACTTGAATGAGTGCCCTGATCCGACCGCCATATAGACGTGCTCGGTCCCCGGGACCCGACCAAGTATGAAATCTCGGTCGGGGGCCAGTGTGTAGAGACAGGTCTTCGCCAGGTGAACGCCGCCGACGGCGGAGGGAAGATGCTCCTGGCCAAACATGAGGACGGCCTCGGTGACATCGTCCCTGGGCTCCATCGACCGTGTCTCGGGGTCGGTGATGATCCGACACCGATCCCAGGCGATCTTGACCGCCGGCTCGCCGAATATGGGGAACCCGTAGAAGGAGGGAATGTCCATCCAGATCCAGATGGGAAAGCGGGAAGGGTGGAAGGCAAGGGCATCCTTGGGTGTGAGATACACGACCTGCTCCAGGGTGACCTCCAATGGAAGGCGCAGCCCGAAGTTGGCCAGCATCGGGTTGGTCCAGGCACCCGCCGTGATGACGAGCGAGCCGAGTCGGTGAGACCGGCCGCCGGCAAGCACTTCGACTTCGCCATCGACCTCACGGATCGAGCTGACGCCCACCTGGTCGATCAGGGTCGCACCGTTCTCGCGTGCCAAGTGTCGATGGGTAGTGTTGGCCCTCGACGCCATGACCAGCCCTGAACGCTCCTGGAAGAGAGCGCTCACATCGTCGGTCAGGTTCCATTGGGGCCAGCGCCCCATCACCTCGCCTGCTTCGAGCTCCTCGAAGGGGACCTCAGCCGCCGTCATCGAGGTGCGATAGGCGTCCAGCCCGATGGCTGCGCCAGACGGGGCGAGATCGAGGCCTCCCGTCCGAAGGATCAGCGGCTCACCCGACTCCACCTCGACCGTCTCCCACGCTGCATAAGCTCCTTTGGCCAGCTCGACATAGCCCGGAGTGTGGTAGGAGAGGCGGATGATCCGGCTGTGGTCCTCGGAGCCACCACGTGCATGGCCGAGGGGAAACTGCTCGAGACCCAACACGGATGTGCCCAACCGCCTCGACGCCCAGAAGGCGGTTGCGCTTCCGATGCCGCCAAGGCCGATCACTCCGACCTGGTGATCACTCACAAGAGCTCGTCGAGATAGCGCCTGATATCCATGGAATAGTCCTCCATCGGCGCATAGAAGCCGGTGGTGAATCGGCGGGATCTCATGCCTTTCTGGACCGACTCGCAGACTGCCCAGTCCTGTTTGTTCACCATGTCCCAGAACTCGACTGCATCATTCGGGTCGAAAGCCGGTCTCGTCATCTCGTCTTTGTGAAACAGAAAATCGCAGACAACGGTCGTGACGTCGGGGGCCGAGGGCCACAGGGTGAAGGCGGCCACATGATCGGCAGACAGGCTCAACATCAAATTCGGATAGATCAGCTGACCCTTGTGCCGTGACTTCTCTTCTTCGGAGAGACCCGGGAATGGCTTGCGGTCGGTGGTGCCCGATGCTGTGAAGGTCCACGCACCCTCCCGGTGTGGGATTCCCTCCTCCCAATCGAGGTCCGATCCGCCCCTGGTCCTGAACGCCGGCACCAGCTCGACCAACTCCGGGTGCACCGGGCCACAGTGATAGCACTCGTTGTAGTTCTCGACTATCGACTTCCAGTTGGCGCCAACCTGATAGACGATGCGTGCGGCGACTCGCAGATCTGTGAGCGGGTAGTTGGCTAGATATCTCTCGGTCTCCTGGAACTGACGTGTCAGCGGACGGGGCTCGTCGGGGGTCAGATGCACCCATATGAAGCCGCCCCACGTCTCGACTCCGACTCGGTGGAGCGGAAGGTCCTCTTTGTGCAACCCGTCGCCTTCGTCGAGGAAGGGCGCGGCCCGGAGTCTCCCGTCGAACGAATAGGTCCAGGCGTGATACGGGCACTGGATAGACCCGGTGAAGCGGCCGGTGGGGCCGATCGCCTGTTGGGAGGGCTTGCCGGGCTCCCAGGTCAGCTGCGACCCCCTATGACGGCAGAGGTTGAAATAGGAGGCGAGTGAGCCGTCCCGAGTGCGTGTGACGACTATCGACTCCCCGGCCACGTCGCACACGAGGTGATCGCCGGGCTCCGTCAGCTCTTCATCCCGTCCGACGCAGAACCATTGGCGGCTGAAGATGGCGTCCACCTCACGGTAGAACCAAGTGGGCTCCACGTAGGCATCGCGGTGAAGGGTCGATTCCACCGGTGAAGGCTAGTGCCCGCTTCAGGCAGGCTCTCGCGGAATGGTGTCGTCCCAACGTCGCTCGAAGACCTCGACGCCGTTCAGAGTGGCCGTCAACTCGATGGAGAGATAGAAGGCGTCGCCGTCGGCAGTGAGCTCGAGACGTCCGGCGGCGGCGGCGAGCCAGCCTGGTCGACTCAGGCTGGATGTGGCTTCCGACCATGCTCGTGTCGTCGCCGGATCCATGTCACCGACGGACACAGTCCATGTCTGGGCCGAGTCGACGGTGAGATTCCCCCGCTCGGGCAGCAGTTCGGTGTCGACCAGACTCCGCGTGTACGTGGTGACACCACGACGGTGCTCCCAGCCGCTGTTCCGCTCGTTGCGAATCGTCTCAGACGGTGGGATTGGAGTCGACTTGGCCTCAGGCAACGACAAGATGCTCGACGGTGGGCGCGGCGGCACGGTGGGCAATAGCAGTGTCGATTGGGCTGGGTCGACGCGGAGGGCGAACGGGTCGCCGGGGGGCCAAGCAATCGGGAAGTCGGCCCCGGCTAATGCAAGGCGGATGATCCAGCCCTCCGGGATCACCGCCGAGGTGGCCATCAGCGGGAAGGTGATCTCGGCGATCCGGTCGGGCGTCAACGACTGTCGATGGCAAAGATCGTCCGAGATGGCGAGATTGCGACTGCCACGGGTGATCAGATGGCTCTGCCCTCGGGGGTCGACGGCCATTAGCCGTGCCGCGACCATCCCAACCGGACGGTCGGAGCCAACCGCCAGGTGGACCTGGGGAGTGCCCAGGATCTCTATCCGTTGCTCCAAGGGGCCTGTCTCGAAGGTCATCGACACATCGTCATCTTCGGCCGAGTCCGTGCTTCCTATGCCCCCGCGGTCCCACGCCGGGGCGTGCCGGCCCACCCATTGCGGCCCCGACCAGGAGAGGGCTCCGTGGTCGAGCTCATCCATGGCCATCACCAGGGTTTCGGCGTCTGCGGGCGGCCAGGAGTGCTCTCCTCTCCAATGCCCGGAAACCCGGTCACCGTCGTAGGGGGGTTGGTCCCTCACGAAGACCGTGGCACTGGGCATATCCATCACACCGTTGTCGTCGCCTCGAAGGTGATGACCGAACCAGCGGCTGAGCAGGTGGAAATGATCGAAGGTCGGGGTGGGCACGCCGGTGGCCGGCCGATAGTGCCCCCATGGCCCGATGATCGTTCGTCGCTCGCACTGGAGGTTCTGTGCGAGTGCGAGCATCCCGTCGACATATCCATCGAGCCATCCCCCGATCAGCAGTGTTGGGCATTCGATGGCTCCGTAATCGGCGCACGGCGAACCGTGGAGCCAGTAGTCGTCCTTGACCTGGTGCCGGAGCCAGGTGGCGGGCCACTGCGGTGTGCCCTCCAGACGCCTCATCCACTCCTCGAACCAGCCATCGCCGAAAATGTCGGGATCGGGTGGCAGCGCGTTGCACACGACCATCGACGGTGGCCAATCCACTTGTTCCTGGGCGTGAAGCGAGCCACCGATGTAGTGGACGTCGCAGGCGAAGCGATCATGGGTGGCGTGCACGGGTGCTATCGCCTTCAACTGCGGGGGGCGCAGCATCGCAGTCTGTAGGGCGCTGAAGCCACCCCAGGACACACCCCACATGCCGAGTCGCCCGGTGGACCATGGCTGGGTCTCGATCCACCGAAAGACCTCGAGCGTGTCCTCTTGCTCACGGGGGGTGTACTCGTCGACGATGATGCCGCTCGAGGCACCCGTACCTCTGATGTCGATGCGGACACCGGCGAATCCTTCTCGTGCCAGGTAGGCGTAGGTTCGCCAATCGGCCGAGTGAAATGCGTCGTCCTTTCGATAGGGGACCGATTCCACGACGGTCGGGAATGGGCCATCACCCGGGGCGTCGGGGAGATACACGGTGAGCGAGATCCGGGTGCCATCCTGCATCGGCACGAAAACCCTGCGGTCGATGCGGACGGGATAGGCCTCGGACACGTTTGGAATGTAGCCAGGGAGGGTATTGCGGTATGCGCTCGTGACCTAGCTGAGCTCCTGAACAGGGACAGTCGGCACTACCAATCCGTCACCGAGATAGGCGTGGGCCATGATCCCGATGAACTGGTACACGGTCCCCTCCCAATTGCTCAGCGGTCCCGGGCGGTAGCCCCGGTTCTTCACACCCCTCATCACCGATTCACATGCTGCCCAGTCCTCGCGATTGGTGATGTCCCAGAAGTCGACCGCGTAGGCGGGGTCGAAGTCGGCTATCTGAAATGCCTCGGGTGGGAAGAGCCATGCGCACTCGATTTCGGTTCGGTCGATGTCGATCGGAGTGAGACGGTGAGTCATCACGTAGTCGGGGTGCAACGACAGGAGCAGGTTCGGCATGACAGTCAAGTACCAGACCTGCCGGCTCAGCTCTTGGTCGACTCCCCGAAAGGTGACGCCATTCGATGAGCCGTCGAGCGACATGGTGACTGCGTGCTCCTTCAGCTCCATCGTGCCCCCGCACCACATGCCGGTTGGCTGGTGGTCGTAGCCGCTCTCGGGTGGTGTCACTTCGCAGAGCTCGGGGTGAATCGACGAACAGTGATAGCACTCGTTGTAGTTCTCGACGATGATCTTCCAGTTGGCATCGACCACGTACGACTGGGTGGCGGCGGTGCGGAGCCTCTTCGTCTCATACGGAGCCGTGATGTCGGCCAGGTTGCCGAAGTGGTTGCCGAGCTCGGGGGCGTTCCCGCCGAGGTCTATCCACAGCCAGCCACCGTGAACCTCGGAGCCGAGCTGGAGCAGTGGGTAGTCGGTGGTGTCGAAGTCGACGGTCTGGGTGAATTTGGGGGCGGTCCTCAGAGTCCCGTCCATGCGGTAGGCCCAGCTGTGATAGGGGCATCGGATCTGCCGCGCATCGAATGCGTCGCCACCAATGGGAGCAAGCTCGTGCCCGCGGTGTCGACAGACGTTGGAGAAGGCCCGGACCGTTCCATCGGCTTCGACACTCAGGAGGACACCCTCTCCGGCGATGTCGATGGCGCGCAATTGTCCCGGGGCGAGCAGCTCGTCGAGTCGTCCGACGCAAACCCAGTTGTTGCGCCAGAGGGTTTCCATCTCCCACGCCAGGACTTCGGGGGACAGGTAGGCATCTGATGGCAGTGTCTGGCTCGTGCCGAAGTCGGCCAGGGCGCGTCGGATCGCGGTCGAGTCCAGTGGTGCGGGTCTCATAGCCTCTCTCCTGCCGGCGTCGATCTGCCAGTGTATCCTGAACGGCGAGTCAGGATCCTCACTGCCTCTTCTGGCTAGCCGTACCTCTCCACCAACTTCCGTCCCGTCTCCGCCAGTTTCTCGACCACTTCGGGGGGACCGTCGAGGGTGAAGTCGAAAGGCAGCCCGAGTAGGTAGTTCGCCAGCCACTCGGGCTCATCGGCACCGATGATCAGGAGCGAGCTCACATCGTCGATCTCCTCTATGGTCCCGATCGTCCCGGAGATGACACGTCGCGCTCGGTCTGCCGATACAGCGAGGCGCACCTCGGCCCGGAATCCCCATGCATCGATCGTGATGCCTCTCTGCACCTGGTCGACAGGGTCGGGCGAAGGGCGCTTTGCCGAGCGAATGCCGGTGGTCTGTGGTCTTTCGAGCCGGTCGAGCCGGAACGTTCGCCAGTCTTCACGATCGAGGTCGAATGCGACGAGATACCAGCGTCGCCCGGTGTGAACGAGATGCAAAGGCTCCACGTGTCGCTCCGACGCCCTGCCTTCCCCATCGGTGTATGTGAACCTGATCCTTTGAGAGTTGCGCGCCGCTGCTGCAGTCACGGCAAGCGCTTCGTGTGTCACCGTCTCCCTCGGGCCGGAGAGTGTCGACGTGGTGGCCGCCGAGATGTCGGTTAGACGGGAGCGGAGCCGGGGCGGCAGGACGTGCTCGAGCTTGGAGAGTGCGGAGAGCGACGCCTCCTCCAACCCTCCAACGGCGGCGGTCGTGGCTACCCGGAGCCCGACCGCAACAACCAGCGCCTCCTCGTCGTCCAAGAGCAGCGGTGGCAGCTTGCCGCCTGCGCCGAGCCGATAACCCCCTCCCGGTCCCGCCAATGCCTCCACCGGATAGCCGAGGTCTCTCAAGCGGGTGATGTCACGGCGGATCGTCCTGGTGGTGACACCGAGCCGACGGCCCAACTCCTCGGCGGTCCAGTCGATCCGACCTTCGAGCAGGCCGAGGAGTCTCAGAAGTCGTTCGGCACTGTCCACCAGGCCAGACTATCTCCAAATATGCGGACAGGAATCGTCCGCTATTCGGAATAACCTCGGGTTTCGTCGAAGAAGGACAGAGATGCTGCCGGTTTTCACCTACGAGATCCTCCGGGCGATGAATGAGGAGCGTCTCGAGCGATCGCTGAAGATCTACAGGCTCCTCCATCACGTCGAGGAAGAGCCGGTGTCTCCCGGTGGCTCGATCCCGGGTGATGTGATCGAGCTCTGCTTCGGGGCCGGCTGTGAGACGGCCGAGAGCCGGGGCGCCTGAATGGCCTGGTCCCACACCGTCGCAATGGAGTCCGGCTCGATGGAATGTCATCCGCTGACCTCAGATCGCCTCATCGACCTCGATCAGGTGATGGGCGACCGGGGCGTGGCGAGAAGTTGTTACTGCATGCACTGGCGGCGACCCGACGGAGGCTTTGGCGACGAGCGTGACAACCGCGCTCGATTCGCCGACAGGGCAGCCCGGGGTCGCCCGCCGGGGCTTGTCGGATATCTCGACGACGTCCCGGTCGGATGGGTCCAGGTAGGCCCCCAGGACGAGTTCCCCACCATCCTGCGGTCCCGTCTGCTTCGACCAATCGACGACTTGCCGGTCTGGTCGATCAACTGTTTCGTGGTCCGTGTCGGCCACCGGCGCTCAGGTATCGGAACCGGTCTTCTCACCGCGGCGATCGCCTATGCGAAGAGTGAGGGAGCATCTGTCGTGGAGGCATACCCGGTCGACGGCGTACGAACGTCGGCCGTCGACTACTTCACCGGGACACTCGGCATGTTCAGCCAACATGGCTTCGTCGAGTTGATCCGCCGAAACGACAGCCGCCCCATCGTCCGGCTGACATACTGAATCTCAACAGTCGTCACGTTGAACCGTCTTCAGGATCCGATGGGTGCGGCGGGTTGGGACAGGGCCTGGCGGGCAAATCCCAATGCCAACCGGCCCATCCTCTCCGCATCGACGGTGGGATCGCCCAGCATCACCTCGATGGCCAGACCGTCCAACATGGCGGCGAGTTGGATCGCCAGGTCGAATGAGTCGACGTCACGAAATTCACCGGTGCCTATCCCCTCTTCGATGATGGCGGCTATCTGGGTACGCCACGACTCATCAAGTCTGGCGCGGGCAGCAGCGAGGGACGGGTCGTGACGTGACATCTCCCAGGCTGCGGGCCAAAGTGCCCAGCCATCTGGCTCTCCCGTTGGGCGACTGGGTCGCGGACAACTCGCTTCGATCAGCACCTCCAATCGTTCGCTGGCCGTGCCGGCCTCATCGAGGGCCTTTCGGACATGCTCGTGAAACAGCTGATCCTGATATATGAGCGCTTCGGTCAGGAGCGCGGTCTTGGACGGGAAGTAGTAGAGGATCAGGGCCGGGCTGGCACCGATGTTGTCAGCGATGTCCGAGATACGGGTCTCACATAGGCCCCGGTCTGCGATGGCGGCACTGGTTGCCGCGAGGATCTCTTTTCTGCGGCTCTCGGTGAGACTCGGTCGGGGGCTCATGATCTCCATACTTGCACAGCCGACCTGACCGCCATTTGTCGCTTCGGTCCTTCCTTGCGCTGAATGGCTATTCAGCGTTGAAACGTGAGCACGGTGACGATGGCAGCTCTCACCAAGGAGGAGTTCAGGACGGCGGTGTCAGAGCTTCCCTGACCAAACCAATCGACGCCGAGTTTCGTGAGAGAATCGGATCCACGTGAGACTCGGTCTACTGGTTTGCGACCATGTCAATCCGGAATTCAGGAGGATTTCGGGAGACTACGACGACATGTTCCGTGCGCTGTTCGCCACCCATCCCGAGGTCGAGGTGGTCACGTACGACGCCATAGGCGGTGTCTTGCCCGACGATCCACGCGAGTGTGATCTCTGGCTGACAACGGGCTCCCGGCACTCGGTCAACGACGACTTCGCGTGGATTCGGGACCTGGAGGGATTCGTTCGGTCGATCGCCGAGAGCGGGGTTCCCTTCGTGGGGGTCTGTTTTGGCCATCAGCTTCTGGCAAAGGCACTGGGCGGTTCGGTGGTGAAGGCCGGGAATGGCTGGGGTGTCGGTCTCAAGACGTCCGCACTCGATCCGTCGGCCGGGCTCGGCGAGTCGCTCGATCTCCTCTACAGCCATCAGGACCAGGTGGTGTCGCTGCCCGATGAGGCGGAGATCCTGGGTTGGACGGACGACTGTCCGGTCTCCGTTTTCTCCATCGGTGGGAACATGGTCGGGATCCAGGGTCATCCTGAGTTCGCTCCCGAGTACTCCCGAGCGCTGATGGAAGCCCGTAGGGGTGGTGTGATACCCGAGAAAGTGGTCGATGCCGGTCTCGCCACCCTAGGCCCGACACCTGACTCCGATCGTGTGGCTGAATGGATCATCGGTTTGGCCTCAGAAAAAGGGCCCAAGGCCTAGAGGCGATCGAGCAGGGTCCTCGACCGATCGATCTCGATGAGTGAGCCCAGCGTCTCGAGAATCGGTAATGCCGTCTCCAGTGCCGAGCGGGCCTCGAGCTGGTTTCCCATCTCCAACAGGGCCTCGGCCATCCATAGATCGGTTCGGGCGACTTCCCATCTCATCCCGAGACTGTCGAATGCCTCCCGCGAGCCGGCGAGCCCGGAGAGGGCCCTCGAAGGATCTCCGGCCCGCAGTCGGGCCGCGGCTCTCAGCCGCTCGAGATGGGGTGGGAGGGCCATGACGCCCGACCATCGGGCGTACTCGAGGGAGTCGACGATGAAGTCCTCGACATCGTCCAGCATGCCGGCGTCCAACAGGATGCTGGCCCGGACCGCGTCCAGAAACGGTCGGGGGAGTCTTTGCCTGCTGGTCTTGTCGAGACGCGTGAATGCCTCGTCGACATCGCCTTCCCGGGCGGTGACCCACGCGTCCCAGGCCCGGAACATATGGCCTGCTCCCGCGTCGCCCGTCGACTCGGCCTGATCGGAGACGTCGTGCAGGAGCTTGTGGAGCTCGGTCCCCTCGGCATCGCGACGGGTGGTGTGGATGAAGGCTTCGGAGCCGAACTGGTGACCCGAGAAATATGGCGGATTATGGGCCCGATCACCCATAAGCCTGCGCACGCGTCCGGACATCTCGTCGACGATTCGGTCCCAATTCCCGAGCCAGAAATCGGCGTAGCTCGACCACGACATGTTGTGGACGGCGATCCCGACGGTCTCTTCGTCGACATGTTCGAAGCCCTTCCCGGCGAGCGCGGCTGCCTGGACGTAGTCACCCATATACCCGAGATTCCAGGCCGCCATGGCATAGACATCGCCAATCTCCCACGGATTGGCCATCGACGGGACAAGTCGGAGTCGGCGCTCGATGACCTGCTGGTTGTCTCGATACATGCCCTGTGCCTGTGCGACCGACCCCAATGCGTCGAGGCTCGCCGAGGTGAGGTCGACCCGATCGATCGCCTGAGCGATCGCCACGGCTCGATTGGCGTCGAGGGTGGCCTCGCTCACGAGCTGCGCGTCCTCCACGTCGGCTCCGGAACGGGCGAAGACCTTCATCGATCGGGCGAGCAGGAGACGGAGCATCTCCTCACTGAGATCGTCATCATCCAGATGCGCCATTCCCATCTCGATGTAGGCGTCCACTTGCTCCCGCGGGATGACCCGGGTCATCGAGCCCGGCCATCGCGTGGGGGTCTCGACCGCCCGTGCCGCCGTTCGGGCGATCAGGCGGTGATCGTCGGGGGCGTGTTTGGCGAAGAGATCCGTCGCTTCGCTGAGTGAATCCCAGGCAAGGTCGCCCGAGTATTCGGCGAGGGCGGTCAGCCCTCGCGTTACCAGGGCTCGAGCCCGCTCCAACGGACCTTGGGACAGGGCCAGCGCTTCCTTGGCCATCCTCGAGGCCCGCACGATGGCGGCACGTCCTCGCGAGGCCTCCGCGGCGCGCAGTGTCGACTCGAATGATCGACTTCTCAACATCTCGATCCTGCTCGGATCTGTGGCGGGGTCCTCACAGCCGATCCGGTAGGCCTCGCCCCAGTGGTGCGAGATCAGCTCTACCAGCTCAGAGCCGCCCTCGCGCGTCGCACTCTCGATCCACGTCGCCACCGCCGCATGGGCGTCTCCGCGCTCCCGCCGCGGGAGACTGTCGTACGCCACCTCGCGGGTGAGGATGTGCTTGAAGATGTACTCGGGCTCACCGGCCATGGACGAGCCGAGACGGGATTGGATCAGGTCTCTCTCCTCCAGCTGGTCCAACAGAGGACCTATCTCGCCGGACGATGTCCCCAGGAGGTGAACGATCGGGCTCGGCCAGAACACCCTTCCCACCACTGCCGCCCGTTGCAGCACCCGCTTCTCGTCGGTGTCGAGCAGATCGATCCTCGCGGCCAGCACGCCTTGAACCGTGTCTGGGACGACCACCTTCACCAAGTCCGTCGTCGCTTTCCATCGGTCGCCGTCGCGAACGATGAGGCCCTGGTCGATGAGGTGCCTGATGATCTCCTCGAGGAAGAAGGGGTTTCCCTCGGCTTTCTCCATCATGGTCTGACGAACGGGCTCCGGGAGGTCGGCGATGGCGAGGAGGGAGCCCACCAAAGTGTCAGAGTCCTCGGGAGACAGCGGAACGAGGAAAATCGAGGTGTGGTTCCTCCTCCCACCACCCCACCCGGGGCGATCGTCGGTCAGCTCCGGCCGCGCCGGACAGACGATCATCACGGGGCTGCGCAGACGCTCGTTGAGCTCCTCGAGGATGTCGAGCAAAGCCGGGTCCGCCCAGTGGATGTCTTCCACGATGACCACCACCGGGCCACGTTGCCCCAACGAGGTGAGCAATGATCGCCAGGCGGCGATGGACCGCGCCTTGATCTCGCGTGGGTCGAGGCCCGAAAACGAGTGGTTGGGGTCGATCAAGCCCATCGTGTGGGCAAGCGAGGCGACCGTCCTCCCGGCATCCGCAGTCAGCTCCTCGGTCAATAACTCGTCGCCCAGCACTCTGAGCCGTTGCAACGCCTCCGAGACGAGGTCGCTGTCCCGGATACCCGCGACGTCTTTGAGGATCTCGGCCAGGGGCCAGTAGGCGATTCCCTCGCCATAGGGCAGGCAGCGGCCACGCAGAGTGATCACCGCCTCGTCCTGGGCGCGGATGAGATCGAGGAACTCCTTGGTGAGCCGGCTCTTGCCGACTCCGGCGTCACCGAACAACGTCACCAGGTTCGGCTGATCCTCCGATTTGGTTCGTTGATAGATGGTCATGAGCAAGTCGAGCTCGTTGTCACGGCCAACCATTGGTGCCTTCAGATCGGGCACACCGCGCTCAGAGGCGCCTTCCTCCCGCCCGACCAGCTCAAAGGCGTTGACCGGGATGGCCTTTCCTCTGAGTTGGAGCTCACCAAGGTCGTCGAACGTGAATCTCCGTACTGCCCTGGCGGTTCGCTCCGCCACAAGTATCTGGCCCGGTTGGGCAGCCGCCTGGAGTCGCGCTGCCACGTTGACGGTGTCGCCCGCCACCAGAGGCTGTCCCGGGCCTGCGTCGATGTATGCGAGAACCTCGCCTGTGTTCACCCCGACCCTCATCTCGAGACTCACATCGTGGCTCTGTGTCAGCTCCTTGTTGAGGTCGACGAGGCGATCCATCATTCGCAAGGAGGCTCGCAGTGCTCGCGCCGGGTCGTCCTCGTGATTGCTCGGCACTCCGAACACGGACATGACGGCGTCCCCGATGAATTTCTCCACGGTCCCACCCTCGGCCTCGATCTCGGATCGCATCGCCTCGAAGTAGGTCGACATCAAGTGGGCGAGATCCTCGGGATCGAACCTCTCACCGAGAACTGTGGAACCTGTGACGTCTGCGAAGACAACAGTGACCAGCTTTCTCTCCTGGCCGGCCTCAACGGCCTGGTCAACGGCTTGGCCACACGATGGGCAGAACCTCGCCGATTCGGGTAGCGCGGCGCCACAGTTCGAACAGCCGGCAACCAATGCCGTGCCGCAGTTCGAGCAGAACTGTGCGCCCTCCGGATTCTGCTGCCCGCAAACGGGACAACTCATGATTCGGACATGAGGGTCAGGGCGATGACCCCATTCCAGCCCTCGACCTCCGCCAGGAGATTTCCGCGGATCGCCCCACGTCGGGTGGTCGGGAGGTTCTCGGTTTGATGGGCCTCGCAGATCACCTGGATCAGGCTACCGGTGGGAGATGGGCGCGCGTTGATGGCGCCCGATAAGATCGGCTCGCGTCCTAGGAGTCCGGAGGAACCGTTGGCCACCAAGAAGGAAAAAGTCAACAAGCTGAGCGCAGTGCCGTTGTTCAGCGAACTCAGCCAGAAGGATCTCGGCCGTCTGTGCGACATGAGCAAGGAAACAGTGCACCGCGCCGGCCAATCGGTCGTCACCCAGGGAAAGGGCGGAGTTGGTTTCCATCTCATCCTCGACGGTGAAGCGAAGGTGGTGCGGGGTGGCCGCACGGTCGCCACTCTCGGCCCCGGCGACTTCTTCGGTGAGATGACGCTCATAGATGGCGCTCCGCGTTCGGCCACGGTGATCGCCGAAACTGATCTCACCACAGCGGTGCTCTCTCAGTGGGAATTCAGGCCCCTCGTGAAAGCAAGTCCCGACATGGCCTGGAAGCTGATCGTCTACTTGACAGGGCGCGTCCGCGAGGAGCAGAAGGCGAGCGACGCCGTACTCAGCTGATCAGTCGTGCTCGTGGTCCGAGCCGTCCGATTCGATCTTCAGCTGACCGTCTGACCACATGACCTTCACGTCGTAATCCTCTTCGTTGCTCGAGAACTTCACTTCGACGCTCGGCGGCCCCTTCTTCTTGATCTGTGCCGCAAACCCAGGAGCTGGCACTGCCGATGTGAGACTCACCTCTTGAGGGCGATAGCTGACGGAAACCACACCGCCTTCGGTTTGGATCGTCTTCGTGCTCCAGGCCGACCCGGTGGTCGTGGTCGGGGAAGTGGAAGTCGTGGCCGGTTGGGTGGTCGTCGTGGTGCTGGCGGATGTCGTCGAGGAGGTCGAATCGAGGGTTGTGCTCGTCGTCTCCAGTGACGTCGCCGGTGTGGTCGTGGAGGTGGTCGTATCGGCCGCGGCAGCGACCGGGGCCGAGACACGGAGTGGAGCGACGGGACGGTCACTCACTCGAGCGTCGGCCTCGGCCACGATTTGCCAGGCCAGTGCGGTGGCCAGGACCGCAGCCAGTGCCCACGCTCCCAGCAGGCTCCATTTGTTCACCCGGACATTGTCTCAGATGATCCCCGACAATTCGATCAAGGAACATTCAAGGTTTCCTAAAGGTCGTCGTTTGGCCCTGGAACCTCTCGTAACCTTGCTCAATGGCTGAGATCGTTCTCATCGAAGACGACGTCGACATACGCCGCCTGGTCGCCGACGCCCTGTCCAATCAGGGTCACGGTGTCTCCAGCGCGGGCCGAGCCCTCGACGGTCTCGAGCTCGCCGTCAAGGAAAAGCCTGACCTGGTCGTGATGGACCTGGGCCTGCCCGATCTGGACGGAGCCGAGTTGTTGCGGATGATCCGTGCAGTGAGCCAGGTGCCGGTGATAGTCATCACCGCCAGGGGCTCGGACGATGCAATGGTCCAGACTCTCGACTCCGGAGCAGACGACTATCTGGTGAAGCCGTTCTCGGTGTCTCAGCTGGAAGCAAGGGTGCGCGCCGTCCTGAGGAGAGTGGGTGCGGGGACAGTTGACGAGACCATTCGCATCGCGGGCCTGGTAATCGATCCGTCATCGCGTGAGGCGTCTCTAGACGACGTCGAGCTCGACCTCAGCCCGAAGGAATTCGATCTACTAAGGGTCCTGGCCGAGCGGGCGGGCTCGGTGGTGAGCAAGCGGGAGCTTCTCGCCGAGGTCTGGAGGGAGCCGTACGGGGGTGCGGAGCGGACCGTCGACGTGCATCTGTCGTGGCTACGCTCGAAACTGGGAGAGAGCGCGCAACAGCCCCGCTACTTGAGGACAGTCCACGGTGTGGGCGTGAAGCTGGTCGATCCCGACAAGTGAGACGCAGGCTGGCGATACTCAGTCTTGCGACCACCGGCCTGGTCGTCATTTCCTTCTTGATCCCCCTTGGCCTCCTGGTGCGCCGTCAGGCCGCAGACCGGGCCCGCCTCGCCGCCGAGCGCTCGGCGCAATCCACCGCCAACTTGATCGCATTGACCGTGACGTTGGATTCAGATCCCGGTGCCATCGAGGCGGCCCTCGGCCCCCTGGACCCCGGGACGATGGTCGTTGTCTCCAACGGGACGACCTTTGGTGAGCCGTTGCCCGGTCAGGGCTCGCTGGTGCAGTCCTCGCTGACGGAGCAGGCTTCGTTGTCCGACCTGGTCCCGGGTGGCTGGGAGTTCGCCCTGCCCGTGGTCGGGAGGGACGGAGCCGCCGTGGTGGACATCTTCGTGCCAGATGATCTGCTGACCAGCGGGGTGGGAGAGGCGTGGGCCTTGCTCGGGCTTCTTGGCATCGTGCTGGTCGGAGTGGCTGTCTTTGTCGCCGATCGGCTGGGCCAGAGGCTAGTGGCGCCCATCAGTGCCCTCGCCGCCGGTGCTCGCCGTCTTGGCGAGGGAGACCTCGATGCTCGAGTCCCGGTTGGCGAGCCCGAGGAGATCCGGGAGGTGGGGGAGTCGTTCAACTGGCTGGCGGGTCGGCTCGGTGAGTTGATCGCGGCGGAGCGCGAAGCGGCGGCCGACCTCTCGCATCGTCTGCGAACTCCGCTGACCTCCCTCCGGCTCCAGGCCGAGAAGGTGTCCGATGACGAAGAGCGTCTCGCGCTCCTGGGTCAGGTCGATCGTATGGAGCAAGCGATCGACAGGCTGATCGTCGACACGAGGCAACAACCGGGTGAAGGCGGCCGGAGCTGTGAGCTGCGCTCGGTGGTACACGATCGTTTCACATTCTGGAAGGTGCTGGCCGACGAGCAGGGCAGGTATTGCGCAGTAGAGCTGGGTGACCTGCCAATCGAGGTGCATCTTCCTGCCGAGGCGGTGGAGGCGGTCCTCGACGTTCTCATCGGCAACGTCTTTTCCCATACGTCGCCGGGCACTCCATTCGCGGTGAGGGCCGGCGTTCGTGATGATGAGGCCTTCGTTGAAGTCGGTGATCGCGGCTCCGGCTTCCAGCACGACGATCCGATGGTTCGCGGGGCCAGCGGCGGAGGTTCCACCGGACTTGGCCTGGACATCGCTCGTAAGACGGCTGAAGCGGTCGGCGGCCGTCTCGAATTGAACGACCGCCCCGGAGGCGAGGGGGCGGTCGTCCGTGTGTGGTTTGGTGGTGCCGCCGGCTAGTCGTCCGTCTCGGAGCCGATGTCGACCACGATCTGGGAATGCTCGATCTCGGCTTCGAATTCGACTTCGCTCGAGCCATCGCTGAACTTCACCTTCAACTCATGGTCGTTGTCGCCTTTGACCTCGTAGGTCCAGCCGTCGGCTGCGGTGATGCCAACGACCGACAGGACACCGGCGGTCACCTGCAATTGCACCACGCCTGCGTCATCCACCTGGTAGGTGGTCGACGGGATGGTCAGATCGAGCGAGACCTGATCATCGTCCATGGTGGTGGTGGTGTGGTCGTCAACGACACCCTGGTGGTCATCGTCGTCGATTCCGGCGTCGTCTTGGTCCGAGCCATCGTCCACCTGGTCGTCGTCATCGAGAGTCGTCGTGGTTGGCTCGTTGGCTTCCATCTCGGCTGTCGTGACATCAGTGAACGTGGAATCGTCGACTGTGCTCGACGAGGACGCCTCGGACAGCGTCGATTGCTCCTCGACCGTTGTGGTGGTCGAGGTGGCTCCGGGCTGATCGCCCAATGCCCACGCCGTCCCCACCAGGAGCAAGGCGGCAATGAGCGCTGTGAGCACACCAAAGATCTTTCTGAACATCGATCAACCTCCGTGTCGGCTATTGATCCCACTTTTCCGGACGGAAGGTCATGGCCGCTTCAGGGGACCTTCAAGAAGGGGTCAAATTCCGATGGGCGTCGATCCCTGGAGTGAGATCAGCGAGTGAAGAGATGGACGGTCCAGAGCCGCCCGGCACCGTCCACGAAGACTCCCACTCCCATGTGGGTGTAGTCGCCGAGCATGTTGGCACGATGGCCGCTCGACCCCACGAGGGCGTCGAAGATCGACGCCACGGAGCCGCCGGTGCCAACATTCTCCCCGGCCGCCGACCATGGAGGCAAGAATCGTCCGAGATCGGAGTGGGCGAGTTTGCCCTTCGCCGCCAGCTTCTCCGCCCAGGCGCGTGCGCTGGCGTCGAGAGAGCCGTCCCTCTTCAGGGCGGCGAGCCCCTTGCTGGATCGATAGTTGTTGATCTTGCTGGCGAACTGGGACTCGGCCTTGGGGCTGGGAGAGGCCTTTGCCGCCGGTGCCTGGGTGTTGACCGTCTTTGGCTGCGTGGTCGGTGTGGTGCCGTTCGGTGTCGGAGTGGCTGTGCCCGGCTCCTCGGCTTGTGCCGTGGTCGTCGTAGTGGGGTGGAGGTCGCCCACCGGGTTGCCCAGCGCATCGGTGTCGGGCTCAATCTGAATGGCGGTCGTGGACGTCGTCGTGGCCTCGGGATTTGAGATGGCCCTTGTCGGGCTGGACGTCGTCGTGGCTTCGATCCTGAGGGCTTCAACGGACACCGTGTCGGGCGCGGGCGGGTGCTCGACCAAGACTGCGGTCAATGCCATCACGAGGATGGAGACGGTCACCAGCGCGTAAATGTGAGCAGTCTGCATTCGGCCTGTCGGCCCCTGATACCAGCGAAAGAGCGAACCTAAACATCTCTCGCCGATCTGCCAACTGGGATTGGCGAACCGCAGCCCTGGGAGGGTTAGCCTCGGAGCTCGAGGAGGTGTCGTGACGGCGGCAATAAAGACGGAGAAGCTCTCGAAGACTTACGGAGAGGGAGACACGGCGGTCGAGGCGCTTAAGGATGTCGATATCGAGATCCCCCGGGGCGAATTCGTTGTCTTGTTGGGACAATCCGGCTCCGGCAAGACCACGTTCCTCAACCAGGTGGGAGCGTTGGAGCGACCCACTTCGGGTCGCATCGAGGCGGATGGGCGGGACCTCGCAGCCCTCGACGACGGGGCCCGCACCGCATATCGCCTCTCATCTGTCGGGTTCATCTTCCAGTTCTACAACTTGATCCCCACCCTCACGGCATTGGAGAACGTGGAGCTGATCGCCGAGTTGACAGGCGACGATCCCCACGAGAGGAGTGTTCAGGCGCTGGAGGAGGTTGGGCTGGAGGATCGGATGGACCACTTTCCCGGTGAGCTCTCCGGTGGTCAGCAACAAAGGGTTTCCATCGCCCGCGGGTTGGTCAAGGACCCGCCTTTGATTCTTGCCGACGAGCCAACCGGTTCTCTGGACGTCGACACCGGCTCGCAGGTTCTCGGTCTCCTTCGCGAGGTCGTAGAAGGTGGAAATCGGTCCGTGCTCGTCGTCACTCACAACCGGGAGATCGCCCGCATCGCCCACCGCGTCATCGAGTTGAGGGACGGGACGATCATCGGGGTGGACACCAACACGAGCCCGGCCGAACCGGCTGTCCTCGACTGGTGAGCCTGCTCGACGTCAAGCGCCGGCGCGACATGCGTCGGCAACGGGCCCAGTTTCTGGCGGTCGCGCTCACCATCGGCCTCGGTGTGATGCTGTTCGCCAGCACCTACGACGCCTACCAGAACCTGAACAGCTCGTACAAGTACACATACGGACGGCTCGACTTCGCCGATATCACCGTGGTTGGGGCGGGGTCGGACTTTGCCGCCCAGGCCCGACAGATCGATGGTGTGGCCGCGGTAGAGACCCGTCTTCAAGCCGACATCCCGATGCGTGTCGATGGCGAGGTCTTCGTGGGGAGAATCGTCGGGTACACGTCATCCGGGCAGCCCGAGGTGAACAAGATCGACGTTCGCCAGGGCAGCTACTTCGCGGGTGAGCCGGGAGCCGAGGTCGTGATCGAGGATCACATGGCCAAGGACTTCGACCTCGGGGTCGGGGATCGATTCGAGATGCACATCGGCGGCGATTGGGCCGAATCGACGATCTCGGGTGTCGCCATCTCCGCCGAGTACATCTGGCCTGCCAAGAGTCGCCAGGAGATCTTCCCGACACCGGGGACTTTCGGCGTCGTATTCGGCGACGAGTCTCTATTCGATTCGATCCCGCCGGCCGTGACCGTCTCGCAGGTGTTGATCGTCTATAACGACGGCGCCGACGTGGAAGCGACGGACGCGGCCGTGCGCCAGGCCGCCGAGCAGGCGGGGGCCGGGGACGTGGTCACTCAGGCCAAACATCCCTCCAACGAGACGCTGCAGTTGGACGTCTCGGGTTTCCAGGAGCTAGCCGTCATGTTCCCCGCTCTGTTCATGACTGCTGCCGCCATGGCGGCCTTCATCCTCCTCACCAGGATCGTCTACTCGCAGCGGTCTCAGATCGGAACGCTCCGGGCCAGTGGCATGGACAAACGAACGGTCCTGCGGCACTACCTCTCGTATGGAGTGCGTCTCGGGCTGATCTCGGGCATCGTCGGCGTGCTGGTCGGGATGGCTCTCGCCTATGTCATAACCGGGCTGTACACACAGGGCCTCGGGATACCGGACACCGTGCGTGGCTTTCACCCGATCACGCCGTTCATTGGCGTGCTGTTCGGTCTGGCCGCCGGGGCCATTGGCGCCTATGCACCGGCCCGGACTGCTTTTCGCGTCAGCCCCGCCGAGGCGATGCGTGGTGACGTCCCGGCCGGCGGGGGAGGGCGAAGTCTCTTCGAAGTCGTCGTCCCGCCGCTTCGATCGCTCCCGGTCCGGTGGCTGATGGTGCTGCGGGGGATAGGCCGGAACAAAAGGAGGAGCCTGTCCACGGCGCTCGGAGTCGTCCTGGCTGCCATCTTGATCATGGTGTCCTGGGGAATGATCGACACGATCGCGGAGATTCTCGATCGCCAATTCAACGTTGTCTCGGTGGAAGACGCCGACATCATCCTCGCAGCCCCGGTCAGCGATCAGTCAATTCAGTCGGTGGCCGCGGTCGATGGTGTCGACCGGGTCGAGCCGGTCATCACACTCCAGGCAACCGTTGGCAGCGACGGCCGCAGCTACTCGACGACCATCGAGGGCTATCAGCCGGACACGACGATGCACGGCTTACCCGACGGCTTGCCCCAATCGGGGATACTCGCCGGCAAGGGTTTGAAGGACGAGCTCGGGGTCGAAGTGGGAGATGAGGTGACCATCGGGCTGCCCACGCTCGGCACGGAGTTCAGCACCAAGATCGAGGGCTTCCTCGACGAGCCGATTGGCACCTATCTGTATATCGACCAATCGATCCTCACCGCTCAGGCGCCCGATGCCTCGGTCTTGGGCGCTCCCGGCGTGACGATTCTCAAGGCGTCGTTCGACTCTGGTGTCGATCGCAAGATGGTCATCAGCGACATCGCCGACGTCAACGTGGTGGCAGCAGCGGTCGACGCCCGCACTCTCTACGACCTCATCCAGCAGTATCTCGGCTTCTTCTACGCCTTCGTCGGCGTGATGCTGGTGCTCGGCGGCGCCCTGGCCTTCGCCCTGATGTTCAACACGATCTCGGTGAACGTTGCCGAGCGCTCGGGCGAGTTCGCGACGATGCGGGCGAACGGGCTCTCTCACGCGAGCATTGCTCGTCTGGTGGCCACCGAGAACGTCCTTCTCACGGTGCTCGGGCTTATTCCTGGCGTGCTGATCGGCTATTGGTCCGGTGCCTTTTTCTTGGGCGCATTCTCAAACGACGTCTTCATCCTCGACTTCTACATGTCCCCACTCTCGATCGCAGGAACGGCCCTGGCCTTGTTGTTGGTTGCCGGTTTCTCCCTGATCCCCGCTCTTCGCACGGTGCGCCGTCTCGACATAGGAAAGGTGGTTCGAGAGCGCGCCGCCTGAAGATGTCACCCAATCCCACGTTCGGCTCCGTCATAAGGGCATGATCACCACGATTGGTGTGATGGACGACGAGCAGGCATATCGGTCATACGCCGGAGAGCTCACCAGATACGCGACTGGTCTGGTTGGGCCCTTTGACGCTGCCGACGTGGTGACCGATGCCTGCTTGAAGGCCTTTGCCTCTAAGAGTTGGCCCGAAGTGAGCAATAGGCGGGCCTATCTCTATCGGGCGGTGCTCACGGTGGCCACAGATCACCACCGAAGCACGCTCTCGCGTCGTCTTCGCGAGATGAAGACGGCGATGCCGGAGTCGACGCCGGCCCAGGAGGTCGATGTCGACGTACTCGCCTCGGTGGAGCGATTGTCCATGCAGCAGCGGTCAGTCGTTCTCCTCACCTACTGGGCTGATCTCCCGGTCGACGCAGTCGCCGAGCAAATGGGCATCTCAACTGGGGCGGTCAAGCGTCATCTGGCCCGGGCCCGGAAACATCTCCAGGAGTGGCTGTCATGAGCGAATACGACGAGCGGAAGATGAAAGAGCTCATCGACCGGTTGGTGGCCATG
Organism: uncultured Acidobacteriota bacterium; assembly: GCA_963822895.1. GTDB lineage: Bacteria > Actinomycetota > Acidimicrobiia > Spongiisociales > ZC4RG35 > JARDZU01. Next base: position 288,735 of record CAWGJI010000014.1, read on the forward strand.
TCGCCAGAGCCACCTCCCTTTCCCGAGGAGGTCAACGTGACCCAACGCAACACTTCGAAAAGCAACCCCATCCTCATGTTCGCCGGCGCCGCCGCCGTGGTGCTGGTGCTCGCCGCCATCCCGTTCCTCATCTTCGGGGGCCGGAACGGCGGTGGGATAGCCGACACCACGACCTCGACGGTCGGCACCACGGTTACCAGCGATGCCCCGCCGACCACTACCACCGAGCCGACCACGACGACGACGGTCGCGACGGTCGATCGGGAGGGGGTGTATGTGTTCCTGGCACAGACACCGGAGAACTCGAACACCGGGAACCCGGCACTGGTGCCGTTCTACGCCGTGGCCGACTCGGTCTTCGACTCGTCCGACGCCAACGCCTTGAACCTGCTGACCCAACCCAACCTGAGCCTTCCCCCCGGGTTCGACAACTACGTGCCTTCGGACGTTCATGTGATCGGTGTCAGCGACGGCGGCAACGGGGTCAAGGTCGTGGATATGAGCCCGGAGTTCGCCCAGGGATCCGGATCGGGCCTCCTCGGTGACTTCACCATGCTCAATCAGCTGATCTACACGGCAGGCCTGGATAAGGAAGCGACCACCAAGGTCCAATTCACGATCGACGGTCAGCCGGTGACGCAGTTCGGGACCGACGGGTTGGACATCAGCGGGCCACTGGACCAGGAATCGTTCATCGACAACCTCAATTCGGTGATACCGACCTCGGCGGCTGCGGGGAGTGGAAGCGACCCTCTGTCTCTCCTTGGAAGGGCCAACGTGTTCGAGGCAACGGTGAGTCTGGAGTTGGTCGATCTCGATGGCAACGTGGTGTATCAGGACTTCACCACTGCCGCCTGCGGGACCGGGTGTTGGGGCGATTTCAGCTTCGACATCGACTACGACTTCACCACCGGGCCGGTGTCGATCCGGTTGTTCTGGAACTCGGCCAAGGACGGTTCTCCGACCGATGTGGTCACCATGCCGGTGTCCTGGGGTGACGAGACCGATTCGGGCGCCTGGAACTTCCTACCCACGTCCTGAGACATCTGGTGGAGCCGATGCCCTTCCCGCATCGGCTCCACCTCTCACATCCCGGGAGTGGGCTCCCAGAGCTCGACTTTGTTCCCCTCGGGGTCCCAGCACCACCCAAACTTGCCGTTCTCGTCTTCCATCGTCTGCTCCTCGACCCTGACCCCCTTTGCACGGAGTTGGTCCAGCAGGCCGTCGAGGTCATCCACCCGATAGTTGATCATCCAGCGGTTCTCCTCGGGGCCCATGTAGTCGGTGTCGTCTTTGAAAGGTGCCCACACCGTTGATCCTCGATCGTCCCCACCCCACCGAATCACCATGTACCCGTCCTGGTCAGGCTCCATCCCCAGGTTCTCCACGTACCAATGCTGAAGGGTCTTCGGATCACGCGCCTTGAAGAAGACCCCACCGATACCAGTCACTCTTGCCATATTTCCTCCCGCGCTCGGACCTGGACCAGCAATACTCCGGGTCATGCCACTGGACCAGTATCGCCGGGCGAACCGGGACAATTGGGATGCCCGGGTCCCACTTCATTTCGACTCCGAGGAGTATGGGATCTCTCGCTTCGTCGATGACCCAGATCACCTCAGCGGTGTCGTCACGTACGACCGGGAGAAGATGCCCGATGTAGCCGGTAAGAAGGTCATCCATCTGCAATGTCACATCGGGACCGACACGATCTCATTGGCACGTCTGGGAGCAGAGGTAACCGGGATCGACCTATCACCCAAGTCGATCGAAGCTGCCCGTAAGTTGAGCGCAGACTCGGGGACGCCGGTCAGGTTCGTGGTCTCCGAGTTGTACGAGACGCCTTCCGTCATCGGTGAGACTTTCGACATGGTGTACACCGGTGTGGGCGCCCTCTGCTGGCTTCCGGACATCCGAGGCTGGGCCCGCGTTGTGGCGACTCTGCTTCGCCCGGGGGGTGTTCTCTACATGCGAGAGGGTCATCCGATGATGTGGTCGATGGACTACGATCCTCCCGAGGGGATTCGGGTGAAGTACCCGTACTTCGAGACTGTCGAGCCGGGATCGAGGACGAAGAGCTGGAGACCTACGCCGGTGTCGGGGAGGTGTCCAGCCCCCTCAACTATGGGTGGAATCACGGGATCGGCGAGATCATCAATGCCTTGATCGAGGCCGGCCTCAGAATCGATCGTGTCGAGGAGTATCGAGAGTGTGAATGGCAAGGGCTGAAGCAGATGATCCTCGACGGGGACGGTCTATGGCGTTTGCCCGAGCATCCCGAGATGCTGCCCCTGATGTGGTCGGTCCTCGCCACCAAAGTCGAATGAGTCGCTAGGACCCTTCAGTTCCAGGGTGTTTGAGCCGAAGATAGGGGGGTAAGTCTCTAGTGAAAACTAAGGGCTTTCTTCCTCCTCCAGAAAGAGGGGTCGCCATCGGCGGCCCCTCCTTCGCGTTCAGCGCTAACCGGTGATGACCGAAACCACCTCCGACACGGGATAAGTGACCGCAGTCTCTGTGTTGGGGACGTCGAGAGCGGTCCAAGGCCCCCCGTCGGCTCTCCAGCGGGCGGTCCAGTCGTATGAGACCGAAATCGAGTACCCGACGTCCTGCTTCGTCTCATAGATGTGTTGGGCGGCGCCGTCGGGGTATCCGGCCAGTGCCGATTGATCCGCCGGGAAGCTGTCCACCCACTGATCGCCCCAATCGACCACCACGCCGTCGACCTCGATGTGAATGTCGAGGGTGGCTCCGCCGCCGCCGGTGAGCTGGGCGTCGTGTGGATCGGGGACCGGCACGCCCACGAACGTGCTCATTCCGGTCACGCCAAAGCCGGCCTCAGGACTGAGCTCGGGGGTGGGTGGTGGGTGGATGTACGAGGTGACGTACTCCCAGACCTCGGCCACCGGGTCAGTGGCCGGATTCGGTTCTGAGGTACATCGTCGGATTCGGCCGGTCGCCAGGGCGATGCCTCCCGACGTGCTTGGGTCGGGGTCGTAGCCGAGCACGGCGTCACCGTTGACGAACAGTGACACGTACACCCAGTTCGTGGCAGCCGATGTCAGGTACCAGCAGTCACCGTTCAGGTCGGTCCCGGCGTTGGGATAGAGACGAGATGGCACCGAGGTGTCAGAGGCGTAGTCCACGACATTTCCACCGGCGATACGACAACGAGTGACGGTGTGATCGGCGACGTCCGGGTTCTGCACTGTCTCCGACCCAGCATGCTGCAGAACGTCGGCTGCCGACGCTGGACCGCCAGAGCTCAGAAGACAGTCACTAAGACAATGGTTCCAATGAGCTTTCGCAATCTCGCTCCCACAGATCGTCCTCGTAATCGCCAGGTAGAAACCAATACCCAGCTGCCATCTCGTCCAGCGAACGAACATCCACGGATCGGTTGAGTCGCACACTTGGATCAAGAAAGGCGGCTCGCTCACGGTTCTACCATATCGGCAAGGCACTCCTGATCCGAGCGCAGGACCTCCAGTGACCCGAATTCGATTTCATCTCGGGTGCGGCATGGAAGCGAAATCCAATGACGCCAAAGGAGCTGATCGCGAGCGTTATCGAGCAATGCCTGGGTCCCCACAACCTCTTTGATCCGCTCCTCGTCCTGGTTGTAGATCCCTTCGAACCACCCAAACCAGAGTTGGCGGAGAATCGACTCGGCCTCCGCGACGGTTTCCACCACGTGTGTGTCGCTCGATGTGGCTCGTTGTGGTTGTAGACGAGAGGGTGGTGGTCGTGTGGCATGGGACTTGTCGTTGTGGTGCTCGAGGCAGCTTCGGGGAGGGTGGTTGGCGTCGGATCCGAGCCCTCCCGCGGCCATAGCGCCCAGATACCGACTGCCAGACCCACCAAGATCAGACCGGCGATCAGCCGTCGAACCACTGCGTTGGCCAACCTACGCGATCAATGCACCTGGGTGAAGGGTCGTGGCAGACACCGCGAAAACTGAGCTCCGGAGCTTCGGTACTCTTGTGTGGAGCTAATCGTGGCAAAGGAAGTAGAGATGGCAGAAGAATCAGAACGACATTTCTTCCGAGGCCTCTTCAAGTTTCTCCTCTTTGCGGGTCTTGTTGCCGGGGTGGGAGCCGCGGTGAAGGCCAAGAAGGCCGAGTACATGGGTCTGACCGAGTCGGAGGCTCGAGCCAAGTTCGAGCCAAAGCTCGCGTCACGCATCGGTCCGGAGAAGGCGGCGGAGATCGCCGATCAGGTGATCCCGAAGCTGAAGGAGAGCGGGTTTCTCAAGGCCGATGACCCGGTAGAGCAGGCGATGCACGATGCCAAGCATGCGGCGACCGATGCCGCCGACCGCATCGAGGACGCCGCATCGGAGAGTGCCGACAAGATCGCTGAGGCCGCCTCGGACGCCGTCGAGAAAATCGAAGAGGTCGCAGAAAAATCTGACTGAAATGGTCTGAACAGGGGCATTTTTGTCCCACCCCTCCTTTACGTTCGAGACATGAGGGGATTGACACCGGATCAGATCGAGCAGGCCCTTCTCCACGAGGAGGAGACCATCGCCCGCTCCCGAGCGAGGCAGATGGCGCTTCTCCATCTTGCCGATCGCGCACAGGTCCACACCGCAGATGGGTGTCGAAGCCTTCGCGAGTGGACAGCCAGTCGATTGGATATGTCCATCGAGACAGCCGGGATCCTCACTTCCACCGCCAAGCGCTTGCTCGATGCTCCCGAGTTGGCACGTCAGCTCATCGACGGTGAGATCACGTTCGATCGGGCCGTGGCGACGTCACGAATACCGACCGAGTCGCATGACGACAATCTGCGTTTCCATGACATCGCCGGGCTCCGTCGAATCGCAGCCCGTCACAAGAGACTGAGCAGATCCTCCGATCACGTGGCCCACCAAAGCCAGAACCTGGCCCTCCAGCCGAATCTCGATGAGTCGAGTTGGGCGGTTTGGGGTCAGTTGGACGGTTATGCGGGATCGGTGGTCGACAAGGTTCTCGGCGAGGCGGCCGATGAGCTTCCACCTCTTCCCGATGGGACACGTCCCGGGATCGGGTATCGCAGGGCGGTCGCCCTGACCCAATTGTGCGAGGGCGCACGGCCCGACAGCGATACGACTCCGATCATCACCGTCTTCGTCGACGGCCAGGGTGTCGAGGTCGCCGGTGGGTCGAGTGTCGGTCCCGAGATTCTGGACAAGGTCGCTTGCGCCGGCAGTCTCGAGGTCATCGGCACCAAGGACGGCAAGCCACTCGGAATGGGTCGTCGAAGCCGGGTCATCCCGAAGAAACTGCGTCGATTCGTCCTTCATCGTGACGGGGGATGCACAGCCGACTCGTGTGTCAGTAGGTATCGGCTCCAGGTGCATCACAAGATCCCCTGGTCCGAAGGAGGCGCCACCGAAGCCGACAATCTCGTGACACTCTGTTGGTTCCATCATCAAGTCGTGATCCATGGATGGGGATTCCGCATCGACGACAGTCTCGGAGCCGGTCGTCTCAGATTCATACGGCCGGACAGGCTCCCTCGTCCAGGAACCGGCCCTCCCTGATCGAGCCCTTGGCTAACGCGACATGTCACTTACGCTGACACGCTGATGACACCCGGCCCGACGATCGAAACCGAGCGCCTCCTACTCCGGAGATGGAAGGACAAGGATCTGGCGCGTTTTGCCGCGCTCAATGCGGATCCGGAGGTCATGGAGCACTTTCCCGGAGTCCTCACAAAGGAGCAATCGGATCTGTTCGTGGGTCGGATCGAGGCGCAGTTCGAGGAATACGGTTACGGCCTCTGGGCGGTCGAGATCAAGTGGGCGCACCGGTTCATCGGTTTCTGCGGGCTGGCCGTGCCCGGCTTCGAGACGCACTTCACACCCGCCGTCGAGATCGGATGGCGTTTCGCTCGTGATCAGTGGGGGAGTGGCTTCGCCACCGAGGCGGCAAAGGCGGCCATGGGCTTTGGTTTCACCGAAGTGGGGCTCGACCGCATTCTCAGCTGGACCATTCCTGACAACACTCGCTCCCAAACGGTGATGGACCGTCTCGGGATGCGGCGAGCACCCGATCTCGACTTCGATCATCCCAGATTCCTCGATGACGATCGGCTGCGACGGCACTGGGTCTGGTCGATCACCCGCGAGCAATGGGAGTCGGAAAACACCGATTGACCGGAGCTCCGCTCTTACCCTCCACGTCACGACCAAGGAGGGCCCCCTGAAATCGGAGTTCAATTCGGAGCGTGAGCCACGACCCGTGATGCGTGGCCTCGTGATCGTCTTCATTGCCTTTGTCGCTTATTTGGCGTCGACCGGGGCGGTGGCAGGGCTCTTCGTCAGCTAGCTCTAATTCGCTGACATCGCCGTTTCGAGCGTTCCTACGCTCGGGTGGTCATGAGCCCCCACGTCGAGGAGATCGACACCAGACGCGTACCGGAAAGCACGCTCCGGGCGCTGTATCAGCTCTATCTGGTCGGGGACGACGAAATGCTTCCCGGGGATCCTCCGGTGGCCGAGGCGCAACGTTTGGCCAACTGGCGGCATCTCGTAGAGACCGACGCAATCCCTCGTTGGGTGCTTTGGGAGCGAGAGGACGTGATCGGCACCAGCGTCGCCCACATGGATCTCGAGCAGAATCTCGAAAATGCCTTCGGCTGGGTCTATGTCCATCCTGAGCACCGTGGCCGTCGGCTGATGAGGCAAGTGGCAGGCCCAATGCTCGATCGAGTCGAGGAAATGGGTCGAAAGAGGTTCGCCACCGTCGTAGTGGTGGGGAGACCAGAGGAGGATTTGGTCAAACGGGGCGGTCTCGAACACGTGCTGACCGAGAAGAGGAGCAGACTGGTCTTACAGGACATCGATTGGGATCTGATGGAGTCATGGGTGGCTCGGGCCACGGAGAGAGCCTCCGATTACGAGTTGCTGTTCCTACCCAGCCCGATCCCCGAGGAGTATCTCGGTGCCTTCTGTGACCTCTACGGCGTGATGAACACGGCTCCCATGGAGGGCTACCAACAGGAGGACGAGGTGATGACTCCGAGCGTGCTTCGTGATCACGAGGCAACCGACGAAGCCAGAGGAGTTCAGAACCTGACCTATGTGGCCGTGCACAGGCCATCAGGCGAGTTCGCCGGTTTCACCAATGTCGAGTACCAGCGCTTGCAGCCCGACCAGGTCTGGCAACAGGACACCGGTGTCGACCCGGACCATCGCAACAACGGTCTTGGCCGTTGGCTCAAGGCTGCGATGGCGTTGCAGCTTCGATCGTCCTATCCCGAGGTCCGGCGGATCGACACGCACAACGCGGGGTCGAACGCTCCGATGCTCAATATCAACATCGAGATGGGATTCCGCCCGATTCTGGTGGAGGGAATCTGGCAGGGAGACCTGGCCGACCTGCGCCAGAACCTCTCTGTCTAGCCGCTCTAACCCTCGCCCCACCCTTGGGGGGCGTCTGCGTTGTCGTGCTCTGCTTCGAGACGGGCCACATAGGCGGCCGCCTCACTTCGCCGGCTCATGCCCATCTTGGTGAGGAGGTTGGAGACGTAGTTCTTCACCGTCTTCTCGGCGAGGAACATCTCCTCGGCTATTTGCTTGTTTGTGAGCCCGTCGGCGATGTGCCCGACGATCGTTCGCTCCTGCTTGCTGAGACGGCCGAGCAGAGGGTCCTCTTTGGAGCCCTGACGAAGCCGGTCGAACAGCTTCTCTGTCATATCCGAGTCGAGCAGGGACTCACCGGCCCCCACCCTGCGGATGTCCCCGACCAGGTCGGTGCTCTTGACCCGTTTCAGCACGTATCCGGAGGCGCCGGCGAGGATCGCCGACATCAGCGCCTCTTCGTCGGCGAAGGAAGTCAGCATCAACACCTTCACATCGGGGAAGCGCTCCCTGATGTCGCGGCAGGCCTCGACGCCGCTGCGATCGGGGAGACGGACGTCGAGCACGACGACGTCCGGCTCGTCGTAACCGACACGGCGAATCCCCTCTTCGGCCGTACCGGCCTCGCCGACGACCACCATATCGTCCTGGGAGTCGAGCAGGGCCCTTATCCCTGCCCTGACCACCTCGTGGTCGTCGACAAGCAGCACTTTCAGCTCGTCCATGGGCCAGGACGGTAGCCGGTTATCGTCCTGGCCCAATGGCCATTGACTATTCGCTGGATCGGCTCCCCTCATTGATAGACGCGGCGGCCGCCGTCGTTGGAGAGGTCGATCTGGAGCGGGTCTTGCGCCGTCTGGTCGCCGAGGCGCGAGCGGCGACGGGAGCCAAATACGCCGCACTCGGGGTCATCGGTGCCCACGGGGTGCTCTCGGAGTTCCTCCACGAGGGGATGAGTGACGAAGAGGTGATCCGTATCGGCCGCCTTCCAATCGGGCGGGGTGTCCTAGGCACGGTGGTCCGGGAGAATCAGACACTGCGGTTGGACGACATCGCCGACCATCCCGACTCCTATGGCTTCCCCGAGCATCACCCGAGTATGAAGACCTTCCTCGGCGTACCGGTCTCGGTGGGCGGGGTGGCCTTCGGCAACCTCTACCTCGCCGAGAAGAAAGGGGGGTTCACGGACAACGACATCGTCGTGGCCGAGGCCCTGAGTCGGGTGGCCGGCGCCGCGGTCAACACCGCGCGGCTCCATGAGCGGCTCCAGTCACTCGCCGTTCTCGAGGATCGGGCAAGGATCGCTCGCGACCTTCACGACTCGGTGATCCAGGATCTCTTCGCGGTGGGTCTGGGGCTCCAGGGCATCTCAGAGGCCATCGCCGACAGCGGGGCGGCGGAGACGCTGGAGGAATCGGTCGATCGTCTCGACCAAGCCGTTGAAGCGCTCCGCAGCTACATCTTCCAGCTTCGCTCGGACACCGCGTCGAGACAACTCGACGATCGGCTTCAGGAGATCGTGTCCCGCATGGGCTCGGCTTATCCCACGGCCGTCAGCCTCGACATAGGGGTGGACTCTCTCGGCGACGAGAGAATCGAGGACGAGGTGGTCAAGATCGTGAGTGAGGCGCTCAGCAATGCCCTCCGCCACTCGGAGGGAAGTCGGGCCGAGGTTTCCGTGGATGTCGACGAGGGGTTCTGTGTGATCGAGGTGACAGACGACGGCGTGGGTTTCGATCGGTCGGAGCCATCTACAGGCATGGGCTTGGCGAACATCGAGCTCCGTTCCCACTCCCTCCGCGGAACGTTTGCCATCGACACGACCCCCGGGGTGGGGACCAAGATCGCCGTCAGGCTTCCGCTGGACTGATTGGCTTCCCGTCGACAAGTGAACGGGCCAATGCGTCGACCCAGGTCTTCACCGTCGATTCCGCCACTCGGCGGAGAACGATCCGATCGACCACCTGGCCGACGGCCCCGAGCGGCGGCTCATACGTTCCCTCGAAGCTGATCTTGGTCTTCTCTTTGCCGGCGTGGGAAAGGATCAGATCGGCGTCCATCTTCGGGAACAGGCCGCGGGCACCCGTTGCCGACCACTTGAGTGGATAGATCAGCCCGGATCGATGGATCTCGGCTGTCCCGAGATCGAGCCGCACCTCCTTGGCGAGCCCGTCCTCTCCCGGCCCGACCCTTGCTCTGAGGTCCTCGCCGTGCCGGTAGGCGACGTCCGCCCAAGACTCGAGATCGCCCCGGAGATTGTCGAGGCCTCGTTCCACCACCGACATCGGAATCGGGACCTCGGTGTGGTAGTGGACGAACACTCAGAGACGACCCGGTCGGGTGCGCACGGTGAAACCGCGGCCAGAGGTCATCCCGCTGATCTCCTTGATCTCCACCAGGACGACGTGAGGGAAACTGGACATGGGTTGTAGGCCGCCTCCGTGACCCAGGGGAGACCCCAGCACTGACTCGTATTTCTTCATGAGCAGCGCCACCGTCTCCTGGCAATCGCCTTCCGGGCACTCTTGGGCTACACCCTTGACGATGACGCTGGTCCAGTCGCCGGTCTCGTCGTCGAAACGCGACACCTCGATCGACACGTTCGGGTTGGCTCGCAACGCCTCGTAGCGGCGGCCGGGTTTGGTTCGGAAAAGGATGTGATCGTCGTTGACGACGAAGGACATCGGAGTCACATAAGGCTCGCCATTCGAGACGACACCGATATGGGCGACCTTCGCTTCCTCAAGGAATTGACGTGCCTCCGCTGGTGTGATCGGTTCCATCGTTCACACCTTGCTTGCCTCGGTGACTCCCCAGAGAACGTCCTTGATGGAGATCACGCCCAGGACTTCGTCACCGTCGACTACCGGGAGATGCCGGTATCCCGCTGCCAGCATCCAGTCTGCTGCCTCCTCGACGGCCATGTCCGGTTGAAATGCATCGGGATACCCGGTCATCCACTTACTCACCGGGTCACGGTCGAAGTCGGCATCACCGGCGACGGCCATCAGGATGTCGCGCTCGGTGAGGATGCCTTCCAACGCACCGTCTATCTCGACGGCGAGGGAGCCAACGCCGGTTGACACCATCAATTCGGCGGCTTCTCGCATGGTGGATGTCGGCTCGACCCAGATCACCTCGCCGGAGACCAGTTCTCGAACTTCCATGGCTACCTCTCTGGTCGGTTATCTCGATACTTGCGCCGGTTTGGAGTGGGTGATTAGGGGCTTTGGTCCCTATTGGGGCGTCAAGACGGTTCGTAACTTGCCGACCATGACACCCAGACGTGAAGACATGCGCGACCTCTCACCGGCCGGCGCGTTCGACAAGTTCTTGATCGTTGTTGCGATCATGGGCGCCGCCCTGGCCGTCCTGGCAGCCGTGGTGGCCATCAATTCGGAAGGCATCACTGCCAACCCGTCGGCCGCGGGCACCGGGTCGCAGACCCAGACCGCCAAGGTGTCATTGAGCGAATTCAAGATCGACGGCAACCTCGAGGTCGGCTCTGGCCCGACATTGCTCGAGGTCACGAACGACGGGTCCGTGATGCACAACCTCGTTCTCGACGGTGGGCCAAACACCCCAGACCTGGTGGCCGGTGAGTCGACGAGCTTGGACGTGGGCACCCTCGCCGAGGGCAGTTATGTGATCTTCTGCTCCATCCCCGGTCACAGGGAGGCAGGCATGGAGGCGACACTGGTCGTGTCCGGAACCGCCCCTTCCGGGGGCGAGGGTGTCACGTCCGAGGACAACACCCCGGACTGGGCGGCCCTCGATCGCGTGATGACCGAGTCGATGCTCGCCTTCCCCGCCGAAACACAGGGCGTGGGCAATCAGCCGCTCGAGCCTGTGATCCAGGCCGACGGCACCAAAGAGTTTCACCTGACGGTCGCCATCACGCCCTGGGAGGTTTCGCCGGGCAAGGTCGTCGATGCCTGGACCTACAACGGGATGGTCCCCGGGCCGATGATCAGGGTCCATGTTGGCGACAAGGTTCGGGTCGTGGTCGACAACCAGTTGCCCATGGGGACTGACGTTCACTGGCATGGGATCCGCACCCCCAACAACATGGACGGCGTCGCCCCGTACACCCAGGACCTCATCCAGTCGGGAGACACATTCGTCTACGAGTTCGTGGCCGAGAAGCCGGCGATCGGCATGTATCACGCTCACCATCACGGGCAAATGCAGATCCCCAACGGCTTGTTTGGGACCTTCATCATCGGGGACACGCCGATCCCCTTTGGGCAGACCATCTCTGGCGTCGAGATTCCCTCGGATCTCGAAGTGGCCCAGGAATTCCCGATGGTTCTGAACGATGCCGGGGTGATCGGGCTCAGTCTCAACGGAAAGTCGTTCCCTGCCACGGAGCCGCATGTGGCCAAGGTCGGGGACTGGGTGGTGGTCCACTACTACAACGAGGGCCTTCAGGCTCACCCGATGCATCAGCACCAATTCCCCCAACTGGTATTTGCCAAGGACGGCATCCCTCTGGACAACCCGTATTGGGCCGACACCATCAACGTCGCTCCCGGTGAGCGCTACTCGGTGCTATTCCACCTGACCGACCCGGGTGTGTGGGTTTGGCACTGCCACATCCTCAATCACGTCGAGAGTGACAACGGGATGTTCGGGATGGTGACGGCGTGGATTGTGGAGGAGTAACCGCTACCTTCCACTGAATGCTGCGCAGGATCGATCAGACCGGCGAGCCGATCGACGATCTCGTCGGCATGGTCATGAATGAGCCACGCTCGACCGACGGAGAACCCTGGGTCATGCTCAACTTCGTGACCTCGATCGATGGCGCAACACGTGTGGCCGGAAAGTCGACTCCCCTGAACGATGCCGACGACAAGGCGCTGTTCGCTGCCCTGAGAGCCGTGCCCGACATCATCCTCGTCGGGGCGGCAACCGTGAGCGCCGAGGACTATGGGCCAGTGCGTCTCGACGAGGAGAGGAGAGAGCGACGGGTGGCGGCCGGCAAGACCCCAGCCCCGATCCTCGCCATCGTCTCAGGCTCATTGAGCATCGACCCGGATGCCCGGGTGTTCTCGGACCAGGAGTACCGGCCGATGATCATCAGTGGACCCAACGCCAATCCCTCCAAGCTGGCGATGCTCGGCGACTCTGCTGACGTCGTCTTCCTCGAAGAGGTGACGGCACCGGCGATCCTCGCTCGCTTGTCGGCTGCTGGAGTCATCCTCTGTGAAGGCGGGCCACAATTGGCCGGGCAGTTCGTCGGTCGCGGCCTCGTCGACGAGATGAATCTCACGATCTCACCCAAGCTGGTCGGTGGCGATGCCCCGCGTCTTGCCCATGGATTGGCGTCCGATCCGCCGTCCGACATGGCCCTGGATCGCGTTTTGATGGGCGAGCGGTCGCTGTTTCTGCGATATTTGCGTGCATAGCCTTCGCAAAGGATCCTCATGGGCAAGCACGCCGAGCTCTACGAACGTCACAAGGCCGTCCTCCCCAACTGGGCGCCTGTCTACTACGAAGAGCCGATATCCCTGGTCGACGGTGATGGGAGATGGGTCACCGACGCCGAGGGCAACCGGTACCTCGACTTCTTCGGGGGGATCCTGGTCACGATGTCCGGTTACCGGGTCCCGGAGGTGGTCGAGGCGATCAAGGCCCAGGCCGATCGGATGCTCCACACCTCGACCCTGTATCTGATCGAGTCTCAGATCGAGCTGGCCGAGCGAATCGCCGAACTGTCGGGCATCCCCGACGCCAAGGTCTTCTTCACCAACTCCGGGACCGAAGCCAACGATGCGGCCTTGATGCTGGCCACCACCCTGCGCAAGTCCAATCAGATTCTCGCTGTCAGGGGCAGCTATCACGGGAAGTCGCATTCCACGGTTGCGATCACCGGGCAAAAGGCCTGGTCGGGTACGAGTCTCTCACCCTTCCAGGTCATCTATGTGCATGGCGGCTACAAGCTGCGGAGCCCGTTTGGCCATCTACCGGACGACGAATTCATCGCGGCGTGCGTTGCCGACCTCGAAGACCTGTTGAATGTGGCCACCGCCGGGGACGTGGCGGCGATGATCGCCGAGCCGATTCAGGGCGTGGGTGGGTTCGTCACACCGCCCGACGGGTTCTTCGGCGCCATGAAGGAGGTGCTGGACCAACACGGGATCCTCTTCATCTCCGACGAGGTCCAAACAGGTTGGGGCAGGACCGGTGAGCACTTCTGGGGGTATCAGGCACACGGCATCACCCCCGACATGATCACATTCGCCAAGGGGATCGGCAACGGGCTCAGCATCGGCGGTGTCGTCGCATCCGCTTCGGTGATGGACTCCTACCCGGCGCTTGGGATTTCGACGTTCGGCGGGAACCCACTCGCCACGGCCGGGGCCCTGGCGAATCTGGACTATCTGCTCGACAACGACCTTCAGACCAATTCGCTCAAGGTGGGCAATCGATTGATGCAGAACCTGGTTCCCCTCGGCGAGGAGCTGGATGTGATCGGCGAGGTTCGCGGGAAGGGGCTGATGATCGGTGTCGAGTTGGTGAGGCCGGATGGAGGCCCCGCCCCCGAGAAGGCCGCTGCGGTGCTGGAGGCGGCCAAGGTCGAGGGTCTCCTCATAGGCAAGGGCGGTCTGTACGGGAACGCCCTTCGTCTGGCTCCCGCTCTATCCATCACCGAGGAAGAGGCGGACGAGGGCTTTGCCCGTCTGGAACGAGCCCTCCGAAGCATCTAACCGGCAGCACACCACGCCGTGCGATCAGTTTGTGTGGGAGCGGTAGCCCTGGCGGACCGGCGTCTGTTTGACCGAGGTCAGGACCAAGTTTCAGAGGATTGAGGGGAGTCCCAGGTTTGCGACCGTCTCGGATCCCGGGAGCCAATCGGTCAAAGTCCGCCAGCAATCAAACTGGTGAAGCCGCCGGATGCATTGCTTGGGAGCGGTAGCCCCGGCCGACCGGCGTCTGTTTGGACATGGCATTAAATCCTGGACTTGTCGAAGTCTCTACGTGGTCCCCTGATTTACGAAATCGACGAACGACGGGAGGCACGCGTCCAAAGTCGGCCGGCAGTTACAACAGGCTCTGCAGATCGATGTCGCAGCTGGGGTGGCGGAGCTTGGCCAGGCCGCGTGCCTCGATCTGGCGAACGCGTTCGCGGGTCGAGTTGATCACCTTGCCAACGTCGGAGAGGGTCCATGGCTCATCGCCGTCGAGACCGAATCTCAGCCACAGGACCTGCCGCTCTTCCTGATCGAGCATTTCCAGAGCCTTGATCAGTCGATCGCGGCGCCAGGCGGCGGCGGCTCGTGCTTCGGGATCTGCGGCTCCGGTGTCTTCGACGAAGTCCTGTAGCGAGGCATCGCCGTCTTCCCCCACTGGGCGGTCGAGCGAAACGGTCTCGGCGGGGGCCTCGAGGGCGGCCAACACTCTCTCCGTGTCCAAGCCCGAGGCCTCGGATATCTCCTCCAGGGTGGGTGCCCGGTGGTACTTGTCGTGGAGGCTCTGACGGGTGTCCTGGACCGTGCGGACCACGTCGACCATGTGCACAGGAAGCCGAATCGTCTTCCCGTTGTTTCCCAGGCCCCTGGTGATCGCTTGTCGGATCCACCAGGTGGCGTAAGTGGAGAACTTGAAGCCCTTCCGCCAGTCGAACTTTTCCACAGCCCGGATCAGCCCGAGGTTGCCCTCCTGGATCAAGTCGAGCAGATCGAGGCCCCGACCGGTGTAGCGCTTGGCAATCGAGATCACGAGACGGAGGTTCGAACGGATGAAGGCCATCTTGGCCTCGTCGCCTTCTGCGACGAGACGCATCAGCTGGGCTCGATCACTCTGCTCGAAGTTGCCTGAATCGAGTGTGGCCTTTGCCTTTTTCCCCAATTCCATGGCACGGGAGAGATGGACTTCGTCCTCGGCGGTCAGCAGGAGATGCGCGGACACCTCATCGAGGTAGAGACCGATGGTGTCGGCAGGGCTGGATCCGCGTTCCGGTCTTGCGTCACTGGCCCTAATGGCCTTCCCCAATTTCCGCCTCCTAACGACCTCCCCCCCTGTGGAAAACCTAACCCTGTTGGAGGAATCTGGCAAACAGATTTATCAGCCTTGTTCGAGCTTCTCGGTATGCTCAGGG
This sequence comes from uncultured Acidobacteriota bacterium, assembly GCA_963822895.1. Classification (GTDB taxonomy): domain Bacteria; phylum Actinomycetota; class Acidimicrobiia; order Spongiisociales; family ZC4RG35; genus JARDZU01. The sequence goes on from CAWGJI010000014.1 coordinate 304,184, forward strand.
GTCCAGTGGCGCGCAGGACCCAGTTCCGCTTGCTGGTGGCGCTCACCATCGTCTGGGCTTTGTGGGCTGGTTGGTCTCTGCTCGGGCGGGCGAACCCATACACGTTGCGGGTGATCGACGACGTCGGGACACCGATTGCGGCTGCGTCGGTCGATGTGAACGACAGACAGGTCGGCGCATCGGGCGACGATGGCATGATCGATATGGAGTGGAGCCGGTCTTCGACCGTCCTCGAGGTGAGTGCACCAGGTCATGTCCCAATGACGGTCTCGATAACGGAGAGGCCGGAAGGGACCGTTGATGTCGTCCTCAAGGCGAGGATCCTGAGGGGCACGGTCGTCGACACGGAGGGGGCGCCCGTTCAGTCAGCTGCCGTGGTGGCAGGCCCGGCGAGCGGAATCACCGATCAGGAGGGTCGCTTCAGTCTGCGCGGTGCCGAGCCGGGTGAGGTTCAGGTCAGCCGACCGGCCTGGCAGGACACCACCTTCCAGTGGGACGGGGGTGTCGGCGAGGCGGTGGTGGAGATGTCACCCATAGTGGCCATGGCGGTGCACATCTCAGGTGAGGCGGCCGGCGACAGTCTGGATTACTACATCGACATGGCCAGAGAGACCGAGTTGAACGCCCTGATGGTCGATCTGAAGGACGAGACCGGGCTCGTCTGGTACAACAGTCAGGATCCGACGGCGTTAGAGGTGGGGGCGGTCCGGGGCCTATATGACCTGAGTGAGGTCTCCCGTAAGGCCAAGGAGGCCGGTCTCTATCTCATTGGGCGGCTGGTCGTGTTCAACGATCCCACCGCCGCCCTGAAGAAGCCGTCGATGGCCGTGTGGGACTCCGGCACCAATGCTCCATACAGCGCCCGTGGCCAGTACTTCCTCGATCCCACCGACCCCGATGCCCGCGCCTATGGCTTGTCACTGGCCGAGGAGGTGTGTCGGATGGGTGTCGACGAGGTCCAGTTCGACTACGTCAGGTTCCCCGATGCTCGGACCGAGGAAGCGACGTTCGATGGTGGTGTGACGATCGATGTCAGGACCTCCACCGTGACCGGCTTCTTGCGCGATGCGGTGGATCTGCTCCATCCGATGGGATGTGCGGTCGCGGCAGACGTCTTTGGATTCACTACCGCTCCGGGAACCGATGATGGGGGCATCGGGCAGCGTTGGGAGGACGTGACCGAGATCGTCGATGTCGCTTCACCAATGGTGTACCCGTCTCACTACGGCCCGCAATGGTATGGATTCGACAACCCCAACGATCACCCCGGCCCCATGGTCACAAATGCATTGGAAGACGGGCTCGGCCGACTTCCGAGGAATGTCGTGGTCCGGCCGTGGCTCCAGGACTTCGGCTACACCGCCGACCAGGTGCGTGCCCAGATCGACTCGGCGGAGAAGTTCGGCCTCGGTTGGATGCTGTGGAATGCCAAGTCGGTGGTCACCACGGACGCCCTCTCGATCCTCGAGTAATTCGCACTATCCCCATAGGTGAAATACCATCGAATCAACCCTTTTGGAGAGTCTTTTGACCGCGTTCGACCAGGAAACGCTTGCCAGGAACATCGAGCAAGCACCGCAGTGGCGCCGGGATGCCATGGATGCCTCGTTTCAGGTATTCGAACGTCTCGGTGAGCCGACGGGAGCCGAGGAGGACTGGCGCTACGTCGACTTCGACATGACCTTCGCCGAGCTCGAGGCCGTCGGGGATCCAGGCAAGCCGCTCGATCCCGGTCCCTTTTCCACGTCGCTTCGGGACCGAAGCGGTCATGCGCTGATAGTCGACGGGACGGTTCTCGAGAGTGACGCGACGACGGTTTCGCTTCGACAATTTGGTGAGCTCGGGGCCGACCCGTCACTGTCCGACCTCCTTGCGGTCGATCACAACAAGCTCGCGGCCGCCCATTTTGCCTTTGCCACCGACGGCATCCTCGTTGAGGTGCCTGCCGGAACGGTGATGGAGGCGCCCGTGGTGATCGAAGTTCAGAGCGTCACGGAGATGACGGCCAGCTTCCCTCAGATCGTGGTGAAGGTCGGTGAGAACGCCGAGGCCCGGGTGGTGGTCATCTCCAGGTCTGCGGAAGGTGCCCGACTTCTCACCATCCCCAGGGTGGACCTCGACGTCGGGGACGGCGGGAATCTTCGCTTTCTGACCGTCCAAGGCCTGGATCATGCCGCCACCAGCGTCGTGCATCAGCGCGCCCGACTCGGGCGTGACGCCACTTCTCGGATAGGGGAGGTTGGGCTCGGGGCCGGGATTGGCCGGCTCGATCTCGGTGTGACCCTGATGGGCGACGGCTCATCCAGCGAGGTCGTTGGGCTGTACTTCGGCGAGAAGTCCCAGACACTCGACTACCGGATGTTGATCGATCACGTGGGAAAGAGCACGACCTCGGATGTGTTCCTCAAGGGAGCCGTCGAGGACGACGCCCAGAGCGTCTTCACCGGCCTCCTTCGCATCGAGAAGGAGGCGGTTCGCACGTCCACTTTCGAGACCAACCGCAACCTCGTGCTCTCGGAGAATGCCAAAGCCCACTCGGTCCCCAACCTGGAGATCCTCTGCAATGACGTGATCTGCGGGCACGCCTCGTCCGTCGGCCCCCTCGAAGACGAGCCTCTCTATTACATGCAGAGCCGGGGCCTCACCAGAAGCCGCGCCGAGCGACTCTTGATCAGGGGCTTCTTCCAAGAAGTGATCGATCGGCTCCCGATCGAAGGCCTGGAAGGCCCCGTCTCGGAGGAGGTATTCAGGCGATTCCTCAGTGGCCAGGCGACAGGGAACGTGGCATGAAGGTCGAGATCGGCGCTCTGGCGTCACTGCCACGAGATCGGGGAGTTCGAGTGACCGTTGGTGAAGAGTCGATCGCCGTCTTTCGCATCGGTGACGACGTCTATGCGATCGGTGATCGCTGTTCCCATGCCGAAGCCTCATTGGCCGAGGGAGATGTATTCGGGACCGACGTGGAATGTCCTCGTCACGGATCGGAGTTCGACCTGACGACCGGTGAGCCGATGTCGCTCCCGGCGACCCGTCCGGTTCCCACCTACCCGATCACCATCGAGGATGGGACCGTCTTCCTGGATCTGGAGGTCTCATGAGCGCCGCATTGTCCGTCGTGAATCTGAAGGCATCGGTGGACGGCAAGCAGATCCTCGAGGGTGTCGACCTGGAAGTTCCCTTCGGCGAGGTCCACGCCATCATGGGCCCCAACGGGTCGGGCAAGTCCACTCTGTGCCATGTGCTCACCGGCCGTGACGACTATGAGGTCTCAGGAGCCGCCAGTCTCGACGGCGAGGACCTTCTGTCGAAGAGTGTCGATGAGAGGTCGCGTCTCGGCTTGTTGCAGAGTTTCCAATACCCGACTGAGGTGCCCGGGGTCCGTCTCAGGGAATTCCTGGTCGAAGCGGCGGATGAGAGGGGCATCGACAAGAGCGAGGCGGCCGATCGCATCGGTGCCGAGGCGGAGCGCTTCGACATGACACGCTTTCTCGACCGATCGCTCAATGACGACTTGTCCGGCGGTGAGAAGAAGCGCTCCGAGATTTTTCAGATGGTGGTGCTTCAGCCCAAGGTGGCCTTGTTGGACGAGATCGACTCCGGTTTGGACATCGATGCGGTCCGTCAAGTCGCGGAGGCAGTCGAGGAGATGCGGTCTCCCGAGCTGGGTGTCGTCCTCATCACGCACTACAACCGGATCCTGAGATACCTCGACACCAACCGAATCCATGTCATGATCGATGGGCGGATCGTCGAGTCTGGAGGTTCGGAATTGGCCGAAGAGCTTGAAGCAGGCGGATACGAGGCCATCCGTTCGCGACTGGGGCTGCAGAGGGCGGCTGCCGAGACGTCGAAGAGACCGGCGGACTTCTTCACCGATACCCCCTTCGACGTCTGAGAGAGGTGCGAGTGATCTGATGCCGGGCCGTGCCACCGCCGAGAAGTGGCTGGGCGAGATCACATCACTCCCCACGGCCTCCGGTCTCGAGGACGCCGTGATCGAGTGGGTGACTCGATGGGTAGGCCGCAGATCCGACCTGACCATCAGGGCCGACAGTGGAGGCAACCTGTTGGTGACTCAGAAGGGCCGCAAGAGACGTCCCCCAGTGGTCGCGGTCGCTCATATGGACCATCCCGCCTTCGTGGTCACGGCGGTCCAGGATGGGGTGGTCTCCTTCGAATTCCGCGGCGGCGTCCAACCCACCTACTTCACACATGCCCGGATCGAGTTCATCACCGGCCATGGTGGCTGGGCCCATGTCTCGGACTATGACCCCAAGGCCCGCACCGGGCGAATCCAGGTGAGAGGCGCACAGCCCGAAGTCGGCGACATCGGCAGATGGCGGTTCGCCGGGCGGAAGCCGGAGCCCGGCCGGATGCTGGCCCCCGCCATGGACGACCTGGCCGGATGTGCCGCCGCCCTCGTCGCCCTCGATCAGGTGCGAGGCAGATCCGAGTTCCGGCATTACTGCGTGCTCCTCACCAGGGCAGAGGAAATGGGGTTTGTCGGGGCGATTCACGCCGCAAAGAACCAGACGATCCCGCAGGACGCAAGGGTGCTGTCGGTCGAGGCGTCGCGTGCCTCCACGGAGACGCCCATGGGGGGCGGCCCGGTCATCCGGGTGGGGGACGCTTCTTCCGTCTTCGACAACGAGCTGACCAACGCCATCAGCCGCGCCGCAGCGAAGGACGGGATCTCACACCAGCGCCGCTTGATGTCCGGTGGTTCCTGTGAGGCGACTGCATTCGGAGGCTACGGCTATCGGGCTGCAGGTCTTTGCCTTCCCCTGGGGAACTATCACAACATGGGCAACCTGGATCGCGTGGAGCGGGGGAGGGGGGCGGCCATAGCCCTGAAGGAAGAGATCTCTCTCGACGACTTCCACGGGTTGGTCCGTTTGATCCAGCTTGCCATCGAGGCCGTGGACGGAGGCGAGGATATCTCCGATCGGCTCGATTCCATATATCGGGAAGGCCGTCGCCTGCTCGACTGACAGGTCGATGTCGGCAGATCGAACCCGGCCCCGGATCGCTACCGTCGGGGATGTCTTCTCGAGTCAAGGAGAGAAATGGAATACAGGGTTGAGAAGGACTCGATGGGGGAAGTCCAGGTTCCGGCCGACGCCTACTACGGCGCATCCACCCAGCGTGCGGTCGACAACTTCCCGATCTCGGGAATCCGGTTCAGTCGCGGCTTCATATCGGCCCTCGGGTTGATCAAGGGATCTGCCGCCACCGTCGCCGGACGTGACGGATATATCGAGAGTGAGAAGGCAGAGGCGATTCGCAAGGCGTCCGACGAGGTGATGAACGGGGATCTGGACGACCAGTTCGTGCTGGACATCTTCCAGACAGGGTCGGGCACTTCCACCAACACCAACGCCAACGAGGTGATCGCCGCTCGCGCGACGGAGATGATGGGCGGTGAGGAGGGCTCTCGTCTCGTCCATCCCAACGATCAGGTGAACTTCGGCCAGTCATCGAACGACGTGATCCCGACCGCCATTCACATCGCAGCCGCCATCGCGATCCGGGAGCGGCTCCTGCCGGCACTGGATGCCCTGGCTTCTTCGCTCGAGGCCAAGGCCGTCGAATTCGCTGAAGTCGTCAAATCCGGTCGAACCCACCTCATGGATGCGACACCGGTCACGCTGGGACAGGAGTTCGGCGGCTGGGCCACGCAGGCGCGCAAGGGTGTGGACCGATTGGAGAAGGTGCTGCCCGAGTTGGAAGAGCTCGCCCTCGGGGGCACCGCCGTCGGCACCGGCATCAACGCTCCGGCCGGCTTTCCGGCGGATGTGATCGCACTCATGGCCGAGCGGACCGGGTACCCGTTCCGGGAGGCCTCGAACCACTTCGAGGCTCAGGCATCCAAAGATGCTGTGGTGATGGGGTCAGGGGTGACGAAGACCATCGCGGTCTCTCTGTTCAAGATGGCAAACGACATCCGTTTCCTGTCGTCAGGCCCCACGTCGGGAATCGCCGAGATCAAGCTCCCCTCCCTGCAGCCGGGGTCTTCGATCATGCCGGGAAAGGTCAATCCGGTGATGGCGGAGATGGTGATGCAGGTGTCGGCACAGGTCGTCGGCAACGACACGACCGATCAGTTGGAGCGGTGCGAACGGGAACTTCGAGCTCAATGTGATGATGCCGGTGATGGCGCACAACCTGCTCCAGTCGATCGAGCTTCTCGCCAACGCCTGTGTGAATTTCGCAGAGAAATGCGTAGACGGGATCGTCGTCAACGGGACGCGCCCGGCCGACCTCGTGGGAAAGAACGCCATCATCGTCACAGCGCTGAATCCGCACATCGGCTACGACAATGGGGCCAAGATCGCAAAAGAGGCGGTGGCGACCGGACGATCGGTCCGCGAGCTCGTGCTCGAGGCCGGGCTGATGAGTGCCGACGAGTTGGACGAGGCCCTCGACATCAAGAAGATGACCGAAGGTGGCATCGCCTGACCGCAGAGACTTTCACCGTTGCCGGTTTGTTGGCGGAGTTGGAGACGGCCATAACGGTCGCCATGCCCACGCCCGTGTGGGTCGCCGGTGAGGTCGCCGATTTTCGGCGGACCAATCGGGGCGCCGCCTACTTTCGGATCGTCGATCCGCAGTCGACCGATAGATCGATCGAGGTCTCGGCTCGTGGCCGCTTGATGATGGATATCGACCGAAGCCTGGACATGGCCGGGGTGGGGAGCCTGCGTAGTGGCATTGAGGTGCGTCTGCGCGGAACTGTCGGGCTGCGTATGGGGCGTTCGGTCGTCCAGCTGTCCTTGCTGGAGGTCGACCCCACGTTCACGGCCGGGCGTCTGGCCATCGATCGCGAGGAGATCGCCCGTCGTCTCAAGGCCGACGGGACCCTCGATGCCAATCGGCGCCTGCCCGTTCCGCTGGTTCCGCTGAAGATCGGCCTCGTGACATCCAGGGGCTCCGCTGCCCACGCCGACTTCCTGGACCACCTAAAGCGGCCCGGATACCGATTCTCGGTTCGGACGGTGCAGGCAACGATGCAGGGAGAGACATCCGCAGAGCAGGTGGCTGGGGCCCTCGCCCGGCTCGCCGAAGAAGACCTCGATCTCATCGCACTCGTGCGAGGGGGAGGATCGAAGCTCGATCTCGCACCCTTCGACACCGAGGTGGTGGCAAGGGCGATAGCGAGCCTTCAGGTGCCGGTCATCACCGGCATCGGCCATGAGACCGACCGCAGCATCGCCGATGAGGCGGCTGCAGTGGGGCTAAAGACGCCGACCGCCGCCGCTGAGTGGATAGTGGCCAGGGTTGCCGATTTTGCCCAACGCATCGAGAGGGCAAGAGAGGCCATAGCCTCACAAGCGACGGACGCGATGACCCGAGCGTCGACCAATCTCGAGTTGATGGGGGCCCAAGTCGCCGGGAGTCGGATCACACTCGGGCGACAGACCGACATCCTCAGCGGTCTCGAAGCGGACATGGCTGTCTCTGCTCGACGTGCATTGCGCATACGTGGCGAAGAGCTCGAGAGGTTGGGCGAGATGCTCTCAGCCATGGGCATCGACGCCACGCTGAAGCGAGGATATGCGCTGGTGACGGGTGACGGCGTCGGTGTCGTTCGCAGTGCTACGCAGGTTGCCGTGGGAGACCTCCTGCGGCTTCGGCTGGCCGAGGGCTCGTTGTCGGTGAAGGTGGAGGAGATCGAGTGAGTGACGATCAGCCGACCTATCGGGAAGCACTCGAAGAGTTGCGTCAGATCCACACCCGGCTACGAGACGAGGAAGTGGACATCGATCGTCTTCTCGAAGACGTCAAGCGGGCATCGGACCTGCTTGCCTTTTGCCGGGAACGGCTCGACTCGGTAGGGGAGCGTCTCGAGCAGGTGCTCGCCGACTGGGATTAGCCGAGCGCTTCCTTCAGGACGTTCCAACCGAGGGTGGCGCACTTGATGCGGACCGGGTACTTGCGGACCCCCTGGAGCGCCTCCATGTCACCCAGCACCGATCCGGGCCTCTCGGGGTCGATTCCCGGGTCGTTGTCTCCGTCCAGGGACATCATGTCCCGGAAGCGCCGGTTCAACTCTTCGATCTCATCTCTGGTCTTGCCTTTGATCGCCTCACTCATCATGGAGACGGATGACTGGCTGATCGAACAGCCCTGGCCCTCGACTGCAACCTCGAGGACACGGTCCCCGTCGAAAGACAGCTCGATGGTCACCTCGTCGCCACAGAGCGGGTTGACTCCATGTCCGGTGGCGTCGGGGCTGGTCAAATGGCCTTGATTTCTCGGGTTGCGGTAATGATCGAGGATCACCTCGCGATAGAGGTCCTCCAGGCTCATGCCCCGACCCCGAACAGCTGACCGGCCCGGCGGAGGCCGGCCACGAGGGCGTCGATGTCCGACTCGTCGTTGTACACGTAGAAGCTCGCCCGGGCGGTTGCCGCCACCCCCAGGCGCCGCATGAGAGGCTTGGCGCAATGATGACCGGCTCGGACTGACACGTCGTGCTCGTCGAGGATCGTCGCCAGGTCGTGGGCGTGGATCCCCTCCATGGCCATCGAGAGGACCCCACCACGATCTTCGAGGTCAGGGGGACCGAGGATCGTGAGGCCGGGTACATCGCTCAGTCTCTCCAAGGCGATGGCGGTCAGCTCACGATCGTGGTCCCACACGGCATCCATCCCTATCGCCTCGAGATAGTCGATGGCGGCGTGCAGGCCGATTGCCTCGATGATGGGGGGTGTGCCCGCCTCGAATCGGTGCGGGATGTCCGTCCACCAGGATTCGTGCAGGGTGACATCTGAGATCATCTCCCCACCACCTTCGAAGGGCTCCATCTGCTCCAGGGCGCTCTTGCGGCCCCATAAGACACCGATGCCCGTCGGCCCGAGCATCTTGTGTGAAGAGAATGCGATGAAGTCGGCTCCCAGCGTGCCCACGTCGACCTTTGAGTGGGGGATCAGCTGGGCGGCGTCGACAACGACCAGGGCGTCATGCTGATGGGCGATGTCCGCGATCCGGCGAACCGGCGGGATCGTGCCGAGGACGTTGGACATCCCGGTCAGTGTGACCAGGCGCACGTCGGGGCCCATCATTCGCCCAAAGGCCTCGACGTCGAGACGGAAGTCGTCCGTCATCGGGATGTGCTCCAGCTTGGCCCCGGTTCTCTTGGTCACCATCTGCCAGGGGACGAGATTGGCGTGATGCTCGATCTCGGTGGCCACGACGCGATCGCCATTGGCCAGATGCTCGCCGGCCCAACCGAATGCGACCATGTTCAGGGAGGTGGTCGCCCCTCTCGTGAATATCACCTCGTCGGGGCTCTCGGCGCCAATGAAAGCCGCCACGCGGGCCCGAGCTGCTTCGTAGGCATTCGTGGCTTTGACCGACAGCTTGTAGGCGCCGCGATGAACGTTGGCGTAGGAGGTCCTCGCGAACCGGTCCATTGCCTCGAGCACCGGTGTCGGCTTTTGGGAGGACGCCCCGGAGTCGAGGAAGTGGCTCCCGTCCGCGAGGATCGGGAAGTCCGTCTTCAGATGTGAGAGGTCGATCACTTCTTGGTCAACACCGTTCGGAAGGAATCGTATCCCTCTTCCTCGAGTCGGTTTGCCAGCTCCGGGCCGCCACTTTCCAGGACACGCCCGTCGACGAAGATGTGGACCTGATCCGGTGTGATGTAGTCGAGAAGACGCTGATAGTGGGTGATGATGAGAAACCCACGCTCGGGCGTGTTCAAGCGGTTGATGCCATCGGCCACGGTTCTCAGGGCGTCGATGTCCAGACCGGAGTCGGTCTCGTCCATTATTGCGAGCTCCGGCTCGAGCACCGCCATCTGCAGCACTTCGTTTCGCTTCCGCTCGCCACCGGAGAATCCCTCGTTCAGGTAGCGATCCGCAAATGAGGACTCCATCTCCAATTCCTTCATGACCTCCATGACCTTGAGACGGAGCTCGAGGACCGTGAGGTCCTCACCGGTCCGATTGGAGAGTGCCTGGCGCAGGAACTGGATGACCGACACACCAGGGATCGCCTCCGGATGTTGAAACGCCAGGAACATGCCGGCCGCGCCGCGGTCACTGGGTGGTGCGGCCGTGATGTCCTCACCCTTATAGAGGATGCGCCCCTTGGTGACCTTGTAGCCCGGGTGTCCGAGCAGGACCGATGCGAGAGTCGATTTTCCGGACCCGTTCGGGCCCATCAACGCATGAACCTCGCCGTGATCGACCACCAGGTCGACGCCCTTGAGGATGGTCGTGTCGCCGGCGGAGGCGTGAAGGTTCTCGATTTGAAGGAGGGGGCTGGTGTCGCTCACCTCGGTAATGGTATTTGCACTATTCGCGTAGGGGAAATAGCGGACTACCTCCCGACCTCAGAGGGCGTCCGTGATCGGCTCCCATATGGGCCGTGCATGACGGTCGAGGTCGGCGATGGAGATGGGAAAGACCGTGGTCGGCGTTCCTCCCGCTGCCCAAACAGGGTCGTTCCTTCGCAACGCCGGGTCGGCGAAGATACGGAGGTTGGTGGAGTGACCGAACGGGGGAGTGCCTCCGGCCGCATATCCGGTGGCGGCTCGCACCTCATCGAGGCCGGCACGGCGAGCGTCACCCGCCCCGGCGGCGACTGCCAGCGCCTTCGGGTTCAAACGTAGGTCTCCTGGGACCAGTGCCACGACCGGCTCTTCACGGTCCGGGTGAACCAGGATGAAGACGAGCGACTTCACGATCGCCGAAACGGGACATCCGATGGCACGTGCCGCATCCTCTGCCGTCTTGGTCCCCTCGGGGAAATGGTCGATCTCGAAGCGAAAGTCGGGAACCGAGGCAGCGAGGCGGACCGAGGCGTCGGGGAGCGAGGTCATGAGCGGGCCAAGTCGACCATGCGGGCCATGCCGTCATAGTCGCTCAGATCGAGCCATTGCAGGTAGATGCGCTCGATCCCGGCCTCCTCGAGGGCGGCGATCTTGTCTCTCACCTGAGGCACCGTGCCGTACACGGCCCCGGCTTCGTCCCAGCGAGCGAGGAGTTGTTCCTTCTCGATTCCGCGTTTCCCGGCGGCGCGCTCGAGCATCTCGTCCAACTCGTCTTCCGTCTCGGCCACTGTGACCGATCCCATGGTCGTCACCTCGACGGCTCGTGAGCCAGACGCCTCCCTCATGACGGCGATGTTCTGCTTGGCCTCCGCCGGGGGGCAGAGGAAGAGGTTGTATTCGTCCGCCCGCGTTCCTGCCAACGTCGGCGTCCTTCGCGCTCCGCCACCGCCGATTATCAGTCGAAGCCCTGTCGGCTTCGGTGAGACGTCGAGGTCGAGATGGTAGAACGCTCCGTCGTGGCGGCCATGTCCTCGACCGAACGCCGCCTCCAGGTAGTCGAGTGCGTCCACCAATCGCTCCCATCGCTCGGGTGATTCAGGAAAGGGCAGGCCGAGTGCGTCGTGCTCGAACTGATTCCATCCCGTTCCGACGCCCAGGTCGAAGCGCCCACCCGACATCTGGTCGATCGTGGCGGCATTCTTGGCGATTATGGCCGGATGGCGAAAGGTCACCGGTGTCACCAGGACGCAGAGACGAATCTCTTCCGTGTCCCTGGCCAAGCCGGCGAGCGTCGCAAAGGCGTCGGTCGCCTCAGGAGAGGGCTTCCCCGACCAGGCAAGGTGGTCGGACCTCGCGAACGAGACGAGACCCTCCCGCTCGGCCAGCCTGGCGGCGGCGAGTATCTCGTCATAGGTCCCCCCGAGTTGAGGCTCGGTCATCAATGAAAACTTCATACGCTCACTCTCTCTCGGCCGGCGCAGGCTACCGACCAGTCCTGAATCCACATCCTCGCGCCGCCAATCATCATGCATACCCTGCCCGGCTGGTGGCCCAATCGAGGACTATCCGATGAGTGACTTGCGGACCAAGCTGAGGGACGACCTAAAGAAGGCGATGCGAAGACGCGACGCCATAGAGGTGTCCGCGTTGAGAACGGTGATCTCGGCCATCGACAACGCCGAGGCCGTCGACCTCGAGGCTCGGTCGGAGCCGGTTCTCGGGCTCTCACCTGATGTCCCGCGCCGACAGCTGACGGCTGACGAAATCATTCGCATCGTCCGGGATGAGAGCGAGCATTTCAGGTCTGCCTCCATGGAGTACGCCGGATTGGGAAGATCTGAAGAGGCAGCAGTGATGGCCGAGAAGGTGCTGATCGTGTCACGGTATCTCGACCACCACCGGTAGTCAGTCGTCAGGCTCGAGCTGAAAACCCTCGTCGAAGAGTGCCGTCTTCAAGGTCTCGGCCTCGCCGGGCCGCACCGAAAGGGTGAGCACGCCACCACCACCGTGCACGGCATGACGAAGCTGGAGGTCGCGCACGTCGACCCGACTGGTCTCGAGAGCGTGACCCACGGCAGCGATCTCACCCGGCCGGTCCTGGAGGATGACCCTGACCAACGTGAGGGCCGGTGCCATGTGCGACCGGTGGTCTCTCGCCTGCCCGAGCTCCACACGGAGATCCTCGGTGGCGGATTCCCGTATCTCACCGCGAATCCGGTTGAGATGGTCGATCAGGGAGTCGAGAGCGTCGGAGACCGGCTTTGCGTTGGCGGCCAGCACTTCGGGCCACCATGACGACTCGGATGAAGCGACCCGGGTGAGATCGCGGAAACTGCCCGAGACCAGCTCGGCGGTCTGGGGGTCGTCGGCGATCTCATTGACGAGGGCGACCGCAAGGAGCAGAGGGAGGTGAGAGATCGATGCGACGACCCGATCGTGATCGATCGACGACATCACTACCGGGTTGGCCCCGATCGCCTGGAGGATCTCGACCAGGTGCTCGACGTCCGATCGTTCGGCACCGTCGTCGCAAACAACCCATGGGGCGCCCCGGAACAGACCGGCCGATGCGGCTGCAGGTCCCGCATGCTCGCGTCCCGCCATCGGATGGCCGCCAACGAATCGGACACCCTCTGGAGCCATGCCGACGAACGGAGACTTGACGCTGGTGACGTCGGTGACCAGGGCGGTGGTCGTGATGGTTTGGAGCGTGGCGACGTTGGCTCGAAGCGGGCCGGCCAGGATCACCAGGTCTGCCACCGAGCAGGCCTCCCCGGCGGATGCGGCGGCGCGGTCGAGGGCACCGCGCTCGGATGCGACTCGCAGTGCCTCGGGCGAAGGGTCCCAACCCACCACGGTCCAGCCCTGTTCCTTCAGGGCCAAACCCAGGGATGCACCTATCAGGCCGGTGCCGATGACCGAAGCGTTCGGCATCAGCCCTCCAGAGCCTCGAGGATCAAATCGAAGTCGTCCGGGTCACCCAGGAACATCTGGGGATAGAAACGCTGGCATCCGGCCTCCGCCAGCGCAGCCGCCATCTCGGCCGGGCGGGATCCCGATCCATGTGGGTAGAAGCGCTCCGTGTAGACCTCCTCGATCCGATCGGGCGACGAGTTTGTCCGCTCCGCCAATTGTTCGAGCAGACGCCGGTATTCGGCTTCGCTCTTCGCGGCGATCACCGGGCACGCCGACGAATACAGGATCGTCTGCGGATCGCGTCCAGCTTCGGTGGCCGTCTCTGCGGCCAGCGCCTTCTTTTGGGCGTAGTCGTCGGGTGGGCAGGCGTAGATGTTGTACTCGTCCGCGTACTTTCCGGCCAGGACCGGTGTTCGCTTCTTCCCACCACCACCGACCAGCAGGCGAAGGTTGACCGGGTGGGGGTGGGGGTCGAAGTCGGCGAGCCGATAGTTCGGCCCTGCGAATCCAGATGGCTCCTTCGAGATGGCGGCGGTGAGATAGCCGAGTGCTTCCTCGAGCAGGTCGAACCGATCGGCGCGGTCGGGGTACTGGAGACCGAACAGGCGGAACTCCTCTTCCAGCCAGCCCGTCCCGACGCCCAGGGTGAACCTCCCGTTGGAGATCTCGTCCAGCGTGACCCCCATCTTGTAGTACACGGCAGGGTGTCTGAACGTGACCGGGGAGAGCAGCGACACCAGCTCGATCCTCTTCGTCTCGCGTGCGATTCCGGCGAGGTGGACGAGGTGATCGAATGCGGGCTCGGCAGTGGCATCGCCGCGAGCCAGGTAGTGGTCGGGCAGGGCGATGGCAGCCAGACCGCGCTCTTCGGCCCAACGTGCCGACTTGGAGACCAGCTCCCAGTCTCCTCGTGTCTGAACGGCGAATTCCATCGGACGAGCCTAAAGGTGGTGCGACGGAAGTCTCTAAACGGCAGCTACGTCGCGCATCATCGCCCTGGCGTGCCAGTCGACGTCGAATTCGGGATCGATCACTCGGTGCAAGGCGATGCCGTTGAGGGCAACGACCAGGTTCTCCGCGCTTCGCATGGCCATCTCCCGACCGATGCTCGGATGCTCGCGCAGCAGCGCCTCCCCGAATCGGCCGACCCTCACCTGATGATGACGGATCATTCGACCGACCAGATCCGGGTTCGAGCCGGCACCGTAGACGCCGATACGGATGTAGACACGGGCTAGCTCGGGCTGCTCCACCAGGAAGCGGATGTAGGCGGAGACCAGGTCGTCGAGGGTGTCGGTCCCTTGGTGGGCGGGATCGGGGTCGATGGCTTCGATTGCCTCCCGAACCACGGTCAGGATGGCCTGCTCCTTGGAGTCGAAGAGGTTGTAGAAGGAACCGGGGAGAACGCCGGCCTCCTCGCATATGGCCTTGATGGTGGTGCCTTCGAGGCCCTGTTCCGCCAGAAGCGACCTGGTTGCCTCGAGTATTCGGCTTCGTGTCTCCAGTCCGGCCTTGTAGCGCACGTAAAGACGCTAATCCGTCCCGGGGCTCGGACTTCGCACCGGATGACGCGGGGAAGGAACATGTCACTTTCTTTGAGCGTTGATTCAAATTAGAGTTGACACTCAAACATCAGGAGAGTCGTGTGAGTCACTACAAGTCCAATCTGCGGGACGTCGAGTTCAATCTCTTCGAGGTCAATCGCATCCAGGATCATCTGGGCTCGGGGGAGTGGTCCGACATCGACGAGTCGACTGCCCGCGACATCCTGACTGAGATCGAGCGCTTGGCCCGCGAGGATTTTGCTGCTTCCTACGCCGACCAGGATCGGATCCCGCTGAAACTCGAGGACGGAGAGATCCACCTACCCGAGTCGGTTCTCGCCGGAGTTCGCGCCTTCCGCGAGGGAGGCTGGGAGCGTCTCGGGGCGCCGACCGAGTTGGGTGGCATGCCGGTTCCCCCCAGCCTGGTGTGGGCGACACAGGAGATGCAGTTGGCGGCCAACACGACGGTGTCCTGGTACGCCGGCGGGACCTTGTTTGCCAGAGTCCTCTTCGAAGAGGGGAACGAGGCGCAACAGGATCTGGCCAGGCTGTGGATAGAGAACCACTGGTCGGGATCGATGATGCTCACCGAGCCGGACGCCGGCTCGGATGTCGGCGCCTCCACCACCAAAGCGATCGACATGGGAGACGGGACCTGGCACATCGAAGGTGTCAAGCGCTTCATCACCGGGGGAGAACACGATGCCTCCGAGAACATCATGCACCTCGTGCTGGCCCGACCCGAGGGGTCGGGGCCTGGCACGAAGGGTCTCTCCCTGTTCCTGGTCCCGAAGTACCTCATCAACGACGACGGCACCCTCGGCGAGCGGAACGGTGTGGTTGCGACCAACATCGAAAAGAAGATGGGCCTCAAGGGCTCGACCACGTGTGAGATGACTTTCGGCATGGATGCCCCCGCCATCGGGTACCTGGTCGGAGACAAGCACGATGGCATCCGACAGATGTTCCGGGTCATCGAGAGCGCTCGAATGATGATCGGCGCCAAGTCGATGGGGACGTTGAGCACGGGCTATCTCAATGCGCTCGAATATGCCAAGGAGCGCAAGCAGGGCGCCGATCTGACGCGCAGCGGTGACAAGACGGCTCCCAGGGTTCCCATCATCCATCATCCCAATGTGAGACGGATGCTGATGAACCTGAAGGCATATTCGGAAGGCCTGCGTGCCCTGGTCATGTACACCGCGTGGGTGCAGGATCAGGCGATGCTCCATCCCGACGACGATCGATGGGAGCGACGCTCCGACCTGATGCTGCCCCTGGTCAAGGGTTACTGCTCGGAGACGGCATATGAGCAGCTCGCCGATGCGCTACAGGTGTTTGGGGGCTCGGGGTTCACCCAGGACTATCCGATGGAGCAGTACATCCGCGACACCAAGATCGATACCATCTACGAGGGCACGACGGGGATCCAGGCACTGGACTTCTTCTTCCGCAAAGTCGCCCGGGACCAGGGGGTGACCCTGGCCGCCCTCTCAGCCGAGATCACGGAGTTCGTCAAAGGTGGTGGAGACGGAGACCCGTTGGCCACGGAGCGGGAGAAGCTCGGGGCTCTCCAGGAGGATGTCCAAGCCCACGTGGGGTCGATGGTGACGAACCTCATGACCTCTCTGAACAAGGAGCCCGAAGCGATATACCTCGTGGGGCTGCAGACCAATGCCCTCCTCGCCTCGGTGGCCGAGATGATCATCTCGTGGCAGTTGTTGCGACAGGCCGAGATCGCGCTGCCCAAGACGAGCGAAGACCCGTTCTATCGCGGGAAGGTGGCCAGTGCCCGCTGGTTTCTCGATCATGCCGCGGTGGCGGTCGCCGGCCGTCGGTCCCTTGCCGAGTCGGAAGACGGCGCCGTGATGGACCTCCCGGTGGAGGCGTTCTAGACGGGCTCCAGCCTGGTCGCATCTCCTCGCCGGCCGGATAACGTCTGGTGGTGCCTGCTTCGATCTTCGCCCTCATTGCCATCCTGGTTGGGGTCTTCTTCTTGATCGTCGCATTGATCGTCTGGCAGGAGGCAAAGCGACGACCCAGCTACGACCCGTTGGAGTACGTAGTCGAGGACGCGGTCAAGCACGTGTCTGACGGGATGGGCGCGGAGAGCGCGGCGCGGATCGGGCGCAGCGACATCCGAAGGGTCCTCGAGTGGGAGGTCTTCTATCTGCAGGGCCTGGCCCAGGACGATCGAAGAAACCCGGTCGAGACCGTGGCCGGTGGCCACGAGAGCTCGATCGACTACATAATCGAGCAAATCGCCATGAAACACGGTGTCACCTACTCTCACCGCGACGTGGAAGAGATACTGCGGCTCGAGGCTGACTACCTGGTGAGAATCGGCGCCGTCGGTGAGCCGGTGGATCTTGATGGAGGTGAAGAAGAATGATGGTGCGGTGCGGCGCTTGCCGTAACCAGTTCGACGTACCCGGTGCCGGGCGTTTCGCCTGTCCGGTCTGTGGCTCGGTGAATGTCGTCCGTGAGCAGGGATCCGCCCCTGCTCCTGAGCCAGGCCCGTACCCGACTGCCCCGAATGCCATGGGTGACAGTGGCCTGGTCCAGCCACCACCGCCGCCGCCCAGCAAGCCGGCTCCGAAGGTGGACTGCCCTGAATGCGATTTCACCTTCTACGTCGGCGAGATTGCGATCGCCACCTGTCCCAACTGCGGGGCCGAGGTGGAGACCGGTATGGCCGACGCATTGCCGGCCGAGGCTGATTGAGCCGCTTGCCCAGGTTCGAGGAGTATCGGTTCATCGGAACCAGGGACGACATGCGGTTCTACGACTGTGATGACCCGGATCAGTTCGAGGCTCTCGAGGGGCGGGTGGAGACATCGGACCTGGTCGATCGGAACGGGCTTCAGTCATTTGCCCCTGACACAAAGGTCGAAGCGATGAATCGGAGCTTCAGGTCGGCACAACGCTGACTTGGCTGGGCCGTGACCGGCTCGGCGCCCTCTCTATTCGAAGGTCTGGGCGACGAGGTCGCCGATCTTCTTTCCCCGGCCATGGAAGAAGTGGTCGCCCGGTGTCAGCACCAGGTCGATACCCATTCTCTCGGCGTACCCCTGGATGGCTGTGATCGGGATCACCTGGTCTCGTGTCCCCACGATGATTCGCTTCGGGCCGGGCGGCAGCTCGTCCGGCAGATGGGTGGGGTCGGGGGCAATCCCGGCATAGGGGAGGGCGGCCCCGTGCTCGCCGAGCCATCGGAGGGCAGCCCCGGCACCAAAAGACCAACCCGAGAGGTGCAGCGGGAGGTTTCTCGTCCGTGCCTCCTCGACTGCAGCCGTCACATCGTTTCGCTCCGCCTTTCCCCTGTCATGCGTCCCGGTGCTCGACCCGGTGCCCCTGAAGTTGAATCTGAGAACGGAGAGACCCCGATCGACCATTCGGGAGGTCACCCCGATCATCAGCGGCGCCATCATGGTGCCGCCCTGGAGGGGGTGGGGATGACAGAAGACGACGACACCCCAAGGATCTTCCGGGGAATCCCATCGTGCTTCGAGCGTTTCACCATCTGTGGTGCTCAATTCCAGACGCTCGATCATGAGCCGGTCACGTGAAGGCGATCAGAAGCCAGACGGCAGCGGCCCCGAGGATGACGACCGCCAGGACGGCCGAGGCGATGAGCAGCCATCTGGTTTGCATGGTTGAGGGAGGGTAACTGTGCGCAAGGGTATCTCTGTTCAAACTGGTGCTGCGACCACCAACGCTTGCCGCGCTCGGGGCGGCCAGATGTCACCGCTTGCTGCGTCGAAAATGCTCGCCGCAGCTCCCGGCTGCGACTGTGCTTTTCTCCTTGCCATCGGCGCCCCTGGCTCGCCCTGACCATCGCCAGCGTCAGCGGACGCAGCACTAGTCTCGGGCACGCAGTTCCACCGAAAGGCCCAGGTTGTACGACATCGTGATAATCGGCGGAGGACCAGGGGGTTATGCCTCCGCCCTCTATGCCCACAACTTCGGGCTGTCCGTCGCCATGATCGACGAGGAGCGCCCCGGGGGCACCTGCCTCATCCGGGGCTGCATCCCGGCGAAGCAGTGGCTACAGGTCGCCCACGTATTCACCACCGTGGCTCACTCGGCGGACTTCGGCGTCATCAACGATCAACCCACCCTCGACTGGGAGGCGGCGCTCGCCCGCAAGAATCAGACCGTCGATGGGCTGGTCAGGGGTGTCAGCGGCCTTCTGAAGAAGAACAACGTCGACGTGATCTCCGGGTACGGGCGTCTCGCCGGCCCGGGAAGGGTCGAGGTCGAGACCGAGACAGGTCGTCAAACGGTGGAAGGGTCGAAGGTGATCCTCGCTTCCGGCTCGTATCCACGGACGATCCCGGGTTACGAGTTCGACGGGAGCCAGATCGTCAGCTCGGATCATGCCCTCGATTGGCCGGAACGCCCGGATCGGGTTGCCATCGTCGGCGGAGGCGTGATCGGATGCGAATTCGCATCGTTCCTGGTCGATGTCGGATCGGATGTCCACGTCTTCGAGATGATGGATCAAATCATCCCGGGCTCCGATTCCGATGCGGCCCGTCAACTGCAACGACAGCTTCAGAAGCGCGGGGTCAAGTTCCACATCGGGACCTCGGTGCAGCCGGCGCGTCTCGGCGACTCCGTCGTCATCCCGAGTGGGGACGAAGAAGTCGAGGTGGACGTCGTCCTGGTCTCGGTGGGTCGGGGGCCACGCACCGATAACGTTGGGCTCGACACGGTGTCGGCCGAGTTGGACAGAGGCTTCGTAAAGGTGGACCCGGTGACGATGGAGACCGCTCAAGCCGGGCTGTATGCCGTCGGCGACATCGTTGCCGGAACACCCCAACTGGCTCACGTCGGTTTTGCCGAAGCGATCGCTGCCGTGACCCATATCGCCACAGGCGAGACCAGGCCGGTCAACTATCAAGCGATCCCTCGTGTCACCTATACCCACCCTGAGGTCGCCGAGGTCGGGTTGAGCGAATCAGAGGCGAAGGAGCGGGGTCTCGAGGTCGAGGTCGCCAAACACGCTTTCAACGGGATCGGGAGGGCGATCATCATTGGGGAGAACCAGGGATTCGTCAAGGTCGTCTCCGAGAAGGACGGGCCGATAGTGGGAGCGTCGATTGTCGGTCCACAGGCGGGCGAGATGATCCACGAGTTGATGTATTCGGTTGGATGGGAGGCTCTGCCCAACGAGGCGGCCGCCTTCATCCACGCCCACCCGACATTGTCAGAGGCAGTCGGTGAGACACTCCTGTCCGCAGCCGGCCGCAGTCTTCACTGAGAGGAGCGACTTTTGGCCACGACAGTCTCGATGCCCCAACTGGGCGAAACGGTAACCGAGGGCACCATCCTCAAATGGGCGAAAAAGGTCGGCGACTCGATCGCCGAAGACGAGGTATTGGTGGAGATCTCGACCGACAAGGTGGACACGGAGGTTCCCTCACCGGCAGCCGGGACGATCCTCGAGATCCTGGTCGACGAAGGCGACACGGTTCAGGTCGGCACACCCATGGTTGTGATCGGTGCCGCAGGGGAGAGCACCGCGGACTCCGAGCCCGTGGAGGCAGCCATCGAGCCGGAAGCCAGTCAGGCTGAGCCGGACACTACGCGTGCGGCGGCCGGCGATGGGCAGCGGTCGATCAATGGAAGTGAGACGAAACCGTCTGACCTGTCGGATCGCGAGGTCGAGGCGTTCTTTGCAGAGCCAGATGAGACCGAGAAGAAGCCTCACCTCCTCTCTCCCGTGGTGCGCAAGCTGATCAGGGAGCACGACATAGACGCGTCACGGCTCACGGGAAGCGGGGAGGGCGGTCGTATCACCCGCAAGGACGTCGAGGCGTACATCGCGTCCGGCGGGCCTTCCGTGGCAGCCACTCCGGAGACCCCGCCCGAGGAGAGAGGACCGGAGCCAGAGGAGAAAGCGGAGACAGCGGAGCCCGTCGTCGAGCCCGAGCCGGCGCAGGCTCCTCCGACACCAGCAGCGTCCACTGCCACGGCCGGAGCATCGGATGAGGAAGTCCCGCTGGACAGGATTCGGCTCCGAATCGCCGAGAACATGGCCAACTCCAAGCAGACTGCCGCCCACGTGTGGACGTCGGTCGAGGTCGACTTCGAACGGGTCGAGAGAGTCAGGCAGGCCCACAAGGCCGACTTCAAGGAGGAGGAGGGATTCTCCCTGACCTATCTCCCGTTCATCTCACGGGCTGTGATCGACGCGCTCAAGGCATTCCCCGTGGTGAACAGCTCGTTCTACTTGGAGGAGAAGAAGGCGGTCTATCACAAGAAGGTCGATCTCGGCATCGCCATCGACCTCAATCAGGGCGGTCTCATCGTTGCTCGTGTGAGGAACGCCGACGGCCTGCGCTTGGTGGGGCTGGCCCGGGAGATCCGTGAGCTGGCCGAGCGGGGGAAGACGGGGAGCCTGGGGCTCGACGACCTCACCGGGTCGACTTTCACGATCACCAACCCAGGCCCATTCGGGTCATTCATGTCGGCGCCGATCATCAATGTCCCCAACGTGGCGATCCTGTCGACGGAGACGGTGACCAAGAGGCCCACGGTCATCACCACTCCTGATGGCCAGGACATGATCGCCATCCGCCACATCGGGTATCTGGGCCTGACCTGGGACCACAGGGCGTTCGACGGGTCGACCGCCGTCCTGTTCCTGCAGAGGATCAAGCAGAACCTCGAGACCTGGGACTGGGAGCAGGAGCTTGCCTGAGCCCATGTTGCGCTCACGCTGGCTGGGTCGTCTTCCCTACTCGGAGGCGTGGGACCTGCAGCGGGCCTTTCACGAGGGAAAGGTCCGGGGTCGCACCGACGACGACTATCTGCTCCTGTTGGAGCATCCACCGGTCTTCACGATCGGGCGCAATGGTGACGCCAACAACCTCCTTGTCGACCGGGCGATGGTCGACGCCGAGGTGCATCACGTCGACCGGGGTGGGGACATCACATTCCACGGGCCCGGGCAGTTGGTGGGGTACCCGATCATCACCCTCGAGGATCCCAAGCAGATAGTCCCCTACGTTCGCCGGCTGGAGGAGGTCCTCATCGCCACCCTGGCCGACTTCGGTATCGAGGGATGGGCCGAGGCCGGGTACACGGGTGTGTGGACCGGCAGGGGCAAGGTCGCAGCCATCGGAGTCCGCGTGTCGCGCCGTGTGACGATGCACGGATTCGCCCTCAACCTCCATCCCGACATGAGTTACTTCGGGATGATGAACCCCTGTGGCATCAGCGATCGCCCGGTCACCACACTCTCAGACCTGGTGGGCCGAAAGGTGACCATTGAAGAGGCGGTGAGGGCCCTGATCCCCCATTTCGAGCGTGTCTTCGGATACGAGGTCACCGAGACCCAGCTGGCCGCCTTCGTCAGGGGCCAGGGGGCGCGTTCGGAATATGAGGTGGATCGTCTCCTCCAGTCCGGGACGTTCTCACCGGAGGCGCGTGGTGCCGAGCCGGTCCTGATCAACGGGAGGCTCCCCGGGGAGCCGCCACGGCCCGAGTGGATGAAGGTCAAGGCGAGGCTCGACGGCGATTACCTGGAATTGAAGAAGATGATGCGTGGTCTCGAGCTGAACACAGTCTGTGAGGAGGCAAACTGCCCCAACATCTACGAGTGTTGGGGGATGGGCACCGCGACCTTGATGATCCTCGGTGACAAGTGCACCCGTGCTTGCTCGTTCTGCAACGTCACCACCGGGAAGCCAACCGAGCTGGACATCTTCGAGCCCTATCGGGCCGCCGAGGCGATCCGGAAGATGAGTCTTCGCCATGCGGTGATCACCTCGGTCAACCGCGACGATCTCGACGACGGGGGAGCGGGGATATTCGCCCACACCATCACCGAGAGCCGTCGTCAGTCGCCGGGGACCGAGATCGAGGTTCTGATCCCCGACTTCAAGGGCGATAGGGAGGCCCTGCAAACCGTCATGGATGCCACACCCGAAGTGCTCAACCACAACACCGAGACCGTCCTCCGTCTTCAGCGCGACATCCGCACCTCGGCTAATTACGGGCGGTCTCTGTCTCTCTTGTGGCGGGCCAAGCAGATGAGACCTGAGGGGTTGACCAAATCAGGTCTGATCGTGGGCATGGGGGAGAGCAAGGAAGAGGTCCTCGGGGCCTTGGCGGACATGCGTGCGGTGGGGATCGACATCATCACGATCGGTCAGTACCTCCGGCCGACGGCGCGGCATCGCCCAATCCATCGGTATGTCCATCCCGACGAGTTCGCCGAATACAAGGAATTCGGCGAGTCGCGTGGGATTCCCCACGTCGAATCAGGCCCACTGGTCCGTTCCAGCTATCACGCCAGGGAGAGCCGCGAGGCGGTGCCATTGACCATCGGGGGCGGGGCGGGCTAGATCAACCGCCCTGAAGCGGGAACTTACCCCTTGGGCCGCATGGTTAGTCGGGCCTGATCGGGGCACCTCGTCTCAACTGATAGGCAAGCAGTAGGGCTCCAGGGAGATCTCCCTGGAGCCCTACCGTAGATGAGGTCGTTCTTCAGCCGACCGTCACAGTTCCCGCGAAGAAACAGGTGTTGCTTCCGAGGGCTGGAGAATCACGGAGGAAGAACTCCACCGATGTGTGGAAATGGGTCGTATAGCCCACCGCGTCGGCAAGTCCGACACTTCCGAAAGTACCGTTGCCGACACTGATCACCGTGCCTGCGTTCACGGTGGCATTGCCAAACTGGCTTGGTCCCGCGCCATTCAACGTGATGTGACTGACCGTCTCGTTCCAGCTCGCCCGAAGGGTCGGCTCGCCGGCACCGTTACAGGTGGCGTAGAGGGTGATCGGACCGTATGTCCCGATCGTCTCGTCGGTCGTGTTCGGGGCCGCCTGGTGGAAGAACGAGTTTTGCGTGACGCCATTCACACTCGCCGCGTCCACCACCTGATTCTCAGCCAGACGCTTCATGAACGTGGCCATTTGCCCGCGGGTGACGTTGTCGTCGGGGCAGAACTTGGTGTTGGACGGCGGATTGCATCCGACCGTGATGTTGTGGTCCTTCATCCAGCTGATGCCGGTGTGAAAGATGTGTGAGTCCGGAACATCAGTGAACTGATGCGATGCCCACACCGCAGTCGGAACCGCGAGCAGGAATGCCGTGACTATCCCTATGAGCGTCATCGAACGACGCCGTGTCGGCTTCTCCATGACCAGTACCTCCTTGAGTTGGCCAGGGGGGTGGTCCCCCAAGGATGCATACTTACACCGAGGTGGCAGGTTTCAATCAGGGTTTCACCCCCCATGACCGGCGATCGAGGCCG
This sequence comes from uncultured Acidobacteriota bacterium, assembly GCA_963822895.1. Classification (GTDB taxonomy): domain Bacteria; phylum Actinomycetota; class Acidimicrobiia; order Spongiisociales; family ZC4RG35; genus JARDZU01. The sequence goes on from CAWGJI010000014.1 coordinate 328,192, forward strand.
CCGTCGCGGAGTTGTGCCGGGTTCTAGGACCGGAATGGGACCGTGAACTCGTCGATTACGACGCTCTCGCGGTCTATGACGGACACGTTGATACCGGTGCTGTCCTGGCTCAACGCGAGGAAGTGGTTTGTCTGGTCGCCCACGATCAGCGGTGGGTGCCCGGCCGGGCAATCTTCGACCTCGTAGAGCCCGCGACCGCCACCGCCCGAACGGGGTCGTCTACGTCGTCTCGCCGGAGTTCAATCAAGGACCATCTATATGAGAGGTTCGAGACGTGTTCCTCGCCCTGAGCGGGCATGCTTGGAACAGCTGTAGGCCGGATGGTGGAAGACCATGATCGTAGGTTTGGTGATCGCGGCCATCTGCTCCTTCAGAAAGGCGAGTTGCTCCTCTGAGTCCACCAGATTGGAGTGCAGGACGATGATGTCCGCTGCTCCCCACGAGATGGTCGTCCAATGGGCCGGGTTGTTGAATATCTGGTCGACGGCTGCGATACGGGTATCTGACTGCTCGTCGTGGTTGCCCCAGGTGACCCACCAGTCGATTCCGGCCCACTGGTCCGATCCAGTTATCTCAAGGAGAGCCGCGAGGCGATCCCGGTGAGCATCGGAGCCCCAGCCGACTAGCCGTCTGGATGGCTTTGGGGAATAGATCGGGTCGAGAAAGACACCCCCCGGGCCGATGCCCGAGGGGTGTCTTTGATTCCTTTAACTAGCGGTCTTCAGGTCTGGGGCGCCACATCTCCAAACGTATCCTTCAGGGCGGCCAGGTCGGCGTTGGAAGGCGTGCCTGCCAACGACAACGAGGACTGACCCGTGCCCGACTGTGACCAGATGGTCGTCAGCGAGCCTTGTTGTCCCATGAACACGTCGGATCCGAGCCCACACAGCTTCAACGTGTGTGACCCGGCCGGGATCTGCACGGCCACGCTGCCCGCAACTGTCCCGCCTTCTATCTGTCCGTCATAGGTCGCCAGGCCGTACGTCCCGGGGACGCTCTGTGTCGGCAGGAAGAACCAGCCACCGCAGCCGCCGTTCGAGGTTTGGTCGACGGCAACCCAGCTTTGCATGATGTCGTTGGTTGGGGTTGGTATCTCGCTGTACAGCGAGGAGGAGATTTGAAGTATTCCCGCAGCGGGTACATCGAGATTCAAGGTCAAGATTGGCGTGACAGCCAAACCCGCCCGTCCGGACATCCGCTCTCACACGACACACCATCGATCTGGGTCGTATACGCGACTGAATCCTGTCCATCCAACTTGCCCGCGTCCACCACTTGGTTGTCGGCCAAGCGCTTCATGAACGTGGCCATCTGACCACGGGTGACGTTGTCGTCCGGACAGAACTTCGTATTGGATGGCGGGTTGCAACCCACCGTGATGTTGTTGTCCTTCATCCAGCTGATGCCGGTGTGGAAGATGTGCGAGTCCGGCACATCAGTGAATTGATGCGAGGCCCACACCGCGGTGGGAACCGCGAGTAGGAACGCCGTGACGATCCCCATCAGCATCATCGAACGGCGCCGTTTTGGCTTCTCCATGACCAGTACCTCCTTGAGTAGGGCCAAGGGGAGTGTTCCCCCAGCATGCATACTTACACCGCGAGAGCAGGTTTCAATCGGGGTTTCACCCCATGACCGCGAGATTTGGTTGAAATCGAGTCCGCAGTCACTGCAATCGCGTCGTTCGGCCAGCTGCCTTACCGGTCACCAAGGCAACCACCGAGGTCGCTGCCGAGAAAATATGAGGCTCTTGGGGGTTGCCCTGGGATTCGCACCGCCAACGTGACGGTGCGAATCCCGTGACTACAACGGCTACTGCTCGTAGAAGTTGGTGAGCTGGAGACCGGTGATCACAGCATCGTGGAGATTGATGACGTTGCCACCGTCACGGCATTCCAGGTGGATGAGCGACTGGTCGGCGAACTCGTCGACGAGCATGAACGAGGCCGCCGCCTGGTCGTTGTCACCTTCAACGGCTACGTCAACCCAGGTGTTGTCTTCTGCGTTGGGGCTGACGAGGCGGCAGTCGGCCCAGCCATCCGTGCTCCCGCCATTCCAGTACCAGGCCTTGGCCATCACGAGCCACTTGCCCCCACGCAGGCTGAGGTCCAGCACCGACTGGAAGTCGCCGACGCCGGGGATGTCCAGCGGGCCATCGAGCCGCGTTGTGTACACGGTCTGCGACAATGCGAAGGCATCTGAGCCTTGAACCGAAGCGGCGTCAACGACCTGATTCTCGGCCAGCCGCTTCATGAACGCCGCCATCTGACCTCTGGTCACGGGGTCATTGGGGCAGTATTTTGTGTTGGCCGGCGGGTTGCACCCGACGGTGATCCCGTTGTCCTTCATCCAACCAATGGAGTTGTGAAAGACATTGGAGTCGGGAACATCGGTGAACTGGTGTGATGCCCAGACCGCAGCCGGGAACACAAAGGTGAATGCCAGGATCGCTGTCACCAACAGTGATGATCTCCGCCTTGTCGGCTTCTTCATGACGAGTACCTCCTCGATACGTCAGTGGGGAACCTCCCCGGACGGAAGCTACACCGACAGACGGGATTTCAGCCCGGGAACGGAACGGTGAATTGGTCGATAGCGACGCCCTCTCGATCGATGACTGAGACCTCGACGCCGGTTGCGTCCTGGCTTATGGCGAGGAAGTGATTGGTCTGGTCACCGGCGATCATCTCGGGGTGACCGGGCGGGCAACTCTCCACCTCGTAGAGGCCACGGCCCCCACCACCGGACACCAGATAGACGATCCCATCCGACTCGAACCTCTCGTAGAGATGGTCGTGCCCGTTCAGGGCCAGGAACACGTCCTGATCGAACTCCGGCACCCAGGTTTCGACCACCGAATCGGTGGATCCATGCTTGGAACAGCTGTAGGCCGGATGGTGGAAGACCATGATCGTGGGTTTGGTGATCGCGGCCATCTGCTCCTTCAGAAAGGCGAGTTGTTCCTCCGAGTCGACCACGTTGGAGTCGAGGATGACGATGTCGGCCGCCCCCCAAGAGATCGTCGTCCAGTTGGCGGGGTTGTCGAACGCCTCGTTCACGGCTGCGATGCGGGCATCTGACTCCTCGTCGTGGTTGCCCCAGGTGACCCACCAGTCGATTCCGTCGTCGGTCACCCAGGAGAAGGGTCCCATGATCTTGGCGGCGTCATTGCTGTAGAAGTTGTCACCGGTGGTGAGGATCGCCTCCACGTCATGGGACTCCGCATAGGTCTTCATGGCGTCGGCGACCTCACCCATCCGCTCTCCACCCGAGCCCCAGTCGCCCATGACCAACAGGGTCTTGCCCTGGCCGACGATCGAGGGGAGCGATGTCGATGGGGGCCCGGTGGTAGTGGTCGTGACGCCGGTGGTGGTAGTGCTGGGAGTGGTGGTGGTGGTCGAAGAGGTCGTCGACGACGTCGATGTCGTGGTTGCGGCTGTCGTAGTAGTGGTGCTGTCGCCACTGGAGGCGGGCCCGCCGGCACATGCGGTCAGCACCAGTGACAACATCACTGCCGATAGACGAAACGCTGCTCTCCCTCCAGACATCGATGCCCAATGTAGGCATCGCATGAAGTTGTGGTCAGTCCTGTTCCTCAGGCGGCACCGGGGGCGGATTACCCGGTGGTGGCCAGGATGGTGGAGGGGAGACCGACGCTTGTCCAAGTCTCTGAAGGCTGTCGGCAACTCTCAAGAAGAAGCTGGCGGCTTCCTCACGGGTCAGAGTTCGATTCGGACAGAACCGGTTCGTGCCACATCCCTCCGTGAACCCGTAGTAGGCGAAAGTGTTGATCGCCGACTCTGCCCAGTGCCCGGTGTCGTCGCCAAAGGCGTCGGGACCAGCCGCCGCCAAACCGAGCGCACGCACCGTCATGGTGGCGAACTCCGCTCGGGTCAGGTCGCGGTCGGGGCAGTAAGCATTGGGGAGACATCCCACGGTTATCCCCGCCTCCGCCAGCTTGTTGGCGGCATTCTCGAAGAGGTGGCCCTGGTCGTCGGCGAAGTAGTCCCTACTGGCGATGGGGAGTCGTAGGACGCGGGCGAACATCGCGGCGACTTCCCCCCTGGTCATCTTCCTTTCGGGGCAGACCAGGCGATAACCGCAGCCGAAGAGGAGCCCGCGGGCGTGCAGTTCGGTGAGTGCCTTCACGTGGAGGCTGGTGTTGTCATCTGTGAAGGGGTCGAGACACCCGACCCGTCCGGTCGTCGACACCTCCACCTGATCGATGGCAAGGGACAGATCGTTCGGGGTCGGATAGCTGCCGCCGAAATAGATGTCGAGCCACATCTGCCTTATCCCGATCTGCGGCTCGGTTGCCCGGCGGAAGGCGAGACCCGTCTGGGACAACCCGAGCTTGCCATCCAGCCATCCTTCGAAGAGCCCATCGTTGGCGCCGGGAGTGTTCATTCGCACATGACCTTCGACACATTGCCAGCGTCCCGGGTCGAGGTAGGCATGGTCCCACCACAACTCGTCGCCACAAGTCCCGGCCTGATCGAGGTGATAGAGATAGGTGCCGATCGGCACCTGCCCCGGTTGTGCGCCCAAGGTCCCTGCCACACCGAACATGCCACGCGCCGACCAGCCGGGCGATGCGTCGGTAGAGGGGATGCATCCCCGTCCCGACGAGCTGTAGATGCCGGACAGCCCGGGCAGTTTTCCCAGAGACGCTGAATTCCAATCGAGGAGCCTCACGTGATACCGATACCAGGCTTCCTCGGGCAACGGCTCGAGCCGATCGAAGGGCCCGAAGCCTCGAAACCCGCCCATGGGGATCCCAACCTCGAGACCCCCTCCGGCGAAGCCATTGCTGACCAGGTCGGTGCGAGTCAGGTCCACCGGTCTGAGGTCGATGAGCCCGTCTCCCCAGTTTTCGTCCTCGAAATCACGGGCGGCGATCGGCTCGGCGGCCCCGGCCTCATTAGCGGTCCAGGCAAGAAAGACGACCACAACCATCGCCATACGCAGGCACTTCCCCGACATCTGCGGGACCGTACCCGCATTCGGTGGGTCTAACACAGATCGGCCTGAGTATTTGGTGTGTACCCGACGACAACCGATAGTCTGTCGCCCACATGAAGCGTCGAATCCTCGTCTCGTTGCTGATCGCCGCCCTGGCCGTCCCGTTCCTGCCGGCCACGGCCGCCTCCGCTCAGGTCTACGAGACCCAGGTTTCCACCACGACCCTGCAAAAGGCGCTCAAGGAGAAGGGCTTCTATCGGGGACCCATCGACGGCGTGTACGGGACGAAGGTCCAGCACGCAGTGATGGCGTTTCGCAAAGAGATCGGCGCCTCGCGCTCGTACAGCTGGAGCAACTCTCTCTGGGACGACCTCCAGATCTATCAGGCCCCCTACACCAAGTACGACGAGCCCGACCGGGTCGAGATCAACCTGACCAAGCAGACAGCCCATCTCTTCCGAAGTGGAAGGCTGGTCGCCACCTTCCCGGTGTCATCCGGCAACGGGCAGCTGTTCACCAACTCGACCGGTGGCCAGTCATATGCGGTCACGCCCACGGGCAACTTCAAGATCTACCGTCATTCCACCGGCTGGTACGAGTCTTACCTCGGTTTCCTGCTCGATCCGTGGTTCTTCAACGGGGGCATCGCCCTTCACGGGTCCACTTCAGTGCCGCCTTCGCCTGCCTCCCACGGGTGTGTCCGTCTCACCACTTGGGACAGCGCCTTCATCAACAAGTACGTGTACATCGGGATGCCGGTCCACGTGTTCCGCTCCAGCGAGGGCCCGGTCTACGGGAGTGACGGCCCATTCGCCGACGTCCCTGCCAGCAACGTCTTTGCGGACGCGATCCAATGGATGGTCGACAACGGATATACCAACGGCTGCTCGAAGTACTTCTATTGCGTGAATGATCCGGCCACCCGGGGTGAGATCGCCGCATTCATCAAGAGAACTCTCGAACCGTATCTGGGCAGCGCGACTCCGGTCAGCTTCACCGACACCAAGGGCCACCTGTTCGAGGATGCGATCGGCTGGCTGGCGGGTCAGGGGATAACGCTGGGCTGTAATCCGCCCGACAACACCAGGTTCTGTCCGGATCGCCCGATCAGCCGTGGTGAGATGTCGGCTCTCTTCAAGAGAGCGGTCGATCAACTGATCGTGGTCGACCCCGGGGATGTGGACCCCAGCCGCTTTGTCGACACTCAGGCTTCGCTCTATGTGAACTCGGCCGCATGGCTGGCGGCCAGTGGCATCACGGTCGGCTGCAATCCGCCGGCAAACGACAAGTACTGTCCGGCTCAGGATGTCACACGTGGCCAACTCGCCGTGTTCCTGAAGCGCATCCTCGACCGTCTCTAGGAGGATCGTGGTGGGTTTCGATCACCGCAGCCGGCTCGACCGGCTTCGAGAGTTGATGAGGTCCGGCGGCTATGACACGGTGTTGCTTTCGGTCGGCTCAGACCTTCCCTATTTCACCGGATACGAGGCAATGGCCACAGAGCGTCTGACGATGCTGGTCGTTCCTGCCGACGGTGACCCGGTCATGTTCATCCCAAGACTCGAAGCGCCCCGGGTATCGCCGGGTGTGTTCGAAGTGGTGCCATGGGATGAAACAGACGACCCGGTGCGGCTGGTCGCAGAGCGCGTCACCGGCGCCGGCAGGATCGCCATCGGCGATCACACTTGGTCGGTGTTTCTGCTCGCCCTTCAGGATCACCTTGCCGGCACGCGATGGGACCGGGCATCGTCGCTGACCAGTCAGCTGCGCATGCGGAAGGATCCGGAGGAGATCGAAGCTCTTCGGGCGGCCGGGCACGGGGTCGATCGTGTCATGAGCCGGATCCCGTCAGAGGTGCGATTCTCCGGTCGAACCGAGCTCGACGTGTCCCGCGACCTCGCCCGGATGACGATCGAGGAAGGGCATGAGGTGTCGTCCTTCACGATCGTCGCTTCGGGCCCGAACGGCGCTTCGCCACATCACGAGACGGGCCAAAGGGTGCTACAGCCAGGCGACCTGGTCGTGTGCGACTTCGGCGGGAGGGTGGACGGGTACTTCTCCGACTCGACGCGGACCTTCTCGGTGGGGGAGCCAGACGCCCGTCAGACGGAGGTCCACGGGTTGGTGGCTGCGGCCAACGCAGCGGCGCGTTCTGCGGTGGAAGTCGGGTTGTCCTGTCAGGAGGTGGACAGAGCCGCCAGGAAGGTGATCACCGATGGCGGGTATGGCGAGTACTTCATCCATCGGACGGGGCACGGGATCGGGCTGGAGACACATGAGCACCCATACATGGTGGAGGGAAACGATCTGCCGCTGGAGCGGGGAATGGCCTTCTCCATCGAGCCGGGGATATATCTGCCGGGTGAATTTGGCGTGCGGATAGAGGACATCGTCGTCTGCGGCGATGAGGGAGCTGACGAGCTCAATCTGTCCTCCCGGGAGCTCGTCGCAGTCGAGTAGGCAGGCTCAGGGGAGCTTGAGCGCCCTGGTCAGGAAGGTGGCCGTCTCGGCCCTCGTCAAAATCCGATTTGGGCAGAACTGGTCGTTGTCCGGCGGATTGCACCCTTTGGTGATCCCGGCTGCGGCAAGACGATTCACCGCACCTTCCAGAACGTGGCCGTTGTCATCGGTGAAGTAGTCGACGGTGGCGTCTGGCAGGCCGAGAGCTCTCGATATGAATGCTGCGAACTCGGCTCTGGTGAGGGCGCGGTCGGGGCAGAAACGATCGTTGCTCGGGGGGTTGCATCCCTGTGTGATGCCGGCTTCGGCAATTCGGTTGATCCCTCCCTCCAGCAGGTGGCCGTTGTCGTCAGTGAAGGAGTCGACCGACGTGGCCGGCAGGTTCAAGGCACGGGAGAGGAAGGTTGCGGCTTGGGCCCTGGTCAACGTCTGACCCGGGCAGTACATGTCCTTGAAGGGTGGGTTGCAGCTCTGGGTGATCCCGGCGGCGGCGATGGCCTCGATCCCCTTCTCGTGGACACTGCCATCGTCGTCATAGAAGGTTCCATCGAAGAGGAGTCGGACCGGGTTGGGGGCGCAACGCGGGATTGGGTCGTAGAACCAGCTTCCCAGCGGCCGTCCGGTGGGGCTGTTGCCCAGATAGACGGAGAGCTTGCCGGTCGAATCCAGGATCTCCAGATCGACACGCCCGTCACCGTCGTAGTCCACGACGCCCAGGGAAAGGACCTCGCTCACGTCGAGATCCGAAGGGAACGACTGCTGGATCGACCACGTGGCCCCCAGTTTGAGGATCTCCACGCGTGATCCGGTCGATGTCGGGTAGAGGGCGAACAACTCGGGTGTGTCGCCGCCGTCGCGATCGCCCACTTCGATCCGGGCCGGCGGGCCGCTGGGGAGATTGTCACCTTGGAGGAGATCGGTCCACGAGCTTCCCGTGAAGATGCCGAGCGTCCCGGCAGGGGACACCGCCCATATTTCGGCCCGGTGGTCGCCATCGAAATCGCCGCCGGCGACCGCAACGGAATCTGACGGGACGCCGGTGCTGTATTGGCTCAGGTCCTTGTAACTACCTCGACGGGTGGCCACTTCGGCGCTCATGGTCGGCCCATCGGCGCTGAGCGTGACCAGATCCTGACGACTGTCGTAGTCGACGTCCATGAAGAGGGTGCGGTCGGCCGTCGCCACGGTGGTGCTCGGGACGAACCAGCGACCGATGGAGCACGATCCGAACTTCTCGGACCCGGCCGCGATATCGATGACCGCGCCGTCTGGATGACTGCGAAGACCCATCACATCCGGCGCCCCGTCTCCGGTTCCATCCGCCACCGCCAGGGAGTATCTCCCGACCACCGGGCCGAAGACGGTCGAGAGACTCGCCGCTTGGGCGCCAAAGTCCCGGAGCGCCGTAGCCGGGGCGATCGGGGCCAGGGGGTCGGGGCTGCCCGGTGTGGCCCGGGGGCCCATCCACGAGAAGTGCATGGCGTCCTTTGCGTTGACCCAGTCGCCTCCCCAACAGAACCCGGCGTCACGCCACACGTTCACGAACCACTGGGGGAAGTTGGTAATCAGCTTGCCGTCGGCCCGGTAGGGGTTTTGGAGCGGGTTGATGTCGATGGCCGTGCCCAGGCCATGACGGGAGATCTGCCGGCTGCCATCGATGGTGCGGGGGGTGAAAGCCCCGACGTCATATATCCAGTAGATGTGCCCGGCTGCGGCCTCGTCCATGAGCGCGGCCGAGACCCTCTTGAATGCGGGAAGGGCAGCCTTGTGCACCTGGACCCTTCGCCCGTTGCTGAAAGGGACGACCCAATAGACGAGCTGCGAGCGGACCTGGGAGATCGACCGTCCGAAGTAGGTGCCGAAGGGACCGAGGATCGCCTCAGATCCGGCCAAGGCCCCGCTCTTGGACACGTAAGGCGTCTGGGTGTACGGGTCGCCGCAAGACGAAGACTCGGAGAAGTTCTCCCATCGAACGTCGGTATCGGCCGATGCCCGGGCCGGACGCGCCGGGATCATGATTGACGACGCAGCCAACATCGCCCCTGTCATCGCAGCTAGGAGGGCCGAGAGGATCGCTCTGCGAGCCAATTCAGCCCACCCTCAGGGTGACTGTGGTGCGTTGGATCAGGTCGCCATTCCAGCGCCACTCCCCGACGAGGGTGTGGTCCCCCGACGAGAACGACACCAGAGTGCTCCACCGCCGTAGTGCCTGAACCGAGCTGGTGGCTAGGGAACTTTGGGTCGTGCCGATGGGATTCCCGTCGAGGGTCAAGGTGAAGGTGGTGGCCGACGAAGTGAACGCTGCCTGCTCGCCGTTCTGATAGGGGAGTCGCTGAAAAAAGCCTTCATCGATCAGATGGAATCTCCCGGCGAATGTGTCGATCAACAGGGAGCAGCTCTTGCCGTCTTTGGAGCAGGTGATTGGGGTCCAGTTGGAGAGGGGGAGGACCTGTGGGGACTGGGGGAGATGTAGGGCGCGTGTGAGCAGGGTCGCCGTCTCACCCCTCGTGACCAGGCGGTTGGGACAGAACCGATTGTTGGTCGGTGGGTTGCAGCCGACTGTGATGCCCTCTTTTGCGATCGCATTGATCGCGTTCTCGAGGACATGTCCGTTGTCATCGATGAAGTAGTCATCGGATGTGTGGGGCAGGGAGAGAGCTCGAACGATGAAGGTGGCGAACTCGGCCCTCGTCAGCGGGCGATCAGGGCAAAACCGATTGTTCTGCGGCGGGTTGCATCCGGTGGTGATGCCGGCCGCGGCGATGCGGTTGATCCCGCCCTCGAGCACGTGCCCGTTGTCGTCGACGAAGTAGTCCTTGCCATCGTCGGGGAGGCCGAGGGCACGGGCCAGGAATGTCGCGGCCTCGGCCCTGGTCACGGAGCGGTCGGGGCAAAAGCGGGTGTTGGCCGGCGGGTTGCACCCCTGTGTGATCCCGGCGGCGGCGATGGCTTCGATGCCATTCTGATGGACACTCAGATTGTCGTCGGTGAACGTTCCCTGCAGGAGGATGGCCTGTGCGGATGGCGGCCAGGCGATGACGAGGACGGCCACCATCACCGTCACGATCGCACCGAGCGTCATCCAACGGCTCTTCATGTCAGATCGAGCCGATCGAGCACCGTATTGACCATGGGGAGGATGTCGGCCCTGTCGATGTGTGATCCGAGCACGACGTAGAGACAGAACGGGCGGCCGCCGTAGCTGAAGAAGAGTTGACAACCAGTTTGGCCGGGGAGGGCGCGCTGGAGCATGTTGCGGTCGAACTGGCGCTGGTTGAGATTCCGGGGCAGGCCGTCGGCGGCAAAGAGAGCGGTGCCGGCGTTCTCCGGCCCGAACTCGACCAGAGAGATGAAAGCGTCCAGTGGGCCCATCGTCTCGACTGCGCCGGATCCATATGTGCCCCTCTCGGCCGGAAGCGGGAACGAGCCGGCATGGAGCACCGTCGGCTGGACCGCACCGTCGGAGAGCAGTTCGAACCCACCACCCGAGATCGAGCCCTCCCAGCCTTCGGGCAGGTCGACCGCGATACCCCCGCGTTCGAGCCGGCTCACGTGAGAGCCCCGATCGCGGCGGCCACGCCGAATAGCGCCATTCCGAATGCCGCCACTCTGTGAAGCGGCAGACCGAGGCCCGCCATGGCTTCGTGGAATCGTGTGAGGCGGGAGGGGCGATCGATCCAGCCGGCCGCCCAGAGGGCGAGTGAGCGGCCGAAACCGAATACTGCCCCGATCATTGCGCCCTGCCAAGGAGTGGCCGTGAGCAACTCGGCTGTGAACACGGCGAAGACCAACCAGGTGACGACGAACGTGGCCACCCCGGCGCCCAACTCCGCACCGAACGCAATGCCATAGACCCATCCGCGGTAGTGGCCGATCCACGACTCGTTGACCTGGCGCTGGGGCCCGACGGGGGTGATTCGGGCAACGTCGAGGACACCGGCAACGAGGACGGCGACGGCGGTCAGCTCGAGAAGTGCGTTCGTTCGCGACCGAACCGAAGGCAAGAGATCCGACGAAGCCCAGAACCGACCCGATGAGGGCGCCAATCACCGTTGACCCGACAGTGAAAGCAGACACCGTCAGGAGCCAGTTGTTGTGACGTGCCCGCTCACCGAGCGGGTGAATGCTCGAAAGCATCGATTCTCCTCACGGCGACCAGTTGGATCGGATGGCTGCAATCAGCGATACGCAGGAGGGCGAGGGCGAGCTGGGCGGTCAAGGGCTTTCCAAGGGGTTCTTGTAGAGCGTCTCGTCACCGGGCTCGATGCCCGCTCCCCGAAGCTGATCGTCGGTCATGTCGCTGCGACCGGCGGTGTCGGCGTGGACCGGATCCCGGGAGTCACGCAATGACTGTCGGAGAAGGGAGATCAGGTGACGCCAGCTCGATGCCGCTCCCTCACCGATGATCGACCCGGCCCCGTTCACGAAGAGGAAATAGGGCGTCATGGGGACCTTGAACGTGTCCCAGAGGTCGTCGGACATCACCAGGGGCAGATTCGATGGCGCCAGCTCGGAGAGTCGGGAGACCGACTCAGAGGCGGGGCCTTTGGTGACGATCACGGTGCGTGTGTCGGGGGTGGGCAGCTCGAACTCGCCCGAGAACTCAGTCCAGAACGCCTGGCAGCTGAGACAGCCCGCGGAGAGAAAGGCGATCAGCGTGTTGCCACGCCCGTGACCGAGGCTCAGCGAGACCTCGCCACCGTCGAGTTTTGTCCCGGCCAGGGTTTCGGTGGGAACCCGTTCGAACCCGGGCGTCCGCGGCGTCGAGCGGCCGGATGTCGACACCGTCCCGTCTTCACTCGCCCCGAGGGCGTGAAGCTGACGAAGGATCTCGGCGTGGCTCTTGAGCAGGCCGGCCACCAAGATGGTGAGAAGGACGATCACGACGCCCTCGATCACGACGGCTGCGGTCATCAGGCGATCCTTCCCCAGGTGACCGGGAGCCCACCAGCGTCGCCGAAGGTGAAGGTCGAATCGGCCGATCCCGACGACAGAGAGTTTCGAATAGACCAGGTACCCGCGTCGAACCACCCAATTCCGGTCGACCCGTTGCCATCCCAGTCACCTGTCACCGGCATGCCTCCACCGCCGAAGGTGAAGTCGAAATCGGGGTTGCCTTCCGACAGCGAGCCCCGGAGCAGCCATCTATTGCCGCGCACCATCCCGATCCGGGTTTGGCCGGACCCGTTCCAGTCCCCGACCACCGGTATGTCGCCGGCCTGGCCGAAGTTGAAGTCGTAATCGGGCGACCCCGGTGAGTTGGAGTTGCGTAGCAACCAGCGGTTCCCACGGACGACGCCGATGGTGTGTACACCATTGCCGTTCCAGTCCCCGACCACGGGTATGTCCCCCGGTTGGCCGAATTCCACCACGAGATCGGGGTCGCCGCTCCCCTCGATCTGACGGATATACCAGACGAGATTCCCGTTCCCGATCACTCCGTGACGGACATTGCGGACCATGGCGGCGGTGCGGACACCGGCGTTGGAGTAGTCCGCCATCAATGGGTAATCACCGCCGGCCCCGTAGTCGAAGGTTTGGTGGGCCCCACCGCCATCGAGTGTGTTCCTCAGTTGCCAGGTGGTGCCGGTCACCACGGCGGGTCGAGCGGGATAGGGGCCTTTGGGTGTCGTGTCGGGCAGGAGGCCGGGGGAGTTGTGGGTGTAGGTCGACTGGGAGACGGCGTCGGTTTTCGTACAGGTCGAATCCCACTCCCAGGGAGTGACGCAGGTGACCACCCGACAGGTGATCGGGCCGATACAGGGCCGCTGGTTGTTGCATTGCCCATATCGGAATCTGGTGCAGCAGGTCTTTCGCTCGTCACAGTTGTCGTGGTTGCAGTGGCAGCTGCAGTCGACACAGGTGTCGCTGCATGTGCCCGTGGCTCCGCAACTGCACCCGCCGCAACTCGAAGCATTGCAGTCCATGTAATAACGGCTCTTGCCATCGCAGTAGGTGTTGCCCTCCGCCCGCCACCAGCCGGCAACGACATGACCGGGGGGACAGGTGTTGACCCCATGGACGTTGACGCAGAAATCGGTCCAACCGTCATTGCAGGCCGCACCGGGGCCGCAGTCACTTGGGACCACCGCTGCATAGGCACTCCCGGGTCGGAGGATGTAGACGGCGGGAGCCGCCACGAGAGCCGTCCCCACCATGGCGGCCCGTCGAAGGAAGCCTCTCCTGGACGTCCGCGTGTCCAGCACCCGACTGGCGGCTTCGACCAGTCGCTTGCTCATCGATGGGTGGCCAAGGCGAGCGTTATGGGCAGTTGGGAGAGGAGGAGATAGGAGAGATACGCGCCGACCACGGCGAAGCCGAGCAAGGCGACGATGGTCGACAGATCGTCGGTCCAGGGCACCGGCGTCAAGTTCACCGCCGCCAGGTAACCCAGGGACAAGGTCGCCAAACCGTTATAGGTCACGTGCAGCCAGGTAGGTGGGGTGTCATCCCGGCCGAAACAGCCACAGCTTTGCAATGCGAAGCGTCCCCTCTTGGCGGCCAGCGTGAACCCGAAGAATCCGAGATAGAGGACGGACCCGACGGCGGCCCATGCCCCACCGAGTATCAGACCAGTCAATCCGGCGAGGACCTCAACAACGCCCAGGGATCGCACAGCGATTACAGATGAGGGGAGGTGGGCATCGCGGAGTGCACCCCTGGTTGGGTCCGGATCGACGGTTTTGGAGACACCACTTGCGGTCAAGAGCAGCAGGGCGACCGCGGAGAATGCCTGGGCTACCACCCGTGGCAGCGTAACTGCCACCGCTTTGAGGGCCAATACAATCTGCGGCTTCCGCAGCCCACAGACGTAGACTTCGCCGCCGTGACCACCACGATCTTCAACAGTCTTCGACCGATTCACTTCGATGATGGTGACCAGCGGTCAGAGGGTCTGGCCATTCTCCCCATAAGGTGAGCCGTCTCGAATCCTGGTTCCGACGACTCCGAGTTGAAACTCACCGACCAGAGGCTCCCGCAGCAGGGATTCGCGGTGACTCCGAAGAGATTGAGACGGATCTTTCCCCCGCGGTCGAGACTCAACTCAGGGATTTAGCGAAAGAACTCGAGTTGCCGGTGAGGCAGCATGAAACATCAGCGGCTCAACCGATTGCCCTCGAGCCGCTCGTTTCGGTTTTGATTCCGGTCTACAACGACGAGCGACATGTTCGAGCAGCCTTGGAATCGGTGAAACAACAGACATACGGCCGGTGGGAATGCATTGTCGTGGACGATGCTTCCACCGATTCATCCTGGGAGTTGATTGAAGACACCATCGCTGGCGACACCCGGTTTCACTCGATACGGAATCCCTCCAATCTCGGAGCAGGCGCCGCTCGAAACGTCGCCCTGGATGCGGCGTCTGGGGACCTAGTCGCCTTCCTGGATGGCGACGACCTTCTCATGGCTGAGAGTCTCACCGATCGTGTAATCGCCCTAGCCCCTCATGCTGGGGACCGAAACGTCGCTGGATCATTCTGTGGAGTCAGGTTCAGCCCCGAGACCGTGGAGCTGACGTCGCTGGCTCCGCATTACCGCTCACGCCAGAAGCCTTTCGTCGACTTCGTCACGGCCGATGCCGAAGCTCCGTTCCCGATGACCGCACCCTTAGTCTCGATCTCCAGGCTCAGGGCCGTGGGAGGGTTGGACCCAAGAATGAGGACCGGGGGCGTTGACTGGGACCTCTGGTATCGAATCCTGAGAAATGGCTTCCTATTCGTTTCGTCGCCCTTCCAAAGTGTGGTCTACAGGCAGAGATCTGGCGGTATAACGCGTGGCAATCCTGCGGCGCACACGCGTGCTGCTGCTTCATTGATCCGGCGGGCGCACGAACGAGTCGATCCTCGATTGATCGTCGATCCGGCTGACTACCCAATGGTCGAGCCTCTGGGTTGGTACCACGCCACGCTGGCAATTGCCGAGCGAGCAACCAGATTTTCTGCCATGGCCCTCGCCGACGGCGATCTGGAGGGGATGCGCGAGACGCTGTCCATTCTCGAGTCCGGTACTTGGCCACTGCTCCAGCGTCATTTGGACATGGACTCGCTCGTGGCGAGAGGGGTGGCCAGGGCATTGGGCAAGAAGGCGGATGAAGTTCAAGCGGCGGGAGAAGCCGTCTGGCCATTTGTGGACTGTGTGAAGTCCGAAGTCGAGCGTGTGTCGAAGTGACAAAAGAAGATCGGAAATCGGATCGTCTCGCCGTCTCGCTCGTCATACGTTGCTATAACGAGGCCGAGCACATCGGGGCTGTGCTGCAGGCTCTCTCCACGCAAAGCTTCGATGACTTCGAGATCATTGCCGTCGACTCAGGCTCCGATGACGGGACGTTGAGAATCCTCGAGTCGGGGGGCGTCAATGTCCTTCGTATCCCCAAGGAGACCTTCAGTTTTGGGCGGTCGCTCAACCTTGGCTGTTCAGCGGCCCAGGGGGATCTCCTCGTGTTTCTCAGCGCACATTGCTATCCGGCCGATGACAAATGGTTGGAGAATCTGCTCAGCGGCTTTCAAGATCCGTCGGTCGCCGCCGTCTATGGGCGTCAACGCGGTGTCGATAGTTCCCCATTTTCTGAGCGGCAAATATTGAAGCGATGGTTCCCCGACATCACCAATGACCGGCAGGATGGGCCATTCTTGAACAATGCGAATTGCGCGATCAGACGGTCTACGTGGGAGGAGCACCCATACGACGAGGAACTGCCCGGATTAGAGGACGTGGCCTGGGCCAACGTCGTTAGCGCTGCCGGTTGGCGGATCAGCTACAGAGCGGACGCGACGGTGTTGCATGTTCACGACGAAACGCGTCGACAGACCCGAAATCGCTACCAGCGGGAGGCAATCACCTTTCAGAAGGTGTTTCCGAACGAGCACTTCAACTTCCTGGACTTCTTGCGTTTGAGTGCCCGCAATGTCGTCTCCGACTGGAAGGCTGCCCGCAGCCAAGGCGTTCTCCTCAGGAATCTGGCGGCCATCGTCACTTTTCGACTGGCTCAATTCTGGGGGACCTACAGGGGTTTTCACACCCGCTGGCCCTCGTCTAGCGAGTTGAAGCGCCGCTTCTACTATCCGGACGACTGAAATGACTGAGATCGTTGCTTTGCTCCCGATGAAAGGCCATTCCGAACGAGTCGCGGGCAAGAACCTCCGTCTCTTGGGCGGGCGCCCCCTCTATCACTGGATAATGGACAGCCTGCTTGCGGTGGAGAGTATCGGCAGCGTTGTCGTTGACACGGACAGCGAGCCAATCGCCGAGGACGTTGCTCGCAGTTTTCTCGGAGTGACCATTCGCGAACGGCCCTCTGATCTGAGAGGCGATCAGATTCCGATGCACGACGTGGTCGCGAGATTCGTCTCGGAGACCCCGGCTGGCGAGGTATTTCTGCAGACTCATGCCACAAATCCCTTTGTCAGACCCCAAACCCTGACATTGGCCATTGAGACTTTCCTGCAAGATGGGGAGCACGACTCATTGATGTCGGTGACCGAGTGGAGGACGAGGTTGTACGACAGCTTTGGGCGCCCGCTCAATCACGATCCGGACGTCCTTTTGAGAACACAGGATCTCGCTCCTGTGCTCGAGGAGAACTCCAATATCTACGTGGCGTCCAGGGAGGTGGTGCTGAAGACCGGCCAGCGGGTGGGACGAAACCCCCGCCTATTCGCCATCGATAGGTTCGAGGCTCTTGACATCGACGAGGAAATTGACTTCTCGATAGCCGAGTGCCTTGTAGCGGGGAGGGGAGGTGTCTGAAGGTTTTCGCGTTTTGGTGTCCTGCCGTCAAGCTTGGGATGGGCTGGATCAGTTTCGCGAGATGTTCAACCGGCACAGGATTCTGGTTGACATCCCGGATGTTCCAGGTCAGGCGCTTGCGGAAGCCGACCTACTTTCGATGATCGTCGACTACGACGGGATCCTGGCCGGCGACGACGAACTGACCCGGAGGGTCATTGAGGCAGCTCCCAAGCTGAAGGTGATATCCAAGTGGGGGGTCGGAGTGGATGCGATAGATCAGGAGGCGGCCGCCGAGCGAGGCGTCATCGTCTTGAACACCCCAGGGGTGTTCGGCGATGAATTGGCCGACTATGCCCTCGGGTTCATTCTTCTCATCGCTCGGAGTCAACATCTCGTCGACCGTGCCGTGAGAATGGGCGACTGGATGAAGCCGAGGGGCCATTCACTAGCAGGTCGCGTTCTTGGAATAGTTGGACTTGGAAGTTCGGGCTCCAAGCTGGCAGATCGGGCAGCGGCCATGGGAATGAGAGTTCTGGGCTCCGACCCATTCGTGAAGTCGGAGCACGTCTCGCCGAGAGTCGAGTTGGTGGTCTTTGATGAGCTGCTCAGCAGTTCTGACGTGATCTCCCTCCATCTGCCTCTAACCGTCGAATCGAGGTCGATCATCGATTCCGAGGCCATTTCTTCAACGAAACACGGAGTGTGGATTGTCAATACATCGCGAGGTGCCCTCGTCGATGAAGACGCATTGCTCACGGGCCTGCAATCCGGTCAGATTGGCGCGGCGGCGCTCGATGTATTTCAGAACGAGCCGGTGGCTCCCGGCCATCCTCTACTGGCTCATCCCCATGTGATCGCAGGTTCACACAACGGCTCGAACACGTACGAAGCGGTGGAACGAACAACGGTACGAGCGGTGGAGAATCTGATCGAGGGTCTCCTACGCTCGACAGACCTATGAGTGCTCGATCTGTTGTCATCACAGGTGCGTCATCGGGCATAGGAGCGGCCTGTGTCCAGGAATTCGCCGCGGCTGGATATTGGACCATTGGGGTCGACGTCGCGCTCGAATCCGAAGCAGATGAGCATCTTGTAATCGATCTCGCTTCGCCCGGTTGCGGCGACGAGGTCGCCGGTGGTATCGGCAATCGGAGCGTCGTGGCTCTCATCAACGGTGCCGCCATTCCGACAGATGACTCGCTGCTGGAAACGCCTGTCTTCTTGTGGGACCGTGTGATGGCAGTCAACCTGAGAGCCCCTCTCCTTGTCGCGCGTGCCATCCACTCGAGCCTTCAGGCCCAACGGGGAGCGATTGTGAATATCGCAAGTGTCCATGCCGTTGCGACCTCGCCGGGCGCTGGGGCATATGCAGCTTCAAAGGCCGGGTTGGTAGCGCTCACGAAGTCGATGGCTCTTGAGTGGTGTCCGGACATTCGCGTCAACGCCCTGCTTCCCGGTGCGGTTGACACACCGATGCTGCGCTCCGGGATGGCGCGCACCGGTCAAAGTGTCGACACGATCTCGAGCCGTCACCCTCTGGGGCGCATAGCACTGCCGAGTGACATCGCAAGGGCCGCCAGATACGTGGCTACCGAAGATGTCTTTATGACGGGCTCCGCGATTCTGATCGACGGCGGAGCACTGTCGAGGCTGTCAACCGAGTGACGCGGTCGATTCAAAGGCCTTGGGGGGCTAGCCGGTCAGTTCTCGAATAACGTTCGGAAGAGATACGCTCCACGGTGGAAGTGGCTCAATGCCGAATACTTCTGTCCGCTCCGAGCCGAGCACTGAATATTGAGGTCTCTTGGCTTTTGTCGCGAAATCTTCAGTGCCACACGGTGTCACGAGGGAGACGTCCAATCCAGCCATTTCGACCGATGTTCTCGCAAGCTCGAACCATGTCGTCACACCCCGATTCGTCATGTGGACAATTCCCTTTGCCCCCATGTCGAGCGCGCTGATCGTCGACCGGGCCAGGTCATCAGCCATGGTGGGGCATCCCCACTGATCCTCCACGACTCTTACCGTCTCTCCCTGCGAGGTCATCCTCAGCATCGTTTCCACGAAATTCTTGTGCGTCCCCGAAATCACCCACGAAGTCCGGATGAGCAGGACGTCGGGATTGGCTTCGAGGGCCAGCTGTTCACCGAGGAGCTTGGACTCTCCATACACGTTGAGGGGGTGTGTCGGAGATGACTCGACATAGGGGTGTGCAGTGACCCCGTCGAACACATAGTCGGATGAGTAGGTGACAAATGAGACCCCACGTTCGAGAGCGACCTCGGCGAGGAGTCCGACAGCTGTGCCGTTGACTGCATACGCGAGTTCAGGCTCATCCTCGGCGTTGTCCACGGCGGTATAGGCGGCGCAGTTGATGATGGCGGATGGTCGGGTGGTCCCGATCAGGTCACGGACTTGCTCGCGCGTTGCGTTCGACAGATCCAGGTCAGACCGAGAAGGAGTAGCGATAGGGTCGATCATTTTGAGAAACGCCGTGCCTAGTTGCCCCGACCCGCCGAGCAGAAGGAGGCGCATCGACTGTCGACTTTCCGCCATGGATCAGGATGCTCGTTGCCGGTTAGCCCAACTCATCGAGCACACGTTCCAAATACTCTCGGTAGCTGGAGCCGCCCATCGAGTCGAGGATGCTGTGTAGTTGCTCACTCGTTATGAATCCGGCGTTGAGGGCGATCTCTTCCAAGCAAGCGATCTTGATCGACTGCCGATGCTCGACGGTCGCGATGAAGTTCGCCGCATCAAGCAAGCTGTCATGGGTGCCACTGTCCAGCCATGCCACTCCTCGATCAAACAGGGAGACGTTCAGTTGGTCTCTCTCGAGATAGATTCGATTAACGTCAGTGATCTCCAACTCGCCTCTACCTGACGGCCGTAGCTCTTTGGTGATTTGGACCACCTGTTCGTCATAGACGTACAAACCCGGCACGGCATAGCGGGACTTCGGACGCTCTGGCTTCTCTTCCAGTGAAATCGCCCGGCCCGTTTGGTCGAATTCGACCACTCCGTACCGTTCGGGATCGCGGACTGGATAGCCAAACACGATCGCACCGGTGACCGAGTCGTTGACAATCTCCTTTAGTCCGATGTCTCCATAGAAGATGTTGTCACCGAGGATGAGTGTGACGTCGTCGTCCGCGATGAACTGCTCGCCAATGAGAAATGCGTCGGCAATACCGCGTGGCTCGGCCTGGGTCGCGTATCGAATGTCAATTCCAAAACCCTCCCCATGACCCAGGAGGTCCTCAAATCGAGAGACGTCGCTCGGCGTTGTGATGAGAAGGATGTCGCGTATGCCAGCCTCCATGAGGGTTGCGAGCGGGTAGTAGATCATCGGCTTGTCGTATACCGGCTGCAGCTGCTTGGAGGCGACTCTGGTGATTGGGTCGAGCCTGCTTCCCGCGCCGCCAGCCAGGACGATCCCTTTCATCGCGAACCTTTGAGGGGACGCCACCAGTCCTCGCGGCGTTTGTACCAATCAATGGTGTCCTGCAGGCGCGACTCCAATATGTGCGCGGGTTCCCACCCGAGGGATCTGATTTTCGATGAATCGACGGCATATCGAAGATCATGACCTGGGCGATCCGCAACGGCTTCGATCCACGACTCGTCATAGTCCATGGCCTGCAGGATCTTCCTTGTCAGGTCGATGTTGGGCAATTGCGAGTTCGCTCCAATGTTATAGACCTCTCCGAGCTCGCCCTGGTCCACAAGCATGTGGAGGGCCGAACAGTGGTCCTCGACGTAAAGCCAATCGCGCTCATTCCGCCCGTCTCCGTACAAGGGGACTCGTTTCCCTTCCAACAGGTTCGTGATGAATAGCGGAACCAACTTCTCCGGGAACTGATAGGGCCCATAGTTATTGGTGCACCGCGTGACGATCAACGGATAGTCGAAGGTATGGGCATAGGAGCGGGCCACGAGATCCGATGAGGCCTTGGACGCCGAATACGGAGAGGACGGTTCGAGCGGAGCGTTCTCGGGGGCGAATCCCTCGGATACAGAACCATAAACCTCGTCTGTCGAGACATGGATGAAGCGGGGTAGATCGTGGCGCCGTGCAGCGTCGACAAGGAGACCGGTACCCACAACATTCGTCTTGAGGAAGACCGATGGGCCCTCGATAGAACGGTCGACGTGGCTCTCGGCTGCGAAATGGACCACGACGTCGTGGTCGGACATCAACTGATCGACGAGCACCGCGTCGCGGATATCCCCTTGGACGAAGGTGTGGCGTCCCATGTCGTCCAGCTCGTCCACCGTGGCCTTGACGCCGGCGTAGGTGAGCGCGTCGAGATTGGTCACCGTGGCGTCAGGCTCGTGAGCGAGAACGTAACGCACGAAATTGGAACCAATGAACCCGGCTCCGCCGGTTACGAGATATCGACGTCTCAAGAAAAGGTGTGCTCCGTTGTCTCTCTAACCTAAGCGAACAAGTCGGCATCTCTGAGGAGGGGCGCCAAGGCGTCCTTTTCGGAGAGTATGGGTTGGCCTTCGATGGGCCAGTCGATCCCGAGCTCGGGGTCGTCCCATCGAATCGACCGATCCGAGCCAGGAGCGTAATAGTCGGTGGTCTTGTAGATGACTTCCGCCCAATCGGTGAGGGTGAGGAAACCATGGGCGAAGCCCGGAGGGATCCAGAGCTGTTGCTTATTGTCGGAGGAAAGCTCAACGCCGACCCAGCTGCCAAAAGTGGATGAACTTCTTCGCACATCAACGGCCACATCGAATACAGAACCCACTACTGCGCGAACAAGCTTTCCTTGGGCCCTCGGGGCGAGTTGATAGTGGAGTCCGCGCAGGACGTTTCGCTTGGAGCCCGAATGATTGTCTTGGACAAAGTCAGCCTGGACCGCAGTCGACTCGAGGAAGTCCTTGCTATTCCAGGACTCAAAGAAGAAGCCTCGCTGATCGTCAAAGACTGCAGGCGCGAGGAGTCGAACACCATCGAGATCGGTCCGTTGTGTGTGCACGTCAACAGTCACGGTAGTCAGGGAGCCAATTGCGGATTAGGCCACGCGGGCGGTTGACGCGGGTCCAGCGACGGAGAATTCTCACAGGTGAACGGACCACAGGCTTCACGCCGCTCAAGAGCTGCGATTCGGTTCAACCAGGACATCGACGGTCGAATGTCTGCAATCATCTCCGGAATGTGGCGCGCGATTTCAAGATTGCTCGGCCCACGAAGCGTTCGGGAGCCCGAGGTGGCTCTCGTGACTGCGAATTTTGGTGGCATCGATCCTGTCAGGGTCCTACCCAGCCACGACAATATCGACGCGATCTATTACACCGACCAAGAAACGGTATTACGGGCCGACCCAATTGCATTGTCAAGCTGGAGTCAGGTGGTAACGCCGAACTACCCACGCGACGATTTCGGACCAAGACTGCGCGCTCGCTACTTCAAGCTCCAGATTCATCGACTGGAGGAGGTTAGAGGGCGTCGATGGCTCGTTTGGGCAGATAGCTCGCTGGCTTTCGTGGAAACCGACTTCATCCTTGAGCAGGTGCATCGCCTCAGTCGACTTCCATCTCACCAGCGACTTCTCCTGATACCTCACCCGGATAGGAAGACTGTTGTGGAGGAATACGAATTCATACGCGACCAGATCGCCGCGGGCAATCAGTACCTTCGAGTGCGTTACGAAGGCGAGAAGATGGCGGAGCAGATGGAGTACTTCCGTCGTCAGGCCTGGCAGACTTCGGCCCAACTCTGGTGTGGAACTTTCTGGATCGTCGAGAACAGTGACCTCATGAATCGCGTATGGGATTCTTGGTGGGACCAGAATCTGCGGTTTGGTTTGATGGACCAACTGTCGTTGCCCCCTCTCCTCGACCACTACCACTGTGATCCGCAACCGCTCGACGTCTTGCTCTGGAAGAACGAGCACTTTTCCAAGGGGCAACACGATCGAACCATGTGAGGTCCAGGAGGCGGTGGCAATCCGACGCTCGCGCCCCTCGCTTAGGAATTTGCCGCGATGCGAGTCCGATCTGTCGCCCACGCTGAAGAACGAGTCGACGTTTAACAGTCGCGCTGGATGTGTTCAGATACGACTCACCTAGCGGTTCCTTGTTGGTCCGGTGGGGGGTATTAACCTACATCGAGCCGACACCACCAAAAATCAGTCAATCGGATTCTGCTAGATGTATCGATTTTGGGAACCCTTCATTCTGCCTGCGTTGGAGAGGCTCAAGCCCAAGGTGCTGATCGAGATCGGATCCGATCAGGGGCTCAATACACGGAACCTGCTCGACTTCTCGAGGCGAACAGGAGCCATCCTCCATGTCATCGATCCTCTGCCGAAATACGACGTGGAAGAGTGGGTGAACGAGTACCACGCGAACCTTGAGTTCCACATGGCTCCAAGCCTCGACGTGCTTCGGAGCATCGACAATGCCGACGTCGTTCTCATCGATGGGGACCACAATTGGTACACGGTCTTCAACGAGTTGAAACTACTCGAGGAGATCGCGCTGGATTCTCCTGGTCGATTCCCGATCGTGATGCTTCACGACGTGGGTTGGCCGTATGGACGTCGTGACTTGTATTACGAGCCTGATCGCATCCCTCCGCCCGATCGACATCCATACGCCAAGGGCGGCCTCCGACCTGGTCGCGAGGATTTGGACCCTGCTGGCGGACTCAATGCTCACCTAGACAATGCCTTGCGAGAGGGCGGCCCACGCAATGGGGTCTTGACAGCTATTGAGGACTTCATCAGTGAGTCGTCGATCGATCTGAAGCTCGTGGTGATTCCCGGGATAAACGACCTCGGGATTCTCTTCCCCACAGATGTCTCCTCGGTTAACTCGCAGCTGGGCGAATTCATCGAGGACATGGTTGGGCAACCCAATCTTCGCTTGTTGATGGATCGAGTTGAGAGGCTTCGAGTCGAGGCTCAGATTGAGGCGGCCGATAAGACTCGAGATCGGGACCAATTACGATCGGCGAATGCCGACCAACGCCATCGGATTGGTGATTTGGAGGGAACAGTCAAGTCACTGAGTGACGAACGAAGCGCCCTCACGGCCGAGCAGAAGGCTCTCACCGCCGAGCGGAGTCGGCTGCGAACTCAGGTGGACTCCCTGGAGGCAGAGGCTCGCGAGAAGCAGGCAACCCGCGAGGCCGAAAAGGAGAAGCTGGTTGCAATGGAAGGCGACCTCAAGACACTCAGGTCCGAACTGAGGAGTGTCCGGAGGGAGTTAGGCACAGCCAGGAAGAAGCTGGCGCTTTCGGACAAAAGATACAAGCGGTTGCGTTCTCGGAGATCGGTCAGGTTGGCCTTGGGAATGGCAAGCCTCGCCGCCCCATTTGTTAGGTCGACTCGACGAATTAGGAAGGGATTCGGCCCAGCTGGACCGAGTGATGCCAAGGCCGCGGACGTTAGGCCTTCAAATGCGTGGCCCCTAGGGGTCAATGCCCAGAGTCGGTTTGCGAGAGCAGTTACCAAGGAACGGCCGGGTTCGCCAAGTGTAAGCGGACCACTGGTGTCGATCATCATCCTGACACGAGACGGAGCCGAGCATATGCGACGTCTCCTTGGAAAGCTCGACACCGGAACTCACTACAGATCGTTTGAGGTCATAGTCGTAGACAATGGATCAACCGACGGAACAAGCGAGGTACTGAATCTGTCGCGGTCGTATCCGGTTCGAGTCATATCAAACGACCACAACACTTCCTTTTCACATGGCAACAACCAGGGTGTCGAGGTCGCCTCGGGCGAGCTCCTGCTCTTTCTGAACAACGACGTCGATCCGATTAACCCCGGGTGGCTAGGCGCGATGGTCGACGCCGCGTCTATCGATGAGTCTGTTGTCGCGGTTGGGGCCGAGTTGGTATACCCGGTCAGAGGCGAGTCGGTATCGGATCTGACCGTGCAACACGCCGGAATCCGATTCGGTTTTCGGCAAGCATCAATTCATGCGATCAATATCGCCACCCCGGATCCACTAGATAAATCGACGTCCAGGATGTCTCCCGTCCCTGCGGCGACCGCTGCAGCCTTGCTTGTAGAGGCCTCTGCTTTCCGTCGAGTCGGTGGTTTCGATGAGGGTTACGTATATGGCACAGAAGATGTGGACTTGTGCCTCAGGCTTGGGGAGCTGGGAAACATCGTCGTTACCGGTCAGGCTGTCCTCTTCCATTACGAATCTGCCACCCAAACTCGAGTTTCGGCGGAGTTGACCCAGATCAACCGAGCTGGGAATCATCAGCGACTGGCCGAACATTGGGCCCCTCGATTGATGCGATCCGTCACGCGGGATCGTCTGACCGGATCAGGTCGCTATACGGGCAGAGTGTCGAGGACCGTGGCGATCACGTTGACGCACAACGACGAGGAGCAGGGCTGGGGCGATTACTACACGGCGCACGAACTAGGGGATGCCTTCGAGAAGGAAGGATGGAGCGTCGTATACGCGGAGCGATATCAAGACCATTGGTATGAAATTGGCCAAGACGTTGACCTGCTCGTGTCCTTGCTCGACTCGTTCGATGTCAGAAAGGCACCGCCAGGCGCGGTGAAGGTCGCGTGGATCAGGAACTGGGTTGATCGGTGGATAGAACAGCCATGGTTCGACTCATTCGACTTTGTAACGGTTTCAAGCCATAAGGCGGCAAGCCTGATTTCGGAGCGATCGCGGTTCGTACCGTACGTTGTTCCTCTTGCTACAAACCCAGAGTTGTTTCAACCGGGTCCACCGCATCCAACCTTTCAAGCCGACTATGTCTTCACAGGAAACAATTGGGGCCAGGGACGAGATGTTGTGCGCCAGCTTGACGTTCAGCCGGGCGAGCGCTTCCTGATGTTTGGCAAAGGTTGGGAGAGAGATCCCAGGGTGACACGCTATTGGCGGGGAAGCGTCGAATACAAGATGCTTCCAGATATCTATAGATCCGCCAAGATCGTCTTGGATGACACTGCCACCCCAACCTTGCCATATGCATTCCTGAATGGACGAGTGTTCGACGCGTTATCGGCCGGTGCACTTGTCTTGACTGACAATGTCGAGGGGTCTCATGAAATGTTTGGAGGACTCCTACCTACGTACTCCGATCGAGCGGAGCTCAGAGCTCTTCTGGACCGCTATCTGAACGACGATGCTGCCAGGACCGCACTGGTGCGAGACCTTCAGAGTCAGGTGTCGTCGCGGCACATTTACGCCAGTCGACCCATTGAAATCACGAATCTCGCGCTGAACGAGTTGGAGCGCCCGCGCGTAGCCGTGAAGATTGGCGTACCCGATACGGATTCAATGCCGAGCTGGGGAGACACGCACTTCGCCTATGGTCTTGCAGCCGCGCTTGCCAGGGTCGGAATGCCGACGGAAGTTCACATTCTTCCCGAGTGGGATCTCCCGGAGAAGCAAGCGGCAGACGTGGTGATCCACCTGCGGGGGCTGACCAGCTATTCACCGAAACCTGCTCATGTCAATGTGCTCTGGATTATCAGTCACCCGGACGACGTGACACCCAGGGAATGCGAGAAATATGACCTTGTTCTCGTCGCATCCAGGAAGCATGCGGAATGGCTTCAAACGCATATCTCGATTCCTGTGGTGTTTCTGCCACAGGCAACGGATGGACGCCGGTTCGGCCCAGTTGAACCTCGGGTCGACCTCGCCTCGGACGTTCTATTCCTGGGCAACAGCCGCGGTCAGCGGAGAAAGGCAGTGGATTGGGCTATCAAGCGAGACCTGCCTTTGACAGTGTATGGAGGTGGTTGGACCGGGCGTATACCGTCCCGTTTTGTCCGAGCCGAGCATTTCCCTAATGAGGATCTCGCCGCCCTCTACGCGTCGACCAAGGTCGTACTCAACGACCACTGGCCCGACATGCGAGATCGCGGCTTCGTGTCCAATCGCATCTTCGACGCGTTGGCTTCGGGTGCCGTGGTCGTCTCCGATCCAGTTGTGGGGCTTGAGGAGATTTTCGGGGATCTCGTTCCAACATACTCAACTCCGGATGAACTCGAGCACGTGGTGTTGGACCTCATCCATGATGGGGAACGTCGGAAGATAATCCAGAGCAAGGCGCTTGCGATCGTCGCTACACAGCACACGTTTGATAAGCGGGCGGAGGACATCTACAAGTTGCTTCGCCCATTGCTCGATGGACGGATTAAGGACTTGCAGGGTTCCACATTCGACCTCTCATCAGGGTTGTCTGACTCGGGGTCTCGGAGGATTCCCTCCGACTGACACGGGCGAGGCGATCAGGGACTCAAACCTAGGATCAAGGCATTAGGGGGTGAGACGATGGTGATAGGTTTCCCGGGGCGACATTTAGAGAGCCTGTTGCTGATGCCGCGTTCGCGCCGTTCTACGTCGTGAGCGATCTGGTTCGATTCCGTTACGAGCGGGTAGGTCGACGCATTCGAACAGCCAGACGGCTTCGCGTCGGGGGTCTTGGCTCGCACTTCATGGACTTCGTGAGCGATTTGCACGCGTTCAACAACGCTACGGTGGGGGGGCCTAGACCTACGGTGCGAGCGAAGGCTCCTATGCCCCACGGCCACGATTACAGAGGGTACTTCACTCCAGAGCAGCTGAATCAGCTCTATGAATCGAATCCCGCGTAGGCAGCGGTCGAGCGGAGACCCTCTTGGTCATCGCTCAGCGGCGTCGACGTGCCGAGGTCAGCCTCCGTCAACCGGGCGCGGTTGGACTTTGGCCCTCGCGCGAGATAACGATCGGGTCAACACACTGGCCGCCGTATTTGTGTTCGGTCTCACTGCGCTGGTCTTCATCCAGTTTGCCCCCTTTCGCGGAGCAATGGTGGGAGCGGTCGATGTCACAACTCGTCTGACCTCGCCCTACGTCGAGGAGTTGGAGTCCTATACCCGTCCTCAGAACACCCTTCAAACGGATCAAACCGACACCATTGCGATGGTCGCGAGCTTTTGGAGAGATGTTCAGCATGGGCAGCTAAAGATGTGGGAGCCGGATATCGGCACCGGCGTTCCCCTTGGCGGTGTCATCTACACGTATGTTTGGTCGCCCTTCTACTGGCCCGGGGTGCTAGTTCCTCCTCCAGCGTTGACCTCGTTCGCTGCATGGTTTGCGCTCTGGGTGGCGCAGCTTGGCGCTTGGGCTCTGGCCCGGCGGCTGGGGATAGGTTGGATTGGATCTGTCCTTGTTGGAGTCGCGTACGGATTCTCGGGGCCGGTCACCGCGTCTCTGTTGCGTATCAACGAGACAGCCCTCGCTCCCTGGGTCATACTCGCCGTACATGTGCTGATCTCACACCGTAGACGGCATTCCGTGGCTCCTGTTGCCGGTTTGTCCGTTGCGGTAGCCGCTATGTGGCTCTCTGGATTTCCCGCCGCGTCGGTGTTCACGCTATACGCGGCTGCGGCAATTGCCATCGCGACTGCTGCTCGTCTCTTCCGCCGAGATTGGCGGACTCTGCTGCAGCGACTCGCCTTAACCGCAGCCGGGCTAGTCGGTGGCACCATCCTGGTCGCACCCTTGCTGCTTCCAAGCTATGAGTTCCTTTCCGCATCAGAGGCGCTCGCCCGCTCGTTCGGCCCGAATCATGCTGCGGGATTCGTTCTGTTCGGGACGTCCGTCTCCGGACGGATCCTCGGAACCTTCCCTGGGCGAGATTGGTGGTGGCCTGATCGCGGCTACTCCAACACCTTCGAGGCCTCAATGACCATTGGCGCAGTCGTTCTCCTTTTTCTCTTCGTTGGTGCGATCTCACGTCGTTGTCGCCCGTCGCCGGAGGCCTCCCGCACTATCGGACGCGTCTACATGCCGTTGGGCCTGGTGATATTTGTTGGAACCTTCCTGGGAGGCCCCGTGCTTGGTGCGCTGGAGGAGCTGCCATTTGTCGGTTCGAACTCCTTCGGTCGCAGTCGGTTTCTCCTGTCATTGGTGCTCGCTTTGGCCGCCGGGAACGCTCTGGATGGTGTGGTTCGCTCTCGTGACGACTCCTCTCCACGTGACGTCTATTTTCGCGGTTTCGCGTTGATGGCCGTCGTGGCAGGAGTGTGGAGCGCAGGCCTGGTGCTAAGGCGGGCAGCTGAAGAGGGATTCTTAGATCGGGCAGTCCGCGCCCTTGTTGTGCCAGGTATCTGTTTGGTAGCTGGCGTCATTTTGGGAGCGATCCTTCTGACCAAGTCCACATGGCTCCGCTCGGCAACGACCAGCGGGTTGTTTGGATTGGCAATCGTCGCACTGGTTGTGGTGGAGCTGCAGTGGGGCGCTTGGGGATTCGTGCCGGTTGTCGATCGACAAGAGGGGTTCTATCCATATCACAGCTCCTTCGATCTGATGACGCCCGGTGTCACGGAAGGAATGTGGCGTTTTGCCGGAACGGACTTGAGCGTGATCAGACCCAACGAGGCAGCGTGGCTCGGCATGTCTGATCTGAGGGCGAGCTCACCAACATCCCAGACATACCGACAGCTGATGCGTGCGATCGATCCGGATGTCTTCTCCCAAGCCCGGCTCCGAACGTGGTTTACATCTGCTCTCGACCCTTCGTCGCCCGGTTTGGATCGATCAGCAGTTCGGTACATCGTGGCACCCGGCGTGAATGGTGTCCTCGATGCGGTGCCCAAAGAGCAGATTCCCCTGGTTGATGGTTCCGTGTTCCTCGATGAGGGGGAAACGGCGGCCCGTGGTCTCAGGTGGTCATTCGAATCCGACAGGTGTCTTGGTGGCTTCATCACGGTGCGCTCGCCGGACGGCGTAGTCGCACGTGAGCCGCTGTGGAGAATCGGGAATCGGCCCTTTGGTGGCCCGGTGGACGTAGCGCTTCCTGATATCAAACAACCCATGCGACTCAACGTGTCGGTCACCGGCTGTGGTGTCGTCCTACCCGCGGAAGTGACTGTCCTCCGAGCTCTACCCGGGTCCCGGATCCGCGCGTTGTCGGCAGTCGGTGCTGTCTATTACGAGCGACTGGATGCGCGGCCGCGTGTTGAGCTCGCCGGTGCCGTGATGGGAATCTCTGACCCGGACGCCCGCCTCGAGTGGCTCGTGACGTCAAAGGCGGCGGACACCGTCATCCTGAATGACGAACAGCCATTGACTCGCTTGGGCGGTGGCAGTGTCAAGATTCTGAATGAAGACGGAAATAATCTGACCATCGAGGTCCACTCTCAGGGCAGAGGCTTTCTCGTGGTAAGAGATTCCAATGCTCCGGGGTGGCAGGCGATCATCAACGGGGAACCCGCAGACATCCTGTCGGCGGACCACGCTTACCGGTCGGTTGAGGTCCCAGGCGGCCGATCGATCGTCACTATGAGCTATAGGCCACATTCGTGTGACCTTGGACTCTGGCTCGCTGGGGCAGTGTGTGCCATCTTTGCGGTATGGGCGATCCACGGTCACCTGACCATCAGATCCTCTACCAGCGCTCCACCTCCCTCTGAGAGGCCATGAGCTGCCTTTGCAATGTCAGTACGGTCTTCCCTGGTCATTCCGGGTTCAGCTCAGATTGCAGGTGCACGGGCGATCATCGAATGACCTTGTCTCGCCCTCGACGAAACCCATCAGTTGCGGCCCGCATCGGTCGTAGAACGGAAGATCCTTGCTCCAATCTGGTGGCATTCCCACGACGAGTTGCCTTGGATGCGCAGGTGAAGGTGGCTGGTGCGTGCGCCGTTCTGATGACCACGAAGGATTCGAGCACCCAGGCGTGTCAGCGGCAGACCGGACATATTGCGACGCCTGTCATATGTGAGAAGCATGATGTTGACGTTGAGGTCGCCCATGCGGCGATGGTATTGCGACACCGATCGGACAAAGCATCTGGTCTCAACTCCTCAGTGCACGTGTCAAGAATGCCGCCATCTGCCCTCGGCTGACCGCCTCGTATGGGCAGAACTGCGTATTGGACGGGGGGTTGCAGCCGAGGGTGATCCCGGCCTGTGCGATCTTGTTGATGCCTGTCTCAAACGCGGACTGTTCGTCGTCTGTGAAGAAGTCGGTCGCGGTTGTCGGGAGCTCCAGCATTCGGGCCAGGAATGCTGCCATCTGCTCCCTCGAGATGGGTTGGTCTCCGCAGTATCGGTCGGACCCACAGCCCTGAGTGATGCCCGCCTCAGAAAGGCGATTCGCCGCGTTTTCATAGAACTGCCCGTCGTCATCTGTGAAGTAATCGTTGGCGGTGGAAGGCAGACGGAGCGCACGAGCGACGAACACTGCCATCTCGCCTCGACTCACCTCGTCGTCGGGGCAGAATCGAGTGTTGAGTGGGGGGTTGCAACCGCTGGTGATGTCGTTATCAGCGAGCCACTTGACTGCGTTCTCGAAGATATTTCCACCAACATCGAGGAATCCTGATCCGTATTTGCTTTCCCGATCTTGGACCCACGCGTCCATTCGACCATCGAAGATCCAGGAGACCTCACTCGGATCCGACCATCCCTCATATCCCGATGCAAACACAGGATCCAAGGACCCATCAATCAGCACGCGGTAGTCGTAATCCTTGTTGCGATTGAAGTAGATAGCGCCGATCACCTGCTCGTGGGCCTTGAGATTGGTGAACATGTCCATCAGCCACTGGTCACGCCTACTTGAGATGACGGAGGCGGTTTGCGTTATGAGGATCGGCTTGGTGAGCGACACATACGACCGGAGCTCGTCGATGTGATCCTGGAAGGTAACGTCATAGTCACGCCACGGATCGCCCCTGTTGATCTTGGCGAAGCCGATGAGATCGACGACCGAGTCTCCCGGGTAATAGTCGTCGTACTTTCCGACGTCGCTAGTGCCATTGGGGGCGAAGAAGAACCTGATCTGGTCCGGACTGAGTCCCTGATCCAAGAACGCTTCTCGGATGCGGTTGTATCCAGCTTTGTAGCCATCTGGATTGCCCCCCCAAGGGTTATTGCTGCTGTTGAGGTTCATCTCCGGTAGGGGCCCGATGAGGATGTGACGGTTCGGAGCTGCCTTGAGCCAATCGCCGATGGTTTTGGCCATCCTTGCGAGGTCCTGGTCCTTGTCGCCACGGTTGAGTCCTCCGAGATCGTCTGTAGTCACCTCGATATAGGCGACGGCTCCCGCGTCAGCGAGAGTTGAGAGTTCCGCTGGCGCCCATCCGTTGGGCCATCCCGCCTCGATGGGCCAGAAGCGCTGGTATATCGCTGGCGGACGTCCAGCCTGTTGTGTGAAATCACTTAGTGATTGGCCCACGTTTTGCGAGGCCAGCCCGAGAAGAATCGGCTTGTCCGTGGCCGCCGCGGCCGGTGAAGCCACAACCGGAACCAGACTGACGGCGATCGTCAGGACAGCGGCCAACGTCGACAGCCGATTCAGGGTCGATCGGATATTCCGCATCACTGTGGGTATCGGCGGTTGTTCACCTGGCATGAAGTCCTTGCATGAGAGCAGATCTACCCACTGCGTCCTAGTTGTATTCAGGATCACTCGTTCGGAGCGCCCCGGTCAAAGAGTCAGCCGGGACCAGCTGCAGAAGTACTCAGCGGGATTGGCCCGAATCGGTGCGACCGCCGACCGATAACCGGTGCTCGCAGGCTCATCAGTAGGTGCGCTTGTGCTTGTGGACGTGGTAGTTGACCAGGTCGTTGTGCCAGATGTTCTCGTCGATGGTTGCTGGCGTGATTCCTGTCTTCTATAACGTGTAGCCCAGTGAAGGCTGGTCCCTGAAGGTCGACTGCAGCAATTCTTCATACCAAGCTTCGTTGAACTCGGCGATCGCCCTTGTGTGCCGTCGCAGTATCAGCCCGCCTGCGTAAAGGAAGCCGACCTCAGGAACGCCCAGGGCGCGGTACCTGGCCGCTACCGCAGCGAGAATCTGCGGGTCATCTTTCCCGAGAGCGGCACATGCCTCCAATTCGGCGAAGATCCCGTCTCGCTCCGGATGCCGAAACAGCGCGATGTCCGAATCAGTCAGGTACCTATCGGCGAGTTCGCGTGGATCGACTAGCAGCTCGAAATTGCCGTCGATATACAGGCTCACCTCGGCTTCCGGGAAGCATCGATGAGAGAGGATTTTGTACGAGCGCTGCTGGAGACGAGGGTGCGCATCAGTCCGTTTTGTTATGAGGCTCTCCCATCCGCTGGTATTCAACGGCCCCCGATCGGAAATGCACACATACTTGATCCCGTTCCCGTAAACACGCGGTTCGAGCAACGTGTCGTAGTCGCCGACGACGGCCGTGTAGACAATCACTTCTCACCTACGTGCACCGGCGGAGCGACATCACTGGTCCTTGGGCTACGCCGAGTCTTCATCTGGCGGATACTGTCACTTGGCGGATCGGGAACATTGTCCAGGTCGGCTCGCAACGGTTTCGCGAAAAGTGAAGGAGTCCACAATGGCGTGGCGACAGACGCTTGCTGGGAATCTCCACGGGAGAACCGTGTCCTTGATGCGTCGGGAGTTTCTTGAGTTCGACCCTTGGTCGAACTGCGAGCTTAGGCGGTTGGCTCCTTTGCTCGGCGGCGACGTCATTCACGTGTCCCCATGGGAAGACAAGGACAAGGAAAGGTGGGAGCTATCGGGACTACTTCACGTGCGCCAGGTTCCTATGTGATCTTGAACTTCGGAAGATAGTGCCGGTGAATGCGGTTCCTGGACAACCGGGTCGACACCATATATGGCTCAGATGCCTTAGAGCGTTTGGTGCGATTCGATCAAGCCTTTGATCTAACGTGAATTGGTGTTCCGCCGGTCAATAGATCGTGTCTGCCGAGTCTGTCGTTCATAGAGGCAGCCGACTCCGCAGTCTGGCGCGCTGGGCCGTGGTGGCGGTCATTTTTGTTTTCATCGGTCGCAGCCTGGCCGCCAATTGGGATCAGCTTTCTAACGCCGACCTCCAGCTCGATGTCTCCCTCCTGGTCCTATCGATGGTGGTGCTCGCGGCTTGGATGGTTGGGCAGGCCTCAATCTGGCATTTCCTGACGGTCGCGAGCGGCACGGGCATTGCGTTCCCCAAAGCCCTCGCCGCCTGGTTCTACTCCCAACTTGGAAAGTACCTTCCAGGCAAGGTGTTCCTCTATCTGGGAAGACTTCACTTCTACTTGCGCGAGGGTGGGTCGGCCGGTCCGGTGAGTCTGGCGTTCGGTGTGGAGATGGTGGGGAGCTTTGCGGCTTCGATCATCACTGTCCTGGTGTCGGTCCTCACCTTGGACGTGGCTGGGCTAAATGCCTATCGCCCATGGCTTGTCGTCGGTCTCGTAGCGCTCCTCGTCATCCTCCACCCACGGGTGTTGTCCCGCGTCATCACGCTGGCGGCCCGCATCATCCGGCGTCGCCCATTTCCGGTCACGGTCGGGTATCTGCAGATGTTGCGGTTCATTGGGCTCTACGTGCTCAATTGGGTGGTTTTCGGAGCGGCACTCTTTCTCTTCATTCGTTCCTTCTATCCCATTGATGCCTCATCCATTCTTTTTCTGGCTGGAGCCTTCTCATTCGCCAGCATGATCGGCATCCTCGCCGTGTTCGCCCCGTCTGGGCTGGGAGTTCGAGAGGGGATCCTGGCACTGTTTCTCCGACAGGTAATGCCCACATCCGTCGCGTTGGTGGCATCCATCGCCGCTCGCATCTGGCTCACCGCCGTGGAACTGGCTTTGGTGGCCCTTGTGGCTCTTTCCGTCCGCTTCCACTGGATCGATGTTGAGCGGCTGGGATCACCCCGCGACCGGGGTGGCAGCCCCGATCGCTCTGTCGAGGAGGATCTCTAGTGATTTGGCCAATGGTTCTTCGTGAAACCGGTCCAGATAAGCTGAATGACCTGCTCGAGCGACCCTCTCCCTGCGCTCTGGATCATCGATAAGGGACTTGATGGCATCCGCCAGCCTTTCCGGATCTTGGGGAGGAACCATCACCAGTTCGTCATCTTTGAACAGCGCCTCGACTGCCGGACCAGATCGGGTGATGACCGGGCGACCCAAAGCCAGGCACTCGTAGAGCTTGTGAGGCACCACCCGACCCGCCTTATCGGATTCGCCGAAGATGCCCAGACACACGGCCGCCTGGGACAACTCGGAGGGAAGGTCGTTCAGGGGGAGCAAACCAGGCAATGTGATTACTGCTCCGGTCCGATCGAGCGTCCTCTCCAACATCGGGCGGTCCTGCCCGTCCCCGAAAATGACGATCCGGATTCCGGTGTCCTTCAACAGTGCCGCGGCCTCGGCAATGGTCGCCAACCCTTGGAGCGGGACGAAGGTGCCGTGAAATGTGACCAACTCTGGGTCGACCTCAACTTCAGATTCTGTGTTGAAGATGTCGTCGTCTGCTCCTAGTGGAATGACGCCACCACGTGTCTCGACCCCGGGGGCTATCTGGTCGTAGAAGTCGAGGTGGGTCGGCGTGTCGGCTATGACAAAGTTGGAGAGACGCAGCGAGAGCCGGTCGATCATCGACGCCAAACGCGCCTTGGTCGAGTGGGGCGAACTAAGACGGCGATCCGAGATCATGGTGTCGTATAGGGAGATGAACGGGTCGAAGACCAAGGGCCTTCTCTTGATCCAGGCGACGAGGCGAACGAGTGGCACGTCGAACCAACCCGGATAGCTGACCAGATACACGTCGGGACGTGCCGAGAACAGAAGTCGGAACAGGAGCTTCCCGTACCGGACGGCGGCTCGAAGAGCGAGCCATCCCAACCCACCCCCTGCGAGCCCGATTCGGTCACGACCCCACAGGTCCTCGCGAATGATCATTGGGGCGTTTCCGGAGAGTTGGAGGAGACGGGCCAACTTGCGATTCCTCGAGAAGTCGGGCTCAAAAGTGCCAGCCCAGGTGATCCTCATTGGTCGGCTCGCCGCGTCACCGCCGACTCCCATCCGGCGGGAAAGTTCTTCCAGACCTCAACGCCCTCGAACTCCTTGGTTCGTCTTGGTCCCACCGCACGGGCCCAATCGGCCATGCGCCCTATGCCCATCTCTAGGGGTGTCGGGTCGTCCAACTCGAACATCGACCGAACCTTGTCGTGGGAAGCGTATGCATGCAGGACTTCGTTCCGCTCGGGGAGGAACGTGATCTGCGGCTCGATGCCGAACTCGGAAGAGACGACGTGGGCTAGGTGCAGCACAGAATGGGGCTGGTCAGCGCCGATGTTATAGGTCTCGCTCACCGTGTCCGGGATATCCACACATGAGGCTATGGCAGGGGCGACGTCGTCAATGTAGGAGAAGGCCCTGGTCTGGGTTCCGTCACCGAAGATGGTGAGCGGCTGTCCGCTCATGATCTGGTTCATGAATATCCCCACCACATTTCGGTATTTGTCGCCGATGTTCTGGTGCTCGCCATAGACGTTGTGCGGTCGAAAGATGGTGTAGTCGAGTCCGAACTGACGACGGGCAGCGGCGAGATCCATCTCCACCGCGTACTTGGCGACCCCATATGGGTCCTCCGGCTGAGGCACGAGGTCCTCGGTCATCGGTAGCTGGTTGGCCCCATAGACCGCTATTGAGCTGGTGAATACGAATCGTTTCACATCACGTTTCACCGATTCGTTGATCAGGTTCACGCTCCCCAGGACGTTGTTCCGATAGTTGAAATGCCTGATGTAGTGCGATAGACCTTCGGCGGCATAGGCGGCGAGATGGAAGACATGATCGAATCGGTGCTCCGCCGAACAAGCCGGCGATGAGATCGGCGTCGACCACGCTTCCTTCTACGAATTCGCTGTCCGGGGGGACATTGTCGGAGAAGCCACCGGAGAGATCGTCGAGAGCGACAACCTCGTGCCCCTTTTCCAGAAGTGACTTGGCCACGTGGGATCCGATGAAGCCGGCTGCACCGGTGACCAATGAGGTTGGCATTCTCAGATTGTCCTTTGTAGAGCGATCAGACATCTCTCAATTCGATGGATCCGGCATCCGGCCAACGGCGATGAACCCGATGCCACGCTCAGTCTCCCGGAAGGGCCTCTGCACGGCCGCCACCGGCTTGATGATGAGCTCCACCGTTCGCCCAAGAAACGAAGGGGGCTGGTAAAGGCGACCGCTCCCGGCGGTGCCCACATCGGAGGTGTCGGATCGACGCGAGGCGAGTCGGTTCCGGATCGCCTCCAGGAGGTAGCCAAAAGGCATGCCCCAAGTCTCCACCGAAATGACTTCCAACCGGGCCGCGGTGCACAATTGGAATAGGGCTTCGCTCGTATAGCGGCGGCAATGACCCACCGCCTCGTCGCACGGACCGAATCGCTCCGGGTGCGCAGGAACACTCACCATGACATGACCGCCCGGATTCAGCCATCGGGTCCACGAGCGGAGCGCACTGAGGTCATCTTCGATGTGCTCTAGCACCTCGAAGGCAACGAGCAGGTCGAATTTCCGATCGGGCCGGTCGGGGACCGGCTCGTTGAACACCTCTCCACGACCGAGCACTTCCAGATGTTTCGCGGCGACGTCGTAGGATGTCGGATCGGGCTCGTATCCACGATAATCGTATCGACGGGCCAGGCGATAACCCATGGCACCCATCCCACAACCTGCCTCGAGCACCGAGTGCGGAGTTGTTTGATCGAGCCATTTCTCGACAAACGGGAGGCGTAAAGAGGCGCTGATGCTGAGAGCTGGTGGTCGTGGTCGCTTCTTCTTAGTCATGTGAGGGTGGTCGGCATCACGTCCTGGGGACGTTTGTTCAACTGCACCATCAGATCGGCAACCATCCCGATCAGAGCGAGGGCAAAAGCGACCCCGAGGATGACAACTGTGTTGGTGGCGACCCGAAAGTCCTTGTCGACCAGGTCATAGACGAGCTTGCTGATCCCGACCAGGCCCAGAATCGCCGCCGGCGGGCCGAACACCCGCATCGGTTCCCACATCAACGTCATCCGCACCACCTGGAGGAGATAGCGTTTCGTGTCCTTCCACCAATGGAATTTCGACTCACCGGCTCGAGGTGCGTACTCGATCGGCACATATTTCATCGAATAGCCGTTTGCGAGAAATGCCATCGTGATGGTGGTGACACAAGAAAACCCTTTGGGGAGGAGATGGAGGAACTGGAGGGCCACCTCCCTCCGGAAGGCACGGAAACCGGAGTTGAGATCGGGGATCCGAACCCCGGTTAGATATGACGCGAGCCGCCGAATCATCCACTTGGCCGGCATTCGCAGCAGCTTGAGGGTGCCCTCCTCAGTGGTCCTGGCGCCTACCACCTGATCGAATCCCGCCAGTTCGTCGAGCAGTGCAGGGATGGTGTCGTTGGGATAGGTCATATCGACGTCAGTCCAAACGACGATCCGACCTTGTGCCACCCGTGTGCCGTACTTGCGAGCCGACCCGCTGCCCCGATTCGTCGTGAACTGGAGGAGTCGGATCCCCTCGATCTCCCGAAGGCGCTGGCTAGAGCCGTCGGTGGACCCGTCGTCGACCACCACGATCTCGTAGCTGTAGGCCGAATCATCCATGGTCTTGCGGATCCGCTCGACCTCGTTGTCGAGATGGCCCGCCTCATTGAAGACGGGGAGGATGATCGAGACGTCGACCGAGCCGTCGTCCGAGGGTTGGCTCATTGACATGAGACAAGATTATGACATCCGGGAGGCAGCACCATGATTCAGCCCGCCACCCATTGCGTGACTGTCTCAGCTGTTCGCTCATCACTTCTTCGATTCGACTTGACGTCCACATGATCGAGGAAGAAGCTCTCGCATCGAAAGCGATACGCCAGAGACCTATCGCTCGACTTCGACACGGCATCGCTGAGTTCCGCCGCAGACGACGTCACATCGAACGCTCCCATCGGGTCGGCGAACGTCTTCACGGTCTCGCCGTGGGGGTTGTGGTAGATGAATGGCACACCCCTCGCCATCGCCTCGAACGGCATGGTGCTGAACCGACTGATCAGGACACTGGCCCGGGGGAGGAGCCGTGAGGCCGAGATCGCTGTGACCCGGTCGGAATCAACTCTGGCCTTCTCGGCAGGATGAACCGAGATCACGTAGGGGATCCTGGCCCGCTCGCACCCTTCGATCGCCGTTTCCAGCCACAGCTTGCGATCGGCGGTGCGAACCCCGTAGACGAAGTTGAGGTTGATGACTGCCAAGGGCTCGGTGACCGTGACCGGGGGAGCCCACCACAGACGCTCGAGTCTCGTGCTTCCCACGATCGCCGTCGGACGGTCTGAGAGGGCGTCGGCGTCGAATTGGCCCTGGCACAACACCAGATCGAGATTCCGATAAGGCCTTCGCTCTTCGGGGGTGTCTGCATCCCAAAAGTCCTGGGCCCCCTCGACCTTGCCGATCGTGGGTATCCCCAGCTCACGACACCTCTGCACGAAGGGCCCAAGGCTCCCGGTGTCTTTCATGACCAGGACGGCCGCAACTTTCCCTGCGATCTCTTCCGGCTCCGGCAGGGCGTAGACCTCATGGTCGTACCAGTGAAATGCGGGCCAGGTGCGCTCCCATGGCGAGACGCCGATGGCGATTCTGGTAGGGATGCCTGCTCGATTGAGTTCGTTGGATAGAGGGACCACATCGGCCAGGTGGTAGTCGGCGGCCGGGACCAGCAGAACCGGTCGCTCGTCGGGAGTTGGCGCCCTCCACGGCAACGTCGTCGGGTCCCAGGGTCGTCGTGACTCATCGGCCAGCACCATGTCGTGGAGACGGCTGAGCGCATCGTCACTCCGTTCGTCCTCGGCGTCATCGCCGTCTCTGATCAGGGTGAAGCCGAGGGCGACGACGGACAGCCCGAGAACCAGTGCCCTGATGACGGGATCGATGCTTTCCCACTGCCAACCCAGCCACGCCGCGACCAGTGCGATGACAGCTATCCAGAGCAAACGCCAGCGGTTGTTTGAAGACATGAG
Organism: uncultured Acidobacteriota bacterium; assembly: GCA_963822895.1. Lineage (GTDB taxonomy): Bacteria > Actinomycetota > Acidimicrobiia > Spongiisociales > ZC4RG35 > JARDZU01. Next base: position 368,108 of record CAWGJI010000014.1, read on the forward strand.
GATTGGGGAACGGTACCCTCCCTGTCGTCTCCAGCGCGAGAATCGTTTCGCCCAACCAGACGCGGAGGCGAGCCGCTACCAGTTGCGGCAGGTGGTCGGAATGCTCCATCCATCGCCGAAACCGAGGCTGACTTCACCACCTACGCCGACAACCCGAAGGCAGTCTGCCCGGAAGATCGCCTCCACCAACCCGTTGGAGCGGTTCGACAAAAGGTCAAAGCGTTCCAGCATGGTCTGGATACCCTCATTCACCCCTATCAGCGGGGCGCCGCAAGAACTCCGAGAAAAGCATGCGGTCGAAACTCTGCTTACTGCGCCTCAGCCGACGTGCTCATCCACAGACCTGGCTTCGCTAAGTCCCGCCGAAGGGGCGTGTTCCACCGCGGCGAGCACCAGGAATATCACCACCACAGGGAGAATGTGAGCCAGGATCCGGTTGCCCGAGTCACCAGCGCCGACGCGCCACGCTCCATCTCTGATCAGAGGCAACAGCCAGTAGAGCAGCCCGAACCCGGCGATGGGGATGGTCCACTGCCGTCCGTCCGGAATTCGGTGGATGGCCAGAGCCACTGCGAGAAGAGTCAGTGTGGCAATCCAGGTGACCAGCCATAGCCCGTCGTAGGTGAGGTTGCGAAAGGTGGCTTCCGCCGAGCCAGACAATACGTCCGGGTCTCCAATCCCGCGGACCACGAGGAGGATGGTGAGGCCGACCAGGGCCAAACGGTCGAAGTACCTGGCAATCGGGCGTACCCGCTTCAGGCCAGAGCCCATCGCGGTCAGCCCCGCGCCGAATACGGCGACCATGCTGCCGAAAACCGGGGAGGTGAGTGAGAGTTGGTCTCCAAGATTGGCGTGCTGCCAAAGGGCGATGCCATACCAGAGAGCTGTCACCACCACCGAAGGAAGGGTCATTGCCCATCTCACTGGCCATGTCGCTCGGCTTGCCGCAATTGCCACCAGAACGACGGCGACCACCAGCGAGGCCTCGGGTCGCATGAGAAGAGTTGCGGCGAGAGCCAGGCCGGCAGGCCACGCCCAACCCGACTTGTCCGTCGTCACCGCGAGCCACGAGCCTCCGACGGCGATGAGAAGGAAGACGGCCATTTGGATATGACTGTTGATGTAGAAGGAGTCGTAGACGAGGCGGTTGGTCGAGCCGAGGAACAGCACCGAACCGACGACCAGCCACATCCGTCGTCGTGCCTCCCATCCTTGTGTGAAACGCCATGTCAGCCAGGTGAACAGACAGAGCCCCGAAACGCCGAACAGCGGGGCGATCGAGGCCATGTAGCGACGATCGGTCAGTTCCGACAGGGTGTGCAGTGAGGGCAGCCCGATCTGGCGGATGAGAAGATCCGAGCGATGCACCTGCTCGAACGCGTCGGGTAGCGCCAGATCATTGGCAGCCAGAAGGTAACGAAGAGAGTCGGGCGTGAGCCGGGTCAGGTGCAGGATGCGGGCAACGATCACCGTCACGACGGCGACCCCGATCGTGTAGCACCCCCATTTGAGGTCGGCGCGATCGGGTCTGTCTGTGGACGCGGCCACCACCAAGCCCACGACGCCGAGCCCGACTGTCATCGCGAGAGCCACCTCAGGGGTCAGCTTCCCGGCCACGATGGTCAGCGTGAGAGCAACAATCAGATAGCCCGCCGCTCCGATCGGAAACGATGTCCAGACCCGAGCCCAACCGGGCACAGCTCGGTGCACCGGAGCGAGGATCCCGAACCCCGAGAAGGCCAAGGATGCGCCAATCAGGACCTCGGCCATCATGAGCGCACCTCTGGAACCGTTGCGACCGATTCGGGGACGACCACGATTCCATCCTCAGTGATGGCCAGCCACCAGGTGTCGTCGTTTCCGGCAACGATGGTGTAGGCGAGGTCCCCATCGTCTGTCTCGACCACGCCCAGCGAGGGCGGGACCGCGACCGAGCCGGGCACCGAGGTTGGGTCGTAGTCACGTTCCTCCACCTCGAGGCCGGCGAAGCCTCGCACCAGAGCGCGATCGACGAAGGAGTCGGAGGGGACTATCAGCACCCCACCGTCGGTGGCGTCGTCGAGCTCGAGATAGAAGGCGAAGCGTCGATCGACACTCGGCTGCTCGGCGTGGACCAGGTGAGTCAGCGAGCCATCGGTGTGAAGCCTCAGGGGCTGCGCCGATGGGGGGAGGAAGAAGGTGAGCGCGAGATTCACCAGTGTGGTTGCCACCAACGCCGGAGCCAACCATCTGGCATAAAACGACATCAGCCTCTCTCGTTGGCCCCGCTTAGAGGAGGCGAACTCGGCCACGTTGGGAGGTTAATGGCTCCGATTTGAGCCTGCCGCTCTGTCCCCCTTCGCCTGACCGTTGGCCCGGTGGTCCCCCCGTTGCGCAGAGCGGCAACGCGTCGGGTAGGACCCTCCACCCAGGACTGTGCGGGGGTTGTCCCCCTGCGGCGATCCTGGCGGAAGGCGCGGAAACCGGAATTGAGATCCGGGATCCGAACCCCAGAGAGATAGGACGCGAGCCGCCGAATCATCCACTTGGCCGGCAATCGGAGCAGCTTGAGGGTGCCCTCCTCAGTAGCCCTGGCGCCGACCACCTGATCGAATCCCGCCAGTTCGTCGAGCAGGTCGGGGATGGTGTCGTTGGGGTAGGTCATATCCACGTCCGTCCATACCACGATCCGACCTCGCGCCGCCTGTGTGCCGTACTTGCGAGCGGATCCGCTGCCCCGATTCGTCGTGAACTGGAGGAGTCGGATCCCCTCGATCTCCCGAAGGCGCTGGCTAGAGCCGTCGGTGGACCCGTCGTCGACTACCACGATCTCGTAGCTGTAGGCCGAATCATCCATGGTCTTGCGGATCCGCTCGACCTCGTTGTCGAGATGGCCCGCCTCATTGAAGACGGGGAGGATGATCGAGACGTCGACCGAGCCGTCGTCCGAGGGTTGGCTCATTGCCATGAGACCCGATTATGACATCCGGGAGGCAGCAGCATGATTCAGCCGAACACCACCCACGGCGTGACTGTCTCGGCCGCTCGCGCTTCACTTATTCGATTCGACTGACGTCCACATGATCGAGGAAGAAGCTTTCGCAGCGGAAGCGGTAGGCCACGGCTCCGTCGCGGTCCGATCTCATCAAGGTCAAGCCGAGCCCGACTATGGACAAGCCCAGGACCAACGCCCGGACCATGTGATCGATGTTTTCCCACTGCCGGCCCAACCAGGCCATGACCAGGGCGATGACAGCTATCGAGGGCAGACGCCAGCAATTGTTTGAAGACATGAGGATTGGGGAACGGTACCCGCCCTGTCGTCTCCGGAGGCGACAAAGGTCGGCGTCTTGTAAGGTCCCATCCCCTCAAGGAGCTGCCTATCACAACCGATATGCGGCTCTAGGAGGAGATCGATCTTGCGCCGACTGACAACGCTTCTCGTAGCATCAATTCTGCTCGTCTCCACGGCGGTGCCCGCCTTCGCCATTGGTTTCGACCCTGTCAACATCCTCTTTCCACTCGGCGGCGAGCATCGGTTGACAGACAGCTTTGGCGACTGTCGTGGCACCAATTGCTCCCGCCGGCACGAAGGCGTCGACATCATGGCGGCGAAGGGGATCCCGGTGTATGCCGTTGCCGATGGGACCGTGACCTGGATCTCAACCGGCCTTTCCGACTGCTGCTACCTGGGGATCGATCATGGCGATGGCTGGGTCACGAGGTACATCCATCTCAACGACGACGTCAAGAATCCCGACGGCAGCTTCATCGATAACACCGACGGCCAAGGCTGGGGGATAGCCGACGGCATCGTCAAGGGATCGGTGGTCACCAGAGGTCAGCTCATCGGGTGGGTCGGCGACTCGGGCAACGCCACGGAGACGGTCACGCACCTTCATTTCGAGTTACGCAAGGACGGCACCGCCATCGACCCCTACGACTATCTGGTCCACGTAGAGGCGAGTTGGATGGGTGTGTTCTGGGACGACGACTACTCGGTCCATCAGAACAACATCGACAAAATCTACGCGGAGGGGATCACGGTCGGCTGCAATCCCCCGTACAACGACGAGTTCTGCCCGGAGCGGAACATAACCCGTGGCGAGATGGCGGCGTTCCTGGCCCGTGCCCTGAATCTGTCCGCCATGACCGGTGTGCCGGCATATGACGATGTGGGGGGAAACTTGTTCGAAGTGGCGGTGGACAAGATCCAGACGGCAGGGATCGCCTTTGGATGCGACGCCGACAGCTATTGCCCCGACCAGCCGCTGAACCGGTACGAGATGGCCGAGCTCCTGGTTCGGGCATTTGGCTATGAGAACCCCGACGGCACCGACTTCTTTGTCGACGACAACGGCAATCAGTTCGAGGAATCGATCAACAAGCTGGCTGCGGCCGGGATAACGGTCGGCTGCAATCCACCGGCCAACGATCAGTACTGCCCCGATCGTCAGCTGACCAGGGCCGAGATGGCGACCTTCTTCGTCAGAGCCCTCGGGCTCTAGCAACCCTTCAGCCCGACGACGTCGTAGTAGTGGTCGATGATCCCGAGACGGGTGGCGCGGTAGGCCTCACTCGACCCGGGCAACAAATGCTCCACTGCTGAGCCGGCGCGAAGATCGTCACCCGTCACCTGCTCGGTCACGGCGAGGGGGATTGGTGACTCCGATGCCACCTCGGGTCGCTCGACGATGCGAACTTGTGAGCGTCGGCCGACCGGCGTTGGAGCCCGGCCCAGCATCCGCTTGATGGCTTCGGTTCGCTCATCACCCAGAGCACCCTTGATCACGTCCTTTAAGCGCTGGACCTGGCCGTCGACGATGGCGCGGGGTCCTCGTCTTCGTCCCGTGAACGACGAGCCGAATTCAATGGCGAGACGCGCCGTATCGCTAGCGCCCGTGATCGTCGCCCGAGTCGCCTTGGCGGCTTCAGACGCGGCGGAGCGCTCTCCGGCGTTGAGCAGTCTTTTCAACCCGGCCTCCAGCCCAGCCCGGTCGTTGTCGTTGGCGTGAAAGCCGAGGCCCTTCGCCGCCACCCCACGGGCCCGGGCTACCTGATCGTCGGTGCGGGTGGAGGTGTTGGCGACGAACAGCGTCGGAATCCCGGCCGGGATCAGCTCGTGCACCGCGTTGTATCCCGACGAGCTCACCGACAAATCGAAGGCATCGAGATATCTGACCAGGGGATAGGTGTCGCGGATCTCTGTGATCCGGTCGGCGGCATCGAGGGGAACCTCGTTTTGGGCGACGGCCGACCTGGTGACCGCCACGTGCATGTCGCCATGCGACAACAGGGTTTCCACCGCCACCCGGCCGGGACCGGCGACGTCGCCGAGCCGACCCGATCCGAGGGTCACCAGGGCGATCTCCCCCTCTGGAGGGAGTCCGAGCTCCTTGCGGGCCTCGTCACGGGGGATGGGGTCGAGGACCTCGATCAGGCTGATCGGCCCGACCCGGCGAATCGAGGAGTCCGAGGAGGCATCGGGCTCACCGAGATCGGCAGGCTCGACCACAAGGTCGAAGTATGAAGCTCGGCGGAGGTGTTTGGATCCGATTCCGGTGCGCCACATGCCTCGTCTCAGCCAGATGAACGCGACGTCGCGAACCAGCGCCGTCGCCGCACCGATCCCCGGGTAGGGCGCCACGCCGTCGAAGACGACCACGTCGCATGCGGTTTCCTCGATGATGGCCACCAGACGGTCTCGCAGGTAGCTGTTCCAAGCGGACGATGCCAGCCAGGGCCGGTCGTAGCTGGGGCAGTACTCCCCGTTGACGCCAAGGGCCAAAGTCAGGGGGAGGCCGATCGACAGTGAGAACAGTGTCGGCCGGTCTCCCGGCCCGAACGACAGGGCTACGGCCGCCTGACGGGTGAGGTGACCCATACCGGTCCCGTTGCTGGTCGCCAGGAGGACATTGGTCATCCCCGGACAGCCGTCTCGATACTCTCGCCGGCTCTCGTCAGCACGGATCGATAGCGCTCGACGGCACGATTCATCTCGTCGAGTGAGGTTGTCATCGCCTCCGCAGCGAGCTCCACGAGTCGATCGCCGCTCAGCTGGTCGCTCCTGAGGGCGAATTGGGACATGCCCACCGAATCGGCGAAGTCTCCGACCTTGGGTCGGTACTCGATGCCAACGAATGGTCTTCCCGAGGCGGCGGCGAGGACGCACGCGTGAAGCCGCTCGCCGACCACGAGAGATGAGCCTGCGATCAGCCGCTGACTGGCCCCAACGTCGAGATATCCGGCCTGATAGCCGACATCGATGCTGCCGAGCATCTCCTCGATCATGAGTATCGGGCGGTCGTCGGTGGGGTGGCATGACATCAGGACGACTTCCCGGCCCGATCGGGCCCAGGCAGTGATCGCGTCGGCGAGATGGGCGTAGACCGTCTCATCGGACTTGCCCCACAACTCTCCACCGGTCCATGCCGGCGCCACCACTATCGGGCCGTCCCGATCGGGCTGGACATCTGTCTTCAGGAGAAGGGCAGGATCACCACAGATCTCCATGTCGCCGTCGAAGCCCCAGTCCACCAGTGTCTCGGCGGATCGTGGGCCACGCACCCCGACGTAGGCACAGGTACCGAGCCAGCGCAGCCATTCCGACGTGTTCTCCGTGACGCCCCAGAACTCCGGGCTGGCCACCCCAGTCCCCAGGACGGCGCGCTCGATCCGGGGTGAGTCACGCTCGACCAGCCATCCCAGATAGCGGTTGCGATTGATCAGAGTGCCTCCTCCGAGGAGTAACAGGTCGGTGGCTTCGCCCCGGGCGTCCAGATCGCCCCAGTCCAAGAGATTGGCGGTTGCCTCGAGCATCGCCTCATCGCCCAGGTTGTCCTTGCCGACCCAACCGACGTAGCGAATGCCCGGCTTCTTGCCGTCTGGTGATTGCCGGTCGGCCGGGCCCTTCTCAGGTGACTCCGGTCGGAGCCGGCGTCTGGCCAGTCTGGCACCGACCCTGAGCGTGGGCCCGACCCCGAGACGCACCGCTTCCTTGATCTGCGCCCGGGGCGCTGGATCGAAGGTGAACACTTCGGGTCGTGGGCTTCTCTCGGCTGCGGGAAGCGCTGCCAGCGTGAGCCCCTGATGCATCATGGCTTCGCCTTCCCTCATCGCGTCCAAGGCGTCAGCCAGGTCATCGCCGGACTCGAGAAGCTGGATCAGCGGTCGTCGGCGGACAGCCAGCGCCAACGGCAGGGCGGCGGCCCAGCTCGTCTCCAGGTCGGCGATATCGACCAGGCGGTTGTGCGGTCCCTCCGGAGTCTGAATGCCAAAGGTCAGGCCGGTCGAGGCGGGTCTCTGGTCCAGCCGCTTTCGCAGATTCTGAAGCATGGTTCGGCTGGGTGCGCCATGGCCGTCGAAGAACACCAGGTATTCACCCCGGCTCATCGATACGGCGCGTTGGGCGTCAGGAGCGAAGTGGATCCTCCTCTCGCCCTCTGCGGCCCCGGCAAAGGGATCGTGATCCTGCGGCTCGGCGATGAAGATCAGCTCGAAGTCGGGCAGGGTCTGGGCAAGCATCGCCCGCCAGACCGCCCGGGGCGCTCCGCTACTGAGATCGTGAACCAGGATCGAGAACTTCGGGACCTCCGGTGGTGGTTCGGGCATCCCTTTCCGATAGAACCGTTGCGGGATCAGGCTGGAGAGCAGACCCATGTTCAGCTCTCTGGCGTGCTGTCTTCCCTCCATCCCACCGGCGGTGTCGGCATCGATCTGGTGGAAGATCCGGTTCGCGTTGTCGTCGATGAAGCGTGCGCCCGCCTGCCACAGGCGCCACCCGAGCTCGGTGTCCTCACCGCTCCACCGTCGAAACCTCGGATCGAACCCGCCGCTCGCCACGAAGAGTCTCGAGGAGAGCGAGACATTCGAGGAGACGAAGGCCCGATAGCCCTCGTCGGTCATTTCGAAGCCCGAGGTCCTGCGAGAGAGGACAGACCTGAAGTCCTCGCCCTCCTTTGGTGAAGTGGCCTCGTCCAAATCGACGGATCCACGTGCCAGGGCTTCGGTATCGAGGTCGGCGCCTCTGAGCTGGGTGCGACCACCGATGACCACGACATCTTCGTTGGACTTGTGCCAGGAGGCATGACGACTGACGAAATCAGGCTTGACAATGGCGTCTGAGTCGAGAAACAGCACTACATCGCCGGCGACCGAGAGAGCACCCATGTTCCGCGCCCTCCCTGCACCGAACCCGTCGTGGTCCTGACGCAAGTAGTACTTGGCAAACGGGGGGTCCCACTGCTCGAACACACTCTGAACGTCCTCTTCGGAACCGTCGTCGGCTACCACGACGACCAGATGGTCCCTGGAATAGCGCTGGGCGCTCAACGCCGCCAGGGTGCGGCCGAGCAGCTCGGGTCTGTTGTAGGTCGGTATGACCACCGCCACCTTGGGCTCGGTTGATTCTGCGGTCACTCAGCTCTCCGTCTCGAAGTCCATGATGCGATAGCTGGGCGCCATCAGGTCGACCCGGATCACGGTTCCGAATCGGGTGACCCGCGCCTGGGGCGCCTCCTCCTCTAGGAACTCGTCCATCCCCAAGCCCCTACCTTCGATGTAGAGGTAGCGCCGCGCCGACCGGAGAAGCTCCCGCTTCCCTCGCACATCGTCGGCTCGTATGGCCACTGTCTCCATCTTGCCCGGCGCCAGTCGATGTGCTTCCAGCCGATCTGCGTCCCAGACCTCGCGGCCGGGCAGGGTCTCGGAAAGCTCCTGAGCGCCGCTTTGAGCGACTCTCTGCACTTCCACGTCCCTGTCGATCACGGTGGCCAGCCGCCCCTTCGGAGTCTCTGGGGCGATGTCACGCTTTGAGATGCCGGAAGTGATCTCGAAGAGCTCGTCGACCCGATGGTCATAGGTGTGGAGCCCCATGGCTCGCTCCAGTGCCGATCGGGCCATCCTCTCCATCCGTGTTGAGTCTTCCAGGAGGCCGGTGACATCTGCCACCACATCGTCTCCCAGGAGCGCGAATTGAGAGCCCTCATCGAGGAGCATCTCCATCCCTGGCAATCGGTCCGAGAGCAGGACGGCCCCCGAGCCGACCGCCTCGAGCACCCGCATGGTGATCGGATAGTGCCTCGTGCCGCCTTCGTTGATGACGATGCGTGAATCTGCGTAGAGATCGGCCATCTCCTCGGCGGACACCTGCTCTCTGAACCCCAACCGGCCCGTTGGCAGGCTGTCCTCCAATGAGGCGACCAACTGCTGCCGCCGATCGTATGGCCCACCCGACCGGAGCTTGGCGCCGACCATCGCCACGTCGTAGCTGCGACGGCTCAGCGGCCGGCTCGGGTCGAGCAGCTCGGTGGCGATGCCAAAGGGAAACCGGTGGACCGGTGCCGGAGACCAGTAAGCCAGATGCCAGGAATGGGCCATCAGCACCGCGTCGGCCTGGTAGCGGTCGGCAAGGCGGAGGTTGGCGTGGAGATGGTGCTCGCCGTGATGAAACCAGAAGACGATCGGCACGCTGGTGCTTCCCGTCACGGCCAGGGAGGGATACGGGCCTTCGACGAAGACGACCAGGTCGGTCGAGGGCTCGATCCGGCCGAGATCGATCGAGTCGGTCTCCACCCGAACCTTGGCTCCACTCCTGCGCAGACCCTCTTCCAGATAGCGCCCCGGGTTCACTTCGCTCTTCCGATAGCAGAGGATCACCGATCGGTCGGAATGACGTCCCGGTTCGGGCACGTACGGCGTGCGATGGTCGGCGGGCGTGTGAAATCGGCCCAACCCGGCAGGTGGGGCGGCAAGCTCGGGCCGGGTCGGCGCCAGATCGATGAGATCGGTCGTGCCGGCAGACGGCATCTTCGGCGTCCTCGAGACGACCCCGCTCACGGACTCTGCGGCCTCGATCGATGCACGCAATGCACGCGGGTCGGTCGGGATGAAGATTCGACCACCGGTCGCCACCGCCGTCTCTGCGAGACGTCGGGTCACGTCCGGCGGCTGTGCCGGCCTCGCCCCGAGTCGTCGGGCCAGACGCGATACGAGGCCCGGTCGGGGCCCGGCTGCCCGGTAGACACCGTCGAGGTCCACCCCGGGTGTGGGAAGCACCACGGAAACCTCGTGGCCGGCGCGTTCGAGATAATGGCGCGAAACCATTGCGCGAGGGTCGTTCAGGGCGTCGTTTGGCGCCACCAGCGTCACTTTCACCGGGGGAATCGTAGGTTGGCGGGCCCGCTCAACCGGCCAGCTCGACCGACCTCTTGACCAGAGCCGCCATCTGTCCCCGCGTGACGCGGTCGGAAGGGCAATAGCGATCGTTGCTCGGGGGGTTGCAGCCTTGGGTGATCCCGGCCTGTGCGATCTTGTTGATGGCGTTCTCGAAGACCGAGCCGCCGTCATCGATGAAGTAGTCGGTCGGGGTCACAGGCAGGTTGAGCGCCCGAGCGAGCATGGCAGCCATCTCGTCTCGTCGGATGTCGGCAGAGCCACAGTACGTTCGCACGCCACATCCCACCGTCAACCCGGCGGCGGCCAGACGATTCGCCGCCCCCTCATAGAAGCGACCCGAGTCATCATCGAAGTAGTCGTTGCTGGTCCCGGGAAGACCAAATGCGCGGGCGAGGAAGACAGCCATCTCACCCCGGGTGACCACACCACCCGGGCAGAACCTGTCGTTGTAGGGGGGATTGCAACCTTCGGTGACGTTCTTCTGGGCCAGCCAATCGATGGCGTTGCGAAACACGGAGGTGTCGGTATCGACGAACCGCTTTGTCAGTGAGCGTCCGGCGTTGACCCGGCCGGTCTGGAACAAGCCGGCGATCGATGGAGGCTCATCGGTGAAATCCTTGAGCCTCGCCAGCAGCTCTTGGTGGCCCATTCCCGGGTCTTTTGCCAGGAGAAGGGCGGCGACTCCACTGACCACTGGTGCGGAGAAGGACGTCCCGTCGACGAGCACGTATCCGCCGTTGAGGCCGAGGGTGAGGATCTCTGAGCCTGGGGCGGCGATGTCGACGGTGTTCGCTCCGTAATTGCTGAACGAGGCACGTCGGTCTCGGTCGTCCGTCGACGCCACGGCAATGATGTTCGAATAGGGGAGGCCGCCCGGCACCAGCATCTTGCCGTTTGACTGATGATCGAGGTCGACACCCTGATTGCCGGCGGCCGCGATCACCGCGACGTCGCGCGTCTGGGCGTAACCGATGGCGCTCTCCATCAAAGGGTCCTCGACGTCGGTGATGGATCCCAGGGATAGGTTGATGACGTCCGCTCCGTTGTCGACTGCGAAGTGGATGGCGTCGGCCACGTCGTCGCTCCAACACCCGCCACCGCTGCAAGCTCGCACAACCATGAGCTTGGCGTCGGGGGACACTCCAGCGATTCCAGAACCATCGACGGCGGCACCGATCAGCCCGGCAACCGCCGTGCCATGTGCCTCTTCGAAACTGGTCCCAACCGGGCTGGGGTCGGCGTCGTCGTCCACGAAGTCCCATCCAGTGCCGTAGATGCGCCCGGCCAGCTCGGGATGGGTCGTGTCGACCCCCGAGTCGATGACGGCGACGATCACGCCCGTTCCCGTGCTCTGCATCCACGCTTCGGAGGAGTCGATGTCGGCATCGGCCAATCCGCCGGTCTGGCCGGTGTTCTCGTGGTACCACTGTTGTGGGAAGGCAGGCTCGTCCGTCGGCCCGAAGAGGTCATAGCGAGGCTCGAGCATGACCTGGGACCCGGTGGTCCTGGCGAGGTCGTCGAGTGTCTGCGCCACGGACCCCGAGAGTGGCACCACCCTGGGCCTCCATCCCGCTCCGAGGTCGTCGTCGCCGACGACGGCATCCGCCGAACCGGCCGTCCGCGTCGATACAGGGGGCTCCTTGACCAGGACTCGAATGGACGAGTCATCGGGACCCGCAGAGTGCTGTGCGGGAAGCACACTCAGCATCAGAAGCAGGCTGAGGAGGAGAGACATCGGTCAATCCTCCCAGACGCGGTTTGCAATCGAGCGAAACTTGGTACCTTGGCCGCTGCCCATGCTGCAGAACGCCGTCCTGTCGATACTCGCCGCGCTCCTTCCGTTGGCAGCCCTCGCTCCGGGTGGCACGTTCACTGACGACGACGGATCGGTCCACGAGGGTGGCATCGAGGCGATAGCCGAACAGGACATAACCGTGGGCTGCAACCCGCCGTTCAATGATCGGTTTTGCCCGGATCGGGTGCTGACCCGCGCCGAGATGGCGACCATGCTCTCTCGCGCTCTGACGCTTCCTGTGACCAACACGGATTATTTCATCGACGACAATGGCCACAATCTCGAGGGAGCCATCAACCGGTTAGCCGAGGCCGGGATCACACAGGGATGCAACCCACCCGGCAATGATCGATTCTGCCCCGACCGCAACCTCACACGGGCTGAGGCCGCCGCCTTCCTCGCCAGGGCCTTGGCCCTCCCCCCATCGGCCAACGACTACTTCAACGACGATGACGGGGACATCCTGGAGGGTGCGATCAACAGGATCGCTGCCGCCGGGATAACCGTCGGATGCAACCCACCCATCAACGACCAGTACTGCCCGTCTCGGGTATTGACCCGCGCCGAGATGGCGACGATGTTGACCCGGGCATTGGGGCTGACAGCGATGAAGCCTCCGGCCCGACCCCCGCTCGGCTGGGACCTCGTGGTGGACGGGCTGTCGAGCCCGGTTCAGGCATTGGTCCCCCCGGGCGAGGACCGGATCCTGATCGCCGAGCTGGGCGGAAGGGTCATGGTCTCCCAAAGCGGCGCCTTGCTTCCGCAGCCTTTCCTGGATCTGACCGGGACGGTCCTCACCGGCGGCGAGCGCGGGCTCCTGTCCATCGCCATCCATCCTGACTACCCGGTAGATCGTCGCCTCTTCGCTTGGTACTCCGCCCCGTTGCGGCCGGGTGGCTCGGGCAATCACACCGCATACCTGGTCGAGTTCGACATCGCGCCCGACCTCGCCACTGCCTCGTCGCCAAGGACGATCCTCACCGTCGACGAGCCTGCGAGCAATCACAACGGCGGGTTCCTCTCGTTCGGCGAAGACGGGTATCTCTATCTGGGGCTCGGCGACGGGGGAGGTGGCAACGACCCGGCCGGAAGGGCGCGCAACCTCAACACATTGCTCGGGAAGATGATCCGCATCGACGTGGATGGGGCAGAGCCCTATGAGGTCCCCTCCGACAATCCTCATGTGGGCTCTCCCGGTCTGGATGAGATATGGGCGTCCGGGCTGCGCAACCCCTTCAGGTGGTCGTTCGATGACGGGAACATCTACATAGGCGACGTCGGTCAGAGTGCCCGGGAGGAGATCGACGCCGTCCCGGTCAACCCGGTCGGTTACGACTTCGGCTGGTCGAGATACGAGGGGACACTCTGCAACTCACTCGACCCCGACCCGTCGTGCTCCACCTCGGGCATCACCATGCCGGTCGTCGAGTACGGGCGCTCGGTGGGCCAGACCGTGACGGGCGGTGTCGTCTATCGAGGGCCCACGGTCCGCTCGCTGGACGGTTACTACATCTACGCGGACTACTCCTCGGGGATAGTGCGCGCATTCCGGCTTCTCGATGGCAAAGCCGTCGAGCCCCTCGACCTCACCGGAAGCCTCGGTAAAGGGCGTCTGGTCGACTTTGCCCACGACGGAGACGGCGAGATCCTCGCCGTCTCGTTGGTGGCCGGTGCCGTCTATCGGCTGGTAGGTGGTTGATATCTCCTTCAGAGGGTCTGATCGGGGTCCGATGGTCGGAATCGTGAGGTTGCTTCGTCTGCTTCTGGCAATGGCCGTCGTCCTCGGCATCCTTCCAGTGGCGCAGACCGCCCTTGCCGGCGTCGACGACTGGGAATTCGAAGGTGGTGGCTGGGGTCACGGTGTCGGCCTGTCCCAATTCGGTGCTCTCGGGCAGGCCCAGGACGGCAAGACCGCAGACGAGATCCTCTCCTTCTACTACGACGGGACCAGTGTCACCTCGCCGGTGGCGGCGGACCACTGGATCAACACGGACAACGGGCTCTGGATAGGCCTGGTCTCGAACACAACCGCTGTCTCGATATCGGCGGTGGGCGGGCAGGTGCACATCTGCCAGCCGGCCGGTTGCAGCGGAGACGACAGTGGAAACGGGAACGTCGATCGGATGATCGATCCTGGTGCCGTCTATCAATTCGAGGTCGACGCAACCGACCCGAGTCAATGCCGGTTCCGCACCGGGGTGGCGCCTGAGGGCTGGAACGGTGGATACGGGCCGTGCGATGCCGAGGTCCGGCAAGACCAGGGGACTGCAACGCGCATCAAGCTCAACACCAGGGAATATGCCCACGGGGCCATTCGCCTGACCCCGTCTTCGGCGGGATTTCACGCCGTTCTCACCACGAAGCTCGAGGATTACCTCTACGGGTTGTCCGAAGTTCCGTCCTATTGGCCTGAGGAGGCACTCAAGACCCAGGCGATCATCGGTCGCAGCTTTGCAGTCGCAACGGCGCTCGACCGGGGTGGCAGCGATGGCACCTCGAAGCTGTCGAGTTGCGGTTGTCATTTGAGAAACAGCACTGCCGATCAGGTCTTCATCGGATGGAGCAAAGAAGACCCTGCCCAGGGTGGGACGAACTGGGTGCAGGCCGTCGACGACACCTCAGGTCAGGTCATCACTCATCCACAGTCGGCGTATCCGCTCGATATCGCGAAGGCCTTCTATTCGTCCTCCAATGGGGGTTGGAGTGAGAACGTCGAAGACGTCTGGGGTGGAGATCCCCTGGCCTGGCTGAGGGCCACCGAAGATCCGTGGTCGGCAGATCCCGCCGTCAACCCTCTGGCGAACTGGACGATCCTGGTCAACACCAACGACGTCGCCACATATCTCGGATGGGACAAGGTGTTCACCGGGATTTTGATCGATGAGCCGCCAGGCGCAATCGTCCGGTTCACCGGCAAGGATTCCGGTGTCCAGGTGACCAAGGACCTCAACGGCACGCAGATCCGGTCGCTGCTCAACGCTTATGGCTTCAGGTCGGATGGCCAGCCGGTGCGGGTCTCGCCTTACATCTCGGCCGTGACCGATCCGCCAGGTTTCAATGACATAGATGGTCACATCTTCGAGAACGCCATCAAGTGGCTCGCCTTCGAAGGGATCACCGAAGGTTGCAACCCGCCGTCGAACACGAACTTCTGCCCTGACAGCAAAGTCACCAGAGGCGAGATGGCCGTATTCCTGTCCCGGGCCCTGCAATTGCCGGCGCCGATCGCGGACCATTTCAACGACGACACCGGGATGTTCTATGAGGGGGCGGCGAACCGGATCTACGAGGCCGGCATCACGGTCGGGTGTGGGAATGGCAAGTACTGCGGCGAGAGCCTCTTGCCGAGAGAGCAGATGGCTGCTCTATTGGCTCGCACATTGAGTCTCCCTGTCACCGCCACCGACTACTTCAAGGATGACGCCGGCTCTCAATTCGAGGGTGCGATCAACAAGATCGCCGAGGCCCAGATCACCCTTGGATGCAACCCGCCGACCAATGACAAGTTCTGCCCGAAGGACTACGTGACCCGCGGGCAGATGGCTGCCTTCTTCAAACGGGCCTGGGGGCCCTGACCTCTCCTACCATCACCCCGGTGAGCGACAGGGCCGACTACTTCGCACGAGAGCAGTGGACTGCGGGGATCATCGGTCTCGGCTATGTCGGCCTGCCTCTGCTGGTCACAGCTGCGAGCAAGGGGCTATCGACGGTGGGCTTCGACGTGTCAGAGTCAAAGGTCGAGAGACTCTCCAGTGGGCGCTCACACGTCGATGACGTCTCCGATGAGGCGCTGGGCGAGGCATTGGAAGGGGGAGCGCGTTTCTCCTCCGATCCAAAGATTCTCTCCGAGGCGGACGCAATCTTCATCTGTGTGCCCAGCCCCCTCGGCCGCAACCGCCAGCCGGACCTGTCGTTCATCGAAGCTGCCGCTTCGACAATTGCGTCGGTTGCCCGGCCCGGCCAGCTGATCAGTCTCGAGTCGACCACCTACCCGGGCACCACCGAAGATTTCCTCATTCCGGCCGTGGAGAAGGCGGGCCTCACCCTCGACGAGGACGTCTGGGTGGCCTTCTCGCCCGAACGGGTGTCACCGGGTGATGAGATGAAGACGGGCGACATCCCCAAAGTCGTCGGTGGGGTGACACCGGAGTCGGGGGAGGTGGCAGTAGCGGCGTATCGGCGTCTCGTTCCCTCAGTGCACCCGATCAGCTCGGCTCGGGCCGCCGAGCTCTCCAAACTCCTCGAAAACACCTATCGGGCGGTGAACATAGGTCTGATCAACGAGGTGGCCCAGTTGAGCCACGAGCTCGGTATCGACATCTGGGAGGTGATCGATGCCGCCGCCACCAAGCCCTTCGGTTTCCAGGCGTTCTATCCGGGCCCGGGGGTGGGAGGTCATTGCATCCCACTGGACCCCCAATATCTGGCCTGGCGAGCCCGCGAGGCCAATTTCGCCACACGATTCATCGAGACGGCCGATCAGGTCAATACGCACATGCCGGACTACACCGCCCAGCGGATCGCCGATCTCCTCAACTCTGCGGGTCTGGCCGTGCGTGGCAGTCGGATCCTGGTCGTGGGCATCGCCTACAAGCCCAATGTCTCCGATGACCGGGAATCGGCGTCTCTGGACGTCGCCCGGCGGTTGGCGGCCCGGGGCGCCGATGTCGCGATCCTCGACCCTCACATCGATGCCGAGAGGATCGAGAAGCACGGTTTCGCTGCGGCAGGCGAGGACCTGTCGGGCTACGCACTGGCCGCGATCTTGACCGATCACGACGACCTGCCCTATGAGTCGATCGCAAGTGCCGTGCCACTCGTCTTCGATGCCCGTGGGGTCTATCGGCGTTTGGGGATCGGGGCGGAGAACGTAGAGGCCCTATGAGCGGGCCGGAGATCCTGGTCCTGACCACGGTCCACGCCTCCGACGACACCAGAATCCGCGAGCGACTGATCCGCAGCTTGTCCGGCCTGGGCACCATCACCTACGCAACGCGCGCACCGGCGCCCACCGATCTCTCGGGGATCGAGTGGACATTGCTGCCGGGCGGCCGGGTCAGGCGGAACATCAAAGCTCTTGGGCTACTCCTCGGAGGGCGGTTCGATCTCGTGGTCCTCCATGATCCGGAGACGGTTCCGGCCGGTGTCGTGGCGCGTCTCTTACGGCGATCTCTCATCGTCTTCGACGTCCATGAGGACCTGGCGAGTCAGATCAGCTCGAAGGACAGGATCCCGGGGTGGCTCAAGCCCTTCGCTCGCTCGCTGGCCAAGGCTCTCTACCGGCTCGCCGAGATGACTCTGACTCTCACGTTGGCTGAACCGGGCTATCGGCGGTTATTTCGCCACGACCATGTCGTTTTCCCCAATTACCCGCGCACCGCTTCGTTCCCCTCGGCAAAGCCGGATAGCGCCGGGTTTGCGGTCTATGTCGGGGACATCACCAAGGCGCGGGGCATCGAGGATGCGGCGCGGGCGTGTCTGAAGGCAGGTGTGCCTCTCGTGGCGATCGGCCGCTTCGATGAGGCTTTGGGAGAGACTCTCTTGTCGATCGATGATTCCATCGAGTTGACGGGGCGGCTATCCAACCCCGAGGCAGTCGACCGGCTGGCCGGGGCAGCCGTCGGGCTGTCGCCACTCCGGGATGAGCCGAACTACCGCATGTCGTTGCCGACGAAGGTCCTGGAGTACCTGGCCATGGGGGTGCCCGTCGTCGCGACCGACCTGCCAGGGACACGTGAGGTCTTGTCCGGCCTCGCCGGGGTTGCGTTGACCCCTCCCGGCGACGTTCAGGCGATGGCAGAGGCCATAACGGAAATGATGAGCCCGGATGTTCGAGCGGCGGCCACCGAGCAATCGACCGAAGTCCGCGTGCGATTCAATTGGCCCGAGAGCGAGGTGAGGGCCTTCTATTCCCGCCTGGTCAGCCGAGGAGAAACCCCAGACCCCAGCTGAGGTGCATCGTCGCCAGCGCCGGCGGGACGCCAAGGGCGGCCCAGCGGATGCGGGGGATCTGTGCGAGGCCGATCACGACCAGTGCCCCGATGTAGGCGGCGGGTACCAGGAGGAGGGGTCTCCACCAGATGCCCCCGACCAATGTCACCGCAAGCGCCGCCACGGCGAGGGGTGGGGCCAGCTGTCGCCATCGAAGCGACCCCGGGTGACGCCGGGCGAATTTGCGCTTCCATGACCCGTATTGAAAATATTGCCGTGCCAGGTTCCGGAGAGAGCCGCGAGGGCGATAGGAGACTTTCAGATCCGGGTCGAACCAGACGATGCCGCCGCTCTCGCGAATCCGTTGATTCAACTCGTAGTCCTGATTCCGGATGAACTCCTCGTCGTACCCGCCCAAACGGGCAAGGGTGCTGCTCCGAAACACCCCCAGATAGACCGTGTCGGTCGGTCCGGCTCTGCCCCCTATCCGATATCTGGCGTCACCGGCGCCGAATGGCGACGCCATGGCGGCAGCGATCGCCTTCTCCCAGCCGGTCACCCCGATCGGGATCTGCATGCCACCGACATTGTCGGCACCGGAGCTGGCCATGGTGGCCACCGCCCGGGTCAGGTAGCCGGGAGGAATCTCGGCTTGTGAGTCAACGCGGGCGACGATCTCACCGGAAGCGGCTTCGATGGCCAGGTTCAGGCCCACGGCCGTCCTCCCGCTCGGGTTGGCGATCACCCGCACTCCGGCCTTCCTCGCAACGTCCGCCGACTCGGTATCCGAGGCAGCCACGATGATCTCGCCCAGGTTGGGGTAGTCCTGACCTCGGACCGAGGCGATGGCCGACGCCAGTGTTTGGGCTGCCCTGGCGGCCGGGATGATCACATCGACTCGAGGCATCTCCGTCACGGGACCATCTTCCCAGCCGCTCGACGGGCCGTGGCTGCAATCGGCGCATAACGTGAAGGGATGAAACGGGCACTCGACTTCTTACGTGGCGGGCTGCTCGGGTCGTTGTTCGGATCTCTCGTCTTCGCGGCTCTGATAACTGCCGGTGTTTCCCGGGGCGGATCGGAGTGGGTGTTCGTGGCGGCAACGCTAAGTGGCGTCGTGGTCGGCCTGATCCCCAAGGGATCAGCCGCTCCCGAAGCCCTCGGCGCAGCCTTTGCCGGTGTTGGCGGGATCGTGCTCGGGCTGGTCACGGGGTTCGGCTGGCTGGAGGTATCGCTCGTCGTTGGCGCCATCGGCGGTGTCCTCTGGATCTTGGCCGGTGAGCGGGTTCCCAAGCAAAGGTGGCACTGGTTTGCATATGGAGGGGTCGTCATCGGCCTCTTGCTGTTCATACTCCTCCCCTTGATCCTCCAGGGCGGCGCCCTCGGCCATGATGAGTCCGCATATGGCTTGAAAGCCAAACAGTGGCTCCTGGGCACACCCGGCACCGGTTGGGCGCCGCATCGTGGCGTCGGGATGTCGGTCTACGGCTATGTGGTCCTGGGCCTGGGCGGAGCCGAGCCCGGTCTGAGGCTCCTGGGTCTGCTTGGGGCGTTGGGTCTGGTCGTCGGGATCTGGGTTCTGGTCAGAAGGATGTCCGATGCGACGGCCGCAGCGATGGCGTCTGTCGCCATCGTCGCCGGCCCCGCGCTCTTGAGAAGGAGCACCGAGTATCTCAGCGATGTTCCGGCGGCGGCATTGCTGGCATGGTGCATGGTTGTCGTGTGGAGTCAGTTGGGGTCGAGACAGAGACCGACGTATCGCTTGCTGTGGGTCCTGCCGCCGGCGTTGGCCGCGTTCTACCTGAGGTACCAGTCGATCCTCAGTCTCGGTTTGATCGCGTTGACGATCCTCGTCATGTGGTGGCCCCAGATCCGGCGAAGGCCAGGCCCGATCGTGACACTGTCGGCTCTGGGGCTCGCCGGTTTGATCCCACATTTCGCTCTGGCAATACGGCTTCGCGGTTCGCCGTGGGGGATCCTCACATACACGAGCGAGGTCTCGGGCAGGGCGTACCTGGGGGAGGGTCTCGTCGACTATTTCCACATGGCGCCTTGGCAATTGGCCGGTTTGAGTTTTCTGCCCGCCATCGGGTTTGCGCTGATCGGCTTGGCCTATTCATGGAAGGACGGGTCAAAACGAGATCGGTATCTGTTCCTGCTCCTGCCGGCAACTGCTCAGATACTCGCGCTGGGGATCCTCTCGCACGGTGAGCCGAGGTTCGTCTTCTTTCCAATAGCCCTGATTGTGGCCGCAGCGGCCATCGCCATTCGGGAGGTCTTGTGGCCGCATCGGTCGACCATCCACTTCGGCTGGGCGTTGACGGTCCTGATCGCGGGCTCGCTTGCTCTGAGTGCGGCGAGCGTCAGGAACCTGGTTGATCACCGTGCCTCGTCCAATGAGTCGATCGAGCTCGCCGGTCTCTCTATTTCCGACCAGGCCGCAGGGAAGAGTTGTGCGGTCATGACGTCTTACACACCTCAGATCACTTACTACTCGGAGTGCTCGAGTGACGTATTCAGGCCCGGCCTGGAGCCGGAGGCAGCGGTGGAGAAGCTGGTGGGCGAGCTGAAATTCATGGTCCTCGTCGAGGATGGGAAACGTCAACCCACGGGGGATGAGCTGGCGGGTCTCTTGACCCTCACCGAGCCCGACCCCGTCGTCATCGACGTGGATGTGACCGACTCCGTGGTCTACCGGTTCACCGAATGATCCGACATATGATCCCCACCCGTGCCTCAGGACCTCACCTCACTTGCCTCTCCCGAGGTGATCCTCGTGGCCTGGGGTGCCGGTCTCGCACTGGTCTCCGGCGGAGTCGCCCTCGTTCGAATAGTCGGCCCCGGATTCACATGGCTGACCGCCTCGGTGGCCGCGCTCATTTCCCTCGTTGGCGTCTTCTCGGAGGACCCCTGGTGGGCGCGGGTCGGGCTGCTGCTGCTGGCCCTCGCCGTGCTGTGGGCGAGGAATCGACGGGTCGCCGGGCTGATGCAAATCGCCGCCGCCGTGGCGATGGGCATCCAATCGGCTCAGCTGTCGTCCTGGATCCCGGTGTTGTCGGCAACCCTCGCTCTTGGTGGCGTGACCGGTGAGATGTTGCTGGGCCACTGGTATCTGATAGATCCGCGGCTTCCACGCTGGGCGCTTCGCGCTTTGGCCGTGCTCGGGATAGCCGGCCTGGCCATCGACACCCTCGTGCTGTCCGCCGCCGGGCTGCCCGGGGGAGGGGCCACGATCGCGTACTTCGTCCTCATGGGAACTTCCGCCATCATGATGGGAGCCGTGATCGCCGCTCTTCGCTATCCGGCATATGCCGGCGTCATGGCCGCCACCGGCTTGTCATATCTGGCGGTGTTAACCACCCTGGGCGGCGTCTTCCTGGGTCGAGTGCTCGTGGCCGGCCTGGGCCCGTTTTCGAATTGAGGGGAGAAAAGGTGGAAATACGCTCAGTCAGAGATGAGGCCGACCTTTCCGGCGCCACTCTCGTTGCCGGCGTGCTGGCCGGACGCCAGCCCCTGCCTGGCGATGAAGAGCTCATTAATGCCATCGACGAGTCTCTACTCGACTTCGTGAAATTCGAGGGGAAGACCGGTCAGGTGGCCGCGGTGCCACATGACGAGGCCGAGATGCTGGTTTTGGTCGGTCTCGGTGAGGAGGTCGGGTTCGAGACTCTCCGGTCGGCCATGGGCAATGCTGTTCGCGCCATCAAGACACCGAGAGCAGTCACTCATTTGGGCCAAGTGGACATCGAAGGCGCGCTGCGGGCCGTCGTGGAGGGAGCGGAACTCGGTTCGTATCAATATCGCAGATACAAGACCGAGGGGGAGGCTCTGGCTCTCGAGACGCTGGAGATCGTCGACGCCGACGACGACGTGGTCGCCGAGACCCTCGAGACGACGAGGGCCACGAACCTGGCTCGAGATTGGATCAACACCCCTGCGAAGGACAAGGCGCCAAGTGAGCTCGCGCTCCTCATTCAGAGCTCCGCGGCGGATGCCGGGCTCAGTGTGGAGCTGTGGGACGAACCACGCATCGTCGAGGAGAATCTCGGTGCCCTCCTCGGCGTTGCCGCCGGCTCCGATCGGCCACCGCGCCTACTGATCATTCGTCACCTTCCGACGAGCCCGGTGTCACATCTCGGATTGGTGGGCAAGGGGATCACCTTCGATTCGGGGGGACTGTCGTTGAAGACTGCCGCCTTCATGGAGGAGATGAAGGACGACATGTCGGGAGCGGCGACTGTGGCTGCGGCCACGATCGCCATTGCAAAGCTCGGCCTCCCCGTCACCGTGACAACCGTCATCCCCCTGACCGACAACGCCGTCGGCGGGAACGCCACCCGGCCGGGCGATGTGCTCAAACCTGTCGAAGGCCCGACGATCGAGGTGTTGAACACGGATGCCGAAGGACGATTGATCCTCGCCGACGGGCTCGGGGTGGTCCGGCGATATGAGCCCGACATGATCGTCGATGTCGCCACCTTGACCGGGGCCGCCCGTGTCGCCCTCGGTGACAAGATCGGGGCCGTCTTCTCCTCAGATCCCGACCTGGCGTCCCAGATCCTGTCCGCTGCCTCCGTGGCCGGTGAGGATTTCTGGGAGATGCCCCTCTATCAGGACTACAAGAAGTCCCTGGAGTCTGACATCGCCGACATCAAGAACATCTCAGGCAGCCGTTACGGTGGGGCCGTGGTGGCGGCCCTCTTCCTGTCCCACTACGCCGGAGATGCACCGTGGGCGCATCTGGACATCGCCGGCCCGGCGAGATCGAGGGAAACAGCGGGTGAGCGGGTCAAAGGTGCCTCTGGCGTCGGTGTGCGCACACTGATCGAATTGGCACGGACCCTGGCCCGGATCGGGTAAAGGACACCTTTCTTCTCTACCATCCTCCCCATGCGGAGCAGGTTCCTGTTCTGGGTTGGGCTGACCGACGTCCTGGCGCTCGTCTTTTCCATAATGAGCGCCTCGCTCGTCGTCTTCGAGAAACTCATCCCTCCCAACTCGGTCAACGGACAACCGGTGTACCCGATGATCAGCGCGCTTCTGGTGTCGTTGGTGTTCATGTCAATCGTGACAACGCAGATGTCGGGCCATGGGGTGCCGCGGCCCACCTATGGGCGGATGCTGGCCATCTTTGTCGGAACCGCGGCGCTCAGCTCTCTGCTCATCGTCTTTGCGCGAGCCCCATACTTCTCCCGATCGTTTCTCCTGATCACGGGCGCCGGGTGGCTTCTGCTGGCGACCGGGCATCGTGCGCTCCGTCGTAGACGGCCGTGGACCGAGCGGGTGGCGCTGATCACTGCGGAGAAGCAATTGGCTGACGATCTGGCGGAGTCTCCGCATGCAGACGTGGTGTGGGTCCTCGACCCCAAGACCGATGGTCCGCTCGAATTGCCCGATCGCGACGTGACCATGGCGGTCGACCTTCGTGTCGTCCTCTCCGAACGTGTGGCCCAATTCATCTCGTCCTGCGACATTGCGGGCTACAACATCCGGCCATTCACAACCCTCTATGAAGAGCACACGGGGCGTGTGCCTCTGGTTCACCTCGCCGAAGGCTGGGAGATATCGGCCCCGCTGCTCGAGGTTGCCCCGTGGCTGCCCGGTAAACGAGTCTTCGACTCGGTCGTCGCCGCACTCCTCATTCCCGTGTGGGTCCCGTTGGGGGCGTTGGTCGGGCTTTACGTCAAGCTGGCGACGAGTGGGCCCGCGATGTTTCGTCAGAGACGTATCGGACATGGGGGCGAGCCCTTCGTCATGTACAAGTTCCGGACGATGGATGAGGATGCCGAGAAGGACGGCCCCAGATTCGCCGATCCCGACGATCGGAGGGTCATCAGGGGTGGCCGGTTCCTTCGCAGGTCGCGCATGGATGAGATTCCTCAGCTCTGGAACGTCCTGAAGGGCGAGATGAGCCTGGTCGGGCCACGCGCCGAGCAGGTCCCTTTCGTGAGGGCCTTCCGTCAGCAGATACCGTTCTATGACCATCGTCATCTGGTTCGCCCCGGTGTGACCGGTTGGGCTCAGGTCAATTACGGGTATGCCGATGATCAAGCTGACACCATCGAGAAGCTGACCTATGACCTGTACTACATCAAGCACATGTCCCCGGTGATGGATCTCAGGGTCCTTTGGAAGAGCATCTGGACGGTGCTCACCGGGGCAGGAGCCAGATGAGCTCTTTGCCCACCGTGGGCGATCGGCGTGGGTTCAGGGCACCGGGGACCACATTCATGATCACCGGCGGCCTGATCGGCGCGATCGGTGCCTATGTGTTCCAGGTATATGGGGGTCGTGCGCTCGGCACCGATGCCTTCGCTCCGATCGGTCTGCTCTGGACCGTCTTCTTCATCCTCGCCACGGTGCTCATGGTCCCGGTGGAGCAGTACGTGACACGCGAGGTCGCCCGAGGACGAAAGGCCATTCCGTCCGACATGAAGCCGACGGCAGTGATCACGGCGATCGGGTGTCTCATTGGCGGTGGGTTCGTGTGGCTGACACTCGATTCCCTCTTCGAAGGGAGCTGGCAGTACATCGCCCAGATCGTCCTCCTCCTGGTGGGATACGCCCTGCTCTTCTTCGCCAAGGGTGTTCTCGCCGGGCGACGCCGTTTTGCTGACGTGGGCTGGGTGCTGATCGTGGAGACGGTGGTCCGTCTCGTGGCGGGCATAGTCGCGATCCAGTTGGCCGCCTCGGCCGAGTCGCTCGGTTGGGCGATGGTGTTGGGCGGATTCGCCGTGGTTGGCATGCGCTGGTGGCGTCACGACACGGGCGAGAGTCGAGCTCCGGCGGCACCGGCCTCGAAGTTTCTCGGAGGGTATGTGGGGGGAACCGCCGCCTCCCAGCTGCTCTTGGCCGGCGCTCCCATCGCGGTGGCGGCCCTCGGTGCGGACCCGGCGGTGGTTTCGGTCATCTTCGTGACCTTCACGCTCTTTCGGGCTCCGCTGACCCTCATCTTCTCCCTGCAGGGCCGAATACTTCCCTATTTGGTCGGCATCGCCGGTTCGGAGGACAACGCGAAACTGGGTCGGTACGCCCGACTGGTGGTGGTGATCGGCGGAGCTCTGTCCGCCCTTGGGGGGATCGTCGGGTGGCTGGTGGGGCCGCAAGTCGTCTCGGTCCTCTATGGCGATGCATTTGCCCCTGCTGCCGCTGTTGCTGCTTTCGCGGCCGCCGGGGTCATGGCGGCAGCGACTGCCCAGATCGCCAGTCAGGTGCTCGTGGCGGAAGCTCGCACGTCCCGGTTGGCCGCGGCATGGCTCGGGGGCCTGATCGTCGGTTTGGTCACCTTGCTGGTGATTGGTGGTGCACCGGAATTCCGCGTCGCAGCGGCCTTCTTCATTGGCGAGGCGGTGGCGTTGCTACTGATGGCGGTGTTTGCCGCCGGCTCTCGGGCCCCAGTGAGTGTGCTCGGCCGCGAGACCGGGCGGGAACCGCCATCTCAGCTCGACGGGGACCTCGGGGAGGCGATTCTTGATCACGATGCCAGCGCTGTCGGTTTGCGCCAGACCAACCCTGACTAGCACCGGCAAGCTTCGGGGGAGCCGCACACCGCTTCCTCTCTGCGCTGCCCGAATCAGGCGGAGACAGTCGGCGACTGCGCTGGAGCCGATGGCGGCCACCCAGAATCGTCGAACGTACGGGTCCGATGGCTCATAGCCCGGGCCGAATTCCTCGATCCTCACCGGGACGATGGGTCGCACCCGGGCTGTGGGCCGAACCGCAGCATCCGGAGGTCGAGCGGCTTTCAACTGCGGAGGACGAGCAATCTGGCCACTTCCGGTCGCTTCGGTTCTCATCCCTCATCTTCTACCGACCAACGTAAAGCAACGTCAAGTAGTACGAGGCGAACTCGCGAAAGATCTCCTTACGGAGTGGTGGTGGTGGTCGTCGTCGGAGCTGGAGCGGCGCCGACCATAGCCACCACTTGCGCCGTGGCCTCCAACTCGGTGCCCGCGGGCGGGTTGGTGGAGACGATCTTCCCGATCAATCCCTGGTCGGAGGTCGGAGCGGTCTGCTGGACCAGCGTGATTCGCACACCCGTCTCCAGCTCGAAGTCGCGCACGACATCGAGGGCCTCTTCGAAGGTGAGCCCGGCCATGTTGGGAAGAGCGCCTACCGGTGTCTCGCCGGTGGAGACCCAGATCGTCACAAATGAGCCCTGGCGCACCGTTGCACCGGCCTCGACCGACTGGTTGACCACGGTGCCGACAGGCTCCAGGGAGGCGATTTCCTCAACTGTGGTGTTGATCTTTGCCTCGGTCAGACGCTTCTCCGCCGTGGCTCGATCCAAGCCGACGACCGATGGCACGGTGGTGGAGGGCGGGACCAGGTACTTCTTGATGTTGTCGGGATCAGGCGGGAATTGCGTCACCGGCAGGTCCTTTTGGACATAGGCCATGAATTCGGCCCAAATAGGCGCCGGCACCGAGCCGCCGAACACCCGGCTGTAGCTCTGTCCATTGATCACGACGTTGGTGAGGGGAACCTGTTGGGCCTCGAACCCAACCCAGACCGCGGTGCTGTACTCGGGGGTGAAGCCGACAAACCAGGCGTCGAGGTAACTCTGATGTGTGCCTGTCTTGCCGCCCTGTGGCACCTTGTAGCCGAGCAATGGCTGGAGGTTCGCCCTGGGGGCGGTGCCCGAGATCGGGACCACTTCGAGGGCGCGGCGGGCGGCGGCAAAGATGGCGGGATCGGCGACCTGGACCCCTTCCGGTTTCTTCTCGTAGATCGTCTCGCCGTCGCTGTTGACGATCTTTGAGATCACGTAGTCGTTGTAGTGCAGCCCATTGGTGGCGAAGTTGGCAAAGGCGTCGGCCATCTCGATCGTGCTCACCGCCGAGCTCCCCAACACAATGGAGAGCACGGGCTCCAACGCAGACTCGTCGACACCCATCCGTTTCGCCACCTCGACGATCTTCTCTGGCCCGACTGCGAGGGACAGTTGGGCGTAGACCGCGTTGACCGAGTTGTACGTGGCCTGGGCCAGGTCGATGATGCCGTATGAGCTCCCCGCATTGCTGACGGTCCAGATGTTGGTCCCGTCCGGTGAGCACACGAATGGGCACTCGATCTTGACCGGGCTCTTCCCGCTGAAGGTATGTCCCATCGTGTAGCCGTTCTCCAGGGCAGCCACCAGTGCGAACGGTTTGAACGACGAGCCCGGATTGCGACGGCCTTGGACGGCGAGGTCGAACTGGGAGAAGTCGAAGGGGAGGCCTGACGCCATCACCTTCACCGCTCCGGTGTAATTGTCGACCATCGTCATTGCCCCCGTCGGCGAGCATGAATGGGTTTCGGCATACTTGGCGAGAAAATCGGCAGTCTCGTTGGGCAAGATCTGGGCGCATTTCGCCAGGTTCTCCTCGTAGGGCGGAAGGGGAAGCCAGGAGGCCAGGATCTCGTTCGCCTTCTGCTGGAGTTCCAGGTCGATCGTGGTGAATACCTGGAGGCCACCGCCACCCTCACAAGCGACATCGTCGGCGGGACAGCCGAACACTGCCTTCTTCCGCTCTTCGGGCGTGGTACCAAGAAAGGCGAACTCGGGGGAGTGGAGGAGCTGTCGCTTGACCTCGGCGACGACGTGATCGGCCTGGCCGCGACGAAGGGGTGAGTCGATCACACCCAATGGCTTGTTGACGGCGGTGTCAGTCTCCTCTTGTGTGATCCACCCGTCATCACGCATCTCGAGGATCACCTCGTTACGCCGCTCCAGGGTGAGCTCGGGCCGCCGTCTCGGGTTGTAGAGGCTTGGGTTACGGACGAGGACGGCGAGAGCGGCTGCCTCCTGGATCTCCAGTTGGCTCAGGTCTTTGCCAAAGAACTCCTTGGCCGCAGTCTTGATGCCGTAGGCGCCGGCGCCGAAGTAGACCGAGTTCATGTAGTACTCGAGGATCCGCTCCTTCGAGAAGCGCCTCTCCAACTCGGCGGCGACGAATGCCTCGTTGATCTTGCGTCTGATCGAGACCTCGGAGCCGACGAAGGCGTTCTTCACCACCTGCTGGGTGATCGTCGAGCCACCGCGTGTCGTGTCCGACAGGAGGTTGTCGATGGCCGCGGAGAGGATCGCCGAGAAGTCGACACCCTCGTGTTGGAAGAACTCGTTGTCCTCGGCGGCCAGGATGGCATGGATCATGACCTCCGGTACCTCGGCATAGGGCACGGGCTCTGAGTTCCGGCCGTCATGCAACTCGGCCAGCACTTCGCCGGAGTCGGCATAGATGCGACTGACGCGACTCAGGTCGGGCAGGGTCAGCTCCATCGCTGCGGTGTCAGGAACCCAGTCCTTCTGGATGTCCTCGAACGTCCCGTATGCCGAATTGGCCCCGAGGAACGCGAACAACCCAACCCAGCCGGAGAGAAGGAGGGCTATGGAGAGGAGTGTTGCGAGGGCGCCGAACCATCGGCCGCGCCTTTCTCGCGCCTCTATTTGGTGGATGAGGGCTTTCCTGGCCATTGAAAGAAAGGGACGTCGTGGGTGTCCCGGAAGTTCCCGACCTACGATCTCGGGACTATGTCAGGATACCCCGGATATGGATGAAAACCGGCGCACCTCGAGCGGTGTGGAGATCTCCGCTGTCTACGAGGAACCGGCCGACGCGGCACGGATCGGCGCGCCAGGGGAGTATCCGTTCACCCGCGGCCCTTATCCAACGATGTACCGGGGCCGTCTCTGGACGATGCGACAGTACGCCGGGTTCGGGACGGCCGAGCAGACCAACCGCAGATTCCACGATCTGCTGAGGGCGGGACAGACCGGTTTGAGTGTTGCCTTCGACCTTCCTACTCAGATGGGGCTCGACTCGGACCATCCATTGGCGGCAGGTGAGGTCGGCAAGGTGGGGGTTGCCATCGACACCCTCGACGACATGAGGCGTCTTCTCGACGGGTTGCCTCTCGACGAGGTGTCGACGTCGATGACGATCAATGCCACCGCACCCATCCTCTTGTTGCTCTACCAACTGGTTGCCGAGGAACAGGGTGTTTCCGCGGCCGAGCTCCGCGGGACCATCCAGAACGACATCCTGAAGGAGTACGTGGCCCGGGGCACTTACATCTACCCGCCACGGCCTTCGATGCGCCTCGTCACCAATGTCTTTGAATATGCAGGTGAGGCGATGCCGCTGTGGAACACCATCTCGATCAGTGGGTATCACATCAGAGAGGCCGGGGCCACCGCCGCGCAAGAGCTGGCGCTGACTATTTCCAATGGGCTGGCCTATGTCGTCGCTGCTAGAGAGGCGGGTCTGGATATCGACACCTTCGCCCCACGTCTCTCCTTCTTCTGGAACGGGCACAACGACTTCTTCGAGGAAGTTGCCAAATACCGGGCAGCGCGCCGTATCTGGGCTCGACTCATGCGCGAAGGCCAGGGTGCCAAGGATCCGAGGAGCTGGGCCATGCGGTTCCATACCCAGACGGCGGGCTCGACTCTCACGGCGCAGCAACCACTCAACAACGTGGTCCGCACCACGTTGCAGGCCCTGGCAGCGGTGCTCGGCGGCACCCAGTCCCTCCATACCAACTCTTACGACGAGGCGCTCGGTCTGCCCACCGATGAGTCTGCGCTGCTCGCCCTGAGGACGCAGCAAGTCATCGCGTTCGAGTCGGGTGTCGCCAACACCGTCGATCCCTTGGGAGGCTCCTATTTCGTCGAACGATTGACAGACGAGATCCAGAAGGCCGCCGAGGAGCTGATCGCCGAGATCCAGGGCATGGGTGGGGCGGTGGCGGCCATCGAAGACGGTTGGATGCAGGCCCAGATCGAGGAATCGGCCTACCGCGAGGCTCGCAGGCAATCGGACGGGGACAGTGTGGTCGTGGGGGTCAATGCCTATCAATCCGATCACGACGAGCCAATCCCGGTGTTGGAGGTAGATCCGCAGCTGGAGGCCGAGCAGGTGGAGAGGCTCGATAGATGGCGCAACACCCGCGAGCGGCCGGCGGTGAATCGGGCACTCGCCCGCATCGAGGACGAGGCCCGGGGCGACGCCAATCTCCTGCCCGGTATGAAGGATGCCCTCCAGCTCGGCGCCTCTGTCGGGGAGGTCTCTGATGCTCTACGTGTGGTCTTCGGAAGCTATCGCCCGGCCTGATTGGGTGACTCACCTGGCCGATGGTTAGCGTCTTGGAGATCAGCACATGTCTGACACCCGCACTCACCTCCTGATCATCGGCGGCGGCCCGGCCGGCACGCAGGCTGCAACGACTGCTGCCGCACATGGGGCAAGAGTGACACTCGTCGAAAAGGACATAGTGGGAGGCGCTGCACATCTCTGGGACTGCATCCCATCCAAGACGATGGCGGCCAGCGCCCTTCGGCACTCCTCGGTCCGCAATGCGGCAAAGCTCGGTCTCACCACCGAGCCGACCGAGGTGGACACTCAGGTGCTGGCCGATCGGATCAAGGTCATCACCGGGGACATCAATCGGAACTGGGTCGATCTCCTCTCCTCCCAGTCCGTCGATCTGGTCAAAGGAACCGGCCGATTCATCTCCGATCGAGAAGCGGTCGTAGAGACCGCCGACGGGATCCGCCACATCCAGTTCGACCGAGCGATGGTCTCCACCGGGAGCAGCCCGCGGGTTCCCGATTGGGCTCCGGTCGATGGGGATCGGGTCCTCACCACCCGTCATTGCTATGACCTGAAGACAGTTCCGGAGCACGTCGTGGTCATCGGGTCCGGTGTGACCGGAGTCGAGTTCGTGCACATATTCGGGAGCCTCGGATCGAAGGTCTCGCTGGTGGTCTCCCGACAGCAGATCCTCCCGTACCGGGACGCCGAAGTGGCTGCGGTGCTCGAGGAGGACTTCTTGGAACGTGGGGTTCGGCTGGTGATCGGGGCCCGGGCGGAGAAGATCGAAGTCAATGGAGATCAGGTCGGCGTTCATTGCGACGACGCTCGGGTCATCACCGGATCTCATGCTCTGCTCGCAGTCGGGTCCGTGCCTCTCACGAAGGGAATCGGGTTGCAGGAGGCTGGAGTGGCAGTCACCGAGAGAGGGTTTGTCGAGGTCGACGAATACCAGAGGACAACGGCTTCGCACATATATGCAGCGGGCGACATCACCGGTCAGATGCCGCTGAGCTCGGTGGCGTCCATGCAGGGCCGAAAGATCGCCCGTCATGCCCTCGGTCTCCCCGTCACGCCACTCGACTATTCGAAGGTCGCCGAAGCGGTGTTCACCGAGCCCGAGATCGCCTCGGTCGGATTGGTCGACGTCGACGCCGCCGCCCAAGGTCGGAAGGTCCGGACCATGAAGGTCCCGTTCGCTTCGAATGCCCGGTCGGTCCTACAGCATTTCACGAGAGGATTCGTCAAGGTGACGTCCGATCCGGCGACGGGGGTGGTCTTGGGTGGGACGATCGTGGGGCATCGCGCATCCGAGTTGATCGGCGTGCTCGCCCTCGCCGTTCAGGCCGACCTCAGTGTCAACACCCTGGTCGAGACCCTGATGGTCCATCCGTCGATGACTGAGGCCATCGCCGACGCCGCTGACTGAATTGCTGGCGGACTTTGGAGGCTGTTTTTTGCTGGCGGACTTTGACCGTTTGGCTCCCGGGGATTGCAGAGGTCGCGAGATCGGGGACTGCCCTCATTCCTTGCTGATGAGGTCTTGACCTCGGTCAAACAGACGCCGGTCCGCTCCTTGATTGCTGGCGGACTTTGACCGTGTGGCTCCTGGGGATTGAAAAGGTCGCGAAATGGGGGACTGCCCTCACTCCTTGCTGATGAGGTCTTGACCTCGGTCAAACAGACGCCGGTCCGCCAGGGCTACCGCCGCTACTTGATTGCCGGCCGACTTTGGAGGAACTTTTTTTGGCTGGCGGACTTTGACCGTTGGCTCCCGGGGATTGAAGAGGTCGCGAAATCGGGGACTGCCCTCATTCCTTGCGGTGAGGTCTTGACGTCGGTCAAACAGACGCCGGTCCGCCAGGGCTACCGCCGCAGTGGCGAGGTTCGTGCGCCGCGACACCGCAAGCGGCGTCAAACAGGGTGGACCTTCTACTTGACGATGGCGATGACCTGACCGGAGGCCACGGTGTCTCCGGGCTGGACCCGAAGGTCGACGATGTCACCGGACGTTGGTGACTTCACCTCATTCTCCATCTTCATCGCCTCGAGGACACAGATCGAGTCGCCCTCCTTGACTGCCTGGCCGGCGGCGACCGAGACCTTGACGATTGTTCCCTGCATGGGAGCCGCGATCACACCGTCACTGGCCGGACCTGGGCCGGATGCGGACAACTTCGGCGGACGCCGACTGATGGGCCCTCCGGCGGTCATGGGCTCCGGGGCCCAGTAGGCCACTGAGAAACGGCGCCCCCCGACCTCCACGGTGATGTCCCGACGGGACATGCTCTCCTCTTCCGGCAACGTCGGAGTCGAGTCGGGCGATGCTTCGCTCAGGTCGACCGATTCCTCCATCCACTTCGTGTGGTGCTTCGACTCAATGAAGTCCTTGTGGGAGAGCACCGCCAGATGGGCCGGGATGGTCGAGGCGACTCCGCGAATCCGGAACTCCTCCAGGGCGCGACGGCCCCGATTGATCGCACTGGGACGGTCGTGGCCCCAGACGACCAGTTTTGCCATGAGGTTGTCGTAGTACTGGGTGACCGTCGTGCCGGGTCTAACCCATGAGTCGACTCTGACTCCGGGGCCGGCAGGCTCCTGCCACTCGACCACCTGACCTGGTGTGGGCATGAATCCGCGTGATGGATCCTCGGCATTGATCCGGAATTCGATGGCATGGCCCCTCGGCTCCGGTGTTTCGAAATTGATCTCCTCGCCATTGGCGATGCGGAGTTGCCACTCCACCATGTCGATGCCCGTCACCAGCTCGGTGACGGTGTGCTCGACCTGTAGACGGGTGTTCATCTCCAGGAAGTAGAAGTTGTCGTCGCGGTCGAACAGGAACTCGACCGTCCCGGCGTTGACATATCCGCACGACTCAGCCGCAGCCAGTGCAGCCCGACTGAGGGCCTTACGTCCCTTGGCCGTTAGACCGGGTGATGGGGTCTCCTCGATGAGCTTCTGATGCCGTCGCTGGACCGAGCAGTCCCGTTCCCCGAGGAACACCCCGTTGCCATGGCTGTCGAACAGGACCTGCGCCTCGATGTGTCTGGGTTGCTCGAGGTACTTCTCGACGTAGACCTCAGGATTGCCGAAATAGGCGTCAGCCTCACGACGGGCGCCTTCGAAAGCGTCGGCTAATTCGGCCTCGTCCCGGGCCACTCGGAGGCCTTTGCCCCCACCACCATGCGCCGCCTTGATGGCAACGGGCAGGCCGAACTCTTCGGCGATGCGCCGAACCTCTTCCACGGACGTGACCGGGTCGGTGATGCCGGGGACCGTGGGGACGCCGAACTTCTCGGCATTCCTGCGCGATGTGATCTTGTCTCCCATCCCCTTGATGGCGTCGGCAGGAGGGCCGACCCAGATGATCCCGGCTTGGGCGACCGCGGCGGCAAAGACCGAGTTCTCGGAGAGGAACCCGTATCCGGGATGAATGGCCTCCGCTCCCGACTCGTGGGCGATCTGGAGGACACGCTCCTGGTTGAGGTAACTCTCGGCCGCCGGTGCGGGACCGACATTCCAAGCCTCGTCTGCCAGTTCGACATGCAGAGCATCCCGGTCGAGCTCCGAGTAGATGGCAATCGTCCGCAGACCCATCTCGCGAGCCGTTCGGATGATGCGAACCGCGATCTCGCCCCGATTGGCGACCAGAACCGACTTCACGCGATCCCTCTGATGCCTGCCGGCTCGATGCGGGCTTCCCCGGGGGGATCGATCACTGGGGCCCGTTTCCGTGCTTCTTGGGAGGAAGCGCCTCGCGCTTCGTCCGGAGCATCTCGAGGGCGCGGATCAACTTGTACCTCGTCTCGCGAGGTTCGATCACCTCGTCGACCAATCCGAGCTCGGCAGCCACGTATGGGTTGTTGAAGCGCTGCTCGTAGTCGGCGATCAAAGCCGCCTTGGTCGACTCGGGATCCTCCGATGATTTGAGCTCTCGTCGATGGATGACATTCACGGCCCCTTGGGCGCCCATGACCGCGATCTCGGCCGACGGCCACGCAAATACCAGGTCGGCGCGGATTCCCCTGGCGTTCATGACGAGATAGGCCCCGCCATAGGCCTTTCTGGTGATCACGGAGAGTCTCGGGACTGTGGCCTCGCAGTAGGCATACAAGAGTTTGGCGCCATGTCGAATGATTCCATTGTGCTCCTGGTCGACACCAGGCAGGAAACCGGGGACATCGACGAAGGTGAGAATCGGGATGTTGAACGCGTCGCAAAACCTCACGAATCTGGCTGCTTTCTCCGAGGCTTCGATGTCGAGGGTGCCCGCGAGCACCGCCGGTTGATTGGCGACCACACCCACGGTGTGGCCGTCGAGACGTCCCAGGCCGATGACGATGTTCCGCGCCCAGTGCTCATGGACCTCGAAGAATGCCTGGTCGTCGAGGACCGTCTCGATGATGTCGACCATGTCATACGGCTGATTGGCCGAGTCGGGGATGATGGAATCCAGCGCGTCGTCCACTCGATCCCGTCGATCCGTGGGCGCGAAGTAGGGAGGCAGCTCCATGTTGTTCCGAGGCAGGAAGGAGACCAGATACCTGACGGCTTCGAGCGCGTCATTGCCGGATGGATAGACGAAATGAGTGACACCTGACTTCGAGGCATGAGTTGTGGCGCCCCCCAACTCCTCCATGGTCACTTCCTCACCGGTCACCGCCTTGATGACGTCAGGCCCCGTGATGAACATGTGACTCGTCTTGTCGACCTGGAAGACGAAGTCCGTCAGGGCAGGGGAGTAGACGGCGCCACCGGCGCAAGGGCCCATGATCACCGAGATCTGTGGGATGACCCCCGAGGCTCTGACGTTGCGCTCGAAGATGCGGCCGTAGCCGTCCAAGGAGGAAATGCCCTCCTGAATCCGCGCTCCACCGGAGTCCTTGAGGCCAATCACCGGAGTCCCTGTCTCGAGGGCCATGTCCAACACCTTGCAGATCTTGTCGGCCACGACCTTGCTGAGACTTCCGCCGAAAACAGTGAAGTCCTCCGCAAAGACGAACACCGGCCGACCGTCGATCGTGCCATGACCGGTGACGACGGCGTCACCCAAGGGCCGCTTGTCCTCGATGCCGAAGCCGGAGGATTGGTGTCTGACGAACTGGTCGATCTCCTGAAACGACCCTTTGTCGAGAAGAGTCTCGATCCGCTCCCTCGCGGTGAGCTTGCCCTGCTCGTGTTGTCTGGCGATCGCTCGCTGACTGCCGGCATTGAGGGCCTCCTCGCGAAGCTCCCTCAGCCGCTCGATTCGCGCCTCGGTACCCAAGACTCCTCCGTATCCTCCAAGTTTCGACTCGTCGGGAAACGAGATGGCTACACCCTATTTGCTAATCCGCCGAGAAGAGGTCCCATCGACACAGGACCTCGCTCGCGCCTCGTTCGGCGACTTGCCGGTCCAGGTGGTGGCCGAGAGGCAGACCTCGGGGCGGGGTCGAACCGGTGTCGCGTGGATGAACGCACCGGCCGCCCTCGCCACCTCGATCGCCTTTAGTGCCGCTCCCGACGATAGGCGCCCCTTCTCGCTGATGGCAGGAGTCGCCGCGGTCAGAGCTATGCCCGCATTGGGGCTCAAGTGGCCCAACGATCTGATCCGGGGAGATGACAAGGTCGGCGGCATCCTCGTCGAGCGGAGTGGAAGCGTGGTCGTGACCGGCTTGGGGGTGAATCTCTGGTGGCCCGGCCCCCCGTCCAGCGTCGGAGCGCTTTTCTCCGAGAAGCCAGACGATGGCGCACATGCCGAGATCGCCGGGATCTGGGGTGCCGAGTTTCTCGCCACGGTGGCCTCGGGGACTTGGCCCGTGCAGGATTATCGAGAGGCGTGCCTGACTCTCGGCCACCGGATCACATGGGAACCAGACGGTGCCGGCATGGCTCGGGACGTTTCTGATGACGGTGGCCTGATCGTCGAGGTGGGGAGGTCGGCCATCACACTGAAATCGGGGGCAGTCCGACACCTGCGCCGCGGCTGACGCTTGCGTTAACCCAGATCGATCTCTTGGGCCTTGGGCAGGGTGTCATGAAAGAAATCGATGATTCGCGCTCGCGCATCCGCAGCCGAATCCTCGTGAAACCCCGCAGCATCCACATCGAGGAAGTCGTGGCCGGCTCCCTCGTAGAGCAGCCATTGGCCGTGGTCGTTTCGACGCTGGGCCTCGTCCACCGTCGACACGTCGATCAGGTCGTCCTCGGCTCCAAAGAGGCCCAGGACGGGCACGGGCATGTGGGCGAGGTATTCGGCCACAGGATGCTCCCGTTCGTCGTCTCCGGTGAGAGGGGTGTAGGCGGCCACCACGGATCCGACCCATTCGCGGGTGGCCGCAGCGATCAGGGCAAAGCGACCCCCGACGTCGAGGCCGAGCAGCCCGATGTTGCCCTCCACCACCCAGTGGACGTCGTCGGATCTGAGAAACTCACCCGCCTCGTCGAGGTCGGTCATAGCACGCGTGTCGGTGAGGTGGCCGTATTGTTCCAGCGGATCGCCCTGCTCGCGATAGAAGTCGATGCCCACGCCGACGATTCCGCTTCTAGCCAATGATCGGCACAGGTCCTTTTCGAAACCGGTCAAGCCGTCCAGCGTCGGGAGCACCACCACGGCAGGGAACCGCCCGGCCGCGTCCGGTCGGGCCAGGTAAGCGGTTCGCTGTCCGGCTCCGATTGGAATCGGCCAGCTTCCAAACATGATCGAGTGTGTTCCCTCATGCGGCAGCACTGCCATGGGCCGGTACGATAACCCGTGGCTGCCCCGACTTCGTCTCGGCGTGCACAGCGATAGCGACGGAACTCTCATTAGATTGGAGACGTCTCACTGAAGATGTCTTCATCTCCACCTAACACCCCTGCCCCGCGCCGCGGGCTGCCCAAGTGGCTGAAAGTCAGCATCATCGTCCTGTTGGTGCTGGCCAACGTCGCCGCGATCGGCCTCATCTGGGCGATCCGCACCGGCAATGACATCCTCGCCCTCGCCAACACTGACGAGGACGTGGTGAGCGAGCTCTCTACTGCCTCCGGAGACGCTCTCACTTTCCTCATCGTTGGCTCCGACTCGCGTCAGGGTCTCGACGACCTGACCAACTTCGGCTCGGCGGGGGGACAGCGTGGCGACGTGATAATGCTGGTCCGCCTCGATCGCTCGACGGGTGAGGCCAAGATATTGAGCATTCCCCGCGATCTCTGGGTCGATATCCCGGGCAACGGGAAAGGCAAGATCAATGCCGCCTATGCATACGGGGGCCCCAGCTTGATGGTGCAGACCATTCGACAAAACCTGGGAATCAACATCAACCACTATGTCGAGGTCGGATTCGTCGGGTTCATCGCCATGGTCGATCAATTGGGCGGGATCGAGATGACCTTTCCCTATCCGGCACGTGATGCGTCCTCGGGTCTCGACGTCTCGGCGGGGACCCAGGTGCTCGACGGAAGGACCGCACTCGCCTTCGCCCGCTCCCGGAAGTATCAGGAGTACCAGAACGGGAAATGGGTGAGTGTCGATGCCAACGACATCGGTCGAACCCAACGCCAGCAGCAGGTGGTCCGTGCCATCCTGACCGAGTTGAAGAGCCCATCGTCGGTGGCCGAGGCAGGCCAAATCGCCGGAGCCATGGCCGAGCACATGACCATCGACGCCTCCCTCGCAGGCTCGTCGGTCGCCGGCCTCGCCTGGGACTTCCGTTCACTGTTGAGAGGCAACATCGATGGGACGACTCTGCCGGTGGACGGGGCCAGCATCGGGGGCGCTTCCGTCGTCGTGAGGAGGGAGCCTGATGCCACTGAGGCGATTCAGGCCTTCCTGGCCGGATCGCAGGATGCTGCCGCGGCCCCCTTGCGTTTGCAGGTTCTCAACGGCAACGGTGTCTCGGGGGCCGCCGGGAACATGGCCGAGAGACTGTCAGCTGAGGGGTTCGAGGTTGCCTCCGTCGGGGATGCCCCCCACAAGGACTATCAAACCACGACGGTCGTCGTCCGTTCCGGCAGCGACGTCGGCCAGACCATCGTCCAACAGCTCGGTTTTGGTGTAGTCGAGGTCGGAAGTGTCGATAACGCCTATGACGCGGTCGTGATCGTCGGGGCCGACGCGGCATGACGGATCGACCGTTTCCTAGGATTGAGGGCTGATGGAGATTGCAATCATCGGAGCTGGTTACGTTGGGCTGGTAACCGGTGCCGGTCTTGCCAACCTCGGGCACAGTGTCCGAATCGGCGAGGCGAATCGAGAACGGGTCGACCTACTCGACTCCGGTGGCGTGCCGATCTATGAACATGGCCTTCCGGATCTGCTTTCCCGGGCCAGGGAGCGGGGGTTGCTCACTTTCCATTCCTCGAACGTCGAGGCGATCGAGGGCGCCGGGTTCGTGTTCCTCTGTCTTCCCACTCCTGAATCTGAGGACGGCCGGGCCGACCTGCGATTCGTGACTGCCGTCATCGACGAGCTCGGGCCACGGGTCGATGACGGAACGATCTTCGTCGTGAAGTCCACAGTTCCACCCGGGACCGTGGCCTCATTGCGCAAGCGATTGGCCGATCTGGGCAGTCCGGCCCGTATCGTCTCTCACCCCGAATTCCTACGAGAGGGCAAAGCGGTCGAAGACTTCCAAGAGCCAGACCGGATCGTCGTGGGTGCCTGGGACGAGTCCGAAGCGCGTCAGGTCGCCGACCTATATCGCAGCCTCGACCCCAACGTGGTCATCACCGACCCCACGTCTGCCGAGATGATCAAGTACGCATCGAACGCCTACCTCGCCGCCCGTCTCACCTTCGTCAACACCCTGTCGAACGTCTGCGAGGCCGTGGGTGCCGACATCCTCGACGTCGTCAAGGGACTTGGGATGGATCACCGGATCGGCCCCCATTTCCTCCAGCCGGGTCCCGGATACGGCGGCTCCTGTTTCCCCAAGGACACCTCTGCCCTGATCGCCGTGGCCGAGGACGCCGGTTACGACTTCGAATTGCTTCGCGCCGTCATCGAAGCGGACGAGGAGCAGCGCCGTCGGGTGGCGGACAAGGTCCGCCAGGCGGCCGGCGGGGGTCTCCGGGGGAGACGAGTGGGCATGTGGGGAGTCGCCTTCAAAGCAGGGACAGACGACGTCCGCGAGTCACCGGCGGTCCGGATCGCCATGTTGCTCCAGAACGACGGCGCGGAAGTCGTTGCGTACGACCCCGAGGCCTCTACGGACGTCCTCACGATGGCTGAAGACCCGATCTCGGCCTGTCACGATGCCGATGTGCTCCTCATTGCCACCGAATGGCCCGAGTTCTCCACGGTCGACATGTCGGAGGTGGCACGGGTGATGCGGGGACATCGGGTGGTGGACGCTCGCAATCTGCTGGATCCGAAGGCAGTCAGGGCAGTGGGCCTCGATTACTGGGGGCTGGGCCGACCCGGTGCCTGAGCCCAAACGCGCCGACGATTCAGCGAAAGAGGTCCTCATCCACCGGGCGAACCAGGTCACGACCTCGTCCTGACCCCCTCGGTCCCGCATACCCTCTCACCAGGGCTGCCGGTATCCCGTCCGCCTTTCCCATCACGAGGTCGGCGGCGGCAGCTATCTCATCGACGACTGCTATCTCGGTGACCTCCAATTCGCGCCCGCTCCAATCCAGGGTTCCGCGATGATCGAGAATTGCCTCGAGCCCTGAGATCCCGATGGCGATGTCGGTTAGCCCGCGCCGCCACGGCCGACCGAACGTGTCGCTGATGATCACGGGCAGGTCGAACCCGAAGATGCCGTCGAGCCGCGTGCGGATGCGATGGGCCGACCGGTCCGGGTCCTCGGGTAGGAGGATCATCGTCCCCGGCTCGGCGTTGGATCGATCGATACCGGCATTGGCGCAGATGAAGCCGTGCCTGGTCTGGGCGATGATCAGGTCGCCTCGACGCCTCACGATCGAGACGGCTTCCGATTCGACGAGGGCCTTCTTGAAACTCTCCTCGTCGCCTTCGACATTGACGACCTGACCCTCTGCCTTCGAGACGATCTTGTGTGTGACCACGACGATGTCGCCCGGCCTAGGGCTCAGGGGTGTGAGTGCCTCCGCCAGCATGTCGGGCAAATCGTCGCCCGGGTGTACACGGCCGATCCCTTCAACTGGATGAATGCTGAGGCTCACGGTTGGAGTATGACCGATGCCAGCTGCCGCGCCTTCTCCGGATCCCGGATCAGCGTGTCGGTCACCCGGACATCCATGTCGTTGATCTCTTCCAGGTCCTTCTCGTCGCTTCGATCCACAAAGAGCGTGTCGATCAGACCTTCGTAGCAAGAGATCACACCATCGGTGCCGGTGCCCAACCCGAGGTCTTCGATCACCCGATCTGCCGGCCCTTTGACCGGCCGGCCGCCTATGAATGGGCTCACCGCGACGACTCTCGGATGCTCCCGAACCGCCTTCTCGACCGCCGGGATGGCGAGGATGGGCCATATGGACAAAGGAGGATTGGAGGGTCCTATCACGAGCATGTCACATGATGTGATCGAGTCCATCACCCCTGGGGCGGGTGTGGCCCGATCAGCACCCACGAACTCGAGACGTGCCACCTGATCCTTCTGCCCCCGGGTGACGAAGTATTCGCGGAAATCGAGCTCGAGTCCTTCACTTGTCACGACAACGGTGCGAAGCACCTCGTCCGTGGCCGGCAGGACCTCCGATCGGATCCCGAAGTGAGCGCAGATGCCTCTCGTGAAAGTCGAGAGGGATATCCCGTCGGCCATGGCGCCAGTCCTGAGAAGTTTCAGGGCAAGGTCCAGGTCACCGACCCTGAAGTCGCCCGAAGCTCCGAGACGGGCCATCTCCTCGTCCGCGATGAATGTGTCATCCGCCCGGCCCCAGCCCTCGGGGCCCTCGACTCCGGCCAACGTATACGTGACCGTGTCCAGGTCTGGTGAAACATGCAGCCCCCGATATGGGAGGTCGTCTCCCACGTTGACCACGACTGTGAGCTCGACGTTGGGAAGCAAGTCGAAACCACGAGCGAGACGGGCCCCACCAACCCCACCTGACAGCTGTGTCACCCTCATCTCGGCTCCTCGATATTGCTCAGCGACGGGGTCCGGTTCACAATGGCATACCGCATGACCGATGTCTCAACTCCGCACACGGCGGAGGAACCCAAGCCCACGTCACCGCCGAGCGCTCCACGGATCAGGGTGATCGTCACTCCTGTCGACGGCGCCGACATGAGCACTGCCCTCGCCACCATCGAACGCCAAGTCTACGAAGGTGTGCGGGAGCTGGTCATCGTCGGCGACACGACCGAACTGCCGGAGGCGGCGGGTAGCGCGATGAGCCTGGAAGAAGCCATTGCCGGCGCATCGCCGGACATCGACTACTTGTGGATGGTCCATGCCGATGCGCGGCCACGCCCAGACGCGCTCGCGGCGCTCGTCTCGGAGGTCGACCGAAGTGAGGCATCGCTCGGTGGCTCCAAGATCCTCATCGCCGGCACCCGCGACGAGCTCGAGTCCATCGGCAGCGCTACGGACGTCTTTGGTGACGCCTATTCGGGCCTCGACGAAGGAGAGATCGATCTCCAGCAGTACGACGTGGTTCGTGAGGTCGCCGCGGTGTCGTCGGTGTCGATGCTCGTCAGGAGGGACCTGGCACAGGGTCTCCGGGGTCTCGACCCACTCATGGAGCCGGTGGCGGCAGGCCTCGACTTCTCGCAACGGGCCCGGCTCGCCGGCGGGCGGGTGATCACGGTTCCATCGTCAGAGGTCTATCACCAGGCGCGATGCATCGAGCGTGGCCGTGGGTGGCGCGAGCAGGCGGGACGGCTGCGAGCAATGTTGAAGGCCTATCGCCCGATCACCCTTGCCTGGGTCGTCCCCTTCTATCTCCTCGTGACTCTGGTCGACTCACTGGCCAACCTCCTCCTGCTCAGATGGAGGCCCGCCGCACGCAACGTCCTCGCCTGGCTGTGGAACCTGTGGCATCTGCCGTCCACGATCTCCTCCCGACGTCGCTTTCGGTCTGTGCGAGCCTTTGGCGACGAGGAATTGTTCCGATTCCAGGCGAGAGGGTCGGTTCGCTTACGAGAGATCGGGTCCGAGGTCACCAATCGCGTGCTGTCTGCGTTCGACGACGATCAGGCACTGGCGAAGGGCAGCCGTCGTGTCTGGTCGAGCCCTGGCATCTGGGGTGCCTTGATCGCGGTCCTGATCATCTTCTTCAGTGCTCGAACACTCTTCTTCAGCGGCGTCCCCAACATCGGATTCAGCTTTCCGTTCGAGTCGCCAACCATTGCCGCCGACCGCTTCTTCGCCGGATGGAACGACTCCGGGCTCGGTTCCCCGGACGCCGTCCACCCGGTCGCCGGCTTCTCCGCTCTGGCCGGACTTCTGGCGTTCGGATCCGAGGGGACCGCGAGGACGCTCGTCACAATCCTGTTCGGTTTCATCGGCGTGATCGGGATGGGGCGATTGGCAGGCCGGCTCGGGTTCCGGGGACCGAGCCGGTATCTCTCGGGGTTGGTGCTACTGGCGGGCCCGGGGACGGCAGCTCTCGTCGGATCGGGGTCATGGACGGCCCTGGGCGGTGCGGCTTTGCTCCCGTGGGCGGTCCGGTCGGTCTTCCTTCATCCCACCGACCGGGAACGGAGTCGTCTCACCCACATCGGATGGACGCTCTTCTGGTCGATTCTCCTCGCTGCGATATCGCCTCTTCTCGGGCTCGTCCCGCTTCTGGTCGCGCTGGTGTGGGCTTTGTTCGGGGGAAGTCGATCGTCCATCCTCCTGGCCATCGTCAGCCTTCTCGGCTTGGTCGCAGCGATCGGATTCATACACGACGACATGGGCTGGCTGACCGATCCTTCCCGGCGATTGGATGTCGTGGTGCCGATTTGGTGGGTGGTCACCATTGCGGCCACTGCGGTTTCCCTGGTGCTCGTCGATACCCGGGCTCGTCGCCTCGGCGGGGTCGGAGGGGCATTGGCACTCGGCGGCCTGGCCATGGTCCGGTTCGGTGTTGGCGGCCCTGGGGTGGAGGAGGCGACATTGATCGTGGCGTCCATCGGATCCGCCCTGGTGGTTGCCGCCGGGCTCGACCGGCTCAGCCTCGATCCGCGGCGCCTGGTCGCCGCGGCCGGGGCCCTAGTGGTCCTGGTCGCGTCGGCCGGTGCTCTGCTCGGCGGCCGGCTCGGTCTGCCCGCTGGGGATGTGAACGATCAACTGTCCTTTGCGTCGACTCTGGCGAGCGAAGGTGGCCCCGGCCGCATCCTGGTCGTTTCGGGCGAGCGGTCGCTGCTGCCCGGAGAGACTCGACCAGGCCCGGGATTCTGGTATCGCACCGTTGGAGGCGATGGCCTGACGATGGATGCAGTGTGGCTTCCGGCGATGCGAGGCGGTGATGAGACCTTGGCCGATCAATTGGATGCGATCGCGTCGGGTGCGGAACTGCGCCCTGGGAGGGCATTGAGCGAATTCGCCATCGACTGGGTGGTGGTCGAGGGGCCCGAGATCGCCTTCGATGGCGTGCTCGGATCACAACTCGATCTGATTCCCACACCACTGTCGGAAGGTTCCCGTGTATATGAGAACACGCAGGCAGCACCACTCGCCCTTGGTGAGGGAGACGTCGTTTGGGCGCGTGAAGGTGCCGGGTTCGGGGGTCTCGCCTATCCGGGCCGCATTCAATTGCGAGTCAACTATGCCGACGGTTGGAGGCCTCAGGGGCGCCGCGTCGACTGGTGGACCGAGGTCGACGGAAGAGACGGGAGTGCCACCTTCGGTGGGGGTGGGGCCCTCACATATGCGCCGATCGTCGCCGTTGCCCTGCTGGGCCTGTCCCTGGTCTTGGTGGTCGTTGGGAGGTTCCGACGATGAGCCGAGTGCTGTCCGTGCTGGTCCTGGTCGCGCTCGCCGCCGGTGCGGCCGTGGCCTCACCACCGAGTGACCCTGCGCCGGGCACCGTACCCGGCTACAACCCACCACCCGTGGCGGTCTGTGCAGTCGAGCAGGGAAGTGGCCAGGACACCGCTATCTCGGTCCTCTCGACTGTCAACGGCGATGGAGCGGTCACCGCTTTCTCGGGTGGCGTTTCGGCCGGCTCCTCGACTTTCCAAACCGGAGCCTCCGGATCGGCGAGCGTACCCCTGGTGGACGTGGCAGCAGTCGGTGTGGCTGCAGGTCTCGTGGAGTTCCCGAACGCCGAGGCGAGCGCCGCCTCGCTGATCACAGGCCTCACTTCCGTGGCGCTCGAGGGATGCCAGTCGAAACCTGCCGAGCAGACCCTCCTGGCAGGCGGGTCCACGATCAGCGGCCAGACATTCGAGATCCAGCTCATGAATCCCTACGCCGGTGAGGCGGTGGTAGACCTCGCAGTCGTGTCCGAGTCCGGGCTCGAGACGGCACCGCAGCTCGAAGACATCGCTGTGCCATCGAGATCGAGTGCGTTGATCGACATGTCCGAGCTCCTGCCTGGTCGGGAAACGATGTCGGTGACCGTCACGGTCAGCAAGGGAAGCATCCTCGCCGGCGGAAGGCTCTCGGACGGCACCGATCTGGCGTTGTGGAACGCGGTGACACCGGGAAGCGACTGGTTCGTGCCGGTGCCGGCAGATGTGTCGGGTGAAGTTGTGATCTCCACGGGTGTCGGTTCGGAGGTCGCGTATCAAGTCGATGTGTATGGCCCTGAGGGTCTCGTAGAGGCGGCCGAGGAGGGGGTCGTGCCGGCCCGTGGCCAGGTCAGTGTGGATCTGAGCGACCTGGGCGGTTCGAGCGGCGCACTGCGTGTGATTGCCGCCCAACCGGTGGGCGTGTTCCTGCGGACCGTCGCCGATGACGGGCTCGCGATCACCAGTGGGGCGTCTACACCGGCGGCCCGCTGGCTTCTTCCCGGCGCCGGGTCCACAGCGCAGGGCCAGGGAAGCCTGGTGGTGCTGAATACCGGTTTGGACGATGCGACTGTGGTGGTCACCGATCACCGTCCC
The DNA here is from genome assembly GCA_963822895.1 of uncultured Acidobacteriota bacterium. Lineage (GTDB taxonomy): Bacteria > Actinomycetota > Acidimicrobiia > Spongiisociales > ZC4RG35 > JARDZU01. The sequence continues at coordinate 412,986 of CAWGJI010000014.1, forward strand.
GATTCGGTTGCCGAACAATTCCCCGTCGCCGCCGGCCAGGTCGTCGAGTTCGAGGCCATAGTCGGGACAGGGGACGGATATTCAGTGACGGGCGACGGAGACCTCGTCGTTCTCTGGTCTGCCTCGATGGGGACGGCAAGGGTCTACGCGATGGGGACACCCATCCTCGATGAGTGACGTGTCGACCCGGCTGGCGCTCATCCTCGGAGCCGTCGCGGTCACAGCGTTGATCACTCTTGCCCTTCGGACGCGACAACGGTCACTCGAGTCGAACATCGCGTTGTCACCCGGCATCTATCTCTTCTCCTCCGCGACATGCGCCGACTGCACGGTCGCCAGGGATCGTCTAGTCGAAATGTTGGGTGAGGTGGGCTTCGTCGAATTCGCTTGGGAGGAAGAGCCCGATCTGTTTGCCGAGATGGTGATAGATGTGGTTCCGACCACGCTCGTAGTCCGACCGGATTCGACCGTCGAGCGTGTGGCTGGCGACCCGTCCAACTTGCTGCGACGGCGTGGTCCTTGAACGCGTCGACCCGTATCCCTACCGTTCCCGACATGGTTCTCAGTTGTGTTCGGTGCGGCTCCCCGGCGGGGGCATACATGACCTTCTCGTACACCGATCGCGCGGTGTGGATGGACGACCTCGTCAGTGGGATGGACGTCAACGGCTACGCCCTCTGCTCGGATCACGCCGACCGCATGATCCCGCCACAGGGTTGGACTCTCACCGACCGGCGCACCGTGACGCGTCTCTTCGCGCCTCTCTCAGTGGCCTGATGGCCCTCGACCGCGACCTGCTCGACGCGGTCAAGGACCTCGACGAGCATGATCTGCGCCGACTCCTGATCCTGACCCGAGCTCAGTTGCAGCGGAGTGGCGCTCTCGGTGACGAGGATCACCCCGACGTCCATCTGAGGCAGCAGTCCGTCCGGTGTGGCAAGCCGGGGTGCACCAGCTGCCCTCACGGCCCCTACTGGTACGCCTACTGGACAGAGGACGGCAAGCGGCGCAGCCGCTATGTGGGAAAGCTCCTCGACGAAGAAGCGTTGTTGTAACCCCCTCCTCGCTTTACGATGATCCCCAACCCCACCGTCGAGACGAGATGAACTGCCCACAGTGCTCACAACCTGACGTGATCGAGATCGAACATGTCCTGCCGGACGGGACCCAGGTCGTCTTCTTCTCTTGTCACAATTGTGAGGAGAAGTGGTGGAACCGGGACGGGATCGACATCGATGTGTCCCAGGTCCTGGAGATCGTCCGACAGAATCGGCAGTGACGACTCCCCGGCTCGGCGGCCGGATCAACCTCAGGCCGACGTGGCTCATACTCGCCGGCATCTCCCTGGTGATCCTCGTCGTGATGAATCCGCGGTGGATTCTCTCCGCCACCACCCCGACCGGTGGCGACATGGGCGCTCAGGTCTTCGGTCCGGCCTACCTACGCGACACGCTCCTTCCTGAGGGGAGGATCCTGGGCTGGTCCAACGACTGGTTCGCCGGGTTCCCCGCCTTCTATTTCTATTTCCCGCTTCCCTCCCTCGTCATCGTGTTGTTCGACCTCGTCCTCCCCTATGGGGTCGCCTTCAAGATCGTGACGGTGATGGGTCTTCTCGCCCTGCCCCCGTCTGCCTACTTCCTGGCGAGGAGCATGAAGCTGGGCAAGCATGTCTCTCTGATAGCTGCCGGGTCGGGGGTGATCTTCGCCTTCCTCGAGAGCTACTCCATATACGGCGGCAATGTCGCCTCGACCTTGGCCGGTGAGTTCGCCTACTCATGGTCATTTGCCTTCTCGCTCCTATATCTCGGCCTGCTGATAAAAGGCGTCCGAGAGGACAAGAGATACTTGAAGTGGGCGGCCCTTGCCCTGGCTGCAACGGCGCTGTCTCACATACTCACCACGCTTGTCGTCATCTTCGCCTCCCTCTTCATACTTCCCTGGAAGAAGGGGCTCTGGCGAACGCTCGCCGTGTGGGTATGGGGGTTTGCGATAGCGGCCTTCTGGGCGCTTCCGCTGGCCGCCCGCATCGGTCTGACGTCGGACATGGCGTGGACCCCGCTGTCGCGTTGGGAGGAGATCTTCCCTGTCGAGCTGTGGATGCTGATACCGGTGGCGATACCAGGTGCCATTTGGGCCGGCCGGCGGTCCGGCAGGGTCGCACCCTTGATCGCCGCCACCATCCTCCCGGTCTTCTATTTCCCGCTGCCGACTTTGCTACCCGAGATGTTCCCCGGTCTTTTCACCGGCGATCGGTGGAAGCTGTGGAACGGGCGTTTGCTCCCGTATTGGTACTTCGGTGTCGCCTTCTTCGCCGCGGTGGGGGCGGGTGCGGCCATAGTCTGGCTGTCGCGGCGGATTCCCTCAAAGGTCTCATGGTATTGGCCGAGGGCCTTGATCGTCGTGATCGCCATCGTCGCGACGGGGCTGGTTGCTGACTCTGCCGACTTCCCATCGTGGGCATGGATCCCGGTAGCCGTTGCGGGCGCCGGCGCGGTGGCGGTGTCGTTCATGTGGTCCGGCACCGTTGGAAGTCGGGACTTCCTCACTGCCACGGCACTCTGCCTGGTGGTCTTCGGCGCCTTGGCCGGTGTCACGTTCATCGACGGCTGGTCGAAGTGGAATTACGAGGGATATGAGTCGAAGCAGCCGTGGCCCGAGTACGAGTCTCTCATGACGTTCCTCGACTCGCTCCCCGATGGCCGGGTGCAGTGGGAGGCGAATAGTGACTTGAACAAGTACGGGACGCCCATGTCTCCCATGCTGATCCCGTATTGGACCGATGGGTCTCAGCAATCCATGGAAGGTCTCTACTTCGAGTCCTCCCTGACGACCCCGTTCCACTTCATCAACTCCTCGGAGATGTCGGAGAACCCCTCCAACCCGATTCCCGGCCTCACCTATCACACCAGAGAAATGGATCGGGGCCTCAAGCATCTCGAGTTCTTCGGCGTCTCCTACTACGTGTCATTCACGCCCGAAGCGACCGAGCGGGCCGATGGCTTCCCCGAGTTGACCAAGCTCGGGACAACTGGCCCGTTCACCATCTATCAGCTGCCTCCCACCCAGTTGGTCGAAGCAGCGAGCTATCTGCCGGCCGTGTACCCGGTTCCGAAGCGCAGCGTCTATGCGTCTCTGGCTGGTGCCGGGGCGGTCACTGGCGCCGACGGCAACGAGCTGCCGAGCTTCTTCGACATGGCGCTGCAGTGGTACGAGGACGTGGACCATCTGGATCATTGGGTGGTTTCGGATGGCCCACCGGGTTGGCCCCGAATCGAGTCCGTCGATCAGCGCCCGGATGTGGCCCTCGACACATCGGCCGATGCTGTGAGTGACATCGTGGTGGACGAGCATCGGATCTCCTTCACGACCACGGCCATCGGGGTGCCACATCTGATCAAGGTGTCCTACTTTCCCAATTGGCACGCAGACGGGGCGGAGGGGCCGTGGTTGGCCGCCCCGTCACTGATGGTGGTCGTTCCGACGAGTAATCATGTCGTTCTCGAATTTCAGGACACCTGGGCCGAGACCTTCGGGAAGCTGGGGACACTCGTCGGCTTGCTGGTCCTCGGCGGGGTCCTGGTTTGGGGATGGCGGCGACGGCGCCTCAGCGGGGGTCCTCGGTCTCGAGCAGCCTCCGAATCTCCCACAGGCCCATGACGGTTCGAGGGACCCTCTTGACCAGTGACGAGCGGGCAACTCTCATCTCCTCCACCACCACCGGCACTTCGCAGATCTTGTGGCCGGCCCGCTCGGCCCTTATGACCAGCTCGGTGTCGAAGAGGTCCTGACGGCTGACGACCTTCGGGGCGATCTCGGCGATCAAGTCGTCCTTGAAGGCCTTCATCCCGTGCGTGTCGCTGACTTCCGAGTCGAGAATCGTCTCGAGGAGGATGTTGAAGACACGTGTCGCCATTCGGCGGAGAAGGGAGCGACGATCTTCGGATCCCGGATCCCTCTTGGAGGCGATCACGATCTCGCAGACACCCATCCCGAGCACGGTCCGCAGGAAGTCCGCCGAGAAGTAGTCGATGTCGAAGTTGACCACCCACTGGCCCTTCGCCATCAAGAACCCGTGCCTCATGGCCGCTCCATAGTCGGCTTCTTCGAGTGTGATAACCGAGATCGGAGATTCCCCGATGAGACTTCTCGCCACCTCGGCGGTGTCGTCGGTCGATCCGTTCTCGATCAGGAGCAGTTCATATGTCTCGCCGACCCCGTCGAGCTCGACGATCATTGCCGGCAGGGCGCGGGGCAGGAAGGCCGCCTCGTTGTAGACGGGCACCACGATGGAGAAGGTGGGTGTCATCGAGTCGGCGATTGTAGGAATCGGCGTGACCTAGGCCGATCCCAGCGGAGAGCCCGACGGTTGCGGTCCGGTGCACTCCTAGACTTCTCCGCCGATGAGTCAGGCATCAGTGTTCAAGGCCTACGACATCAGAGGCCGCACCGACAACGGGGATCTGAACGCCGACCTGTTCCATGAGGTCGGGAATGTCTTCGCCCGGATGGTGGGGGGTGACACGATCGCCGTGGGAAGGGACTGTCGGGCGTCCTCCGATGAGCTGTTCGACGGCCTGGTCGAGGGAATCACCGATGCCGGCGTGGATGTCGTCGATCTGGGCGAGGTGCCAACAGATCTCGTCTACTTCTACTCGGGGAAGAACGATGTTCCGGGGGCCATCATCACCGCTTCGCACAACCCTCCCCAGTACAACGGTCTGAAGCTGTGTCGCTCCGGGGCTGGGCCCGTGGGCGCCGAAAGCGGTCTCCGCACCATAGAGGAGGAGGTTTCGGCCGGCCGAACCGGGAGGGTCGACCAGCCCGGCACGGTCAGCCGGGTGGATGCGGTCGATGATTACGTCGATCATCTCCTGGGCGTGGTCGACCCCAAGTCGATCGGAGCGCTGCGGGTGGCCGTCGATGGCGGTAACGGCATGGCCGGCATCACCGTGCGCAGGGTCTTCGATCGGCTGGAGGCATCGCTGGATGGGCTCTACCTCGAACCTGACGGCACCTTCCCGAATCATCCCGCCGACCCGATCCAGGTCGAGAACCTGCGTGACCTCGTGACGATGGTCAGAGAGGGGGGCCATGATCTCGGTGTCGCCTTCGACGGCGATGCGGATCGCGCCTTCTTCATCGACGAGACGGCCGAGCCGGTGAATGGCAGCGCGGTGACCGCCCTGATCGCCCGTTGGATGTTGAAGCGACACCCCGGCGCCTCGATCATTCACAACCTCATCACGTCCCGCGCCGTGCCCGAGCTCGTTCGCCAGGCGGGCGGGACACCGGTGCGCACGAGGGTTGGCCACAGCTTCATCAAGGCGGTCATGGCGGAGACCGGCGCCGTCTTCGGAGGTGAGCACAGCGGGCACTATTACTTCGCTGACAACTATCGGGCGGACTCGGGGATGCTGGCGATGCTCATACTCCTCCGTGTCGTCTCCGAGGAGGGCCGACCGCTCTCGGCTCTCGTCGGTGAGGTCGAGATCTATCGGCAGTCTGGCGAGATCAACTTCGAGGTCGCGGACGCCGCTGAGGCCATGGCTGCAGTGGAAGGCGAGTTCGAGGACGCATCGATCGATCGGCTCGATGGTTTGAGTGTCGATGCCGGGAACTTCTGGTTCAACGTACGTCCTTCGAACACAGAGCCTCTCGTGAGGCTGAACGTCGAAGCCCGAGATCAGGCGTCGGTCGACGAGGCGGTGGCCAGGATCCGAGCAGTTATCGAGGGTGCTCGTTGAGTCTCATAGACCCGGGACTTGCAGCGATCCTGGTGTGCCCGGTCGATCGCGGTCATCTGAGTGAGAACAGTGAGACGGCGCATTTGGTATGTGATCAATGTGGCCGCGAGTATCCCGTGCTTGACGGGATACCGGTGATGCTCGTCCCCGACGTCGACGAGGAAACGAACGATGGCTGACATGCTCCAGATGATCCGGACCCTCGGCGACCAGTTGAGGTGGGCCGAGTCTCTTCGCATACCCGCGCTCCCGCCGTCGAGCGAAGTCCTGGTCGCAGGGATGGGCGGGTCGGGGATAGCGGGTGATTATGGCTCCGCCCTGGCTTCCGGTGGTGATGGGCGGGTGAGTGTTCACAAGGGCTACTCACCCCTGCCAGGTTGGGTCCGGAGGGTGCGACCGATGTTCATCGGGATCTCCTATTCGGGAAACACCGAAGAGACACTCGACATGGTTGGGGCCGCCGACACAGCTGGGCTGAACGTGGTCACCATCACAACGGGTGGGCGGTTGGCCGAGATGTCCGACTCGGCGGGCTGGCCCTCGATTCACGTGCCCCCGGGGCTACAACCCAGGGCTGCCGTGGGCTACCTGGTCGGTGCGGTCAGCCGTGTGCTTCAGGCGACGGGAACCGTCGCAGACCAGTCGTCGGCGCTGGTCGAAGCGGCGGACCTGGTCGACGGCATGACTGCGGAGGGCTCGACTGCTTGGGGGCTCGCAGATCAGCTTTCGTCGGATCTGGTGGGTCGCGTCAGCATCATCTATGGCGGTGGCCCATTGAGTGGAACGGCTGCGCAACGCTGGAAGACCCAGATAAACGAGAACGCAAAGATGCCTGCATGGTGGTCGGTGTTGCCCGAGCTCGATCACAACGAGCTGGTCGGCTGGGAGACCATCCCCGAGCACACGCGGGGAACGATCGCCATAGTGGCCCTCACGGACACGGCCGATCATCCTCGGGTGAAGGTGCGGCTCGAGCACTCCTCCGACCTGACCGGTTTCGCCGTTCCGTGGTTGCCCTTGGTCCGCTCTTCGGGGGAGTCGGCGCTGGCCCGCCTCATGAGCCTCACTGCGACCGGTGATCTGGTCTCGTGGATGCTGGCCACCAAGGCGGGAGCCGACCCGGAGCCGGTGGCGACCATCGAGAAACTGAAGAAACTCCTAGTTGAAAGCTGACATGAACTACGACATAGCCAACCCTGCCCTCGCCGAAGAGGGTGCGCGCCGCATCGCCTGGGCGGGGCGTCGCATGCCCGTCCTGGCCACCGTTCGCGAGAGGTTCGAGAAGGAAAAGCCCCTCGAAGGTCACATCGTCGCCGCGTGTCTCCATGTGACTGCCGAGACGGCCAACTTGATGCTCGCACTCCGCGACGGTGGGGCCGAGCCGATTCTGTGCGCCTCGAACCCGCTATCCACGCAGGACGACGTCGCAGCAGCGCTGGTGGCGGAGGGCATATCCGTGTTTGCGGTCAGGGGCATCGACTCCGATGGCTACTACAAGCACATCAATGCGGCCCTCGACCACGCTCCGGCCGTGACCATGGACGACGGCGCTGATCTGGCGACTCTCCTACACACCGATCGTCGGGACATTGAGGTCATCGGCTCGACCGAGGAGACGACGACCGGGGTGATCAGACTCCGTGCGATGGCTGCCGACGGGACCCTTCGGGTTCCGGTGGTTGCCGTGAACGACTCGGCGACGAAGCACCTATTCGACAACCACTATGGGACCGGGCAGTCTGCCATCGACGGGATCCTCAGAGCGACCAATGTGCTTCTCGCCGGGCTCGATTTCGTCGTGATCGGCTATGGCGACTGCGGACGCGGCTTGGCCAAGCGAGCGGATGGCATGGGAGCGAAAGTGATCGTCGTGGAGGTCGACCCGGTGCGGGCCCTCTCGGCGGCGATGGATGGCTTCCGTGTCATGACCGGTTTCGAGGCCGCCTCCATCGGCGACATCTTCGTCACGGTGACCGGCGACAAGCACGTTCTGCGCACGGAGCACTTCGATCGCATGAAGGATGGGGCCATCCTCGCCAACGCCGGCCATTTCGACATCGAGATCGATCTCGCGGCGCTCCATGGCGAGGCCGTGGCCCGGAGACCGGTTCGCACCAGCCTCGAGGAGTTCGAGTTACCCGATGGGAGGAGGTTGCTGGTGGCGGCCGAGGGTCGATTGGTCAACCTGGGAGCGGCGGAGGGTCATCCGGCCGATGTCATGGACATGTCGTTCTCCAACCAGGCCATGGCCGCCGAGTACCTCATCGACAACGCCGGAAAGCTCGAGCCGATCATCTACACCTTGCCGAGCGAGATCGATGAAGAGGTGGCACGCATCAAGTTGGAGCACCTCGGCGGGGGCCTGGATCAGCTAACCGACGAGCAGGTCTCGTACCTGGCCGGTTGGCAAGAGGGCACCTGATCTCGTCCCACTGCGCTCGTAGCGTCGCGGTGCATGGTTTGCCAGGTCTGTTTTGAAGCCGCTTCCCGGTCACTGTGTGAGGGGTGCGCCCGCCGACTGAGGGTGGCGAAGGAGCGAGTTCTGCCGGGCGGTGTGCGTCTGATCGCTGCGTATGAGCATGAGGGGCCTGCTCGTGCCTTGATCCACAATCTCAAGTATCGAGGGAACACCTGGTACTCGGAGCTGGTGGCGGAGAAATTGGCCGGGCGATTGCCATTGCTTCCCCTCGTGCCAATTCCTCGCTCCTGGAGTCGCCAGATCGGGTATGGCATCGACCCGGCGCGCCAGATCTCGCTTTCACTCGGGCGACGGATGGGTGTGCCGGTGCTCGACCTGCTCAAGGCTCCACTCCATGCTCCCCGGCGCGCCGGAGGTGACCATGCGGCGGCTCCATACCCATTTGGGCTTCGCAGCCGGCCTTCGACGGGCTATCTGCTCGTCGACGACGTCGTCACGACGGGTGCAACAGTCCTCACCGCGGCGAAAGCTTTGGGATTTGACCGATTAGCCCTTGTGGTGGCGGCAAATGCAGCCGATAGGTGTCTAGTGCAGTGACCACAGACGTTCGCCGCGTTCAGGGCGGCCAGATGACACCGCTTGCTATGTCGAAAGTGCTCGCCGCAGCTCCGGCTGCGACTGTGCTCTTCTCCTTGCCATCGGTGCCCCTGGCTCTCCCTGACCAACGCCAACGTCAGTGGACCCGGCACTAGTCAGCTTCAAAGGACTGGGAGAATCAATGCAGAATTGCCTGAGCAGCAGGCAGATGGGGGATTCTCGATGGCCTCGGTAGTGATCGTCGACGACGCCGAGCTCTTTCGAGAAGCACTCCGAGCCGCCTTCCAACAGGAGGGCTTCGAGGTGTTGGGCGTTGCGTCGGACGCGATGAGGGCCATAGACCTGGCCCGGGAGCACAAACCCGATCTCATGATGTTGGACCTGCTGATGCCCGGCATGTCGGGCATAGAGGTGGTAGGCGCCATCGGCAAAGCGAGCGCCGGGACCAAGGTCGTCCTCCTCACATCGAGTGAGTCTGCGAAAGATCTGCTCGCGGCCGTCAAGGCGGGTGCGGCCGGCTATCTGACGAAGGACACGCCACTGCCTCGGCTCGTCTCCGCCATGCACGATGTGCTCGATGGTGGGGCTGCGGTATCGCCTGAGATGGGCGGCAAGTTGTTCACGGCGATGCGCGATCTCCTGCGTCACCACGGCGATGCAGTGAGTCGAAATCCAGAGCTGACCGGGCGCGAGCTGGAGATTCTCAGCCATATCGGGGAAGGAAAGACTTCCCGCGAGATCGCCGCCGAGTTGTTCATTTCGGAGAACACGGTCCGAAATCACGTTCGCAACGTGCTGGACAAGTTGGGGCTGAAGTCGAGGTTCGAGGCGGTCAACTGGGCGCAGCGCGAAGGTCTGATCGAAGTCCGTTGAAAAGTCGGTCAAATCGCGGTCGCCGGTAGCATGGGGACTCAATGCCGTTTCTCTCCAAGGTCCTCCGCGCCGGAGAAGGCAGGACACTCAGACAATTTCAGGGCATCGTGGCCGAGGTCAACGCCAAGGAGCCCGAGTTTGAGGCCCTCTCCGACCGGGAACTGACTGCCAAGACAACAGAATTCAAGAGTCGGGCCGCCGCCGGCGAGCCGCTGGACGATCTCCAGGTAGAGGCGTTCGCCAACGTTCGCGAGGCGGCGAAGCGCGTACTGGGGCAGAGGCACTTCGACGTCCAGGTTCTTGGAGCCGCAGCGCTCCATCGGGGGATGGTCGCCGAAATGAAGACCGGTGAGGGCAAGACCCTGGTCTCGACCATGCCGGCGTATCTCAATGCCCTGGCCGGCGACAGTGTCCATCTCGTCACGGTCAACGACTATCTCGCTTCCCGCGACGCAGAGTGGATGGGTGCCGTGCACCGATTTCTCGGGCTCTCGGTGGGCCTCATCCAGAACGGGATGTCGCCACAGGAGCGCCATCCGGCCTATGCGTCCGACATCGCGTACGGGACCAACAACGAGTTTGGCTTCGACTATTTGCGGGACAACATGGCCATGCGAGCCGCAGACCGTGTCCAGCGTGGCCATCACTACGCGATCGTGGACGAGGTCGACTCCATACTCATCGACGAGGCCCGTACGCCGCTCATCATCTCCGGCCGGGTCTCGGATAGTGCCAAGTGGTATCGAGATTTCGCCAAGATCGTCGCCCGCCTGCATCGCGACGTCGACTACGAGGTGGACGAGCGCAAGCGCCAGGTCCTGACCACCGAGGACGGCGTCAGTCGGGTCGAGCAGATCCTCGGGATCGAGAATCTCTTCGATCACGCCGCAGTCGACTTCGTCCACCATTTGGAGGCGGCGCTCAAGGCGAAAGAGCTGTTTCTGAAGGATGTCGACTATTTGATCGATCACGGCGAAGTGAAGATCGTCGACGAGTTCACCGGTCGTGTCCTCGAAGGCAGACGCTATTCCGAGGGTCTGCATCAGGCGATCGAGGCCAAGGAGGGTGTGGCGATCAAGGAGGAGAACCAAACCCTCGCCACCATCACTCTCCAGAACTACTTCCGTCTCTACGAGAAGCTGGCAGGCATGACCGGCACGGCAGAGACCGAAGCCTCTGAGCTCGCCCAGATCTACTCGCTCGAGGTCATCGTCGTCCCGACCAACCGTGACCTGGCCCGTGCCGACCAGGGTGATCTCGTCTACAAGTCCGAGGACGCGAAATTCGACGCTGTCGTGGCGGACGTCGCAACTCGAGTGGAGAAGGGTCAGCCGGTCCTGTTGGGCACGGTCTCCATCGAGAAGTCTGAGAGGCTCTCCAAGGCGATGGAGCGAAATGGGATCCAGCACGATGTCCTCAACGCCAAGCAACACGCCCGTGAGGCTGAGATCATCGCGCAGGCCGGGCAAGCTGGCGCCGTCACCGTGGCGACCAACATGGCCGGCCGTGGTGTCGACATCATGCTCGGCGGAAACCCCGACGGGATGGCGCGCACCGAGTTGAAGCGGAGGGGTATCACTCCCGACGACCCGTCCTATCCCGACCTCGAGGAAAAGCTCACTCACGAATTCGCCGAGCAGATCATCCCCGAGAAGCAGAAGGTGATCGAGGCCGGTGGGCTCTACGTGGTGGGAACCGAGCGTCACGAGTCACGTCGCATCGACAACCAGCTCAGAGGTCGATCCGGCCGTCAGGGTGACCCGGGAGAGTCCCGTTTCTACCTGTCGCTCGAGGACGACCTGATGAGGCGGTTCCAGGGGGAATGGGTAACCGGGATCATGGATCGCCTCCATCTCCCCGACGACCAGCCCATCGAGGCCAACATGGTGTCGAAGGCGATCGAGAGGGCCCAGCGCCAGGTCGAATCCCAGAACTTCGAGATTCGCAAGAACGTCCTCAAATACGACGAGGTGATGAATCGTCAGCGCGAGGTGATCTACGACTGGCGACGCTCGATTCTCGAGGGAACTGCCGGTGACGACCTCGTGGGCGACTGGATCGAGAGCGTGGTCACCGATGTGGTCGAGGCCGAGTTCTCTCCCGACGTCCCGCGCACCGAGTGGGACTGGGAGTCGCTGCAACGCGAGCTGGGCCTGTACTACGCGACCGAGGTGGAGGACGACAAGATCGAGCGATCCGTCACCACCGAGAGTGTCTCGGAGTTCGTGGCCGACGAGGCCCAGGCCGCATATGCCGCCAGAGAGGAAGAGCTGGGGAGTGAGGTGCTCCGTCAGGTCGAGAAGTCGGTGATGTTGTCGGTGATCGACAACAAGTGGCGGGAGCACCTATCGGAGATGGACTATCTCCGCGCAGGCATCGGCCTCCGCGCAATGGGCCAGAGGGATCCTCTCGCCGAGTATCAGCGGGAGGCGTACGACCTCTTCGCCGAGCTGGTCGATTCGGTCAAGCGTGACGTCGTCCGATACCTGTTTCACGTCGAGATCGCCGGCCCTTCCACCCAGCCCCAGCGTGTGGCGGCCAACCCGACTGGTGGCAAGAGCATGAAGCAGGCGGTTTCCGACAAGGTGGGTCGCAACGACCCCTGCCCTTGCGGTTCGGGGAAGAAATACAAGAGGTGTCACGGTGCGGCGTAGATCCCGCGGGCTCAACGTGCTCGACCCGGCCAACTGGGCCGTGGAGAAGATCAACGCCCAGCATCGAGCATCGTCTCCCCGCTATGTCACGACCATTGCCATTGCCGTCGTGATCCTCGCGGTGCTCGTCGACATCACCCGCTGAACATGAGTGTGGAGATCACCGACCCCAAGTCGACCGTGGGCGAACTGCGCCAGCGTCTGGTCGAAGCCCGCGGCTTTCTCGATCTGGAGACGAAGGAGACCGAGCTGGCCGAGCTGCGGGAGAGAGCCTCTTCCCCGGATCTCTGGAACGACCAGGACGAGGCCCGCACCGTCTCGCAGAGACTTGCGCGCTATGAGGGCCTGTTCGACATGGTCGGAAGTCTGGGCTCTCGGATCGACGATGCCGAAGTGCTGATCGAGCTGGCCGATGAGGCCGGCGACGAAGCTTCTAGGGCGGAGGCGCTGGCGGAGCTCGCAGCGGTTTCCAAGCAACTCGACCGGCTCGAGCTCGAGTCGCTGTTCTTCGACGAATACGACGAGGCCGACGCCATCCTCAGTGTGCATGCGGGGGCGGGCGGTGTCGATGCACAGGACTGGGCGGAGATGCTGGCGCGCATGTACCAGCGGTTCCTGAGCGATGAGGGCTTCACATTCACCGTCGAAGAAGTGACCGAGGGGGAGGAGGCGGGCATCAAGTCGGCGACCTTCTCGGTGAAAGGTGACCGCGCCTATGGCACCTTGGAGTCCGAGCGAGGCGTCCATCGTCTGGTCAGGATCAGTCCCTTCGACTCCAACGCACGCAGGCAGACGTCTTTTGCGGGGGTGGATGTGGTCCCCGATCTCGGGGACCAGGCCAAGCTCGAGATCAATGAAGACGACTTGCGTATCGACACATATCGCTCGCAGGGCGCCGGCGGACAGCATGTGAACACCACGGATTCGGCGGTCCGGATCACCCACATCCCGACCGGTCTGGTTGTCCAATGCCAGAACGAGCGCTCACAACTCCAGAACAAGGCGCGCGCCATGGCCATCCTCCAGTCGCGTCTCGCCGAGCGGGCAAGACAGGAGCGTCTCGCCCATCTCGACGAGATTCGAGGCGAGCAGGGCCAGGCCGCCTGGGGTCAGCAGATCCGCTCCTACGTGATGCAGCCCTATCAGATGGTCAAGGATCTGCGCACGGGAGAGGAGGTAGGCAACATCCAGGGTGTGCTCGACGGCGACCTGATGGAGTTCGTGGAGGCCTACCTTCGCTGGCGTCGAGCCAATCACGAGGCCACGATCTGATTCCCTGTAGCGCCAACTTCCTCGTTAGCGTTCGACGGTCCGCTGTCATTCGAACTGAGGCTGCGACACTTCTCTTTCTCCCATGATTCGTCTCGAGCATGTAACCAAGGTCTATGAGGGTGGAACCATTGCCGCCCACGACGTGTCGCTCGACATACAGAAGGGGGAGTTCGTCTTCCTCGTCGGTGCCTCCGGATCCGGCAAGTCGACGCTCATCCGATTGATGCTCAGAGATGAGCCGGTCACCAGGGGAAAGATCTGGGTCGCCGGCAAAGACATCACCACCCTGCCCAAGTGGAAGATCCCCTTCCTCCGGAGGTCCGTGGGCACCGTCTTCCAGGACTACAAACTCTTGCCCAACAAGACCGTCGGTGAGAATGTCGCTTTCGCCCTCGAGGTCCTGGGACGGCCCCGATCGGTCATCGGCCCCCAGGTCGAACAGGTCCTCGATCTGGTCGGGCTCGCCGACAAGGGCCATAGGTATCCAAGGCAACTGTCCGGTGGTGAGCAGCAGCGAGTCTCTGTTGCCAGGGCCTTCGTGAACCGCCCCCCGATCATGCTCTGCGACGAGCCGACCGGGAACCTCGATCCGAAGACCTCGGTCGGGATCATGAAGCTGTTCGATCGGATCAACCGAACCGGCACCACCATCGTCATGGCCACCCACGACTTCGCCATAGTCGACGCTATGCAGCGCCGAGTGGTGGCCCTCGAGAAGGGTGTGGTCACCCGGGACGAGTTGTCCGGGCGATACGAGGAGCGATATGAAGAGCAGGCCCCGGAGTGAGCCGTCTCTTCTTCTTGTTCCGCGAGGCGTTCGTCAATCTTCGGAGAAACGTCCTCGTCGTGGCCGGTGCGGTCCTGGCCGTGTTCATCTCGCTCAGCCTCGCCTTCGGGGCCTTGGTCGTAAACGAGGTACTTCGGGTCAACACCATCGCCTGGCAGCAGGGCGTGCACGTCATCGCATTTCTCAAGGACGAGGGGAGCAACGGCGTCCCGGCCGGCGCTCACCAGACACTCCTCGAAGAGGTGAGGAGTTGGGAAGAGGTCAAGGACGCCTTCTACGTGGACAAGGCCCAGGCCTGGGTCGAGTACCAGGAGATATTCGCCGGTCAGCCCGAGTTGCTCGACATCGACCCAACCATCCTCCCGGCCTCGATTCGGATCGAGTTGGTGAATATCGAATTGCACCAATCGGTGAAATTCAAGTTGGAGCAACAACAACAAGTGGTTCTCCGCGTCACGACGGCCGCCCAACAGATCGAGCAACTCCAGAATCTGTCCGGCGTCCTGAACGTCTTGGGCATCGGAATGGCGATCGTCCTCGGCCTGTCCGCCGTCGTTCTCATCGCAAACACGATCCGGCTGGCCATCTACGCCCGTCGAGACGAGGTGGAGATCATGAAGCTGGTCGGAGCGTCCAACTGGTACATCCGCATCCCGTTCCTTTTGGAGGGCTTGATCGAGGGCATCCTGGGGGCTGCGTTCGCCGTCTTCGCGGTGTGGCTGGGATCGACGCGCCTTGCCGACGCCGGGCAGGGCTTTGCCCTGGTCAGACTGGATATCGGCAACGACTTCTTCTTCCGCTGGGGGATCTTGTTCCTGATCTTCGGAGCGGCAGCGGGTGTGATCGGGTCCCTTCTCGGGCTCAGCCGCTACCTGCGTGAGGCAGACGGGACTGGCGAGGACATTCCCACCGGCGGGGTTTGAGCATGGCCGCCTCTGAGCCAAAGGGCAGGGTTCGGGTGGTCTCGACCAACCGCAGAGCTCGTCGGAATTTCACCGTGGTCGACACGTTCGAGGCCGGGATCGCCCTACTCGGCTCGGAAGTCAAGTCCCTTCGCGACGGGCGTCTGGACCTGAAAGACTCCTATGCCGCGATACGGGATGGCGAGCTCTACCTGGTCGGGGCGTATGTAGGCCCGTACGAGTTTGCCCGTGACGGGGGCCACGAGCCCGAGAGGGAAAGGAAGCTGTTGCTCCATCGGCGGGAGATCGATCGCATCTCCGGCCAATTGGCCGAAAAGGGCCTGACCCTGATCCCGCTGCAGGTCTACTTCAAGGACGGGAAGGCAAAGGTCGAGTTGGGTCTCGCCAAAGGCAAGTCGACGATCGACAAGCGTGAGTCGATCCGCGAGCGAGACCATGAGCGGGAGATGGAGCGGGCCGTCGCACGCGCACGGCGCTCCCGGAGCTGAGACCCGCCTCGTGAGGCTCGGCGCCGCGAACCTGAGAAATCTGGATGAGTTGGCTTCGCCTTGGCGTTAACCTTCTGAGAGGAATCCCCACCTGGGGGTGAAACGGTTTCGACGTTGAGTGTTGAGGCGTTGGAAGCGAGCCGGGGTCTCCGGGACCTCGTCAACAAACCGGAAAAACCAACAAGTGCCGAAGATAACTTCGCACTGGCTGCCTAATTAAGTAGCCCGTCTGCCCGACCGATTCCCGCACGGTCGGTGTCAGGCGTCGCACAGCGGGATGCTCCCCACGGGACGTCGGGACCGGGGGGTCAAGACAATTCCGACTAGGTGCAGGAGAGCTCGTCGTCAGGGTTCCTGTTCCCGAAAGCTCGCTGACGACTGCGCTCGGAGATGCCAACGCTGAGGGCTCGACGGACCGGGGTTCGACTCCCCGCACCTCCACCATTGGAGCCCGTCCCAATTGGGGCGGGCTCTTTGCGATCAGGTCAGTCTTCTCTGCGGGCCCAAGACGTGCTCAGGGGGCCAAGCAGGGCCATACCGGACAACATCAAGAGTGCAGCCAGCGCCAGGAGGCCCTCGACATCCATTCCGGTGAACGGCAGCACGTCGGCCGACTGGAGGACCTCGACCGCTTCCACGGTGATGGTGTAGTCGAAGGTCGAGCAGGACGGGATTCCGGCCGTGTCGCAGACGGAGACGGTGAACCTAAACGTGCCATCGTGGCCGGCGACGCCTCGGAAGGTCCCATCCGCGTTCAGACCGACACCCGTTGGGAGATCACCGCTCGCCAGCGTGTAAACCACGCCTGTTCCCTCTGGGTCGGATGCATCCAGCGGGGCGGGCGTCGAGCCGAAGCGGATCGCTTGAGACCGTGTGGTCAGGGTCGGAGCCCGATTCCCGGCGCCGAAGTCGAGGCCGGTGGCCGCACCGCCTGAAGTCAATGGTTGGTCGTTGACGGTCAGCGCCGTGCTGGCTGTCCACCCGGCCGGCATCCCATCACTCCAGGTGACGCTGTAAGTGCCCGGAAGCAGGTCGAAGCTGTACGAGCCGTCGGCTGTAGTGGTGGTGGAGAGCGGGGTTGTCAGGGAAGGTCCGCTGACCGTCACCGTCATACCGCCAAGACCTCCCTCGGCCGAGTCGCGCAACCCGTCGAGGTCGACGTCATGCCAGACCGTGCCCGACAGTGTTCCGGGTCGCGCAAAGCCGAAGTTCACAGATGAGACACTTGCCCCCTCGGCGAGAGTGACCGTCGTACCGCTTGGCGTCGTTTCGCTCCAAGGCCCTGATGGTGATGGCGACGCCTCGACCGCGAAGTCACCAGGAGAGAGATGATCGAAGGCATAGGAGCCATCGGCCGCCTCTTGGGGCACTCCACTGCCAATAACCGGCGTCAGAACGATCTGAGCCGGGAGGCCCGGCTCTCCGGCGTCGAGGGCACCATTCCCGTTCAGGTCTTCGTAAACTTTGCCGGCGATCGTGCCCGGCTCGATGATGTCAATGAGATGGGTGGTCGTTGCGCTCAGGGCGTTGCCATTGCCGTCGACCGCGTTGACCAGGGCGTCGACCAAAAGCGGGTCCGGGTCGGCTCCATTTGTCGAGATGGAGGCCGCGTACGTCCATGTCTCATCAGAATCGAGGACAGAGTCGGCGTTGGTGTCCCCACTCAGATAGCCGAGAGTGTCACATCGAGAACATGACAATGATGGATTTGAGATCGCGGAACCATCCGAGGTGGCATCGTGGGCGAGCGTGAAGGTCACGTCGACCGTGTCACCGCGCAGGGATGAGTTGTCCCCTGCGGAGGACAGGGAGAGGACGGGGTCGAAGTCGACATCGGTCTGATCCGTCGAAACCTCCGGAGCGAAGTCGTTCCCCAGGTGATCCTGATAGGTGAGCGTGGCCGTGTTCGAGATGCTGGTTGGAGCGGTCGTGTCGACGGTCACCGCGATGGTCACCATCACAGTGTCCCCGGGTGCGAGGGGATCATCGAGACTCGCGGTCACGATGCCTCCCGATTCGTCGCAGGTGACGGCGGCCGCGGACGTGCACGATGAGAACGTCGTGCCTGTCGGCAATGGGTCGGTCACGACAACCTGGTGCGCCGTGCCCGGATCGGGGTCGGTGTCCGACACGTTTGTGAGCGTGATCGTGTAGTCGAGTTCGGCACCCACCGGCGAGGTGGTGACGCCGTCGTCCTTGGTGATGGAGACACGTGGTGTCGGGACCGGTCCTGAGTATGCCGGTTGACCATTGGGCGCCTCGAACACGTATTGATTCGTTGACGAGATGCAGATCTCGGCGGACCACCACCCGTTCTCGTCGGACAGGAGGTCCCCGACACGGGTTGTGCCGGTGCTGCCGTTCCACTGCCCGTTGCCCGAGACGGTTCCAGCGATTACGGCCCCGGATGGCGAGTGATAGGTGACGGAGCCCCCACCATCCATGTCGAAGTTATGGGCTCGAAGAGGCCGGGGAGTGAAAGGGCCGACGTAGAAGACGTGTGTCTGGCAGACGTTGCCACTACCGGCGTGTTGGAAGCTGGTGCGGAGAACACCCAATCCCAGACTGCTCGAACCGCCGACCGTGTCCGCTTCGTCGCCATCTAGAAGGTCGGAGCTCGAGCAGCTGCCTGGACCTCCCACAGTGCAATCGGGGTCGTGACTTGCCTCGACCCGCCAGGAGTTGTCGTCATCATCGGAGACGGAGACTCGAAGTGAGTAGGTCCCCGTTCCCGTCACGTCCGGGTCGAAGGTCGCGAGGGTCACCCAGGTTCCGTTGGTCGCCGCCCCGCTATATGTCTGGGTGGCGAGGGTGGTGCCAGAGGGAGAGATCAACTTGAAAGTGGACGAATCGGCCGATCCACGCACCTCATCCGCCGCCGTAGGCGAGACAGGGTCAGGCCCGGCCACTTCAGGGTCGAAGAGGGCCACGGTCACGGTTGTGGCGGGCGCCCAATTCGAGGGAACGCGGAGAATGAACTCGTGATCGGTGTTGCCGCCGCCCGGCGCCGTGTAGTAGTCGCCGATCGAGATGCCGGCATTAGGCCCCGACGTCTGGATGAAGAGACTGGATGTCGGGTCGGGCACCTGTACGGCGTATGCCCGCGTTGGGAGCATCAAAAGGGAGAGGCTCAGGGCCACTATCGGAATGAGGTGCTTTCGCATACTTCCGAGTTCGGCATTTCGATCGAGGTCCCGCGGAACCAATTCGACTCCCTGCGAGGTGACTAGTCACCGGTTCGCATCCGGGTCCGGCGAGGTTCGAGTTTGGTGCAGGTAGGGTTCGGGGTAAGCCTGATTTCAAAGACTGAGGTGAGTGAAAATTGGCCGACAAGACCAAGCTGATGGTTTGGATCGATCAAGATCTGTGCACGGGAGACGGTATCTGCGAGGAGATCACACCCGATGTCTTCGTCGGGCGAGATGACGGTCTCTGGGTGGTCAAGGAGGAGTCGAAGTACTTTGGACGCACAGTCGTCTTTGACGGTGAAGACGGTGACGAGCATGGGCCTGAGGGCGCCCGAGGTGTGGCTCGCGTCCCTGACGAACTGGTTGAGGACACCATCGAGTCCGCTGAGGAGTGCCCCGGCGAGTGCATCATGATCGAGCCCTACAACGAGGAAGCCGTTCATGCCTGAGCCAAGTGCGGCTTTACGCCCGCTGGAAAGAGTGGTGGTCCGTCTCCAGGGAGAGGGAGCCACCAGCACCGAGATCGCGACGATGATCGGGAAGAAGCCGGGCACCGTGGACCGCATCCTCCAAATGGTCGACTTCAAGAAGTCCGCTCCGTTCTTGGAGCCGCGCGCTGATCAGGCCCTTCGCCCGGTGGAGCGTGTCGTCCTCCGCCTCAGGAAGCAGGGTGAGGGATATGGGGAGATCGGCAACCGCCTCGGCATGAGCGGGCACCAGGTTCGCAGGATCGAGGGCTACGCCCGCTTCAAGACGAACGACTGACCGCGCGGCCACCACCGGTAGTGCCCACATACCCGACGAGAGTCATTGTCACAGAGTCGTCATCCCGTGACGGGCTCCAATCGTTGGGTGCCTTCGTCCCGACATCGTCGAAGTCGAGTCTCATCAATTCGCTGGCGGGTGCAGGACTTCGTCTCTTCGATGCAGTGTCATTCGTGAGCCCCAAGACCGTGCCTCAAATGGCCGACGGTGCCGAGGTCGTCGCCGGGGTTGATCGACGCGCTGGGATGGAGTTGTTCGGCCTCGTGCCCAACATGACTGGGCTCGAAGGGGCGGTCGCGGCCGGGGTCGATGGGATCGGTGTCCTCACCGCAGCCTCGGATGCTTTTTGCGAGGCCAATCTCAACGCGACGGTTGACGAGTCGATGCATCGAATCCGGCGGATCCTGCTCGAAGCTCCTGAAGGGATACGCACACGCGCCTACGTTTCGACCGCGACACATTGCCCTTTCGAAGGGCCCCAGGATCCCGACTGGGTGGCGCATCTCGCCGAAACGCTCGCCGAGTGGGGTGCCGAAAGTGTGTTTCTCGGCGAGACGATCGGCAAGGCCACTCCGGCACAGGTCGGCCTTCTCCTGGACGAGGTACTTGGCCGTGTCCCGGTTGAAATGGTGGGTGTCCATTTCCACGACACATACGGGCAGGCCATCGCCAACACGGTGACAGCTCTGAGTGCTGGGATCTCCCAGATGGATGCCTCGGCCGGTGGGCTGGGTGGTTGCCCGTATGCCCCTGGCGCAACCGGGAACGTGGCGACGGAGGATGTTCTCTACCTCCTCGACGGGCTGGGTGTCGAATACGGTGGAATCGACGTGAGGTCTGTGGCGGAGGTGGCCAACAGGTTCTGTCGAGATCACGATCTGGAGTACAACAGCGCGGCGGGTCGGGCCATCCTGGCTTCGGAGGTGCCGGAGTGAGGTCGATCTACATCAACGACGATCTCGAGGCGATCAGGTCCCAGGTGGCGGAGTACGTCGAACGCGAGATCGTGCCCGCCGCCGAGGACTGGGAGAAGTCCGGGGTGCCGCGGGAAGTGCTCACCTCGATGGGGGAGCTCGGTTTCTTCGGTCTCCGCGTGCCCGTGGAGCACGGCGGGATCGGCATGGGACCTCTGGCTTCGGTGGTCTTCGCCGAAGAGCTCGGTCGTTCCACTTTCGGAGGCTTCACCATCACCGTGCTGGTCCACACCGACTTGGCGATGCCTTATCTGCTCAATCAGGGAAGCGAGGAGCAGAAGGAGAGATGGCTACCGGCGATGCTCAGTGGCGAGACCCTTTGCGCCATCGCAGTGACGGAGCCAGACGCCGGCTCCGATGTCGCCTCGATACGCACCGTCGCCCGACGCGAAGGAGATGGATACTCGCTCAGCGGGACCAAGATGTTCATCACCAACGGTGGGATCGCCGACCTCGTCTTCGTAGCGGCGAGGACCGACGCGTCCGTGAAGGGGTCCCGTGGGCTTTCGATATTCGCAGTCGAGAAAGGCACTCCAGGTTTTTCGGCCAGTCGGTCCCTTGAGAAGATGGGCTGGCACTCCTCCAACACCGCCGAGCTCGTATTCGAGGACGTATGGGTTCCGGCAGAGAACATGGTCGGAGAGGAGAACCGCGGCTTCTACTACATCATGTCGAACTTCCAGAACGAGCGGCTGGCCATCATGGGTCAGACTCTGGGAGAGTCCCAACGAGCCGTCGAATTGACTGTCGACTACGTGAAACAGAGGACGGCCTTTGGTTCGACCCTGTGGCACAAGCAAGCGATCCGTCAGCGTCTTGCCCGGCGGCAGGCCGAGATCGATGCGGGGCGTCAACTTGCATATCACGCCGCATGGCTTCTCGAGAGTGAGGTAGACGCGACACGGGAGATCTCGGAGGTCAAGGCATTCGTGGGCGAGCTGGCCAATGCCGTTCTCTACGACTGCGTCCAGTTTCACGGTGGCATCGGATTCATCGCCGGGACCACTGTCGAGAGGCTCTATCGGGATGTGAGAATCGCCTCGATCGGTGGTGGCGCCACGGAAGTCATGCTCGACGAGGTCGCCAAGCGTCTCTGATGCCGGACAAGCATCAGCGGCTTCCCAGTCGTCTCGACGCCTCTCTGATTTCCTCGTCCTCCAGGGGATGCCAGGACATCTCGAGCGCGTTCCAGATGGTCTTCGACTGGGGATAGAAGACGATGGGCAGGATGAGGTTTATGCCGACGGTGAGCCCCATCAGCAGCGCCCAAGGAACATCGGGCCAGGTGATGAGGATCCCGCCCACGAAGATGACGATGAAGGTCCCAAAGGTGATGGTCGTGTTGATGATGAGCGCACCGACCCAATAACCCTCCTCGCGCTCGAAATGGAGGCCACAACTCGTGCAGTCTTCGTTGAGACTGAAGTAACTCTGAAACGCCTTCGCCCCGCATCGGGGGCACCGTCGCCTCATGGCCCTCCCGATCATGGTGATGGTCCCTGCACTGGGGTCCCTGCTCATGTCCCTCTCCGATGGCTCATCGGCTCGCGGCCGGCCGGCCCGGTCATAGGCCCGGGCTATCGTCCCACATCGTGAATGAAGATCATTGGGCCCGTCTTCGCCGCGACTACGAGGCGCTGGGTCTCGACGAGGCGGAGATGGCAGATGATCCGATTCGCCAATTCCAGGACTGGTTCGAGGCGGTCGAGTCGGTCGGGATCGAGGAGCCCAATGCTTTCGTCCTGGCGACCGTCGATGGGGACGGTCGTCCCTCGGCGCGGGCAGTGCTGATGAAAGGGCTCACTGACGAAGGGCTTGTCTTCTACACCAATCTCGAGAGTCCCAAGAGCTCCGATCTTCGAGACACCCGGCTGGCCGCCGCCACCTTCGTGTGGATCCCCGTTCATCGCCAGGTGAGGTTCGAGGGAACGGCGGAGCAAGTGGGCGACCCAGAGTCGGACCGCTATTTCGCCGAGCGGCCCCGGGGCGCCCAGATCGCAGCCCACGCGTCGAGACAGAGCAACGTCATATCGTCCCGAGACGTGCTCGACGCATCTTTTGCCGAAGTCGAGGCATCCTTTGGCAACAAAGAGGTGCCGAGACCCGAATGGTGGGGCGGGTGGCTGATCCGCCCTGAATCAGTCGAGTTCTGGCAGGGCCGGCCGAATCGATTTCATGATCGTGTGAGGTATGTGATGGCGGACGGAGAGTGGAAGAAGGAGCGACTGGCCCCGTGAGAGTGCATGTCATCGGCTCGTCGGGGACCTTTCCCTCTCCGGGACGTCCGGCCTCCGGATATTTGATTCAAGACGGTGAGACGAGGATCTGGTGTGATGCCGGGCCGGGGACCTTCATGAATCTCCCGATCGACCCTCAGATGATCGATGCGGTCGTGATCTCGCACCAGCACCCAGATCATTGCTCGGATCTGTTTGCCGCCTTCCACGCCTGGACCTATTGCCCGGCGCCGAGGCACGGGGTCCCTCTGTTCGCTCCACAAGCTGTGTGGGATCGATTGTCGGCATTTCTCGACGACGGTCAGGGGTCGGCGCTGGGGAAGACTTTTCGATTTCAGCCGGTGTGGACAGGGGACACGGTCGAGATCGGGGAGGTTGCAGTCTCTTTCACGGAGACCGATCACTCCGTGCCCAACGTCGGCACACGCTGGGAGTCAAACGATCGGACACTCTTCTACACCGGGGACACAGGCCCCTCAGGGGATTGGCGTGAGTTGGCGAGAGACGTCGACGTGATGCTGTCCGAAGCGGCGTACCAGGGAGATCGGTCTGAGGGGGCCTATCCGCATCATCTCACCGCGACCGAGGCCGGCACCATTGCGAGAGAGGTCGGGGCCAAACGGCTCGTGCTCACGCACATCCCCCCGTATCTCGATGTGAACAGATCGGTCCACGAGGCGGAGCTCGCCTTCGATCGGCCGGTTGGGGCTGCGGTGGCAGGGGGCGCCTTTGATGTCTGAGCGAGGCTTGGATGAGTTGCGTCAGGTCCGGTTGGAGATTCCATTCACGGAGTCCACCCCGGGCTCGGTGATGATCTCCATGGGTCGAACGAAGGTGTTGTGCACCGCGTCGCTCTCCGCCGATGTGCCCCGGTGGCTACGCGATTCGGGCAAGGGCTGGGTAACTGCTGAATATGCGATGCTCCCGGGATCTTCGAGTGAACGGGTCAGGCGGGATCATGTCTCTGGCGGGAGGGCCAAGGAGATATCACGTCTGATCGGCCGCTCGCTACGGGCAGTAGTCGACCTGAAGGCCATGGGGGAGGCGATGGCCGTCGTCGACTGCGATGTGATAGAGGCAGATGGAGGGACTCGCACTGCCGCGATCACAGGTGCATGGATCGCGCTTCACTATGCGATGGAGTCCGCCGTGGAGGCGGGCCAACTGGTATCCAACCCCCTCATCGACCAGGTTGCGGCCATATCGGTCGGCATCGTGGATGGGGTCGCCCAGCTCGATCTCGACTACGCCCGTGATGTGGCCGCCGAGGTCGACATGAATGTCGTCATGAGCGGGCGAGGCCTGCTTGTGGAGGTTCAGGGCACGGCCGAGAAGGCACCGTTTTCCCGAGAGGAGCTCGACCGATTGCTCGATCTCGCTGCTTCCGGGATCGCTGAGCTCCATGACCTGCAACGCCGAGCGGTGTCGGAGTGATTCCTCGTCTGGTCATAGCCTCCAAGAACCCCGACAAGATCCCCGAGATCGAGGCTGTGGTGATCGATAGCGGCATCGCCGATGAGATCGTGGACGGCTTGGACTGGCCCGACGTCGACGAAACCGGGGAGACGCTCGAGGAAAACGCCTTGCTCAAGGCACGGGCCGTGGTCGAGGCGGTTGGCCTACCGGTGATGGGGGATGACACCGGTCTCGAGGTGAGGTCGTTGGGTGGTGCCCCCGGTGTGTTCACCGCCAGGTACGCCGGGCCGACTGCCACCTATGAGGAGAACGTATCGAAGCTCCTTGCGGAGTTGGGCGAGGAGGCAGATCGCACCGCTCGCTTCAGGACGGTCGTTGCTTTGGCGATGCCGGATGGTGTGGAGGTGGTGGCCGAGGGTGTTCTCAACGGTGTCATCGCTCGACGCAGACGGGGATCGGGAGGGTTTGGTTATGACCCTGTGTTCGAGGTATCGGGCAGAACTCTTGCGGAGATGACGTTGAAGGAGAAGAACGAGCTGTCGCACCGGGCACGAGCCATCAGGGCGCTGGCAGCCTCGATTGGAGTCTCCTGACGTGGACCGCCCCAGAGTCGTGATAATTGGAGCCGGGTTTGCCGGCCTCAATGCCGCCAAGGAGCTTCGCCGCGCTCCGGTGGACATCACGATCATCGACCGGCGAAACTTTCACCTATTCCAGCCACTTCTGTATCAGGTGGCGGCAGCGGCACTGAATCCGAGCGACATCGCCTACCCGATCAGGTCGGTCTTCAGGCGGCAGGACAACGTGAAGTCCATTCTCCTGGCGGAGGTGACCGAGATCGATCCTGTGACACGCTCGGTCGAGCTCGACGACGGGCAGCTGGTTCCCTACGACTACCTGATACTGGCCACTGGTGCCACTCATTCGTACTTCGGTCATGATGATTGGGAGCCACACGCACCCGGGCTGAAGACTCTGGAGGACGCCCTGGTGATCAGACGGCGGATCCTGCTCGCCTTCGAGCAGGCCGAGCTGCATCCGGAGGAGGCGCCCCGTCTCCTCACATTCGTGGTGGTTGGTGGTGGGCCCACCGGTGTCGAGTTGGCCGGCGCCATGATCGAGATCGCCGTGCACGCTCTCGGCACCGAGTTCGACGCGATCGAGCCATCCCGTGCTCGCGTGGTGCTGGTGGAGGGTGCACCTCATGTGTTGCCCGTCTACCCCGAGAAGTTGTCGGATAGCGCCCGTCGGCAGTTGGAGAGCCTCGGAGTCGAGGTGCGGACCGATGCCCTGGTGGATTCCATCGATGAAAGTGGGGTAGTCCTCACCGATGGGTCGAGGATCGACGCCGGCACGGTGCTTTGGGCGGCGGGGGTGTCGGCGTCGCCTTTGGGGGCCATGGTCGGTGGGGAGACCGATCGGAGCGGGCGGGTCACTGCCGATCCCGATCTGTCGGTCCCCGGTCATCCCGACGTGTTCGTTGTCGGTGATCTCGCTCGACTCGAGGGCGTCCCCGGAGTGGCTCCGGCGGCGATGCAGATGGGTCGTCATGCCGGCCGGATGGTGACGGCGGACCTGGAACAGCGCCCACGCACCGTCTTCCACTACCGCAACAAAGGTTCGCTGGCCACCATTGGCCGGGCAAGGGGCGTGGCAGATTTCGGATGGATGCGCTTCTCCGGGTTCGCGGCATGGGCCGCCTGGCTCGGAGTGCACATCTTCTATCTCATCGGGTTTCGCAACAGGTTCTTCGTGCTCGTGTCATGGGCCTGGAGCTATCTCACCTTCCGCAGGGGTGCGCGGATCATCACCGGTGTGCCCGGTGAGGGCCAAAAGGAGAAGCCGGGCGGCGAAACGTGAGCCACGGGGAGGGGCGCTCACAGGCACTTTGGGGACTCCGGCTCCATGAACCGGAATATGTCCCACCCATCTCTCAAAGTCGAGTTAGCGCCGCTGCTGCCGGCGGACGCCCCGGCCGACCGGCGTCTGTTTGGTCGAGATTGTGTACTCGCCGCAACGACACGCCCGAGCAGCGATGAGAGTCGTCTCGACCAAAGTCGGCCGGCAATGAAATCAGCGGACCGGTGTCTTTTTGCCTATGCGCGGGTCCTGTCACGCGGCGGTAGCCCCGGCCGACCGGCGTCTGTTTGGTCGAGACTGTGAACTCGCGGCAACGACACACTCGAGCAGCGATGAGGGTCGTCTCGACCAAAGTCGGCCGGCAATCAAACTCGGTCAAAGTCCGCCACCAATCAAATCAGTGCGGGCGAGAGGATTTGAACCTCCACGGGATTGCTCCCACAGGGACCTAAACCCTCACAGGGGCGTCCCAGGCCATACCAGGCGATGGCAAACAGTCAGCAAATACCTGGTGTTTCCCGTGTCGCCGTCCTGACCTATCCCAGCCTGTCTCGAGTGGTTGGGTTGCAAAATGGTTGCAATCACTCCTCTTCGGTCCGCCAGCGATATTCCAGAGGTGTGCCAACAAGGCGGCCCAACTCAGCCGGAGCATCGCCCGGATCCCTTCATCGAAGGGATCGAGCCACTCGACACTCACAAGGCTCGGACGCAAACCAGACCGTGCTTGCTCTGGCGGAGTAGGGTCGGCTCCTGGTGTGAGTCGAAGCAGGTTGGGTATGGTGATTGCGGCCTTTCTCCTGGCCGCATGCGCAGGTGGTGCGCCTGCTGATACGTCTACGAGCACCTCAGCTACAACGACGACGTCGACGACCACCGCCAGCACGACAACCATGGCCGCCACAACAACAACCCAATCACAGGCCGCCGAATGCCAGGCCGCAACAGACGAGGCGGTTTCGATCATGGGCACCTTCCTCGACCGAGTCGATGCCGACCCATCAGGCGTGGTCGATGCGGCGAAGGGTGACACCGTAACCAACCTGTTCACCCAGGTCGGCACCCTCATGGCAGACGGCTGCAAGGAACTCACCGGCGACGCACTATCAGGGCTGATCGTCTACCTGGCCGGGGAAGCGAACACCCGTCCAACATTGACCGTCGCATTGGTCGAATCTCTGCTCGAAGGGCTCTGCAAATCAGACACCGGGTTCGAACTGAACCTGCAAGCCCAGGCTGCCTGCGCTTTGTACCCCTCCTAGGTAACGATGCCCGGCTCTCAGAGTGAGTCGAGGATCTGACGCCTCTTTTCCTGGTATTCCTCGTCGGTCAGCGTGCCGGCCTCTTTGAGTTTTTCGAGCTCGTCCAGACGGCTGGCCACGCTCGGTTGTGGGGTCGAGGCGGGCTGGGCCGGTGCGGTGGTCTGGCTCGATGACGCCGCTAGGAGTTCAGCATGGCGCTTCTCCCTGGTTTTCGACGTCGCATAGATCGTGCAGAGGAGGGCGACGAGCAGGATCAGGAAGCCGATCGGCGGGACGGCGAACAGAAACAGAATCCCGATGACCCAGCTGATGCCCCCAACAAACTTCACCAACTCCAACATGGTCCTGTCGAACCTAACAAACCGGCCCTCATCGGGGTCAGTGGTCGCAAAGAGGGCCGACCAAAACCCGTCAGTGTTGGTGCAACGTTCGACCGTGCTCCCGAGCTTGGAGTAGACGAGATGGCCGTCGACCTCGAGGGTCCGTCCGTCAAGGGCTGAGACGAGTGCTTGACCGATCAGCCGCTCGACCAGGTTGGCGCTCGTTCGTGCATCTCATCCAGTCAAGGCTCATCGATGCCCCGATTCGTCAGAAACCCCCGCCAGTCTGCAACGCATTGGCGGGCGAGCTCGAGGGCATCGACGGTCGAGGCGTTCGGACCCGCCCAATCCAGTTCGATGGTGAGTCGGACCTGATCGCCGAGCCCGACTTTTCGGATCCGGGCAGCTCTCGCCTCGGGCCTCCGGGTGTGGTGCTTATGGGTGTTGGAGATGTCTTGGGCGGTCACTAATGATGGGTGAGTCTCCACGTGATCGTTCACGACACGCTCCGTCAGGCGAGGCCGGAGAGTCACGTCCTGCCATAGCCACTCCGCCAGGTGGTCACACTCGACGAAGAAGGAAGTGGCTCGGCTCTCGGCCTCGAGATTGCCATGGCGACCCTCCCCCGAGTAGATCCTTTCGAGGGCGGCGAGATGGTGGAGCATGAGCTGCCATTTCTCGGTCCACGGACGGTCGTCGCCCTTCGTGATGACGAAGCTGACCGATTCAGTGATGGCCACGGTGTCGATGGGTCGAGCATTGACGACAGCGGTTCTGCGTGTCCCACCACATGTCGGGCACGGTTGACCTGGGGATACCTCGTCAAGGTTCTCTCCGCAGTCAGCGCAGCTCATCATCGGCGGACCTCCGTCCGAAATGGTTGCAATTGGGTTGCAATCGGCCTCTCAGCCGGCAACGCAAACCCTCATAATTCTCTTGTGCGGGCGAGAGGATTTGAACCTCCACGGGATTGCTCCCACAGGGACCTAAACCCTGCGCGTCTGCCAAGTTTCGCCACACCCGCAAGTTGGAGGGCATTCTCACAGAAGAAGGGTCCGAGGTTGAGACTCGAACCCCAAATCTGTGTGCGTGGGTCGCGTGGGACTTGAACCCACAACACCCGATTTAAGAGACCGGTGCTCTGCCAGTTGAGCTAGCGACCCGTTGTGTCAATCGTAGAGGCCAACTTGCTTCTTGAGGAACTTGATCCACGAAGTCGTCGTATGGAAGGCGTCGGCGCTCTGTCTCATTCTCACCAGACACACGCCCCAATGCAGGTGGTTCTTGCGATGTCCCGTCCCGTCGGGTTTCACGAAGCTTTTCGTGAAGTCATCGAGGGGGAGGGCCAGTTGGTCCGCCCACCAGGTGCGCGCGCTGGGTTCGTCATTGTCCGCGTGGATGTTGAGTCGTGCCCGGAATCCCGCCTGTGGATTGTGGAACTCCGTTGCCCACCTGATGAATGTTCGCAGGACGTAAGGATCGGCGTTGGCCATGCCCAGCTGACTCTGTGTCTTGAATCCCTCGCCCCAGTACAGAGAAACCCCAACCAGCCACAGCGGATCCTTCATCAATTGCCGCGCCGCACCCAGTGCGTCGCGTTGAATCACTTCGATCTCCAGGTGGCGTTTCCGCTGAGTGTCCCTCGGGATCCCCTCCTGCGAGCCCGTCCGCCCCTTGATCGCGGCGTACTGCTCGTCGGTCAGACGCACGTCACGACACCAGGTGGCGAGTGTGGACTTCTTCACCGGGACGAGGCCCATGATCTCCCCATAGGAGAGCCCGGCCCGGCGTAGGTCCTTGCCCAGCTCGGAACGCTCCCAACGCGATAGCCCATCCCAACGGGCGAGTCGTACCTCTAAATCCTTCCCCACCTCCATGATGTGAACTTACGAATGAGATAGGACAAGAAACCGGAACGAATTACGCTGGTCGCGATTTCGGGCTGTGGCGCAGCTTGGTAGCGCGCGTGCTTTGGGAGCACGAGGTCGTCGGTTCGAGTCCGACCAGCCCGACTGAGGCTTTACAATGACCATTCCCGCGGGTGTAGCTCAATGGTAGAGCTCCAGCCTTCCAAGCTGGTGGTGAGGGTTCGATTCCCTTCACCCGCTCGAATGGGTCGCCCTTCGGGGCGTTGACCTTGCCCCTTGCCCCTGTAGCTCAATTGGATAGAGCGACGGACTTCTAATCCGTAGGTTGGGGGTTCGAGTCCTCCCGGGGGCGCAAGGAAGACCCATTCAACATGGTGGCCGTAGCTCAGCCTGGTTAGAGCACCTGGTTGTGGTCCAGGATGTCGCGGGTTCGAATCCCGTCGGTCACCCCGAGGCGGAAGGGCGCATTGATGCGCCCTTCTGCACGACATGGAGAAAACGGAGCGAAATGCCTACGACAGTTACAGAAACAGGGCCATTCGAGCGTGTGGTCAAGTTCGAGTTGAGTGATGACCAGATCAACGCCGGAAAGGCGGCAACCGCACGCAAGTTGTCCCATGATCTGAAGTTGAAGGGTTTTCGGCCGGGTAAGGCACCGTTGCCGGTGGTGGAGGCGGCGGTGGGCCAGGCGCGTCTCCGCAGTGAGGTCATCGATGACCTGGTTCCACCGGCACTCACCGACATCCTGAGCGAAGAGGACATAAGCCCGGCGGTCACACCACAGCTCGAATCGCTGAACGATGTCGACGGTGGGGTCGAGGTCGAGGTGAAGGTCACCCTGTGGCCCACCTTCGACCTCCCCGAATATCGGGATCGTTCAGTTGAGGTGACGTCGCCCGAGGTCACCGATGAGGACCTCGAAAACCAGATGGAGAGGATGCTCGAGCAGTTCGCGACGGTGGAGGAGGTCGTGCGCCCGGCCGCCGAAGGTGACTTCGTCTCCATCGATGTCACAGCAACGAAGGAGGGTCAGGCGGTCGACGAAGCGGCAGCGTCGGACCTCCTGTACGAGGTCGGCTCCGGTCTGTTCATCGAGGGGATCGACGACAAGCTGATCGGGGCGGGGGCGGGCGCGGTGGTCGAGTTCGAAGGCCCGCTGCCCGAAGGCTTCGGAGATCGGGCCGGCGAAGTCGTCGATTACCGAGTCACTGTCAACGAGGTGAAGCAACGTGTCCTCCCCGGCCTGGATGACGAGTGGGTCGAGGAAAACACCGAATTCGATACCGTCGAGGAGTTGAGGTCAGAGCTGCGCGAGCGCCTCGCCGAAGCCAAGCTGCAGGCAGTGAGCAGACAGTTCACCGAGCGGGCCCTGAGCACGCTCGTCGACCAGGTGGACGTCGTATTGCCCGAGGCACTGGTGCGCGCCGAGATGGACGAGCAGCTACATCGCTTCATCCATCGTCTCGAGGACTCCGAGCTGACTCTCGAAGATTACTTCCGCGCGACCGGAATCCAACAGGATGACTTCGTCGAAGATCTCAAACAGCAGGCCGATCAAGCACTCCGCAACCGGCTGGTATTGGAGGCGGTGGCCGAGAGCGAGGAGATCAACGTCGGTCCCGAAGACGTCTCATCGGTGGTGCAGGGCCTCGCAGCCCGCTCCGGGGATCCGGTCGCCTATCTGAGGGCGTTCCGGCAAAGCGGCCAAGAATTGGCCCTGGCCAGTGATATTCTCAGAAACAGGGCACTGGACGTCATTCTCTCGACAGCGAACCCTGTCGATGAGGACGGCAACCCGGTTGATCTGAGATTGCAAGTGGACGAAGTCGAGGCCGAAGTGGTTGAGGCTGAGCCCGTGGAGGGCGAAGTCGTCGCTGCCGAGGTCGTGGAGGAAGAAGAATGACAACCGAGAACCAGTTCCAAAACTACGTGATCCCGACGGTGTTCGAACAGACCAGCCGGGGTGAGCGCTACTTCGACATCTACAGTCGTCTGCTCAAGGACAGGATCATCTTCCTTGGCACTCCGATCGATGACAACATCGCCAATCTGATCATGGCCCAGTTGCTCCATCTCGAATCCGAAGACCCCGACAAGGACATCTTCCTCTACATCAACTCTCCTGGTGGCTCGATCACATCCCTGTTCGCCATCTACGACACGATGCAGTACATCAAGCCCGATGTGAACACCGTTTGCATGGGGATGGCGGCGTCGGCCGCTGCGGTCATCCTGGCCGGGGGAGCACAGGGAAAGCGTTTCGCATTGCCCCACGCCAGAGTCATGTTGCATCAGCCACATGGCGGAGCGCAGGGGCAGGCCTCGGACATCGAGATCCAGGCACGGCTGATCGTCCAGATGCGCGAGCAGTTGAATCAGATCCTGGCCGATCACACCGGACAAGACCTCGAGAAGATCTCACAGGACACAGAGCGGGACTATTGGATGCTCGCCGACGCCGCCAAGGAATATGGCGTGATCGACGGAGTTCTCACACGTCGGGAGCTCGCCGCGGTAGCCTCCAAGTAACATGGCACGACTCGGTGACGGTGGAGAGCTGCTCAAGTGCAGCTTCTGCGGGAAGTCTCAGAAACAGGTCAAGAAGCTCATAGCCGGCCCTGGCGTCTACATCTGCGACGAGTGCATCGACCTGTGCAACGAGATCATCGAAGAAGAGTTCTCCGCCACCGAGGAGATCACCTTCACCGAACTGCCCAAGCCGGTCGAGATCAACTCCTACCTGGACGACTACGTCGTGGGTCAGGTAGAAGCCAAGAAGAAACTCTCGGTCGCGGTCTACAACCATTACAAGCGGATTCGTGGCGGTGAGGTCCAGCGTGACGTCGAGCTTCAGAAGTCGAACATTCTCCTGATCGGGCCTACCGGCTCGGGCAAGACGCTTCTGGCACAGACTCTCGCCCGTCAACTCAATGTTCCGTTTGCCATCGCAGACGCAACAAGCCTGACGGAGGCAGGGTATGTCGGCGAAGACGTCGAAAACATCTTGCTCAAACTGCTGCAGGCTGCCGACTACGACGTGAATCGCGCCCAGCAAGGGATCATCTACATCGACGAGATCGACAAGGTCTCACGGAAGGCAGAGAACCCCTCGATCACCCGCGACGTGTCCGGTGAAGGAGTCCAGCAGGCGCTGCTCAAGATCCTCGAAGGCACCGTTGCCTCGGTACCTCCGCAGGGGGGGCGCAAGCACCCGCATCAGGAGTTCATCCAGCTGGACACGACCAACATCCTGTTCATCTGCGCCGGCGCCTTTGGCGGTCTCGAGGACATCATCGCCAATCGTGTTGGGCGAAGAGGCGTCGGTTTCGGGGCCGAAGTCAGGGGCAAGGCCGAGGGACGGCCGACCGAGTTGCTCAACCAGGTCATGCCGGAGGACTTGATGAAATATGGGTTGATCCCCGAGTTCATCGGGCGTCTTCCGGTGATGGCTACCGTCGAAGACCTGGACATGGACGCTTTGGTGCAGATACTCACCGAACCGAAGAATGCACTGACCAAGCAATATGCTCGCATGTTCGAGATGGACGACGTCGAGCTGGTGTTCACACCCGATTCGCTCGTAGCGATAGCCGAGCAGGCCATCAAACGCGCCACCGGTGCTCGAGGATTGAGGGCGATCCTCGAAGAGGTCTTGCTCAATACGATGTACGACCTGCCTTCCCGTACAGACGTCGAGCAGGTGCTCATCGATCGCGACGTCGTCGCCGACAAGGTGAATCCCACGTTGGTCCCGGCCCGCGAGGTCGACGGACCGGCCGAGAAGTCGGCGTAGGCAGTCCTGTTTCGACGGAGTTGGGAGCCCTCGACTCCGCAAAGAATTACCCAAACCGGGTGTCATCTGGATTACAGTTGCCGGCGGGGCCACGGCTGGTGGTCAATTGAAGGGGAAAGGGAGGCGCTGATCCTCGACCTGTAGACGGTCA
This sequence comes from uncultured Acidobacteriota bacterium, assembly GCA_963822895.1. GTDB lineage: Bacteria > Actinomycetota > Acidimicrobiia > Spongiisociales > ZC4RG35 > JARDZU01. The sequence goes on from CAWGJI010000014.1 coordinate 446,574, forward strand.
CCTGGGTCGTGGGGAGCCAGTGGTGAGACCACCCTGTCCATTTAGCTATGAAAGGGATGGGAGCAGATGAAGCGGCTCAAGTCGAGAGGGGTCGCTATGGGCGCGACTTCCGCGGGAACGGGAGCATTCGACAGAAATCGACGACCACTTGCACTCATCGCATGTGCTGGCGCGGTCATCTCACTGATGGCGGTCCTGGCGTCGCCGGCAGATGCTGCTCCGGAGAACTTCGATGTTGCCATACCGATCACCACGATCGTTTACGCAGCCCCGAATTCTGTGACCACGCTGACCTCGATCGATGTCGATCCTCAGTTTGCCGGCCAGATCTGCGACGTTACGGCGAGGTCCCTGAATCAGGGTTCTGTCCACCCAAACAACAACCTGGTCGTGAGCTCAGACAGCTCCTCCGTCACGATCCCAGACGTGGAAGGTCAATCAGATGGCGCCGTTGATGCGACAGGAACCTTGATCCTCGGAAGCCAGGTCACCGTTTCGCTACTGATGGGGTCTGATGGGGTCTTCTCTGCTGGGATGAACGTCCACCTCGTATGCGATTTTCCCGTGACGACGACGGTGCAGCCGACGACGACGATCGCCACCACAACCACCACGGCAGAGGTGCTTCCCACGGAAGTGACGACCACCACTGTGCCGACAGAGGTGCTGCCGACTGAGATCACCACGACGACTGCCCAGGCGGCAACCTCCACGTCGGTCGCCGATGAGGTACTCGATACCGAAGTCCTGCCATTCACCGGGGTAGATGGGGGAGGGCTGTCGCTGTTGGCGCTGGCTCTATTCGGTCTCGGCGCTGCCCTCCTGGTCACCGCCAGAGAGCGAGAAAACTAAGTCCTCTTATACGCCCGGGTAAGTCTGCGCACTGATCCGGGCGTACACCTTTCCAATTACTGGGTCGATTACCCGTTGACAGAGGTGCCCCCCTGTAGCACTATGTGTTGCGGCGGATCACGCAGAGTGGTCAAACCCACAGGGGAAATAGGGAGGCACTGAAACCAGACCTGTAAAACGGTCACCTGGGTCTGGTGGAGCCAGTGGTGAGACCGGCCTGTCCCATTGCATGAAGGGATAGGACTTATGAGGCTGGCGACTCATGTCGTCTGGGGCGGAAGCATCGCTTTTCACGCTTGTCGTGATCTGGGCGTCAAATGGTGTGCGGTATGAGGCGGCACGCTCACACCAAGCAACATCCCAGGTTGGAGCGGCTTTCCGCGATCTTTGCGACCCTGTCGATGTTGGCGGGCCTCATGGTCGTCTATGCGCCGGTCGCATTGGCTCATCATCCGGAGGTCAGTGCGTATCAGACGTGCATCGACAAGACCCCCTACATCCACTTCGACGCGATCAGCTGGAAGACCGATGGCACGAGCGGCTCAGGTCATCCCGATATCCGAATCCAGGTGCAGGTCAACGGGGCAGGGCCTTGGACCGAAGTCGCCCATGGTGCGTTCACATCGGTCAACAACTACAGGTTCAGCGGTGACTTCGATGCCAGCCCATATTGGGGCGACAGCGTCCAGGTCCGGGCTTATGCGCAAGGCCCATGGGACAACGGCGTGGCCGGTGGTCAGACTACCGCCGCCGGCGCCTTCGTCGTGAGTCAGGACTGCTTCAATCCGGGCTGTCCGACCGGGTATTACTCATACAAGGTCGAGCCTGTCACCGCCGGCGTTCACGGGACCTATTTCACGATCTCGAATATCAGTGACTCGGGCTCGGGCCCGACCTTCGATTGGTCGAGCACTCGGCCCGTTTACCAGGTGATCGTCAAGGGTGGGCCAGGCGCCAACCTCTACGACTATTCGGGTGCGACTTCGGACAACGGTCTCCACGCCCCACTCAATCCAAAGAACAAGAAATGGTTCGGTCTGAGCCACGTAACGTTCTGCTACGGAGACCCGGTGACACAGTCGGTGACGGTCGTGCCCTCGGCGCAGGTATGTGAGTTGATCCAGGGCGTCCCGGAGGGATCCGTGTCGTTCAACATCGATCCTGTGGCCGGCGCCACTGTTCAGGTATACGCGAACTCGAATTTCACCGGGCCAGTCGGAGCATCGCTCTCGGATGGCCAATCTCTGGGTCTGGCGCCGGGAACCTACTACTGGAAAGCGACGGCCGCAGGGGCCGGATATGAGTTCAGTGGCGCTAGCTCCGGCGAGTTCACAGTGCAACCATGCGCGGCTTCGGTAGCGGTGACGCATGGCAATTGCTCATTGAACAATCAGGGTGCTCCGGTTGGTCAAGTGGAAGTGACGATCGACCCCGAGTCGGGAGCGACCGTGGTCGTGTCGGGCGCGGGTGGGCCTTACAACTTCTCTGGGACCGGTGGGACTCATGATCTAGCTGCAGGGAACTACACCTGGCAGGCCTCACCCGGTAGTGGTTTCGCCCTGACTGGTGAGACGTCGGGTGAGTTCACCGTTGAGCCGTGTGCCGCCGGTGTGGTGGTCACGCATGGTGACTGTGTTGTTGGCCAAGGCGGCGCGGTGGGCAGTGTCACTGTCGAGATCGACCCCGATTCCGGGGCGGTGGTGACCGTGTCTGGACCGGGCGGGCCCTATGAGTTCAGTGGATCAGGCGGCACCCAGACACTCGCACCGGGGGATTACAGCTGGCTTGCAGCCCCCGGTGACGGGTTCTCCCTCGATGGTGAGATCTCGGGTGAGTTCACGGTTGAGCCGTGTGCTGCTGCGGTGGTCGTCACTCATGGGGATTGCTCGTTGAACGCTCAGGGTGCTCCGGTTGGTGAGGTTCAGGTTGTGATCGATCCGGTTTCCGGGGCGACTGTGGTTGTGTCTGGTCCGGGTGGTCCATATGACTTCTCCGGCTCTGGTGGCACTCAGGAGCTGGCCCCGGGGGACTACACGTGGCAGGCGACTGCCGGTGCGGGCTTTGCCCTGACAGGCGAATCCAGTGGTGAGCTCACGGTTGAGCCGTGTGCTGCTGCGGTGGTCGTCACTCATGGGGATTGCTCGTTGAACGCTCAGAGTGCTCCGGTTGGTGAGGTTCAGATTGTGATCGATCCGGTTTCTGGGGCGACTGTGGTTGTGTCTGGTCCGGGTGGTCCATATGACTTCTCTGGCTCTGGTGGCACTCAGGAGCTGGCCCCGGGGGACTACACGTGGCAGGCGACTGCCGGTTCAGGGTTTTCCCTCACCGGTGAGACTTCGGGTGAGTTCTCCATCGCCCCTTGCGATTCGTCGGTGGTCGTGACACTTGGTCAATGCGAGCTGCTCGACGGGCCACTGGCGCCTGTGACGGTCTTCATCGACACGGAATCAGGGGCGGCGGTCACCATCTTCGACAGCGAGCACAAGATGGTCGCCAGTTTCGATGGGACCGGTGGTGTGGCCGAGCTGCCGCCGGGTGGGTACACCTGGGAGGCCGAGCCCGGTGACGGGTTCCAATTCCCCGACGAGCAGGCGACCAACGGTTCGTTCACCATCGCACCCTGTGTTGCCACGGTCCTGGTAGGGCATAGCGATTGCGTCGAAGGGTCACAGTCGGCATTTGGGTCTATCGATGTCAGCATCCTCCCGGACTCGGCGGCGATCGTCACGGTGAGTGAAGTCGGGGTGAGTGGGGTCAAGTTCTTCGGTGGTGCCGGAGGATCGGAGTCCCTAGCCGCCGGCGATTACCAGTGGGTGGCCGACCCGGCTCCGGGATTCGTGATCCAGGGCAATCTCAGTGGTGAGTTCGAAGTCGTTGCGTGCCCGCCCGAGGTTTTGGCCGTGGAGATCGACCCCACCGATTCTCTTCCCTTCACAGGCATGGACAGCGAGATGCTGTTCGGGGCCTCGGTGGTCATGCTGGGCATGGGTCTTGTGCTGGTCCGTTATGCGCGGAGGCGAGGCGAGGATTGAGTCGTCCCAATGGGCCGGAAGTGGTCCGTGTGGGCTTGCAATAGGGTGGAAGGGCCCCGGGATTAACCTCCCGGGGCCTTGCCAATGGATTACACCGAAGCTCTCCACTACATAGACAGCCATGTCGCTCTGGGAGTTCAGCCCGGGCTGGACCGGATCGAAGCCCTCCTCAACGACATGGGTCGGCCCAACGAGGGCTACCCGATCATCCATGTGGCCGGGACAAACGGGAAGACCTCCACCACGCGGATGGCAACGGTGCTGTTGGTGGGCCACGGGCTCAACGCGGGCACGTACACCTCGCCTCATCTGGAAAGGGTCGAAGAACGCCTCGGCGTCAACGGCCGGTACGCCACGCCCGACGAGTTCGCACTCGCCATCAGTGACGTCGCCGCATTTGCCGACATCCGTGAAGCCAGAGGCTTGGAACCCAGCACCTACTTCGAGCTCCTGACGGCGGCCGCGTTCGCCTTCTTCGCCGATCAAGCCGTCAACGCAGTCGTACTCGAGGTCGGGCTCGGCGGCCGGCTAGACGCCACGAATGTCGTCGACGCCGAGGTGTGCGTAGTCACCAGCATCGGCATCGAGCACACCGAGTATCTCGGATCCGACGTTGCAACCATCGCCGGAGAGAAGCTGGCTATAGCGGGACCAAACTCGATCCTCGTCAGCGGACCTCTGCCCGACCCTGCACTCGAGGTTGCCGAGCAACGTGCTCGCGACCTCGGGATCCATCACCGACACTATGGCAAGGACTTCAGCGTGCTCGACGCAGAACGGGGCATCGGTGGTTGGCTGACGACCATCGAGGGTGCCGAGGCCACGTATGAGGACATCTTCCTACCTCTTCACGGTCGATATCAGGTCGTCAACCTCGCCAGCGCTATAGCGGCCACGGAAGCTCTGCTTGGGAGACGTCTCGACACGGAGGCTGTGAGAACGGCGGCGACGGCGATGACTGCGCCGGGACGCATGGAGCCGTTGGGCACAGACCCACTGGTGATGGTCGACGGTGCGCACAACGCGGACGGCGTCATCGTTCTCGTCGAGTCCCTGAAGGAGGAATTTCCCACCACGCGATGGCAGATCCTGCTCGGAGTGCTCGGTGACAAGAACGTCGAAGCGATGGTGACGAGTCTGGCTCCGCTTGCAGTTGGATTCGTCGTCACCTCTCCTGAGTCGGGGCGAGCAATAAGCCCGCTCGACCTTGCGGCAAGGATTGAGAAGCTCGTTGATGTGCCCGTGCTGGTGTCCGAGGACGTCGGGCACGCCATCGACATGGCCAAAGCCGAAGCGGGCCCGATGGGTGCGGTTCTGGTCACGGGCTCCCTATATCTGGTGGGTGAGGTTCGGGGTCTGCTCAGGAAAGATGAATTCCGATCGGCCGGTGGCTGAGATACCCTCGTCTCCGATGTCGAACGAGAACACATTCATCATGGTCAAGCCGGACGGGGTCGAGCGCGGGCTGGTCGGCGAGGTCATATCCAGATTCGAGAATAAGGGCCTCACGTTGGAGCGAATCAGAAAGCTGACTATCGATGAGGACCTCGCCAAGCGGCACTATGAGGAGCATGTCGCCAAGCCATTCTTCCCGGATCTCCTCGATTTCATCACGAGTGGCCCGGTGGTGGCGATGGAGTGGTCGGGAGAGTCCGCCGTCTCCGTTTGCCGCGCCCTGATGGGCGCGACCGACCCCAAGCAGGCTGCCCCAGGGACGATTCGGGGCGATTTCGGGCTGGAAGTGACCAAAAACCTGGTTCACGGATCCGACAGCGCGGAGAGTGCCGGTCGGGAGCTGGCGATCTTCTTCGGCTGACCAGAAGCGGCGCCCCGACCCGTGGCGCAATGGCACAAGCCGTGACCCTCCCCTACAATCGCCAGGTCATCGCGGGAGTCATCATCAGCCATGGCTGAAACCCTTTTTTCTTTTGCCGGTCAAGACATGGCCATAGACCTCGGCACGGCGAACACGCTGGTCTACGTCCGGGGCGGGGGCATCGTGCTCAACGAGCCGTCGGTCGTGGCCATCAACTCGCAGAACGGCCGTGCCCTCGCCGTCGGCATGGAGGCGAAGAGGATGATCGGGCGCACCCCGGCCCACATCACCGCTATCCGGCCCCTGCGCGACGGGGTCATTGCAGATTTCGACGTGACAGAGAAGATGCTCCGCTACTTCATCCAAAAGGTGCACCGTCGCAAGTGGGCGCGTCCCAGGATCGTGGTTTGCGTCCCATCTGGAATCACCCCGGTTGAGCGGAGAGCCGTCGAAGAAGCGGCGTACCACGCCGGCGCCCGGAGGGCATACACAATCGAGGAGCCGATGGCTGCAGCAATCGGCTCAGGCCTCCCGATCGGTGAGCCTGCAGGCTCGATGGTCGTCGACATAGGCGGAGGCACGACCGAGGTCGCGGTGATCTCACTCGGTGGCATCGTCGTCTCCCGGTCTATCCGCGTGGGCGGAGATGAGCTCGACACCGCCATCATCGACTGGGTCAAGAAGGAATACAACGTCCTCATCGGTGAGAGGACGTCAGAGCAGCTCAAACTGGCGGTTGGCTCGGCCTGGCCCTACGCCGACGAGCCTTCGGCTGAAGTGCGTGGGCGGGACCTCGTCACGGGTCTGCCCAAGACCGTTCTCCTTTCCAGTCCGGAGATACGAGAGGCGATCGAGGAGCCCACTCAGGCGATCGTCGATGCAGTGAAGTTCACCCTCGACAAGACGCCTCCAGAGTTGGCGGCCGACGTCGTCGAGCGGGGAATCGTGCTCACCGGAGGAGGAGCTCTTTTGGTCGGGTTGGACCATCGTCTGGCCCACGAGACGGGGATGCCCATCGTCACAGCGGCCAATCCGCTGCAGTCGGTGGTGCTTGGCTCGGGGAAATGCCTGGAGGAATTCGACACGTTGCAGAACGTGCTTGTTTCGTCATCCCGGCCATGACCGCCACCCCCCGTCTCGACCGATGCTGACCACGAAGAGATCCGACCGCGCCCTCCCCACTTTCATAACGCTGATGGTCATCGGGGTTCTGCTGATGACCTTCGATGTGAGGCTCGAGGGTGGGGGAGTCGTCGGGGTGCTCCGCAGTGGGACCCAGGCGATCATCTCCCCCCTGCAAAGGGCAGCCGCGTTCGTGGTCAACCCGGTGGCTGACGCTCTGGACAGCCTGTCGAACGTCGCCTCACTTCGCGAGCAGAATGCCGCATTGAGCGCCGAGCTCGCCGATGCGGAGGCCCAGCTCGTTGCGGTACAAGACCAGTTGGCGAAACTCGATCTTCTCGAGCATGTGTATGGGCTCGATGTGGACGAGAGCCAGGTCGGCAGAACCATCGCAGAAGTCATCGGAAAGCCTGACCCCCTCGACGCCGCCTTCATAGTCAACAAGGGCAGGGCCGACGGGATCCTGGTCGGGCAACCTGTCGTCGACACCAGCGGCTACGTGGTAGGTACGGTCAAATCCTCCAGCCCCCATAGCGCGCACGATCGTTCCCATCACGGCGTCGAGAGAGGGCTTGACCGTGCTCGTGGGAAGTCAGGTGGGCACGCTGGTCTCTCAGGCCTTCAACGAAACCCTGAAGCTGACCATGGATCTCGAGGTGTTCGACGCACGTGAGCCGGTGCTCGCCGGCGATCGGGTGTTGACCTCTGCCGTGAGCACGGACTACCCGGCCGGTCTGCCGGTGGGCGAGGTGCTGGAGGACGCCTCACCCGAGACCGGCTCTCTGACGACATCCGTGCGGCCATTCGTCGACCCCGAGTCGCTACGCATCGTGATCGTGCTGGCATGGCCACCGGACCCCCTCACGGCAGCTACCGATGACGTGCCCCCCGTTGACGCGACGACGACCACGACCACGGTCGTCGGCCAGGAAACCACGACGACCCCAGGCAGCGGATGATGCGCGGTCGAAGCGGGCTCATCGTCTCCTTCAGTGTCTTGGCTGCGGTGCTGATTCAGACGACCCTTTTTGGCAGGGTGCGTATCGTCACACCCGACCTGGTGATGCTGGTGGTCATCGTTCTCGCACTCACGAGGATCAAGGTGGAAGTGATCCTGGGCGTCGGCTTCACCGCCGGGTTGATCGTCGATCTCCTCGGCTCGTCCCTTCTCGGGCTGAGGGCAATCGTCTTCACCACCGTCGCATTCATCGCAGTCCGCACCAAGGAGCGGGCGGAGCTGGGGAGGATCACAGTGGCGGTATGGGCCGGATTCCTCACCCTGATCGGGATGGTGCTGCTGATCCTCATCGGGACCCTCTTCGGGCAGAGCAGCCTTCTGGGACAGAATGCCGTTAGCCGGATGATCCTCGTACCGTTGGCCAACACACTGATAGCGGCGCTCTTCGCACCGATGTTCGTCCGGCTGGTGGATGGTGATCGAACCGCTTTGAGATACCCGTGAAGTTTGCTCTACGACTGACCACACTGGGAATCGTCTTCATCACCATGTTCTCGGTGATAGGGCTGCGGCTCTGGTTCGTCCAGGTCGCCCAAGGCCCACAGATCGCACAGGCGGCCGAAGACGCCACCTGGATAGGGAAGTCATCGGAGGCGCCCCGAGGCGACATCTACGACCGGGACGGGACCCTTCTCGCCACGAGCCGCCTTGTGCCGGCTGTGGTCGTCGACCGCACCTTCGTCCAACCCGACGACCGTGATCAGCTCATCCAGGAACTCGCATCGATGGTGGGTGTCGATCCTGGGACGCTCGACGCGATGTACGAGGAGGCCGGGATCAACGGGCGATTCCAGGTGGCCACGGTGTCCAACGAGACCGCATATGCCATCAACGAGAATCTCGATGATCTTCCCGGAGTGGAAATCATCAAAGTTCCGGAGAGGGTCTACCTCGCCGGCCCGACCCTCGCCCACGTCATCGGTCATCTCGGCCTTCCCGAGGCATCCGATCTCGAGACTCGGGACCTCGATCCCAATGTGAGGATCGGAAAGCTCGGCGTCGAGAGGGTTTACGACCAGTACCTCCAGGGCACGAGCGGATATGTCGAATACAAAGTGCGCAGAGGCCAGATCATCGATCAGAAGCCGGCCACGGCGCCCCAAGCCGGCGACTCAGTCGTCCTCAACATCGACTTGAACCTCCAGGAAGTGGTCGAATACGCATTGGAGGAGGGTGTTGCACTTTCCAATTCCGTCAAGGACGCGGCCAGGGCGGCGGGCAAGGAAGTGTTCAGCGAGACAAAGCGGGCCGCCGCAGTCGTCCTCGACGCCCAGACTTTCGAGGTCCTCTCACTTGCCTCATATCCCGACTTCGACCCTCAGTTGTTCGTCGCCGGGATCGACAAGGACACCTTCGATGGGTTGACCGCCACACAAGCATTCAACAATCTGGCGGTCAGTGGCCTCTACCCACCGGCGTCCACATTCAAGGCGATCACCTATACGGTCAAGCAGGAAGAGAACCTGCCGTTCCCTGAGGGGGTCGAGGGTGTCGACAGCGCTCGTGACCTGATCCACTGTGATGGCACCCTGGTGCTGGCCGATCTGGAGGACGGCTCACAGCAGGTCAAACACGATTGGTATGCACCCCGGGACTTGGGCTGGTTGAACATCCACCAGGCCCTGGAGAACTCGTGCAACATCTTCTTCTGGAACGTGGCCCTGGGAACGTGGCTCGCATACAAGGAGACCACCAAGGAGAACATCATCCAGGACTGGGCCACTCGCCTCGGTTATGGCCATCCCACCGGCATCGACCTGACCGGAGAGGCCGCAGGAACGGTCCCCACCCGCCAGCTTTTTGAGGAGTGGGCTTCGTACCAGCGGGAGAACCCGGACAAGCCACCCCGTCTCGAGCCCTCCCGTCTCGACCTCGCGACCCCCTGGCTCGGTGGAGACCTGATGGACCTGGCGATCGGTCAGGGCGCCTTCACGGCCACACCGCTCCAGGTGGCGGTCTCATTCGCCGCACTGGCCAACGGCGGCACCATCGTCGAGCCCCGAGTGGTCAAAGAGGTGATCGGTCCAGACGGCAAACCCATCCCGCTGCCCGAGCCGAAGGTCTCCACTGTGGACATCTCCGAGGCAACTCACCAGGAGCTGTTGACCGATCTGGGGCTGGTCGTCAGCCATGGCACCGCCGCCAGGGCCTTTGCCGATTTCGGTGATGGAGTCGACGAGATCGGCGGGAAGACGGGGACTGCCCAGTCATCCAGGAACAAGGACAACCATGCCTGGTTCGTGGGAGTCGCCCCATTGAGCAACCCGAAGTATGTGGTGGCGATCCTCATCGACGAAGGCGGTTCAGGAGGCCAGATCGCGGCGCCGGTGGCCAGGTACATCTTGCAATACCTGTTCAATCAGCCACAGACACCGATCGTTGAAGGTGAGCAGGCCGACTGATGACACTTCTCTCCCGTCTCCGCGAGGTTGCCGTAGATCGGCGTCGGAACAAGCCCGATCGGGTCCTGTTCGGGACGATGGTCGCCCTATCCGGCCTGGGTCTGCTGATGATCTACTCGGCTACCAGCGCCACGGCCGGGTCCGTTGGCATGGAGCGACAGATGATCTTCGTCGCGGCCGGCCTGACCATCTACATCATCTTGTCCAACATCGACTATCGGGAGTATCGGCCTTTCATCCCGATCATCTCTGTCGTCGTGCTCCTGCTGCTCCTGGTCGTGTTTCTCTTCGAGCCGGTCAATGGTTCACAACGGTGGATCCCGCTGGGGTTCTTCAAACTCCAGCCGGCCGAATTCGCAAAGGTGGCGGTGATCCTCGCCCTCGCTTCCTTGTTGTCACCGCGCAATCGCGAAGAGATCGGGAAGCGTCGGCTGTCCTGGTCGACGGTAATGCAGGCCTTGGTGATCGTGGGCGTGCCGGCCGTGCTCATCTACAAGGAGCCGGATCTCGGGACCACGCTCGTGTTCGGCTTCATCCTGATCGTGATGCTCTTCGTGTCCGGGGCGACGTGGCGTCAGCTTGTCACTCTGGTGTCTGCCGCCGCCTTATCCATCTTCCTGGCTTTGCAGAAAGGATGGCTGGCCGACTATCAGTTGAACCGGATCCTGGTCCTGTTCAAGCCGGACATCGACCCGCAGGGCATCGGCTACAACCTGCGTCAGTCAAAGTTCGCAATCGGTTCAGGGCAATTGTTCGGGAGGGGCCTGTTCGCCTCAGGGACACAAACGTCGTTTCAATATGTGCCGGAGCAAGAGACGGACTTCATCTTCACGGCCGTGGCCGAGCAGCTCGGGTTCATCGGGGCGATCCTCGTCCTTGCGGCGTTCGCCGTGATCATCTGGAGGCTTCTCGTCATCGCCATCAACTCCAGAGATCGTTTTGGCGCGCTCATCGCCACCGGTCTCGCGGCGATGATGGTCTTTCACGTGTTCGTCAACGTGGGAATGACCATCGGCATCATGCCAGTGACCGGTCTTCCGCTCCCATTCCTCTCCTCCGGTGGGTCCTTCTATCTGGCCATGACCATCTCCCTCGGTATCGCCAATTCCATATGGCTCCTGCGCACCCCGGTCCCGGGCGAAAACCAACTCACCTGATCTTTGCTGGCGGACTTTGACCGCTCTTTTTGGCGGCGGACTTTGCCTCGGCTCACCCTCACTCACGGAAATTCGGGTCGTCGGCCGTGGCTGCCGTCGCGGTGCGCTGTCGACTGTGCCTCGGCAAACAGACGCCGGTCCGCAGATTTGATTGCCGGCCGACTTTGACCGCTCTTCTTGGCGGCGGACTTTGCCTCGGCTCACCCTCACTCACGGAAATGTCCGGGTAATCGCGCCTTCGTGGCCTCGGCAAACAGACGCCGGTCCGCCGCAGCTGCCGCCGCGTGGCCACGTCCACGCGTCCGTCAAACAGACGCCGGTCGGCTGTCTTGATTGCTGGCGGACTTTGACCGTCTTGGCTCCGGGTTCGCGACCTGATCGCGGACCGGGGACATCCCTCACTGGTCGCAGATCACATCTCGACCTCGGTCAAACAGACGCCGGTCCGCCAGGGCTACCGCGGGTTGGTGAGGTTGGCGCGTCGGTGAAACAGAACTCGGGGTGGTGGGTCTACTCTGGCCGGGCATGTATCGCAGGTCTCAGGAGGGGTGGGTCGAAGTCATCTGTGGCCCGATGTTCTCGGGGAAGAGCGAAGAGCTCATCAGACGGGTGACGAGGTCAAAGATCGCCCGGATCCCGGTGCAAACCTTCAAGCCTCAACTCGACGACCGTTACGCCGACCGAGAGGTGGTCTCACACTCGAGTCTCAAGGTCGACGCCACACCGGTGGAGAGCTCGACCCAACTGCTCAAGGCGGTCGAGGATCAGACCCTCGTCATCGGTATCGACGAAGGTCAGTTCTTCGACCATGGGTTGGTCGATGTGGTCGAACAACTGGCTGGTGCCGGGAAGGAGGTAATCATCGCCGGTCTCGACACCGACTACTTGCGCCGGCCATTCGAACCGATTCCGACTTTGTGTGACCGGGCCGAGTACGTGACCAAGATGTTGGCGGTCTGTCACAAATGTGGTGGCCCCGGCATGTACACCCAGCGAATCGTTCACTCCGACGATCTCGTGGTGCTCGGCGCACAGGGGGCCTACGAGGCACGATGCCGGCGATGTTATGACCCATCCGAGCCGGAGCAGCCCGAACTGGGGTTCGGCGGTGGATAGGACTCGCTTTGGTTTCTGGTAACCTTTGTCAGTCCGCCAGACGCGACGTTTTTCCTTTCTCTGGAGTGTTTCGCTGATGAACACCCACGCACATCGGACTTCCGATGTCTCAAATATTGGTTTGTCAGGCTGCCGCCTCATAACGGTGTGGCAGCCCCGGCGCCGTCTGGCGCACGATCCTGCACGCGAGAGCACCAACACGGCTTGCACTCTCGTGTCCTGTCACTGCATCAATTCTCAGAGGAGTGAGACCACATGGCTCTATTTCGCAAGAAGAGCCCTCAGATCATCCGAAAGGCCTCAAACGAGGGAGCTGTTGAAGAACGGAAGACGGTTCGCGTCAAGGGCCACAAGGTAACGGTCACCAGGGTCGAGGCTGCACCCAAACAGACCAAGCCACAGAAAGAAAAGCGTCGCCAATCTTCAGGCCCGAGCGGCAAACATGCCAAGAACGGCCTCTCCACGTCACGAACACGTTCGCGGCGTCCCGTCGACGATGAGGTGATCGTTCCGGTCGAGACGGGTCGCAAGCAGATGCTGGTGAGGGTCACGAAGGGCCAGACCCAGATGGTCGTCCTGGAAGGCCCGGTCCTGGTGGAGCACTATGTCGCCAGAGAAGAGAGCTCGTCGGTGGCAGGGAACATCTACCTGGCCAAGGTCAGAAACGTCCTCCCAGGGATGGAAGCGGCTTTCCTCGACTTCGGTGAGCCCAAGAACGGCGTGCTCTATGCCTCCGACGTTGCTGCCGACGGCCGAGGAAATGGCCGATCGAATCGTCGGATCGAGAACGTCCTCAAGGACGGGGACGAAGTGCTCGTGCAGGTCACGAAGGACGCTATGGGGGCCAAGGGCGCCCGGCTCACCGGGATGCCTTCGCTACCGGGCAGATATCTCGTTCTGGTCCCCGACTCGGACAGTGTCGGGATCAGCAGGAGGCTGCCGGACGATGACCGGAATCGGTTGAGGGAAGTCATCAACAAGGTCCGACCGGACGGATATGGGGTGATCGTTCGCACCGCCGCCCTCCACGCCAACGCCGAGGAGCTGGCAGCTGACATCTCCCGGCTTCGCAAGGTCTGGGATCGAATCCAGGAGGAGTCCAAGGTCGGGGGAGCTCCCCGTCTCGTGCATCGGGAGCCAGAGCTTTTGATCAAGGTGATCAGAGAGCACTTCACGGCCGACTTCAGACGTCTTCTAATCGACGACGCGCGTGCCTATGAGACAGTGGTCGATTATCTCCGCGGCACTGCACCCGATTTGGTGGCAAAGGTCAAGCTCTACGAGGACGAAGTGCAGCTGTTCGAGAGGTATCACGTCGACGATCAGCTGAAGAAGGCCCTGGATCGGAAGGTATACCTCCCATCTGGTGGCCATCTCGTCATCGATCGCACCGAGGCCTTGACGGTCATCGATGTGAACACCGGGAAGTTCGTCGGATCGTCGACTCTCGAGGACACGGTTCTTCAGAACAACCTCGAGGCCGCCGAGGAAATCGGTCGTCAACTCCGCCTCCGCGACATCGGCGGGATCATCGTCATCGACTTCATCGACATGGAGACGGTCGACAACCAACAGGCGGTGTTGCGAAAGCTCAAGGAGACACTGGCCAAGGACAAGACCCGGACACAGGTCTTCGACGTCTCCCACCTCGGCTTGGTGGAGATGACGCGCAAGAACGTGTCAGCCGGCTTGTTGGAGCAGTTCTCCTCGAAATGCGAGCACTGCGGAGGGCGTGGCGTGATAGTCCACGAGCACGCAGTCGCCGCCGAAGATCTGGTCAGCGACTTCGCTGACTGAGCTTGGCGGAAGATCGGGTTGACCGATACAATCCTTGACGGTTCCCCCTTTTTGGAAGAGGTTTAGACATGTACGCCATCATTCGCGCCGGAGGCAAGCAAGCCAAGGTGCATTCGGGTGATGTGATCGACATCGAACGGGTCAAGGGCGACGCCTCCGAGCTCACCTTCTCCCCATTGCTGGTCGTCGATGACAAGGGCAATGCCGTGTCGGACCGATCCGTGCTCGCCAAGGCCTCGGTCGTGGCAAAGGTGCTGGGCGAGTCGTCCGGGCCAAAGATCGACATCTACAAGTACAAGAACAAAACCGGATACAGCCGTCGTCAGGGTCATCGCCAGAAGTACACCCGCATCGAGATCACCGGGATAGAGCTACCCGGTGCATCCAAGCCAAAGCCTGCCGCCAAGACCGAGGCACCCAAGGAGCCGGAGGCAAAGTCCGAAGAGAAGGTCGAGGCTGTCGAGTCGGCCGCGTCCGCCACCGCCAAGCCAAAGACCGCTGCGAGCAAGACGTCGACGGCGAAGAAGCCGGCGGCTGCCAAGAAGCCCGCCGCCAAGAAGCCGACGGCAGCGAAGAAGCCTGCGGCGAAGAAGCCCGCGGCCAAGAAACCGGCCAGCAAGACCGCCAAGACGGACAAGCCCGAGGAGGAGTGACATGTCAAAGACGAAAGCAGGCGGTTCCTCGAAGAATGGTCGCGACTCGGCGGCCCAGCGTCTGGGCCCCAAGGTGTTCGACGGCGAATTCGTGAACGCCGGGGCAATTCTCGTGCGTCAGCGCGGTACCCGCATCCATCCGGGCGACAATGTCGGGCGGGGGAGCGACGACACTCTCTTCGCCAAGGCGCCAGGGACCGTCAAGTACGGGACACGCGCCAACAGGCGACTCGTAAGCGTCGTCCCCGAATAGACGTCTCCGGTCGTGTTCGTCGACCGGGTTCGCGTGAATCTGAAAGCCGGCAACGGCGGTGCAGGGGTCGTTTCGTTCGTCCGTGCCCGCGGCAAGCCGAAAGGCAAGCCCAAGGGTGGCAATGGGGGCCCGGGAGGCTCGGTCTACCTCGAGGCAGACCCATCGGTAGCCACGCTTCTTCGATATCAACGCAACCCCCACCACAGTGCAGGTCACGGGACTCATGGACAGGGTGACCTCAGACACGGGAAAGCCGGTGACTCGCTGACCCTGTCGGTCCCACTTGGCACCGCCATCTACGACGACGAGGGGACCTTGGTCGCCGACCTCGTTTCGGCGGGCCAGCGATACGAAGCGGTCAAGGGTGGCAGGGGCGGCCGCGGCAACGCAGCCTTCGTCAGTCCATCGAACAGGGCCCCGGCAGTGGCCGAGCAGGGTGAGTACGGGCGGGATCAATGGTTCACGCTCGAGCTCAAGCTCATGGCTGATGCCGCCCTGATCGGCTTTCCGAATGCTGGGAAGTCCACATTCATTTCCACGGTTTCGGCGGCAAAGCCCAAGATCGCCGATTATCCGTTCACCACCCTCGAGCCCAATCTCGGTGTGGTCAGCTTCGACGGACGCGAGATAGTGCTCGCCGATATCCCCGGCTTGATCGAGGGCGCTGCATCCGGAAGGGGCCTCGGCCACGAGTTTCTGCGTCATGTCGAACGCGCCCGCGTCCTGGTCATGCTGCTCGACCCTTCCGGCATGCAGGAGCATGATCCCGTCCGCCAATTGGAGATCCTGAGCAGCGAGATTTCAGGCTATTCGAAGGATCTCGCCACCCGCCCTCGGTTGGTGCTCATCGGAAAGGCGGATCTCGGTGATGTCGGAGAGATCGCCGATCGGCTGGGTGCCATGCCAGTGTCGTCATTCAGCGGGGAGGGGATGAAGGAAGTCTTGCACGCCATTGCCGACCTCGTCGACGAGGCTCAGCGGGCCGCCCCGGAGCGAAGAGGATTCGTCCTCCATCGACCCCTAGGCCCGACGTACACGATCCGACGCGAAGGGGAGGCCTGGCGGGTGGAAGGGATTGCGGCCGAGCGTGCCGTCGCATTCGCCGATCTGACCATGCCGGAAGCGGCGGACATGGCGGCATGGCGGCTGGCCCGGCTAGGCGTCGACCAGTCTCTCCGTGAGGCAGGGGCGGTGGAGGGCGACGAAGTGCGGATCGGTGATCTCGCTTTCGAATTCATCCCCGACCGCTTCGAGGAGGAGTGATCGGTCAGCCGTTCTCATCGCGGGGCAGGGCGGCGCATCGAACACATCGCGACGTGGCCGGTAACGCCTCCAATCTCGCCTCGGTGATCGGCTCCTCGCATGTGTCGCATGTGCCGTAGGTGCCTTCCGACAACTTTGCCAAGGCTCGCTCCACGTCGGCGATCGAGGATGTCAGCGATCGGGCCGTCGCCGTGGTGCTCAACCGCTCCACGGCCTCGGTCGTGCCCTCACCAACCCGCTTCCCAAATGAGACACTGGCCCCATCGACCGGTGGTGCTGTCAACCGAGCCAACTCATCTCTGAGCTGACCCAACCGCATCTCGAGGGCGTGTCGTACGCCTTGCTCGTCGATCATCGCCGCCAGAGGTCCTTCGTGAAGAGCACCAGCACGGGGAAAATCTCCAAACGTCCCACGATCATGAGGCTCGAGAGCATCCATTTGGCCAGATCGTGCAATCCGGCATAGTTCTCGGCTGGGCCCACTTCACCGAGCCCTGGCCCGATGTTTCCCAGTGAGGCCGCCACGGCGCTCGTCGCCGTCACCAGGTCGAGTCCCTCCGACAGGTTGGCGTCGATGAAGGCGAGGAGGAAGGTCGAGGTCATGAATAGGAACATGTAGAAGAGGAAGAACGACTGAATCGCCTCGACTATGGGATCGCTGATTCGAGTCCCTCCGAATCGCGTGACGAAGACACCACGGGGATGTACGAGCCGTCGGAGATCGGCAAAGGCCGACTTGCTCAACGCGGCGAGGCGGAATGTCTTTATCCCTCCTGCGGTCGAGCCGGCCATCCCACCTACGAACATGAGGCCGACGACCATGATCTGAAGTGCCGGCTCCCACAACCCGAAGTCCGTGGAGGCGAAGCCGGTGGTCGTGGTCAGCGATACGGTGCTGAACGCCGCATCACGGATGGCGTCCCCTGCCTCCTGGTCCCGCCAGAGCCCGCCGGCCACGATCACGGTGGCGATCAGTGTGATCGCCCCGTAGACCCGAAACTCGGAGTTCCTCAGATACAGGGATGGATTGCGGAACGCGCGAAAGTGAAGGGCGAACGACACACCGGCCGCAAACATGAAGAAGGTCACGACCCACTGCGTGTACACCGAGAAACCCGCCAACGAGGTTGCCTCGGTTCCGAAGCCACCCGTCGACATGGTGGTGAAACTGTGGATGACCGATTGGAATATGTCCATATCGCCTGCGACGAGCAAGGCGACTTCCAACGCTGTGATAAAGATGTAGACCAGCCAGAGCCGCTTGGCGGTTTCCTGAAAACGCGGGGTCAGACGATCCGGTGTCGGGCCGGGCGACTCCGCCCTCGCCAGCTGCATTCCACCCGTCCCCAACAACGGCAGGATGGCCACCCCCAAGACGATCACACCCATCCCCCCGAGCCATTGGGTGAGACCCCGCCAAAAGCCGATCCCCCTGGGGAGCGAACCGGGGTCGGAGAGGATGGAGGCTCCCGTCGTCGTGAATCCCGACGCCGTCTCGAACACTGCGTCCGTGATCGATGGTATCGCCCCTGTGATCAGGTAGGGGAGAGCTCCAAAGATGGAGAACACGAACCAGGAGAGGCCAACGGCGGCGAATCCCTGCTTAACGCCTATCGAACGAGGTCGGGACACGACGCGCCGCACCGTAAGTCCGAACGCGGCCGTGATCCCTGCCGAGACGGCGATGCCAAGAGCGGTCTCGTATTCGCGATAGATGATCGAGACGACGCTTGCGGCGAGCATGGCCACGGCCACAAAGACGAGGATGGATCCGATCACGTATGCGACCGTCCTCAGCAGTAGCAGAGAGGTCGTCGACCGCGATACGCGGTAGGCCTCGGTCATGCCGTGAAGAGGGCTGAAGATTCTTCTATGTCTCTGGAGAGAGCGAAGAAGATGATGTGATCACCTGCCCTGATCACCGTGGACCCATCCGGGACGAAGGTTGTGTCGGCCCTGGAGATCCCGCCGATGATCACACCTGCCGGGAGGCTCAGCTGGGCGAGACTCACACCCTCCGCCGCTGCACCTGGGCTCACCTCGATCTCGATCGCCTCGGCATCGGTGTCAGAGAACGTGGCCACCTGTTCGACCTGGCCCTGGCGGACGAAGCGGAGTATCGCGCTAGCAGCCATCAGCCGACTCGAAACCGCTGCGTCTATGCCGACACCTGAGAGGAGGCTCACGTACGGAATCCGATTGAAGCGTGATATGACGACTCCGGCACCAAGCGCCTTCGCCACCAGGCAGCTCAGCAGATTCACCTCATCCCACCCCGACAGTCCAAGGGCCGCGTCCTTGGGCCCGGGATCCAAGTCCGCGAGGACGTCCGGATCGGTCGGGTCGCCACAGATGACCAGCGCCTTTGGGTGTTTGTCCGCCAGCCTCCGGCAGCGGTCGGCATCTTCATCGACGACCACGACTGAGAGTCCGGCTCCGAGCATGTTCGCGGCGGCCAGCTCGGCGAGACGGGTGCCACCCATGATGATCGCCCGATCGAGTTGTCGACGTCGCAGGCCGAGTAGGTAGGTCGCGGTATCGATACGATCGTCGGTGGTCATGATCAGGGTGTGATCACCAGCTCGAACATGGGTGTCGCCGTGAGCGACGATGGTCTTACCGTCCCTGACCAAGGCTGCCACGATCCAGCCTCTCTCGGTCGAATGAAGCCGAAGGTCGCTGAGACTGCCGTTGGTTATGGGGGCATCCTCGGCCACGATCCCACCGACCATGACCAGCTTGCCATCGGCGAATTGGATCAGCTCGCTGACTCCACCGGAGCGGACGATGCCCACGAGCTCCTCGGCTGCCGTGGCCGATGGGTCTATGACGACGTCCACCCCGAGATGATCCGCCCCTTCTCTGATTTCGGGGTCCTCGATGCGAGCGATAGTCGTGGCAACACCCATTTGCTTGGCCGTGTGACAGGCGAGGACATTGGCTCCATCGGAGTTCGACACCGCGATGAGCAGGTCAGATCGGGCGACACCGGCTTGCTCCAATGTTGAGCTGCTTGCTCCGTTCCCGATCAGGACGAGCGCATCGACCTGGTCCTGCAGGTGGGCGGCACGGTGGTCGTTGTCCTCGATGATCACGACGTCCTGGCCTTCGGAGGAAAGTCGTTCTGCAAGATATGACCCGACCGCTCCGGCTCCGACGATGATGATTCGCATTTGATCCTTGATCCGGGGGGATTGGCCCGTCAGGCTAACCAGGCAGCCCATATATGGAGCCCGCCTGGCACCTGGAGCGGACCCTTTAGAATGCGAGTTTCCCCCCGGGAGCCTCATGAGTTTCGAAAGCCCCAAATCGGTAGCTGAGATGCTGCGCTCGGTCGACTATCTGCCCGACGACCGGATTGCGCAGGTCGTGTTCCTGGCAGACCGGCTCGAGAAGCCGATCCTCGTGGAAGGCCCCGCCGGTGTGGGCAAGACGGAGCTGGCCAAATCGCTGGCACGGGCCACAGGTCGCCCTCTGGTGAGACTCCAGTGCTACGAGGGCTTGGATGAGGCGAAGGCTCTCTATGAGTGGAACTACAAGAAGCAGTTGCTTCGCATCCAGTCGGACGTGGACCACGACTGGGAAGACATCGAACAGGACATATTCTCAGAAGAATTCCTCCTCACACGACCGCTTCTCGCTGCCATCAAGTCCGAGGACCCGGTGGTGCTTCTCATCGACGAGGTGGATCGGGTCGAGGTGGAGACCGAAGCTCTCCTCTTGGAGATTCTCTCCGACTTCCAGGTGTCGATCCCCGAGCTCGGGACCATGGAGGCATCCAGTCTGCCCATGGTCGTCCTGACCTCGAACAACACGAGAGAGCTGAGTGAGGCGCTCAAACGGCGGTGTCTCTTCCTCCATATCGACTACCCGGATCCCGGCCGGGAGCAGGAGATACTCACCGCCCGGGTCCCCGGGCTCTCAGAACATCTCGCCGGTCAGGTCGCAAAGGTCGCTCGTTCGATCCGGAGCTTGGACCTGAAGAAGGCCCCGTCCGTGTCCGAGACCATCGATTGGGCCCGCACGCTGCTGGCGCTGTCGGTCGAGGACGTCGACGAGAAGGTGCTCGGTGACACGCTCAATGTCCTTCTCAAGTATCAGGCCGACATCGAGAAGGCGGCCAAGGAGCTGACATCGGCTCCGCAGGCGTGACGTGCTCGGTGCCATAACCGGATTCATCGACGAGCTGCGGGCGGCAGGGGTCCCGGTCTCGATGGTCGAGGCCATCGACGCCATGCGGGCGGTCGAATCGATCGATCTCGACAGTCGGGTCGGGCTGCGTGAGACGCTTCGGGCCACGCTGGTGAAGAACATCCGTCATGAAGGCGCCTTCGATACTGCTTTCGACACCTACTTTTCCATGGTTCCGCTGCCCATGGATGAGGAGTCCGCCGACGTCGAGGACATGCCGGGCCGAAGCCAGGAGCGGGCGGGTGACGAAGATCCGCCATTCGATCTCGACCAACTCCTCGACTCACTGCTCGAAGCAATGGCTGGTCTCGATGAGGAGCGGCTGCGCCAGGGAGCGAGACGGGCAGTCGAAGAGCTGGCCGGCATGGAGCCGGGGCGTCCCGTGGGCGGCACCTATTACCTCTACCGAACCCTGCGGCGGCTGGAGCTCAACGAGTTGCGAGACAGATTGTTGGAGGCCCTAGGCGCCGACCAGGAGCTCAGCGACTTCGATCGGCGTCTCCTCGAAGAGGAGGTCGAGGCGCGGATTCAACAGCTCCGGGCGGAGATCGAGGAGGAGATCAGGCGTCGGTTGGTCGCCGACCGGGGACGCGAGGCGGTGGCTCGCACCTTGCGGCGGCCACTGATCGAAGACGTCGATCTGATGCACGCAACCACCAAGGAGCTTGCGGAGATGGAAGCGGCGATCGGACCGCTGACCAGGAAGCTCGCGGCGAAGCTGGCGAGAAGGAGACGCCGTCGGACCGGGCGTCTCGACTTCCGGCGCACGATGCGCAAATCGCTGGCCACCGGGGGAGTGCCGGCCGACCCTCAATTCCGTCATCCACGGCCGCATCGCCCCGAGGTGTGGCTCCTCTGTGACATAAGCGGGTCGATGGCCACCTTCTCGCGCTTCACACTCCAATTCACCCATGCCATGTCCACTCATTTCTCCAAGTTGAGGTCGTTTGCATTCGTCGACACCATCGACGAGGTGACGGCCTTCTTCGGACCGGGTGTCGACTTCGGCTCGGCGCTACAGAGGGTGACCACAGAGGCCGAGGTGGTCTGGCTGGACGGTCATTCCGATTACGGGAATTCGATGGAGACTTTCTTCAATCGATATGGGCGTCAGCTCACACCGCGGACGACGGTGATCATCACCGGGGATGCCCGGAACAACTACCGCCCGCCACGAGCAGAGGTCCTGGCCGATGTGGCCCGTTCGGCGAGAGCACTCGTGTGGCTCAACCCCGAGCCGCGTGCCTATTGGGACACCGGTGACTCGGCCATGTCGCACTACGCCGCTCACTGCACATCAGTCCATGAGGTCCGCACTCTGAGACAGCTCGAGTTGTTCATCGAGGAGCTGACACTGCCGGGCGCTCATGCCCTCCAGAATGGCTAAACCGGCGGTCACCTGTTGCCGATGAAGTGGAGGACGCCCCTGATGGGGTGCACTACAGAGGTGATGGAATGGGCTCGCGGATACTCGTTGTTGAGGACTCGGCCGTCATTAGGCGGTTGATCGAAGTCTGCCTCCGCGCTGCCGACCTTGAGATCGTCACCCGCGACGACGGGAAGAGCGGTTTACAGGCAGTCGGCTCGGAGTCACCTGATCTGGTCGTCCTCGACATCGGATTGCCAGGCATGGATGGCTGGGAAGTGTTGGACCGCATCAGGCGTGACGAGACCACCAAGAACATCCCAGTGGTCGTTCTCACCGCTCACGCGGAGGAGGAATCACGACGCAGGGCCAACGAGGGTGGCGCGGATGCCTTCGTGACGAAGCCTTTCCAGCCAAACGACTTCAGATCGACGGTCCTCTCACTGCTCGAGTGAGGACGGGGCGGACGCCGAGGTAGGCTGCCGCCGGTGACATCTGAAACCGTGATTCCCTCGTTCCTGGGCGCTCCCGTCCAACGGAGGGAGGATCCAGCACTCATCACCGGCACGGCTCGTTACGTCGACGACATTGCGCCGTCCGGAACCCTGCACTTGGCGCTGGTCCGCAGTCCTTTCCCACACGCAACGGTGACCGGGATCGACATCGATGAGGCCCTGGAAGTCGAGGGCGTGCATCTCATCATCACCCCCGAAGACGTTGCCGACATATCCATGCCACCCGAGCCCAATCCGGAGCGAAACATACCGCGGAGGTATCCGCTGGTTCAGGGCCGGGCGCTCATGCCGGGCGATCCTGTGGCCGCCGTCGTGGCAGAGACCCCCGAAGCCGCTCGTGACGCCGCCGACCTGGTTTTCGTGGACTACGAGCCCTTGCCGGTGGTTGGTGACGTCGATCAGGGCATCGCCGCTCAGCCGATTCATCCCGACCAGGCGAGCAACGTCGCATATGATCGCTCGCGTGGGGACCGGGAGGAGTTCGACTCGCTGACCGGCCCGATCCGTCTGTCGGGAATGGTGGACAGCCCCCGGGTTGCACCCGCCCCGATGGAGCCGAGAGCTGTGCTGGCCGAGTGGAAGGAGGGGGGCCTTACCGTCCATCTGTCCAGCCAGGCGCCACAACTCATGCAGGAGGAGCTCGCCAAGTCCTTCCAACTTCCCCAGTCGTCGATCCGGGTCATCACCCCTTTCGTAGGTGGGGGATTCGGGTGCAAGTTCGACCTGGCCGAGGAGGAATACCTGGCCGTCATCGGCGCCCGCCGCACCGGGAGGCCGGTGAAGTGGATCGAGACGCGCAGGGAGCATCTCCTCACCATTGGCCATGGCCGGGCCCAACGGCATCGCTGGGAGGTGGTTGCCGACAATGACGGCCGGATACAGGGGCTGTGGGTCGACAGCCGGCTCGATCTCGGCTGTCGTCATCGTTATCTGGGATTCATCGACGTGACCCCTCGCATCGCCACCGGCAACTACGACATCCCCGTATATGGCTGGCGCCAGCGTGGAGTGTGGACCAATCGGGCACCCCGGGGCATCTATCGCGGCGCCGGTCGGCCCGAGGCGACCTTGACCATCGAACGGGTCATCGAAGCCGTGTCTCGCGCCACCGGGATCGATCCGGCGGAGGTGCGCCGCAGGAATTTCGTGCAGCCCGACCAGTTCCCGTACAAGAGCAAGGGCGGTTACACGTTCGACAGCGGTGACTACGAGAAGACCCTGGATCGTCTCTTGGAGGTGGCCGACTATCGAGGTTTGCGGCAGATGCAGGAGAGCGCCCGGGCGGCAGGTCGGCTCGTCGGGCTCGGTCTCTCCGCCTACGTGGAAGTATGCGGTTTCGAGGATTGGGGCGCAGCGCGAGTCCAGGTGCACATGGATGGGTCGGTGAGTCTCTACGTGGAGACTCTGGACCAGGGCCAGGGTCACCGCACGTCGTTCCCACAGTTGGTGGCGGGGTCCTTGGGCATCCCGGTGGAGAAGATTCGGCTGGAGCAGGGGGACACGATCTCCGCCCCATATGGATGGGGAACCTCGGGCTCACGCTCTCTGGCTCAGGGAGGATCGGCGAGCTATACAGCTGCGGAGAAGGTCGCCGAAAAGGCCAGGCGCGTGGCAGCTCACCTGCTGGAAGCATCGGCCGAGGACATCGTCCTGGCCGGGGGAGAAGCACGAGTCACGGGCACCGACGTGGCTGTGAAGTGGGAGGCGATCGCCGGGGCGGCGCTGAATGGCAATGTCCCCGAGGGTGAGGACCCCGGTTTCGATGAGGAAGTGTTCCTGCGATCAGGCGGCCTGAACTTCCCGTATGGGATCCATCTGGCGGTCGTCGAGGTCGATCCCGAGACCGGCGCCCCCCAGGTGCTCTCGATGTGGGCGGTTGACGATGCCGGAGTCATTGTCAATCCCATGCTGGCCGAGGGCCAGCGTCACGGAGGGCTGGCACAGGGTATTGGCCAGGCGCTGTGGGAAGAGGTGGTCTACGACGGGGACGGCAACCTCGTCACGTCCTCCTTCATGGACTACTTGATCCCTGCGGCCAACACCCTCCCGATGTTCGATCTCGACGGCACCGTCACACCGACGCCCACGAACCCGCTTGGTGCAAAGGGCATCGGAGAGGCCGGTGCGATCGGTGCCACGCCGGCGATCGTCAACGCCGTATGTGACGCCCTCGACATCGATGAGATCCAGATGCCCTTGACCGCGCAAAAAGTGTGGGCGGCCCTACAGGCTGTCTAAGCAGGCTCTTTGGCCATCACATCTGTGAGGCGCTCCGCCAAATCGACGACTCGATTCGAGTAGCCCCATTCGTTGTCGTACCAGGACATGACCTTGACCAGGTTTCCGCCCAGCACCTGGGTCCCGCCGGCATCGAAGATCGACGAGTGTGGGTTTCCGATGATGTCGGTCGAGACGATCGGATCCTCGTTGTATTGGAGAATGCCCGACAAAGACCCCTCGGCGGCGGCCCGAACTGCGGCGTTCACTTGCTCGACCGTCACGTCCTGGTCGAGCTCGACCACCAGGTCGACGGTGGAGCCATCCGGCACCGGGACTCGCATCGCCATGCCATCGAGCTTGCCCTTCAACTGAGGCAGCACCTCTCCGACTGCGGCGGCAGCGCCTGTCGTGGTAGGGATGATGTTCTCCGTCGCGGCCCTACTCCTCCGCAGGTCCTTGTGTGGCACGTCGGCCAGGACCTGGTCATTGGTGTAGGCATGGACCGTGGTCATCACACCCTTCTTGATCCCGAAGTTGTCATCGAGGACCTTGGCCAAGGGCGCCAGGCAGTTGGTGGTGCAGGAGGCATTGGAGACGATGATGTCGGAAGAGTCCAGCTGATCGTCATTGACCCCGAGCACGACCGTCTCGTCGATCTTGTCTTTGGAGGGCACGGTCAGGATCACTCGCTTTGCGCCCGCATCCAGATGTTTCTGTAGTGACGCCCGGTCGCGGAACACGCCGGTGGACTCGATGACGATGTCGACGTCGAGCTCCTTCCACGGGAGATTCGCCGGGTCGCGTTCCATCAGCATCGCGATCTCGTGGCTCCCCACCTTCATCACGCCACCGGAGACCGAGACCTCGTCCTCGAAGCGGCCCATGACCGAGTCGTATTCCAGGAGATAGGCCAGGATGTCGTCGTCGGACAGGTCGTTGATCGCGACGACGTTGAGTGGTGTGCCGGGACGTGTGGCGATGATTCGGAAGACCGCCCGTCCGATTCGCCCGAAGCCATTGATTGCGACGTTTACCATGTCAGTTCTTTCCATTCATGAATCCGGCGACGATGGATGTGACCTCCACGGCGCGATGGGAATAGCCCCAGCCGTTGTTGAACCAGGTGATGGTCTTCACCAGGTTCCCCCCGGTCACCATGGCCGCCAGGCTGTCGTAGACACCCGAGTGTGACGTCAATCTCACATCTGATGAAACAATCGGATCGGCCACATATTCGATGATTCCCTTGTATGTGGTCTCGGTCGCTGCCTCGATCGCCTTGTTGACCGCCTCGACTGAGGTCTCATTGTCCACGTCGGCCACCATGTCCACGGTCGAACCATCCACAACCGGGACGTTCAAGGCGACGACCCTCAGCCTGCCCTCCAACTCGGGCAGCACCTGTGTGATGATCTCGGCGGAGTTGGTCTCGGCGGGAATGATGTTCTCGCCGGCGGCGCGGCTGGTTCGGTACGAGTCCGTGGGAACGTCGGCCAGGCGCCCGGCGTTCGACATCGCCTTGACGACGGTCATGAATGCCCTCTTGATCCCGAATTCCTCGTTGAGTGTCCTGAGGATTGGGGCGGCGGCGTTTGAGGTGTTGGATCCCAGTGCGATCGCATCGACTTCGGGTGTGATGACCTCATCATTGATCCCTCGCAAGACCAACGGAACCTCCCCCGGCGTCTCGGGGCTGGAGGTGAGGATCACCTTCTTGGCGCCGGCGGCCAGATGCTTGTCGAGTGCCGCCTTGCTCCGATAGCGGCTGGTCGTTTCCAGCACCACGTCGACGCCCAAGGAGGCCCAATCGGCGTCACCGGGCTCGCGGGCATCGAGGAAGGCAACCTCCTTGTCACCGTAGGCGAGGTGACCGTCCTCGTAGACGATGGGGACCGGGAACCTCCCGTAGATGGAGTCGTACTTGAGGAGATAGGTGAGAGCTTCGGGGTTGGCGATGTCACTGATGGCCACCACGTCGAGATCGTCACGGTCGTGGAGCAAGCGGAAGACGTTTCTCCCAATGCGACCAAAGCCCATCAGACCGATTCGGGTCGTTGTCATCCAATATTCCTTTCTGCACGGTGAAACCTAGTGCTGAGACCCCTGGTCGGACCAAACCGGAGCCGATATGTTGAGAGGGGTGAGGGGGAGACGATGACGGGTCTGATCCTGGGTGCGATTTGCCTCATGGCGCCGGTTGGCGGTCAGGTGACTGCCGGGTATGCGCCGGTGGGTGACTACGGCGGTCATTGGGGAGTGGACTATGCGGCGGTTTTGGAGACAGTGGTTCGGGCGCCGAGCGCCGGGACGGTGACATTTGCCGGCTCCGTCGCCGGCATGAAGACCATCACCATCCAGCCACTTGCTGGATTCAAGGTCTCGGTCTCCTACCTTTCGCACATCTCGGTGCAGGAGGGTCAATCCGTTCACCGTGGCGACATGATCGGGCTCTCGGGGTCGCCCCACGGCCGGCCAGGCACCCACTTGTCCCTGAGAGTGGACGGCAGATATGTCGATCCTGCGGGTCACATGGGATGTCGCTCGACCGACATAAGCAGGGCGTTGCGCCTGATCACCCCTCCCGGGCCCTATCCTCGCCGTGGTGCGAACCGGGATCCTCGGCGGGACATTCGATCCGATACACATCGGACATCTACACATAGGTGAGACGGCTCTCCTCCAGGTCGGGCTCGACCGGGTCTTGTTCATGCCCGCAGGCGAGCCCTGGCAGAAGTCGGGGCGACCCATGAGCGCCGCCGGTCATCGACTCGAGATGACCCGATTGGCCGTGGAACCCCTCGAGGGGTTCGAGGTCGACGACCGTGAGATCGAGCGGGCAGGGCCCACCTACACATACGACACGCTTGCCAGCTTTCCAGAGGAAGAGGAGCTATTCCTGATTCTCGGGGCCGATGCGGCGAATGGGATTCCAACATGGCATCGCTGGGAGGACGTCTTGGAACGTGCCCGGATACTGGTCTTTCCCCGGCCGGGTGTGGGCCTGAATGCCAACGAGCTGAGCTCCTCGTTCTTGCTCCTCCAAGCCCCGCCGCTGGACATCAGCGCCACTGCCATCAGGGAATCTGCGGCCGGCGGAGGTGCCTATCGCTTTCTCGTCCCGGAGCCGGTCCATGCCTACATCGAGGCCAACCGGCTCTATGCGAAGGGCGTGCGAGACGATATGGTGGGCCGAGCACACGAGCAGGAGGATTCCTCGTAGAGAGCGGAAGAGAACAAGCCCGGGTGGCCGCCGACGCCATCGCCAGCAAGAAGGGCTTGGATATCGTGTTGCTCGATGTGGAGAAGCTGTTCGTGCTCTCGGATGTCTTTGTCATCGCCACCGGAACCTCTCGACCGCACGTGCAATCCCTCTCCGATCAGGTGGAGGAGAAGATGCGCGATGAGCTGGGGCTCAAGCCGCTGCGAAGCGAGGGTCGGAGTGAGGCCGAATGGATCCTGCTCGACTTCGGTGACGTGATCGTCCATCTCTTCCAGGCGGCTGCACGGGAGTTCTACGGTCTGGAGCGTCTCTGGGCCGACGCCGAGCACATCGAGTGGGTGGAGCCGGCCGTCGCCGACGGCTGACGGTTTACCTTGTGGGTGGGCACCGCATAAAATGCCCTCTCCCAACGTTGGGGCTGTAGCTCAGCCTGGCAGAGCACTTGACTGGCAGTCAAGGGGTCAGGGGTTCAAATCCCCTCAGCTCCACAATTCGAATTCATGGTGACTGGTCAGGTAGTGATGAGCGCTCCTACCAGACAGTGGATCATGGGCAAACCAAGGGATGACACGGCCTTCGCGCTGCAAGTGTGTGACCAGCCCAACCAGATCGCGGCCCTACCCGAGCAACAGAGGGAACCTCCCAGGCGCGGGAGGTTCCCTTCGTTCGATGCGTCGGCGTCAGACGGCGTGTGGGCGAGTAGCGCGATAGATCAGCAAAGCGATGATTGCTCCGATCACTGATCCGATCAGGCCGGCCGCGGTCACGTCCAGGTCACCACCGAAGATCAGGTTGCCCAAAAACCCGCCAATCAGCGAGCCGACCAATCCAAGCACCAGGGTACCGACGAAGCCCATCGGATCTGAGCCCGGAACGATCAGACGGGCCAAAAACCCGGCGACGAGGCCGATTATGAGCCAGATGATGATTCCCATGACTTCCTTTCAACTCGGGTAGTGATTTGATACCCCCGTCGAACGAAAGGAAAACCAATTCTTTTGCGTTGTCAGAGCTCAACCTTCTCCTCGGGGAGGATGGCCCGTAGCCTCACGGGGAGATGAGGCGAGGGCGCTACGCCACTATCGCCGTCGTCCTGATTTCAGCTTCGGTCGGTGGTGCCATCAGTGCCTGGAGATTCGTGTGGCTGTTGGGCCAGACGTCAGGCCTGGGTATGTGACGGTGGCCAGATTCGCAGGACGATCCGAACGTGTCGTTTTTAACCAGACGACCCCATTGAAACCCGTCGCAGCTCACCTGTAGCGTCGTCTCATGCGCTATTTCCAACCCGGAATCTTTCGGTTTCTGAACGACTTGGCCGCAAACAACAACCGCGATTGGTTCGATGCGAACCGGGAGCGTTACATAGAGACAGTCCAAGAGCCGGCCCTCGCCTTCATCGCCGATTTCGCTCCCCGGCTCGAGAAGATCAGCCCCCGTTTCCGGGCCGACGCCAAGGTGCAGGGCGGATCGTTGTTTCGCATCTACCGGGACACCAGGTTCTCTGCCGACAAGACCCCGTACAAGACCAACACCGGTGTGCACTTCCGTCACGAGCACTACAAGAACGCCCACGCACCCGGGTACTACGTCCATATCCAACCGGGGGAGTGCTTCATGGGAGTCGGTCTCTGGAGACCCGAGACGAAGGTGGCCTATCAGATCAGACGGTGGATCGCGACAAATCCAGCCGCATGGAGGAAGGCGGCACACGGCAAGCGCTTTGCCGACGTGTACCAATTGGATGGGGACACGCTGAAGAGACCACCAAAGGGATTCGAGCCCGACGATCCTTTGATCGATGACCTGAAGCGGAAGGACTTCATCGGGTCCAAGCGGCTCACCCAGCGTCAGGTCACCAGCGCCGACTTCCTCGACCTGGTCGAGAGCGACTTCCGACGCGCCACGCCGTTCATGGAGTTCCTCTGCGCTGCGGTGGACGTCCAGTTCTGATGTGAGGCATCAAATTTCCGTTGGTATCTCACCCGTGTCGCTATTCCTGATATCGGCCTCGTGACCGAGCAACCGTCCCCGAAACTCACCCGCCGACCGGACGAACAGAACCGAGGGCAGGTTGTCCGCGAATTCACGAAGGCGTTCGGCGTAGTCCTTTTCCTCTCCCTGCCTGACCGGTCGCAGGCCGAGGAACACGACGTCCGCCGATGCTGACTGTTGACAGATCATCTCCATCACACCCATGTCCGCGGAATGGAGCATCACCTCGGGCTTGGCACTGATCCGGGCGAAATGGATCATTTGCTCGAGGAGATGCTGGTTGCGCTCCAACATCATCTGGGAAGTGGCGATGCTCTTGATGGTGATGGTGGCGTCGCGCCACTCGGGATTGAGCGAAAGCAGATGAGCCAACAGTGTCAGCATGTCCCCATTGGCCTGAAGGCCACCCCACCAGACATCGATCCGGCGTCGACGCCGTTTGCCTATGTCGAGGTTCCCGGAATTGCAGATGATGGCTCCGATACCGAGTGTGTTCAATTCTTCGATGATCTGGAGCTGATTGGCGCACCGATCACCCTTCTCGGACCAACCGAACATGACGGTGTTCGACTCGATGCCGGCAATGCCGTTCGCCTGAGCCACCGAGATGGCGCCTCGAACGAAATCGTCCACGACCTCCACCTCGCCGAAGGCAGCAACGCCGAGAGCCTCCAGGTCGCCGTTCAGGTCGTCCTTCCACTGTCCCACCTCCGGCCCGAGCTCGAACAACCCCCCCACACGCATGTCCGCCACGGTCAGGATCCCCCGGTCCTGCACGAGCCATGAGCCGAACCTGACGAGATTCGAGCGTCGGGTCACGTCCCCTGCGAACAACAAGATGTTTGGCCGCCAGTTCCGTGGATCGTTGGGAAGCCGGCGCAGTTGGAGCACCGTGGATCGGACCAGCGTCATCAACACCCCTCGTCGCAGATCGCCCCAGGGAGCCACCAGCGCGCGGCGGCGCATCAACAAATAGATGGTCACCTCGAGCACGATGGCCACTCCCAAGGCGAGTGGGCTGATGAGGAACATGACCCAGAAGCACCCGAACGCCCCACCCAGTGAGATCAGCCAGTGGACGCGGAGCTTGGGCCGGAAAGATGGGTCTCCAGTGAGCCTCTCGACACCGGCGACCAGGTTGACCATGCCATATGTGGTCAGGAAGAACATCGTGAGAGCGGGCGCCACCGCGTTGAGGTCTCCGAGGGCGACCGCCCCGAGGGCCACGGCCAATGAGATGAGCAGGGGGATGCCGGGACCGTCGATCCTTGCCACCCGGTGCCCGATGAACCGAGGCAGCACTCGATCGTCGACCATGGCTTGGAGCGTTCGCGGTGCCCCGAGGACGCTTCCCACGGCCGACGAGAAGATGGCTCCCCAGAGCCCGGGGAAGATCAAGAAGGAGAGCCCACCGGCCAGGGTGAACCAGATGAGATTGTCGTCGACCAGCTGTCGCGGTGTTGCAGCGAGTGCCAGGGCGATGACGACGCCGAGATAGACGACGAATCCCACCAGAACGGCGGCGATCGTTCCCAGTGGGATGGCACGCTCCGGGCGCCGGAGATCGCCGGAAAGGGACACGCCCGCCATGAGCCCGGTCGCGGCAGGGAAGAACACTGCGAACACGGTCCAGAACGGCTCGCCACCCGAGATTCCGGCGAGATGCACCGTATCGGGCATCGTGCGACTCACACCCATGAGCAGGATCACGAGGGACAATCCGATGCCACCCATGATCGGAAGTTGGAGCTTCAGGGCCAGGCCCGCACCTTGGGCCGCGAGCAACGCGACCACGAGAACGGTCAGCGCCGCTATCGGGCGCTGGGGGAGTTGAGGCCAAATCAGTTGGAGGCTCTCGGCGAGGCCGAATGCATAAAGGGTCACGCTGAAAGCCTGGGCCAGGAAGAGCGGGATCCCGATGGCGGCCCCGATCTCCACCCCGAGACTTCGCGAGATCATGTAGTACGCGCCGCCGGCCCCCACCCTCATGTTGGTAGCCACGGCCGACAGGGAGAGTGCCGTCGCCAGTGTCACCGAGTTGGCGATGACCACGATCACGATGGCCGAATGGAGCCCCACGTTACCGACCACCCATCCAGTCCTCAGATAGAGGATCACACCGAGGATGGTGAGGATCGAGGGAGTGAACACCCCGAGAAAGGTCCCGAGCTTCGCATCAACCGCAGGTGAGCGTCGTCGGAGAAATGTCGGGACGATGTTCACCGGTGCGATGTTATGGGCTGATCACCGTCTTTAGGCGTTTCAACTCTCGATCCTCGAAAACGGTCGGACTGGGTCGCACGAGGAGATGAGAAACCCCCACGCAGATTCTTGGGAGACCAGATCGTGGGGGTTTCTCGATTGGGCTGCCATCGGAAGCAACCTCAATGGGGACGACCGACCCTAGTCCACCCATCTTCTGCCATGTCGCGGAAACGGAGTCGGTTCCCCGGCATCACACCGGGGAACCGACTTCCTCAACCGTCCGCCTCCCCAGGAGGAGCAGTCCGTTTTCGCAGTAGGAGAGGTATGTGTCGCTCGGTTGCCGCTTCGATCATTGCGTGTTGAGGGCAGACGTACCGGCCGGGGATCATGAACGTGGCGGGCGCACCGCAACGGAAGCATTCGAGATGGATGCCCGGCGAGTCCTCTGTTTCTGGCACGGCCACACACTCCATTGCCGTGTCCTCCAATACGAGGACCAATCCACAGTCGCACGGTCGGTCTAGTCATCCAAGATGGGTGTCGTCGAACATCCAGCATCCCCTAGGCTCTCGCCGATGCTCCGTCGCTTCATCGTCTGGCTTCGATCGAACCCCTGGCGTGGGGGAACGATATTCCTGGCCGTCGCGCTGGTCGGCTTGCTGGCCCTGTATCTGGCCCGGGATGACTCGGTGGCGGGAACCCAGGACGGGCATGCAGGGTCGATTGTCACAACCACCGAACCTGTTGGGTCTGGGCCACCGGCTTCGCCAACGACGGTGGGTGACAGCGGATCATCCCCGAGTGGCGATGCGTTTCTCGCGGTGAAGATCGACAATGCGCCTTCGGCCCGACCACAGGTGGGCATTTCGTCAGCTTCCCTGCTCGTCGAGGTTCCCGTCGAGGGGGGAATGACACGCTTTGCCGCTGTCTTTCCGGCGAGCTCATCCGGGCTCGTGGGACCGATTAGATCGTTGCGGCCGGTGGACGCAGATCTGCTCCCTCCGCTGGCGGTGCAGGTGGTATCGACAGGGGGTCAGCCATTCGTGATCCAGGCGGTCGAGTCGTCCGGGATCGAAATCGTCGACCCAACCCTATTCGCCCTGTTCGTCTCGGGTGGGAGAGAGGTGCCCAGCGACACTTTCCTCGACCTCGAAGTTCTGATGCCCCTGATCGAGGGGACACAGCCTGAGGGAAAGGGCCTGCCGTCCGGTGTGTTGCCATCGAGCAGTGAATCGGCCTCGACGATCGACTTGCCCTTTGGCCAGATCGAGTTACGGCTGGAACAGGGTGCGTATGCCCGCTATCAGGATGGCGAGCCTTTCCAGGTTCTCGATACCTTGGATGGCCCGACGTCGACAATGGCTCACGAAACCGTGGTGATCATGTTCGTCGCAGAGCGTCCAGCGGGATACCAGGACTCGAATGGAGCCGAGGTGCCGACATTCGACGTGATCGGTGGCGGCCGGCTGCTGGTCGCTCATGACGGCGAGCTCGTTCGCGGGACGTGGTCTCGAACGGCACAGGCCGATCCCTTTGTTTTCCAGGACCTGGCCGGCGCCGTATTCGGGCTGCCGGTTGGATCCACATATCTCGCCATAGTGCCCAGGGACATGAATGTGGAGGTTGGCCCCTAGGAGCCTGGACCGGGGCAAGTCGATCAGCCGATCTTGGTCCAAGTCCCGCATCCCTCTTCGGACACGAAACCGATGTCACCGGGATCTACCTGGACTATCGAAGTGACGTCGGTGAAGTCGTTGGTGATGATGTCTCCGAGGTCGCCGCCGAATCCGGAGAGCCTCTCCCAATAGCAGAACTCGCCGCTGTTGGGCGTGCTTCGCCAGGTCCCGGGGCTCACTTCTTCGTTCACCAGGTAGGTCCCGGGACCAAAGGGGGCTGAAGGGCTCGCCCTCCGATCGGTGACCAACTGATTGGTCCACTTGGCGCAGGCGGCAGTGGCACGAAAGCCGGTGTCGGTGGGCGCGATGGCCACGATCTGGCCGATATTGGTGAAGTTGTTGGTGATTATGTCGGACAGTTGGCCCGAGAATCCCGAGAGACGCTCCCAGTAGCACCCGGATGTGAAACCGCTGTTGCGATATATCCCTGGGGAGAGGTCGACATCAATCGCATACGTGCCCGGCCCGAATCCGAGGACGGGCGGTGGCTTCGACGAGGGGAGGCCGAGTGCCCTGGTGAGGAATGTCGCCATCTGATCTCTCTCGATGGTGTCGTCGGGGCAGAAATGGTCGTTGTCCGGAGGGTTGCAGCCCAAGGTGATCCCGGCATCGGCAATCCGATCGATCGCCGACTCGAAGATGTGCCCATCATCGTCATTGAACCAGTCGACGCCCGAGACCGGCAGATCGAACGCCCTCGCCAGGAAGGCCGCCATCTCCCCGCGGGTCATCGTGCGCGATGGGCAGAACCGGTCGTTTTCGGGCGGGTTGCAGCCATTTGTGATTCCCGCCTCGGCGATTCGGTTGATGGCTCCCTCGAAGACAATGCCACCGTCGTCCATGAAGTAGTCGCCACTCGGCGCCGGAAGACCGAGGGCTCGCGCCAGGAAGGCAGCCATTTCGCCCCTGGTGACCGTGTCGCGAGGGCAGTAGCGGGTGTTGAGTGGCGGATTGCAGCCGAGGGTGATACCGGCCTCGGCGATCGCTTCGATGCCGGCCTCGTGCGTGTTCCCGTTGTCGTCGATGAACGTGCCGCCAGGGGCTGTCGTGCCAGATGCCGCCAAGGGGATCGAGAGTATCGACACCATGAGCAGGACCGTGAGAGGTAATGAACGCATCATGGACCTCAGTCGACACTACCGACCGACTACCCGGTGTGGGTCGGATGGGCCCCGACTCACTGTCGCTAGGTTCTCGGGGATAGACGGAGGCACATGGGCTCGAATCCTGTAATCGAGATCTTGGGGCGACCGTTGCGTCTGGCTGTCATCGGCGGCGGTCCGGGAAGCTTCATCGGGGAGATGCATCGGGCCGCGGCACGTATCGACGGGCGATATGAGCTGGTGGCCAGTGCTCTCTCGTCCGATCCCACCCGGGGGCGCTCCGCAGGCGTCGCTTTGGGGATCTTGGCGGATCGAGCGTATGGAGATGGCTTCGACCTCCTCGAGAAGGAGGCCCGGAGAGATGACGGGGTTGAGGTGGTCGCCATCATGACGCCGAACGACACCCACCATGTCTACGCCGTGCGAGCCCTCGAGCTCGGATTCGACGTCGTATGCGACAAGCCGATGACCAACACTGTCGAGGAGGCACTCGACTTGCTGGCACACGTTCGAGACTCAGGGCTGGTCTTCTGCCTGACACACAACTACACCGGCTATCCCATGGTTCGCCAGGCCAAGGGAATGGTCGAGGCCGGTCAACTCGGTGAGATCCGACTGGTGCAAGTGGAGTATGTCCAGGGTGGCAAGGCGAGGGAGGACGACCCCGACGGGAGTGGGGGCCTGCCCTGGCGATACGACCCGGTTCGTGGCGGCCCTTCACTGGTCATGGGTGACATCGGCACCCATGCTCACAACCTCGTGAGGTTCATCACCGACCTGGAGGTAACCGAGGTCTCTGCTCATGTCGGGTCGATCGTCCCCCAAAGGCTGGTCGATGACTACGCCGGCGCACACCTTCGATTCGACAACGGCGCCCGTGGCACCTTTTGGGTCACCCAGGCGGCGGCTGGCGTGGAGAACTGTCTCCGAATACGTGTATCGGGAACCAAAGGGACGGTGGAGTGGGAACAGGAGAAACCGACGGTGCTCATGTTCAAGCCGTTGGAGGGGCCTGCAGAGAAGCGAACTCCCAACGGCCCGGGCACGTTGCCTCTGTCGAGACGGGCCAGCCGGATCGTGTCCGGCCATCCTGAGGGCTTTCACGAAGCGTTTGCCAACCTGTATTCAGATGCGGCCGAAGCCATCGCGGCGAGGCGGGTGGGGGCTGACCCGGATTCGATGGCCTTGGAATTTCCCAATGCTGTCGACGGCACCGTGGGAGTCATGTTCGTCGCGGCCGTCATGTCATCCAGCGAGAACGATGGCGCCTGGACATCCTGTGCGGTGCCTCCATTCGACACCGATGGAGTAGGCAGCGGTCATAGAGTCCGGACATGAGTCTCGAGGTTCTCGAACGTCATCCGAAGCAGGCCTCGAGCCGGCCCCCACTCCTGTTCGTTCACGGTTTCTGGCAGGCCGCCTGGTGCTGGGATGAGCACCTTCTCCAGGCGATGGCCGATCGGGGTTACGACAGTTACGCGGTGAGTCTTCGTGGCCACGGTGGAAGCGAGGGCCGGATAAGGGGGTCCTCGATAGACGGTTATGTGGCCGACGTCGCAGCAGTTGCCGCAACACTCGATGATGCACCTGTGGTGATCGGGCACTCGATGGGAGGCTTCACCACACAGCACTATCTGGCCGGTGGACATCCGGCCCAAGCCGGGATCCTGGTTTCAACCGTTCCCCAGAGGGGTGCATGGAAGGCGACGCTCAAGGCCGCACGCCGTCACCCGGGGGTGTTCGCACGGATCAACGCCACGCTCAACGTAGGTCCGCTCGTTGCCACACCGGAGCTGGCTCACGAGTTCCTCTTCGCATCCACGTTCCCTCGGTCTGAAGTTGCGCGATACGTCGAGCGATTGGAAGACGCCTCCTATCGCGCCTTTCTCGATCTGTTGCTCAAACGCCCCGATGTTGGCCGCATCTCGGTCCCGACCCTGGTCGTAGGAGGAGACGCGGACGGGTTCTTCGATGTGGTCGAGTGGGAGACGACCGCCGCCGCTCTCGGGACCAACGTGGTCGTTCTCCCCGGTGCCGGTCACGAGCCCATGCTCGAGCCGTCCTGGCCCGAGCTCGTCGATGTCATCGATGAGTTCGTCACAAACCTCGCCACTTGAGGGACCCGGATAGGCATCTGGAGCGTCCAAATACGAGGCTGCACCAACGATAGGAAGTGAGACGGTGAAGGCCTATGCATTCCGCCTGCAGACACTTGGGGTGATGGCCACGATTCTGGTTGCCTGCTCTTTGGCCGGAACCACGTCGACGACATCTTCGAACCTTGGTGGAGACCGGCTCCCGGTGCAGCGCCCCGAGGAGACCTACCCACACACCGTGACCGAGTTGGGGGGAACTCTGATCCTGAACTCGAACGGATGTTGGTTCGTCGATCTAGGGGACCAGGAGAGGCTGGTGGTCTTCCCGGTGGGATACACCAGGCCAGCCTCGGACGGATCGGTGATGGTGGGGCCGGAAGATGTGGTCCTGCACGGTGGCACTCAGATCAAAGCGCAAGGTGGGGCCATCGCAATCGACCTCATCCCGGGAGGGCGCGATGGCTTCTGGGGTGGCTATGTCGACTTCTGCTCACCCGAAGCGGATGAGATGATCGTGCTCGACAGTCTCACGGTGGTGGGCGGACGGCTCGACACCTGAGACTCACGTGGTCAGCAACTCCCGGTAGAGCTCGAGGTTCTCTTTTGCATGACAGACGAACTCGACCCTCTCGAGCGCGCCAAGATTCGCCTGAGCCCAGCGACGGACGGCCCCGATCGCCGTTGTGGCGGCTGGACGGAGGGGAAATCGATACACGCCGGTCGAGATGTTGGGGAAGGCGATCGAATGGCAGTTGTTGTCCCGCGCCACATCGAGACTGGTCGTATAACAGGAACCGAGCAGAGCCACTGCCTCGCTCTCGTCGAGAGCGCCCCAGATGGGGCCAACCGTGTGGATCACATGTCTTGCGGGGAGCATTCCGGCTGTTGTGATGACCGCCTTCCCGGTATCGAGCGGGCCATCTTGCTGGACGATGAGACGGCATTCGGCCAAGATCTCGGGCCCACCGGCGCGATGAATCGCCCCGTCGACACCGCCGCCGCCCATCAGTGAGCTGTTGGCTGCATTGACGATCGCGTCGACCTGCGCGGTGGTGATGTCGCCCTGGAGAGCGACCATTTCTGTCATGTTCGGGAACCTGGGTAAAGGGACTTTGATCAGCGGGGAACGGCGGCAGAGTCGAGCATGCTCCTGACGTCGTCGAGTGGGGGAGCGTAGGCCTCGATCAGGCCGGTTTGGCCAGACCACGGGATCATGTCCCGATCGATGCGGGGGATGGGGATGAACTGCACGGGGTGGGCGCCACTGCACTCCACCGCCAAGTCCCCACAGCCGCTCCGCACGACGAACGAGTAGTACAGCACCTGGGTGTGGCTGGTCGTCTCGTCATCTCCCGACCAGCGGAACGGCTCCGAGACCCTCAGAACCGGATACCCCAGATATCCGGCGGGCTTGATCGACTCCTCGATTTCGGCCATGTAGTCGGGGCCGAGGACCGTCTTGGCCTCGGATGTGACGTAGAAGCGGAAGAGCCAGCCTGCTGCCGGAAGGTAGAAGACGGATTCACCTTGCCAATACGGTTTGGCCGGACCATCCGTGACCAAGCGCTCGGGTCCCGCCGCTCCAAGCAGCATGGAAGATCCCCTGTCGGTGTCGGCGAACAGCACGGCAAATATCGCTCCCACTGGCTCGGGCGGGTTGACACCGAGATTCAGGTCGAAGACGGTGCCATCCGGAAGGACGCCATGGAGTGGCCCGGTTGGCTCTCGTAGTGTGGTGGTCGTTTGGAACGACGGGGGAAAGGTCGGCGCAGTCGACCGGAATCCGTCATCGGCCGTCTCGCCGGTGCAGGCGACGAGAGTCAGGGTGACGCTCAGGATGCAAAGCAACGACCTCACACCTCGAGGTTATGTCAACGACTCTCCAATGCCTCGATCAATTTGGGAAGAACCTGGTGCACGTCACCGACGACACCTAGATCCGCTACCGAGAAGATCGGCGCGTCCGGATCCTTGTTCACAGCGATGATCGTCTTCGAGTCCTTCATGCCCACCAAGTGCTGCATGGCACCCGAGACACCACAGGCGATGTAAACGTCTGGCTTCACCGTCTTGCCGGTCTGACCCACCTGCTTGGCGTACGGCACCCAGCCGGCATCGACGATGGCGCGGGTCGCCCCGGTCGCCGCTCCCAACAGCTTGCCGAGTTTCTCGATCATGTCGTAGGCCTCGGGTGATCCCAGGCCCCGTCCGCCACTGACCACGATCGCGGCGTCACCGAGTTGGGGCCCTTCGCGTTCCTCAACGTGCCGCTCGGCTATCCGAGCCTTGCCTGCCGTGTCGGGCATTTCGAGCTTCTCGACCTGTGGCCTCGGGCCGCCGACCGGCTCCGCCGGGAACGACTTGGGTCGCGCCAGGACGATGAAAGGGCCGACAGTCGCCCCAGCGGTGGCGATCTGGCTGCCACCCAGGATCTCGTGAGTGGTGACCACCCCGTCCGATGTGAGGCTGACGTCATTGGCGTTGGCCAGGACACCAACTCCGAGACGGACGGCGAGACGCCCGGCGATGTCCCGATCGTTGTAGGCCTGGCCGAGGAGGATCAGGTCGGGTGAGTCGGCGACGGCCCGATCGGCCAAGACGGCGGCAACGGCTGCTGCGGGCAGTGCGTCCCCCGGATCGACGTGGAGGACCTTGGCGGCTCCGTGATCCCCGAGTGTGTCGAAGACTTCCTCAGAGCCGGCACCGAGCAGGATCGCGGTCGCATCGCCCATCTCTCGAGCCTTGCCGACCAACTCGAGGCCGAGGGTGGTCGGCTGGTCGCCATCTTGTTCGACGAACACCCAGATGACGGCCACTCAGATCACCTTCCTGTCTTCGAGAAGGCCGATGATGGCGAGGTGAGCCTCGCCTTCGTCCTCGATCTTGCGACCTCCCGCTCTCTCCGGGGCGTCGACGATGGACGTGACGGTTTGCTCAGGCCCCGGATCCACCGACAGGTCACCCATGCTGAGTGTCTCGACCTCCTTCTTCTTGGCGTCCATGATCCCTTTGAACGTCGGATAACGCGGCTCTACCACTCCGGCCGTGACGGTGATCACGGCGGGAAGGCCTGCCGTGACCACGTCATAGCCCGCCGCCGTTTGACGATGGATGCTGACACTGCCGTCCGAGGTCTCCACCTTGGTGGCATAGGTGAGCGCAGGAACCGAGAGGAGCTCTGCGATCATTTGGGGAACGACCCCGGAATAGCCGTCGGTCGACTCGGTGCCGGCGATCACCAGGTCGAAGCCCTCCTTCTCGATCGCCGCCGCGAGGACCCTGGCCGTAGTCAGTGCATTCGAGCCCCTCAACGAGTCGTCTTCGATCACGATCGCCTTGTCAGCTCCCATGGCCAGGGCTTGGCGAATTCCCTGGCCGTTTCCTGCCGGGCCCATGCTTACAAGAGTCACGGTCCCGTCGTCCGCCTGAGCGAGCTGTAAGCCCATCTCCACCCCGTAGCGATCGGTGTCGTCGAGGATCTGCTCCTCGGGTCGGATCAGCCAGTTGGTGTCCGGCTCGAGGTGATATGGGGTCGCGGGGTCGGGGATCTGCTTGACGCAGACGATGACCTTCATTGCGCAAACTCCTTCTATGTGAGAAAGCCAGGCGATGGTAACGGCCTAGAGGTCGACCGATTCCCGGGTCACCTTCTCCAGGATGAGTGGTTGTGGAACCGGCCGATCCTCACCGATCTCCCATGCCGAAGCCAAGCGCTCCCTCTGTGAAACCCAGCGTTCCTCTTCCGAGTAGCGAACTGTGGCCAGTGGATCTCCCGCGGAGACCTCATGCCCGACCTTGGCATGGATCGTGATCCCGACCCCGGGGTCGATGAGGTCCTCCTGTCTCGTGCGCCCTGCACCGAGGAGAGTTGCTGCGATCCCCACGGTCAACGCGTCACAGGTGGTGACATAGCCGTCGTGCGGTGCCTCCAGCACGGCTTCCTCTGGTGCGACGGCAAGAAGTGACGTGTCTTCGATAACGGCGGGATCACCGCCCTGGGCGACGGTCACATCGATCATCTTTTGGAGGGCTTCCCCGCTGTCGATTGCTTTCTGGAGGCGCTCCCGGCCGCCATCGATGCCGGCGAGCTCGAGCATCACCTCTCCGAAGGAGAGAGTCAGCTCCTTGACGTCTTCGGGACCTTCGCCCCTCAGCACATCGATGGACTCCCTGATCTCATTGGCATTTCCCACCTCGTTGCCAAGTGGCTGGTCCATGGATGTGATGAATGCGACGGTATCGACTCCATGCCTGGTGCCTACTTCCACCATCAGTGCGGCGAGCTCGCGGCACTCTCGAGAGTCTTCATGGAGGCTCCGGAGCCGGTCTTGACGTCGAGTAGGAGCCCATCGAGACCCTCGGCGAGCTTCTTGGACATGATCGACGACGAAATGAGGGGAATCGAGGGAACGGTCCCGGTTGCGTCACGTAGCGCGTACAGCTTGCGATCGGCGGGCACCAACGTCTCGGAAGCGCCGGCGAGCACGAGCCCGTGCTCGACGAGAATGGAACGAAAACGTTGTGGTGAGAAGCCCGTGGTGAATCCTGGTATCGATTCCAGCTTGTCCAGGGTTCCTCCGGTGTGGGCGAGCCCGCGCCCTGAGAGCATGGGGACGACGACACCACAGGCGGCGACCAGAGGAGCCAAGGGGATCGAGATCTTGTCACCCACACCACCGGTGGAGTGCTTGTCGACCTTGGCGGCCGGGAGATCTGAGAAGTCGTATACGTCGCCGGAATTGAGCATTGCCTCGGTCCAGGTGGCGAGCTCTTCTGGATCGAGGCCATTGAGCAGGATGGCCATCGCCATGGCCGCCATCTGATAGTCGGGCACATCCCCCTTGGTGTAAGAGGCGATCAGCCAGTTGATTGCCTCTTTCGGTAGTGCACCACCATCACGCTTGATGCCAATCAGCTCGACCGTGGTGAACGCCATGTCGGACAAACTATTCAGCTGCCCCGGAGAATCCCGGAGAATTCAGGGAGGCCGAGCGCCAGATTTGCGTTCTGCATCGCCTGTACCGCTGCGCCTTTCAGGAGATTGTCCTCTGCCGCCACGACCACGGCGTTACGCCCATCCTCCGAGGTCGCAATCCCCCCGATGATCACGCCTGATCGACCGATGCCGTCTCGTAGCTGTGGTGGATCCTGTTGGATCTCTATGAGCGGCTCGGCTTCGTAGCGTGCGCGGAAGAGATCGAGAAGCTGCTCGGAGTCGACATGTCGGGATAGCGGCACGTGGCACGTGACGATCAGGCCCCTGAAAGCAGGATGGACGTGTGGCATGAATCGGACGGTCGTGCCGAGATGCCGGGTCGCCTCTCGTTCGTGATTGTGGCCGACGAGCTTGTAAGGAACGAGGTTGTCGGCGAGGAGCGCCGGGTCGTTCCGGGGGCTCGGAGTCGAGCCGGCCCCCGAATAGCCCGAAACCCCGAACACCGCCGGGACACCGTCGATGAGATCCAGCAGCGGAGCCAGGCTCAGCTGCGCAGCGGTCGCATAACAGCCCGGGTTGGCGACGCGTCTGGCGCCTTTGATCTTCTCACGGAACAGCTCGGGAAGCCCATAGGCCCAGTCGTCGTCGAATCGGTGGTCGGCCGAGATGTCAACGATCACGGTATCCGGGCTGATCCTTTCGACATATGGATCGCCGGACCCGTCGGGGAGGGCGAGGAACAACAGGTCGACGGGGTGTTCGGACAACTGGCCGGGGCCTATCGACTCGAATCGGAAGTTGTCGATCCCCGGAACGGGCGATCCGTCCAGCTCTCTCGATCCGGCGAAAGCAAGCTCGAGACCTGGGTGACCTGCAATGTGACGGAGGATCTCCGCACCCGTGTAGCCGCGGGCGCCGACGATCCCGACGGTGTGGGTCTCAACCATCGGAGCCTGCACCGAACGATTCCGGAAGTGAGGCAATGATTTCGACCCGAGCCGCGATGTCGTGGAAATCGATGGGGCCGCGCCAGAAGATTGTCCAAGGACCGCGTTTGACCGAACCATCGGACTCCTCCGCGTAGAAAGAGTTGAAGCCGTTGTCGGTACGTGACCGCCACATCAGCTCGGGGTAGGCATCGATGAGGTGGGACCAAACCGTTCGTGCCAGGCCTTCCCCACGTGCGTCTTCGAGGATGGCGAACTTGTCCAGGTAGGCAAACCGATCGAGCGTGGCGACAATCGCACCTGCTCGGCGACTCTCGGAGAGGAAGGCGGACCGGAAGTCGAGCTCGTCCCACCAGGTCTCGCGGAGGGGGCGGCCAAAGGCCTCCTCGACGAGCTTCTCGACCTGACCCTTGTCGACGGCGCTCTTGTCGTCGAACCGGTCGATCAACTCGCCCCGCCTGACCAGCGTTCCCGAACCGCCGTGAGTGAACAGCTCCTTCACCAATCCGGATGGCGTCGTGATCGAGACCGATGTCGAAAGTGGGCTGTCGTCGAGGAGACGCTTGATCTCACCCAGCTTGAGCCTCATCCCCGAATGGACCCAGGGCTGGCCCATGAGATGGTCGTAGTCGGAAGCGAGGTTGATGGTGTCGATCGCCCGGCCATCTTCACCCAGGAGGCCGCCGGCGTCGGTGAGGAAGATGATCTTCATCGGCTGGACCGCATGCACCAGGGCCCTGGTCGCCGAGTCCGCGTTCATGTTGACCAGCTGCCCACCGGGGGCGACACCAAGACAGGTGAGGATTGGCATTGCCCCCGAGTCGACGATCGATCTGATCAAGGCGAGGTGGACGCCGGTCGGCTCGCCGACGAGGCCATATTTCTCCTCATCCACGTAGTCCGCCTCGAAGGCGCCCGCGGTCAGGCTGTGAGCCGCCA
Organism: uncultured Acidobacteriota bacterium; assembly: GCA_963822895.1. Classification (GTDB taxonomy): domain Bacteria; phylum Actinomycetota; class Acidimicrobiia; order Spongiisociales; family ZC4RG35; genus JARDZU01. The sequence goes on from CAWGJI010000014.1 coordinate 490,461, forward strand.
CACCCTGGGAGCGAACTGCTTCCACCAGCCGGATGTTCTGCTCGATGAAGGTGTCACGGGCGGCGTCGAGGGTCTCCCGGCTGGTTACGCGGAGACCGTCGATCTTCTCGGCCTGGATGCGACGATCCTCGAGGGTGCGATCGAGTTGTTGTCCACCCCCATGGAGCACTATCGGGGTCAGACCGACGGTGTGGAGGAAGGCAAGGGCCGCTCCCGTCTCCGCCAGGTGATCGTCGAGTATGGCTCCGCCGACCTTGATGACGGCGAACCGGGCTCGGTCGACCTCGGAGAAGCGCTGGAGGTACGAACGGATCTCCTTCCCGTCGCTCATGTTCGACAGCAACTGGACGATCGTCTGTCGGACGTCGCGGTTCGGGGTCATGGTGACTGGTCGGTCAATGTGGTCATGATCGCCTTTTGCACGTGCAGCCGGTTCTCCGCTTCTTCGTAGGCGACACATGAGGCGCTGTCGAACACCGCATCGGTCATGATGACGTTTCGCCTCATCGGCAAGCAGTGACTCACCAGGGCCTGGTTGGTCAGGGCCATCTTCTCCTGGTCCACGACGAAATGGCGGTAGGCGTCGCGCACAGGCTTCTCGTCGTCCCATCGGCCAAAGTAGGGAAGGGCGCCCCAACTCTTCGCATAGACCACGTCGGCCCCTTCGTAGGCTGACTGGACGTCGTGGGTCACCGTCACCCTCTGCCCGTTTGCCTCGGCGTCCCGTCTGGCGATGTCGAGAAACCGCTCGTCGAGGACGTATTCCTCGCTCGGGCAGAGCAGTGTCACATCCATCCCGAACTTCGCTGCAGCCATGAGGGCCGAGTTTGCCACGGCGGTGTTCAGCGGTTTCGGGTGATAGCTCCAGGTGAGCAAATAGCGTTTGCCGTCGAGGGGGCCCAATCGCTCCTGGAGGGCCATGATGTGAGCCAGCTCCTGACAGGGATGGGTGATGGTCTCCATGTTGATGACAGGGACATCCGAATGGCGGGAGAAAGCTTGAAGGATCTTGTCTTTACGGTCCTCTTCCCAATCCTGGAACTTGGGAAAGGCCCTTATCCCGATGAGGTCGCAGTACCGGGACAAGACTTTGGCCGCTTCCTTGACGTGCTCCTCGGCCTCCCCGAGCATGACCGCCCCATCTTCGAACTCGAGTGGCCACATGCCACCCGATGGCGAGAGGACAACGGCGTGCCCACCCAGCTCCCATGACGCGACGTCGAACGAGGTGCGAGTGCGTAGAGAGTTGTTCAGGAAGAGCAAGGCGATGGTCTTGTTCCTGAGTTGGTCCCCGTGGCGAGACTCCTTGAACCTGCGGCCCTGGTCCACCATGGATTGCAATTCCAGTCTGGTCCAGTCAGATGTGTTGAGGAAGTGCCGCATCACCCCAGTTTCGTGGCCAGATTGGCCAAATCCAAAGTGCCACTGCTGGTGCCTATCGGGTTCGCCACGCAGTGACTCCGGATCAGCTCTCCAGCGAGAACTCGACCTGCAATGTGATCGTGACGGTGGATGTCCCGGGCTCGATCGGTGTCCGGGCGCTCTCGGCCCCGCCGGCATCGCTGGCATATGGGATGGGCGTCGGGGGTGTCGAGACGCTTTCGTTGATCGACACTGCCGGCCCGAGATGCTGTCCGGACAGGTCAGCCAGCTGCTCGGCTTTGGCTTTTGCGTCGTTCCACGCTGCCTCGCGCGCAGATGCCAGCATCTCGCCGTTGTCCTCGATGCTGAAACGCAGCCCGTTGACCGTGACCTCATCCCCGGCGGCGGCGGTCACTTCATCGAGCACGGCACCCGTCTCCTCGACGTTTCTGATCTTTGCGACCACCGAGTTGTTGACCCGATATCCGACCAGTCTCTCCCTATTGCCCGAGTAGTCGTATTCGGGGTAGATGGAGTAATTGGTCGTCGTGATGTCCTCCTCTGCCACACCCTTGGTGGTCAGGGCCTGGATCAGTGCGTCGGCCTTTTCGGCAGCGGAGGTAGTCGCCTGATCGACGGAGTCGGCGAGAACCGAGACGCCGAGGTCCACCTCCACCGTGTCGGGAGTTCCCTCCACCTGCCCCGTTCCCGATACCGAAATGCCCATGTTCGATTCCCCCGAGGTGTTGAGTGTGATGTTCTGGGGGGTTCCCCCGCATGCCGCCAATGTCAGCCCCAGCACAGCGATGACTGTGATTGCGACTCGTCCCAGACGTGGTTCGGTTTTGGTCATGTGTGTTGGACGGTCGAATCCGCCCAGCGGTTCCTCACCCGACAACGCGGTGCGCGGCCACGATCACGCCTTCTGCCTCCAGAAGCGCGGCCTGGCGAGCAGGTTCGGGTGCCCTGAGCCAACCGCCGGCGCCGACGACACGCCACCAAGGAAGCTCGACATCCGTGTTCCTCAGGATCGACCCGACACCGCGTGCCGCTCCCGGAAACCCGGCCTGTGCCGCTACCTCGCCGTAGGTGACCACCTCACCGGTGCCTAGGGACAGGATGACCTCGATCACCGCCTCTTCGAAGTCGGTCACACCGTCCCGAAGAGCCTGTCGCCCATGTCTCCCAGCCCGGGTGCGATGTAGAAATGCTCGTTGAGCTCGCGGTCGAGGGAGGCGGCGACGATACGGACGTCAGGGTGATCCGCCTCCATGCGCTCGACCCCTGGCGGAGCGGTGACCACGCAAACCGCCGTGACGTCGCTGGCGCCCTTCTCCTTGACTTTGTCGACCGCCCAGGACAGGGAACCGCCGGTAGCCAGCATGGGCTCGAGGATGAGCACACGAGCCGAAGCCATCTCGGGGAACTTCGTGTAGTACTCGATGGGCTCGGCGGTTTCCTCGTTGCGTTGGACGCCGGCGAAACCGATTGCGGCATCCGGAACGAGGGTCAGAACCGACTGGAGGAGGCCGAGACCGGCGCGAAGCACGGCCACGGCCACCACCGGGCGTCGCAGCTGTGTCCCTACCGTGGCCTCGAGCGGCGTCTCGATCCCGGCTTCGGTGGTCCGCATGTCGGACAGCGCTTCGGCGACCAGAAGGTACCCGAGACGCTCTGCGGTCTGACGAAACAGGGGCGGTTCGGTGCGTTTGTCACGCAGGATGGTCAGCAGATCTGCTGCCAGAGGGTGATCGAGGAGAGTTAGGGCCATGGCCGAAGGTTATTCGAGCTCGGTGGCAGGCGGGCAGCCGGCGATTCAACCCACTTGGATGGGGCCGGCGAGCAGCCTCTCGAGCCCCTCCGACCAGTGGACACGATCCCGAGTGATGAACAGGGCCTCGTATCCCGGATAGCCACCCATCCACCTGAGGTCGCCAATCCCACCCGAGAACATCGCAGTGGAAAGTGCATCGGCGATTGCCAACTCCGGGCCGATGACCGTCACGGAGCGGAGGCTCCCATCGGCGCCGCGAATGTGATCGCCCCGCTCATAGCTCCCCGAAGTGGCGACTGCTGCAGTCTCGACCGGCAGGACGGCGGCGACCGAATCAGGTTCGGTTGGATGTTGGATTCCGATGGTCCACGGCTGATGCTGGGTCCCACCTGCCGAAAGGACGTCTCCACCCATGTTGATCGAATACTCACGACATCCGCCGCCCACCAGGGTCTTCCCGACGATGTCCCCGGCCCAACCTTTCACGTATGCGGATGGGTCCAGCCCTCGCCCGTCGGGATGGTGCTGAAATCGTCCGCCGGTGCCCTCCGCCAGGCTCTCACAGGCGGCGAGGACCTCCCGGACCTCGATCGGTGACCGCTCGATGGGCAACTCTCCTCTTTGGATGCGGGAGATGTCGCTGTCTTCGAGGAAGGTGGAGAACGACCTCTCGATACGCGCCACCTCGGCAAACGCCTGGTCGATGATCCCGGGGTCTACTACGCCCCTCGTGGTGATCGAGACGACGGTCCCCATGTGGTGCTCCACCCGTCGGGAGGTCATCAAGAGGCTCACAGGCCTGCCGTGTCGAGTGCACTCTGGAGACTGCGGGCGTATCCCTGGGACGTATAGGTGGCGCCGCTGATGTTCTGGATATCGGCGCTCTGGGCGGCGAGGGCCTCGTCGCGCAGCCACGGCCCGGCCACGCTGCTCACGTATGCCGAGTACTGGCGTTCGTTTGGCAGCTGTACGCCGATGACATCGGCCAGCCGGCCGTCTTGGACGACTACCTCCACCTGAACCGTGCCCCATCGGGTCGGGATTGCGGGGCCCTTGATGTCCACGCTCTGGGTGGCGGTGGTAGTCGTCGTAGTGGGGGCGGTGGTGGTGGTTGTCGAACTGGTGGAGGTGGTCGATGACGTCGATGTCGTCGTTGAGGAAGTCGAAGATGTGGTTGTCGACGGCTCGGCGCTCGCTTCCACTTGCGTCGTAGACACCAGAGTCGTGACGGCGGCGGCGAGGGGGTCCTTGGTCTCGAACTGGACCAGCAGCGCCAGAGCGGCGATCGTGGTTCCGATGGTGGTGATGGCGCGTTTCATGGGTGGCCTCAATAGCTGAATCGTTCGAGATGTATCTGGTCACTCGACACGCCGGCCGAACGCAGCCCTCTCTGAGCGGAGGCGAGGAGTGACGGTGGGCCGCACACGAAGACGTCACGTTGGGAGATGTCCGGGTATCGGGCAAGGAGGGCCTCGGTCCGGAGCGGGTCGTCCTTCGAGTTGGTCCCAGCCGTAGCAGAGAACGAGACTTCGAACCCGTACCCGCGTCGTCGTTGAATCTCTCGTAGCTCCGCGAGTAGGGCAGCGTCGGCCCTCGTCCTCGTCCTGTAGAGCAGATCCACTTCGCCCGGTTGACGTTCGAGGTCTTCATACATTGACCGAATAGGGCTGATCCCGATTCCCCCTCCGATCAGGAGGATCTTGCGCTTGGCGGCAAGAGCGGTAGTGAAAGTCCCGTATGGGCCTTCGGCCATCACCCGGGTGCCTATGGGCAGCCGTTCCATCGCCAATGTGTCGTCACCGACTTGCTTGACGGTGAATCGAAGAGTGTGGCCGTCGGGCTTTGCGGATAGGGAGAAGGGATGTGCCTTCCACCACGAGTCGCCGCGTAGGAACCTGAGGATGAAGAACTGGCCCGCCTCCACCCTGAGACGTGAGAGGTAGCGCCCGCTCAAGACGATGGTCAATACGCTTGGGGCCTCCCTTCGCACCTCGGAGAGGCGAAGACCGTGGTACTGCATACGCCAAATCGGAGTGATCCATCTGAAGCCGAGGAGGAACGCACCTGTGACGGCATAGAGGGCGATCCAGTACCAGCGCGCCCACGGATCGTCGACGAAGTCCACCCCGGCCACGATCTGATGCATGAACGAGAGGGCAACGGCCAGATATGCGTATACATGGATGAACCACCACGTCTCATAGCTCAGCCGCCGTCGTGCGAATTTGAGGGAGGTCAGGGCGATCGCCACCAGCAACAAGAGCCCGAGGATCGCCGAGAGCATCCATTGGTGGCCATTGACGAAATCCAGGAGTTGGGCCCAGGCGCCGCCCTCGAGACCAGCTGCATAGCCCAGCGTCGTCAGGATGGCATGGCCCAAAAGCAGGAGCGTCGCAGCGAATCCGGTCCAGCGATGCCACAGATTCAGGCGGTCCATCCCATATCGACGCTCTATCCAGGGGACACGAGCCACCAGCACCAGGAGCACGAGGATGGCAGCGGTCCCGTACAGAGCCGTGATGTCCCCGGCGGCACTCAGCGCTCCGCCCGGCACGTCGAGAGTCTCGAGGTTGCCGTGACGAATCCACATGGCCCCGATGAGGACCGCGTTCAGGAGCAGGAACCAGCCCAGGTCGAATCCGTCGACGGGTGAGCGACGCGGGCGCAGCGGGCCGACATGTTGAGGATTCATGTCCGACCCTCCCTGACGGTCAGGTGCTGTGAGACACTCCCGGAGCATGATCGATGCTTGCTCGGGCGTCTGTGATCGAGCACAGAGCAACCTGAGAATTCGCTGAGAGACTTCGCGGCCTGGGTGGTCAGCCCGTGTTTCTCATCCCGGCGGCGATTCCGTTCATCGTCAGAAGGAGCGCTCGTGTCAGGTCATTGCCGGACTCACCGTGGCGGCTGCGTGAGAGCAATGAGATCTGGAGATAGTTGATGGGGTCGAGGTAGATGTCCCTGACGGCCAGGGTCCGCTGGAGCAATGGGAGGTCCGTGAGGGGTACGTCACGACCCCTCACCCCGAGAACCTCCTCGGTGGTCAATTCGACCTCTGCTCGGAGCAGCTCGAGAAGACTCCGATGTTCCGGCTCCACCAGCGCCTCGACATAGCGCGACGCGATGTCGAGATCGGTCTTCGCCAAGGTCATCTCGACGTTTGACAGGAAGGTCTGGAAGAACGACCAATCCCTGGCCATCTCGCGCAGGACATCGGCATATCCGGCCTTCCTCGCCCCGCGCAGACCCGAGCCGACCCCGAACCATCCGGGAACGATCTGGCGGGTTTGGGTCCACCCGAACACCCAGGGGATCGCCCTGAGATCGTCGACTCCGCCGACGCCACCCGGTCGTCGAGACGGTCGTGACCCGAGGTTGAGGTGCCCCAACTCCTCCACCGGAGTCGAGGACAGGAAGTACGGGACCAGGCCGGGGTTCCGGGACAGTTGCAGATAGGCGGCGTGCGCCTCGGCGGACAGGCAATCCATGGCCTCGGTCCATCGATCGAGGACCTCCTTCGACTGACGCGACTTACGGTGCAGGAGGGACGACTCGAGCACAGACGCTAGAGCGAGCTCGAGATTGCGGGCGGCTATGCCGGGATGACCATATTTCTCCGAGATGACCTCCCCCTGCTCCGTGACCTTCAGATCCCCGTCCACCGTTCCGTACGGTTGAGCGAGGATGGCTGCGTGGGTTGGACCTCCACCGCGACCGATCGTCCCGCCACGGCCATGGAAGAGACGGAGATGGATGCCGTGCTCCTCTGCGACGTTTCGCATGACCCGCTGTGCCTTGTATATCTCCCACTGGCTGGTGGTGATCCCTCCCACCTTGTTCGAGTCGGAGTAGCCGAGCATGACCTCCTGGGTGTCTCCGCGGAGTCTGAGAATTTGCCGGTACTGCTGGTTGAAGAAGAGGTCCTCCAAGAGGCGGCCGGCGTTCTTTAAGTCGTCGATGGTCTCGACGAGTGGCACGAAGCCGATCCTCGCGATGTCTCGCCCCAGATCGATCAGACCGGCCTCCCGGGCGAGGATCGCCACCTCCAGCACGTCGGAGGCGCTCTCAGTCATCGAGATGACATAGCTCTCGATTGCCTCCTCACCATATCGGGTCTGGGCCTCCCGGATTGCCTGGAACGTGCGAAGGGTGGTGTCGGACTCATGGCTCAATGTCGTGGTCGGGCCGCTCAAGGGGCGGGCGGAGCTCAACTCCCCGGACAGGACCGTCATCCGCTGGTTTCCCCCCATGGACGCATAGTCGGTGCCGACCAGCGAATAGAGCTCGGTGAGGGCCCGTCGATGCTTGGCGGCATGCTCCCTGACGTCGAGGATCGCCATCTGGAATCCAAACGCCTGAATGGCTCTCCGGACCCGGGCAACGGCTCCAGCCGCGATCAGACGGCCACGAGATTGACTAAGGGAGGAGGCCATCAGGTCCAGCTCTGCGATTGCCTCGTCCGGGCGGAGATAGTCATGGCCATCCACATGGGGCAGGCCCTGTTGAATCCGCGCATTGGTGTTGATGAGCCGAGCGTGGATGTAGGAGCACTTGAGGCGATACGGCTCGGAGGCGGTGCGAACGTGCTCGCGCAACCAGACGTCGGGCAACAGCTCACGATCTCTCTCGAGAGACTCGGTCAGCTCGGCGCTGATGGGGGCGAGATTCTCCGACATCGAGAGCTCTTCCGACAACTCGGCGACCAGCGCGATGAGATGACGCAGCCCCCGGTCGTGCTGGAGTGCCAGCGTCTCCAACGTCACCTTGGGTGTCACCTCGGGATTGCCGTCGCGATCGCCGCCCACCCACGTGCCGAAGCGGATCGGAGCCTTGTCGAGTGAGGGACCGAGACGCGCCAACTGCGTGGCCAGGAGATCACCGAGGTCAGGCATCACATCCGTGGCGATCTGGATCAGGTAATAGAGGGCTGATCGGGCCTCTTCGACCGGAGTCGGGCGTTGGAGGCGGAGCTCGTCGGTCTGCCAGATCTGGTCGATGAGCTCAGCGGTTCGTCGGTCGATTCGATCGGCGGCAGCCTTGTCTACGACGTCGATCCGCTTCTCGATGAGACCGGCGAGGGCGACTGTCTTGCTCAGGACCGACCGTCGCGCCGCCTCGGTGGGGTGAGCAGTGAAGACGGGACGCATCTCTAGTTGTGCCACGACCGAGGCTACGACTCGAGGGTCGACATCCGCTTCGATGATCCGGTCCACGGTCGCAACCAGCCCGAGATCGTCGATGCTCAGTTGATCGATGCGGTGTACCTGCTCGGCGACGTTGGCCAGATAGAAATAGGTGGTGAAGGCCCGGACCACGGGGATCACATGCTGGATCGGGAGGGCTGCGAGAAGCAGGTCCAACTCGTCGGCAGCCTCGGAGCTGCCACCTCGACGAGATGACTTGCCCAAGGCCCTGACCTGCTCGACGAGGTCCAGGAGGTCAGGTCCGTGTTGCCGGACCAATGCGTCACCCAACTGATTGCCCAAACGCCTGATGTCGGCCCTGAGCAACTCGTCCCTGTTCTCGGTCACAAGGACAGGGTATCCGGCCCGGAGCTAGCTCTCTTCGTGTCGTTGCTTGTGCACCCGTCCCTCGACGCCGTGAAGGGACATACCCGTTCCATGGCCGTATCTGACCAGTGTCATCTCGGCCAGGATCGAGACCGCAACCTCTTGTGGGCTCTCAGCGCCGATGTCCAATCCGACCGGGCCATGGATGCGCGCGATTGCCTCATCGGAGAACCCCATGGCTCTGAGCCTCTCTTCACGGAGATCTTGGGTGCGTCTACTGCCCATGGTCCCGATGTAGCGGGCCGGGCTGCTCAGGGCTGCCTCCAACACCGGGTCCTCGAATCGCTTCTCGTGGGAGAGGATTACCAGCCAAGTCCGTCGATCCATCGGGATCTGATCGATCAGATCTCCGGGCCAGCCGATGAGGACGTCAGCGCTTGGGAATCGATCGGCGGTGGCGAATGCAGGGCGGGAGTCCACGACGGTCACCCGATAGCCCATCATGGAGCCGAACGATGCCAGCGATTGGGCTATGTGCACGGCACCGAATATCACCAGCTGTTGAGGTGGCGCCAGAGTCTCGATGAACACCTGGTGGTCCTCGTACCCGACAGTGCGATGCTGCTCGTGCTCCATCAAGGTCATGGCGTCCTGCGTCAGCGGTTCGTCGATCTGTTCCGGGATGGAGCCGGCGATGACCTCGCCGGTGGCGTCCAGAACCGCCTTGGCTCCGAGGTTCGGTCCCTCGACAAAGGTGACCACCACGCCGTATTCCTCCCGGCCCAGGATGTACTCGATCGCTTCGAGTGCTGTCACCACGGCTCGATGAATACGTCGATGGTGCCGCCACAGGCCATGCCCACCTCGAAGGCGTCCTCGTCGGCGATCCCATAGGTGACCGTCTTTGGGGCCCCGGTCTCGATCACCTCTTGAGCATGGAGGAAGACATCGTTTTCGACGCATCCACCGCTGACCGAGCCTTCCATGTCGCCCGCGTCGGAGACGAGGAACTTCGAGCCTTCCGGGCGTGGTGCACTCCCATGCACGCGAATCACGGTGGCCACCGCGACCTTCTTGCCCTCTTCGACCCAACGGTTGCGGATCTCGATTTGGTGTCTCATCTCGTGCCTGCGATCGAGTCCAACACGCGCACCACTCCTTCGAAGTCGCTGACGCTAGCTGCAGGGAGGAGACGGTCGATATGGGGAAGCACGGCCTGCATTCCCTTGGTCAGAGGCTGATAGGTGGCTCTTGCCGCCAGCGGGTTGAGCCAAACCACTTGGTGTACCGATCGAGACAGACGGGACATCTCCTGGGCGAGGAGCAGCGGGTCGCCACAGTCCCATCCGTCCGAGAGGATCAGCACAACCGGTCCTCCGCGTGCCAGGCGCCTGCTCCATCTCCTGTTCCACTCGGCCAGCGCCTCGCCGATCTGGGTGCCTCCCGACCAGTCGGTCACCCGAGCGGCAACTCGATCCAGGGCGCTCTTGGTGTCGCGTCTCCGCATCTCCTCACTGACTCGGCTCAAGTGGGTGGAGAATGTGAAGATCTCGACCTGTCGCAGACGACGCTGCGCGGCATGAGCGAACACCAAGAACAGGTCGGCGTACTTGTCCATGGAGCCTGAGATGTCGGCGATGATGATCAGTGGGCGCTGACGTCGCCGACGTTCCTTCCAGCTCATCGCCATCATGTCGCCATTCGGCCCGACGGCGTTGCGGAGCGTGCGCCGCATGTCGGGTCTCTTCCCGTCGGCAGCTTGGGACCAGCGTCGGGTCTTGTAGTTGGTCGGGTGCCACATCATGGTCATGATGAGCCGTCGAGCCTCAGCGAGGTCGTCGTCGTCGAGCTCGGCGAAATCGCGTGTGGAGAGCCGCTCCGCTGCCGAGGCGCCAGCTCGCTCGCTCACCTCGATCTCGGAGGTGCCGACGGACCCGCGAAGGGCGTAGGCCGCTGCGCCACGGGACTCCGGCTTGTCCGGGTTCCGTGAGACGATCATCGAGTTACCGACTTGATCGAAGAAACGGGCGAACTCCTCTTGGAAGATTGGGATCTGACCGGGGTCGCTGACCGTGAGAGACATCAGTGAGGACTCCGCCTGCGACCGTCTGGTGAGGTCGATCATGGACAGGGCGCGGGCCATGTCGGCAGTCTGATCGGCCGTTACGACCAGGCCCCTCGATCGGAGCGCGGCCGAGAATTGGCTCAGTTGGTCGATGAGACCCGGGGCGCTCATCCCACCAGGCTGTCGACACCCGAGGTTCGCACCATGTCGATGTCATCCTTGTACTTGAGGATGACCCCGAGGGTGGCCTCGATGGTGTGAGGCGTGAGCTCGCCGGCCTGAAGCAGCCGGAGCGACTCGGCCCAGTCCAGGGTCTCGGCCACGCCTGGTGGCTTGAACAGCTCGAGGTCCCGGAGTCGTCGCATCGCCTCGCTCAGAGCGTCTGCGAGCTCGGGCTCGAGATCGGGGACTTTGCGCTGGATGATCGCGGACTCTCTCTCCGGCGCCGGATAGTCGATCCAGTGGTATACACAGCGTCTCTTCAGGGCGTCGTGTATCTCACGTGTCCGGTTTGAGGTCAGCACCACGATGGGGCGGCTCTCCGCCTTGATCGTCCCGATCTCCGGAATGGTGATCTGAAAGTCTGACAGAAGCTCGAGTAGAAACGCCTCGAACTCCTCGTCCGCCCGATCCAGCTCATCGATGAGGAGGACCGGACGCCCACCATCACGGCTCGCTTCGAGGGCCTGGAGCAGGGGTCTGGCGATCAGGTAGTCGCGGCTCATGATGTCCTGGGGTCGAGCCGTGGCACCCTCCCCCCTCGCCTCGAGGAGCCTGATGGCCATCATCTGGCGTGCGTAATCCCACTCATAGAGGGCCTGGCCGACATCCAACCCCTCGTAGCATTGGAGCCTGATCAGGTCCGTCCCCGACATGGCGGCGAGGACCTTGGCCACTTCCGTCTTGCCCACTCCCGCTTCACCTTCCAGGAACAGAGGGCGTCCGAGCTGGACCGCCAGGTGGATAGCGACGACCAGGCTCTCTTCTGCGAAGTAGTCGAGTTGATCGAGCCGTTGGGACAGGTTCTCGACTGTGTCAGGGATCACGTGTCAAAGCCTAAGTGGCCTCGCTGGCAAGATATGAAGCCGGGTCTTTCTCGAATGCCGTCTTGCAACCCGGGGCACAGAAGTAGTACGTCTCACCGGCGTGCTCGGTGATCCATTTTGCACTGGCGATGTCGACCTCCATGTGGCAGACGGGATCGATCGCCGTATGAGACGGTTCCTGCATCGGGACACCCCCTGCGATGGCCCCTTTGGCGCGCATGGCCACGAGCTGAGCGAGCACTGAGATCCCTATCTCGCGGTGTTGGATGTGACCGAGATCGATACCGGCCGGTGCGGTGATCCTCGCCAGCTGCTCATCGGGGATTCCGCGGTCCTTCAGGTAGCCGATCACGGTTTCCGCCCTCTTGGCCGAGGCGACCAGGCCGATGTAACCGGCTTCGGTGGCCAGGGCAGCTTCGAGGGCCGGCTCGTCGTAGTGACCTTGTGTTGCGACCACGATCGCCGTCGAAGGCCCGAGATCGTCGGAGAAAGACAATGTCGTCACGACCTCGCCGGCATCGGGATAGTCTGTCGCATCGCCTCCGTCGTCCACGACGGTCACCCTCCAATCGAGCGCACCGGCCAGTTGGCTGAGTGTGCTCACTGAGGGGGAGCGGCCCACTGCGACGAGATGTGGTTGGGGGAGCATCGGTTCCAAGAAGACCTCCAGGGCTCCTTCACTGGTGCACGAGATTGGCACCGAGACGACGTCTGGTCGATCCAGCTCGTTGACGTCACCGGGGGGGCCGAGGAAGAGGAGGCGGGACTTGCCGTCCGCCATGGCCTCACGTGCCTCTCGTATCACCACTGGCTCGGCACATGCCCCGCCTATCCAGCCGGTGACCGCGCCATCGCTTTGGATCACGGCGGATGACCCTCGCTTGCCCGAGGATGGGCCACGGGCCCAGACCACCGTCGCCACGAGGAACGGCTGGTGCCGGCGACTCAGGTCGGCCGCCAGCTCCAGCAATTCGCGGTTCATCAGCTCTTTCCGGCTTCTTCCATGGCCGCCCACACCTTGTCTGCCGAGACCGGCATGTCGATGTTCGTCACGCCCAGATCGGTGAGCGCATCGATGACGGCGTTCACATAGGCGGCGGGTGACCCGACGGTGGCGGACTCGCCCACGCCCTTCGCCCCTATTGGGTGATGCGGTGAGGGTGTGATCGTCTCACCAAGCTCGTATCTGGGTGTCTCCCAGGCGGTGGGAATGAGGTAGTCCATGAAGTTGGAGCCGATGCAGTTTCCGGCATCATCGAAGTGGATGTATTGCATCGAAGACATTGCAAAGCCCTCGGTGAGGCCACCGTGAATCTGACCCTCGACGATCATGGGATTGATCTTCACTCCGCAATCGTCGACGGCCACCATCCTTCGCACCTTCCATTGCCCGGTTCCGGGGTCGACGTCGACCACCACGATGTATGACCCGAAGGGGTAGGTCATGTTCGGCGGGTCGTAGTAATCGACACCCTCGAGACCGGCCTCCAGGCCCTCGGGGAGGTTGGTGTACGCGGCGAAGGCGATGTCCTGGATGGTCACCGAGCTGTCGGGGTCACCCTTGACATGGAACTTGCCCACCTCCCACTCGAGATCGTCCTCTGACGCCTCCAGAAGGTGTGCGGCGATCGTCCTGGCCTTGTCCCTCAGCCGCCGTGCGATGACCGCGGTTGCGGCGCCGGCCACCGGCGTGCTCCTCGATGCGTAGGTCCCGAGCCCGTATGGGGTGTTGTCCGTGTCGCCCTCGACCACCTTGATGTCCGATGATGGGATCCCGAGCTCCTCGGCCACGATCTGGGCGAAGGTCGTCTCATGTCCCTGGCCCTGCGAGCGGACGCCGAGCTTGAGGATCGCCTTCCCGGTGGGATGGACCCGCAACTCGGCCGAATCGAACATCCGCAGGCCGAGGATGTCGTAGTCGTCACCGTGTCCGGCTCCGACGACCTCCGTGAATGAGGCTATTCCGATGCCGACCCGTCGCCCTTCCGCTCGCGCGGCCTCCTTCTCCTTCTGTATATCGTCGTAGCCGACCATGTCCATGGCCTTGCGGAGTGCCGGCTCGTAGTCACCGGAGTCGTATACGAAGCCGGTGGGGGAGAGATAGGGGAACTGGTCCTTCTTGATGAAGTTCATGATTCGGAACTCCGCCGGGTCCATGCCCAACTCATAAGCGGCGTTCTGGACAAGCCTCTCGATCAGATATGACGCCTCGGTCACCCGGAACGAGCACCGATATGCCACTCCGCCGGGGGCCTTGTTGGTGTATGCGCCCTTGGTGGTGACGTGTGCGACGGGATAGTCATAGGAGCCGGTGACGATGTGGAAGAGACCGGCCTTGAACTTCGTGGGCTGTGCGTCGGAGAAGAACGCCCCCTGATCGGAGAGCATCTCCACTCTCAACCCGAGGATCCTGCCTTCGTTGCTGACGGCCAGTTCGCCATGCATGTAGTAGTCGCGGGCGAACCCCGTGGATATGAGGTTCTCGGTTCGGGTCTCCACCCACTTCACGGGCTTTCCGATGACGAGGGAGGCAGCAGTCGCCACCACGTACCCCGGATAGACGGGGACCTTGTTCCCGAACCCACCGCCGATGTCAGGGGAGACGATCCGGATGTTCTGCTCGGGAAGTCCGGCGACCAATGCGAACACCGTCCGGTGCGCATGGGGCGCTTGGGACGTCATGTAGAGGGTCGCTTGCCCGGTGGCAGAGTTGACGTCGGCCACGATCCCGCACGTCTCCAGCGGCGAGGGGTGTGACCTCGGATAGTGGGTGTCGAGGGTGACGATGTGATCGGCGTCCTCGAAGACCGCGTCCGTGGCCGCCTTGTCGCCGGACTCCCATTCATAAACGAGATTCGACTCTTGCCCTTCCTTGTCGTCGCGGATAACAGGGGCATCACTCTCGAGGGAGCGCTGCGGGTTGATGATGGGCTCGAGATCCTCGTACTCGACGACGATCTTGTCGGCGGCGTCCTGAGCCACGTATCGGTCGTTTGCGATGACCGCCGCGATCTCCTGGCCCTGGAAACGGACCTTGTCCGTGGCCAGGACCGCCTGGGTGTCCCCGGACAACGTTGGCATCCACGCCAGGTTGTAGTTGGCGAGCAGCTCACCAGTCACCACTGCCACCACTCCCTCGACGGCCTCCGCGGCGGAGGTGTCGATCGACAGGACCTTCGCGTGCGCCAACGGGCTCCTGTGTATCGCCATGTGGAGCATGCCGGGCAGGACGATGTCGTCGACATAGTTCCCGCGACCCTCGATGAAGCGGGCGTCTTCGACTCGTTTCCGACTGTGACCGAGCCCGCCTACCTCAGGTGTGGTCCTCAAGGCGTGTTCTGTCGTGGTCATGCTGATACTTCCTCGCTCTTCATGGCGGCCGCTGCCTGGATTGCCTTCACTATGTTCATGTACCCGGTGCAACGGCAGAGATTGCCCGAGATCGCCCATCTGACCTCGTCATCGCTCGGGTCGGGGTTCTCCTCCAGCAGGGCCGTGCCTACGAGCATCATCGCCGGAGTGCAGAAGCCGCACTGGAGGCCATGCTCCTCGTGAAAGGCCTTCTGCATTGCCGACAGTTGGCCGTTCTGCTTCAAACCTTCCACGGTGGTGACACTCCGGCCATCGGCTTGGACCGCGAACACGGTGCAGGACTTGACCGGTGTCCCGTCGAGCAGGACCGTGCAAACGCCACAGCTCGTGGTGTCGCAGCCGATATGGGTCCCCGTCATCTGAAGGGTCCCGCGAATGAAGTCGACCAGTAGTTGCCGAGGCTCGGCCTCGGCGCTGGTGGAGACCCCGTTCAGCTCGATGGTGACCTTCATGATCGACCTCCCTGTGCTTTTGCCAGCGAATTCGCCAGGCCCCTCTCGACGAAGACACCTACGACGTGGCGCTTGTAGTCGGCGCTGCCGCGGTGATCGGAGGCGGGGTCGCATGCCGCAGCGGCGATCCTGCCGGCGTCGGCGAACAACTCCGTGCTGGGCTGATTGCCTACGAGAGCAGTCTCTGCATCTGTCACCTTGAGATTGTGGGGAAAGACAGATGTGAGTGCGATTCCGGCGCCCGAGATCGACCCGTCGTCTGCCAATTCGAGTGAGGTGGCGACGCCAACCGTGGCATAGTCGCCGATCTTCCTCTCCAACTTCTGATAGTCGCCACCGCCAGATGCCGTGTGCTTGTTGACCCGCACCTCGGTGACCATCTCGTTTGGGCGGCACGAAGTGGAGAACATGTCGACCAGGAACTCGGTGATGGGGACCACTCTCTCCCCTTGGGCGCTCGACAGGACGACATCGGCTCCGACGGCGAGCATGACGGAAGCCCAATCGCCTTCGGGGTCGTGATGAGCGAGCGAGCCACAGACGGTCCCCAGGTTTCTGACGATGGGGTCGGCGACCCAGGGGGCGGCGGCGGCAACGGTGTGGTTTGAGTCCTTGACCAGATCGGATTTGACCACGTGATTGTGTCTGACGAGGGCACCAAAGGTCAGATGCCCATTCGAAGACCCGATGGCGTCGAGACCGGGAATCCTGTTGATGTCCATGAGTGTCGATGGGTTCGCCAACCGGAGTTTCATCATGGGGATCAGGCTCTGGCCGCCGGCTAGCACCTTCACCTCGTCGCCTCGCTCAGCGAGGGTGGCGAGCGCCTCGTCCAGCGTCGTCGGTGCCAAATAGTCGAAGCTGCTCGGATACATCGAAACCTCCGTCGCGTGTCTGCCGGAACTCCCGCCGGCCACCTCTGAACATACGCACTCTCCCGGCCCTATGTCGGCCGGGAGGTTCACCTCGTGAGTTTCGATTGTCGTGTCGTGCTTCACTGGCCCCCATGACGCATATAGGTGTGATGACGGCCGGCGGCGACTGCCCAGGCCTGAATGCTGCGATCCGGGGCGTGGTCGCCCGCGCGGCGGCCGCAGGGGCGGAAGTGTCTGGGATCTCAAACGGCTGGGCGGGCCTCATGGAAGGGCGGGTCAAGCCATTGGGCAGAAATGACGTCCGCGGGATCCTGAGCAGGGGTGGGACGATTCTCGGCACCTCCAGGGCGGACCCGTATGTCCATGGCGACGGTTTCTCCTCCATCGCACCCACCCTTGCGGCGACGGGCATCGAGACCGTGGTTGTCATCGGCGGTGATGGGTCGCTTCGAACCGCGGGGCGCCTCGGTGAAGAGGGCTTGTCAGTCGTCGGGATTCCAAAGACCATCGACAACGACATCGAAGGCACCGATGTCTCCTTTGGGTTCGAGACAGCGGTGCAGATCGTCACCGACGCCATCGACCGGCTCACTACCACCGCCGAGGCGCACAACCGCATCATGGTGGTCGAGGTCATGGGTCGACAGTCAGGCTGGATCGCGGTGAATTCGGGTCTTGCCGGGGGGGCGGAGGTGATCCTCGTCCCCGAGCAGCAGTACGACCTCGAGGACATCGCTCGGCGCCTGACCCTGAGACACGAATCCGGCATTGCATACTCGGTGGTGGTGGTGGCCGAGGGCGCCCCCGGGCCCGAGGGCGCCCGTGTGACTTCGGGTAAGGACTCTCATGGGTTCGAGCGCCTTGGCGGTGTGTCCATCGAGATAGCCTCCGAGTTGGAGCGACTGACCGGGTATGAGACGAGAGTCATGATCCTCGGGCATCTCCAACGCGGCGGGTCACCGGTTGCCTTCGATCGAGTTCTCGCCACGAGGCTCGGCATACGGGCTGCCGATGCGGCTCTCGCCGGTGATCACGGGACGATGGTCGCCCTTCGTGGCAACGACATAGTCTTGGTGCCCCTGTCGACCGCCGTTCGCGAGCCTCGCTCGGTTCCGGGGGACCGACTGAGGGAGCTCGGCTGGTTCTCCGTTTGATCAAACGTCAGTGCGGCGCTCGAGTAGCTGGATCTGGTTTCGATCAGGGTCTTGATAGGTGGCGAAGCGACTGACGCCGGTGTCTGTGATGTCATCCACCGGTCTGATGCCAACCCCCTCCAACCGGGCCATCTCCGCGTCCAGGTCGTCCACGCGAAGAGCGACGACGGCGGTGGGCGGGCCCTCGGGTCGGCTCCCCTCATGAAGGGCAAACGTGGGCCCGCCATCTACTTTCATCACCTGCCACGTTCCATGGCGAGGGCCGGCGTCGATACCGACACGTCGAAACCAATCAAGTGCGGACTCGAGATCTGTGACCCACAGGAACACTGTGTCCACCGAGACCATCATGGACGGGAACCATAGAGTTCTACTCGACGACCGTTTGCCCAAACGACCTGCCCAACGGACTGTGCCCGACGCGTCTTAGGATCGCCAGATGACGAACCCCATCTCGATCTCCAGGTTGGTCAAAGACTTCGGGAGTACGCGCGCCCTCGACGGGCTCGATCTCGAAGTGGCCACCGGAGAGGTCCACGGCTTTCTCGGCCCCAATGGGGCCGGCAAGACCACCACGATCCGCATACTTCTCGGCTTGCAGCGTCTCGACGCGGGCTCGGTGTCCTTGCTCGGCGGTGACCCTTGGACCGAGGCAACCGAGCTGCACCGACGTCTGGCCTATGTCCCCGGCGATGTCAGCCTTTGGCCGAACCTCACAGGAGGGGAAGTCATAGATCTCCTCGGGAGAATGAGGGGTGGGCTGGACCCCAGGAAACGGTCCGACCTGATCGATCGTTTCGATCTCGACCCGACGAAGAAGGGGCGGACCTACTCCAAGGGAAATCGCCAGAAGGTGGCATTGGTGGCGGCGCTCGCCTCCGACGCCGAGCTTCTGATCCTCGACGAGCCGACCGCAGGTCTCGACCCGCTCATGGAGGCCCAGTTCCGGGCCTGCATCGAAGAGGATCGCGACCACGGGCGGACGGTCCTTCTGGCCAGTCACATCCTGGCAGAGGTGGAGGCTCTCTGTGATCGGATCAGCATTGTCCGTAATGGTCGGATCGTCGAGAGCGGGACGCTGAACGACCTGAGACACCTGACCCGGACCACGATCTCTGCGGAAGTGATCCAGGACCCCTCGCCGATCTCGACTCTCCCGTGGATACACGATCTCCGCCTGCACGACCATCGCATCGACTTCGAGGTCGACTCCAGCCGGCTCGGCGACGCTCTGGAACATCTGACTCCGCTCGGTGTGCGCAGCCTCGTGAGTCACCCCCCAACTCTGGAGGAGCTCTTCATGCGGCATTACGAGGAGGGAGAGGTCGGCGCATGAGCACGGTGGTCGGAACCTGGAGCCTGGTCCGGCTGATCCTTCGCCTCGAACGCCTCCGCCTGGCGATCTGGGTGGCCGTCCTCGCCCTGGTGCCGGTGGGCGTGGCCAACGCCTTCATTGGGCTCTACGGCACCGAGGCATCCCGCGAGGAACTGGTGGCCTCGGTTGCGGCGAGCCCGGCGATCACTGCCCTCCTCGGCCCGGTCCATGGATCGAGCATCGGGGCACTTACCGCCTGGCGCGTGGGGACGATCGTTGCGCTGTTGGCGGGGATCATGACTGTGTCCACGATCATCCGTCACACTCGAGAAGACGAGGAGGCCGGACGGCGGGAAATCCTCGGATCGACAGTCGTGGGGAGACAGGCTCCGCTGGCGGCCGCCCTGACAGTCGCCATCGGAACGGGTCTACTCGTCGGTCTGGTGGCAGCGGCCGGATTGATCGGTGTCGGACAGCCCATGGCCGGGTCTTTTGCCTTCGGTCTCGGCCTCGCAGGCGTGGCAGCGGCCTTCGCCGGTGTCGGGGCGATTGCCGCCCAATTGACCGAAGGCGCCGGCGCAGCGCGCGGCATGGGGATCGGGGCGGTCGGCTTCTTCTTCCTGCTCCGGGTCGCCGGGGATGGCGCCGAGGCAAGTGGGCTCGGTTGGTTGTCATGGCTTTCCCCGATCGGATGGATGACGCGAATACGAGCTTTCGCAGACGAGGAGTGGTGGGTGCTGTTGCTATGGCTGGGGGCCGCCCTGGTCACATTCGGTGTTGCCTTCGTGATGTCGGACCGCCGTGACATCGCCGCCGGGGTGTTCGCACCCCGACCCGGCCCGGCCGAGGGCGCATCCGGTCTTCGCAACGCGTTTGCGCTTGCGTGGCGGTTGCAAAAGGGGGCCTTGCTCGCCTGGACAGTCGGCCTGGCAGCCATTGGGCTGGTCGTTGGCGCGGTGGCGAACAGCGTCGCGGACATATTCGACGAGAACCCTCAAATGGCCGAGGTCTTCCAGCGGCTCGGCGGCGAGCAGGGGGTCACCGACATCTTCTTCTCGATCGTGGTCGGTGTGGTCGCCTTGGTCGCCTCCGCCTATTCGATTCGCGCCGTGCTTCGTCAGAAACAGGAAGAAGACGGATTGCGCGCCGAACCGGTTCTTGCCACGCCGGTGACCCGGATGACCTGGTCGGGCGGCCATCTCGCATTTGGTGTCCTCGGGCCGGTGGTGATGCTGGTGGTGTCCGCAGTGGTAGCTGGTCTCGCCTATGGGGTGAGCGTTGGTGACGTCGGTGGCCAGGTGTGGCGGGTCGTGGAGTCCGCCATGGTCCAAGTGCCCGCGGTTTGGGTGGTGACGGGGGTGGTCGTGGTCCTCTACGGTTTTGCCCCCCGATTGGTGGCGGCGAGTTGGGGGTTCCTGGTTGCCTTCCTGCTGCTCGGGCTCCTGGGTCAGATCCTGCAACTGCCGCAATGGGCCCTGGATTTGTCCCCATTCACTCACGTGCCTTTGCTGCCGGCGGAGGACGTCGAGGCATTGCCGCTCCTCATCCTGCTGGCCGTGGGAGTGGGTCTCATGGTGGTGGGCCTGACCGGGTTTCGCAGGAGGGACATCAACGCCACGTGATGGGCTCGGCGTTGTGAGACAGGGCCGTTTACCGTTGTCTTAATCACCGGCAGGGATTCCTAGACAATGTTCGACAGCCTCACGGACCGACTCGGGGACGTCTTCACCTCGCTCAGGGGGCGGGGGCGTCTCTCTGAGAAGGACATCGACCAGGCATTGCGTGAGGTCCGTCTCGCGTTGCTCGAGGCCGACGTCAACGTCTCCGTTGTCAAGGGTTTCTTGTCCCGTGTCAAGGCCAGGGCCGTGGGTGAGGAAGTCTCCAAGTCGCTCACGCCGGGTCAGCAGGTCATCAAGATCGTTCACGAGGAGCTGGTGGCGACGTTGGGCGCCGAGACCATACCTCTGGCCAAGGGCAGCCCTCCGTCGGCCGTCTTGATGGTCGGGCTCCAGGGCTCGGGCAAGACCACCACGGCGGCAAAACTGGCTCGCCTTCTCAAAGCCCAAGGGAAGAAGGTGATGCTGGTGGCCGCCGATTTGCAGAGACCGGCTGCGATCGACCAGCTCGAGATCCTGGGTCGACGGATCGACGTCCCTGTATTCGTCGACAGAAAGACGAAGCCGGTCAAACTCGTCAAGGCCGCCATGAGAGAAGCGGTGAAGACTGGGCGGGATGTCGTGATCGTGGACACAGCTGGACGTCTTCAGATCGATGCAGAGCTGATGCGTGAGCTGACCGAGGTCCGCAAGGCGGTCGAGCCGGACGAGGTCCTTCTGGTCGTGGATGCGATGACGGGACAGGACGCGGTCAACGTTGCGACGGGGTTTCAGGATCAGATCGGGCTCACCGGCCTCGTCCTATCCAAGCTCGACGGTGATGCTCGCGGCGGCGCAGCCATATCGGTCAGGGAGGTGACGGGGGCGCCGGTGAAGTTCGCCGGCGTGGGAGAGCGGCTGGACGACCTCGAGGTGTTTCATCCCGATCGCATGGCCTCACGGATATTGGGCATGGGTGACGTCATGACCTTGATAGAGAAGGCCGAAGCGACATTCGATGAAGCGGAGGCCGAGAGGACGGCGAGAAAGCTCCAGAAGGGAGATTTCACACTCGAGGACTTCCTCACCCAGTTTCAGAGCATGAAGCGAATGGGGCCTCTGAAGGACATCCTTGCTATGCTTCCCGGCTCCGGATCGCTGATGCGGGACGTCGATGTCGACGACCGCGACGTGCGACGGGTCGAGGCGATCATTCAGTCCATGACCCCCGAAGAGCGCCGGAACCCGAAGATCATCGGCGGAAGCCGAAAGCGCCGAATCGCGTCCGGCTCTGGCACCAGGCCACAGGATGTGAACCGGTTGCTCAAGCAATTCGCCGAAGCACAAAAGATGATGAAGACGCTGGCTGGAGGCAGAGGGGCCCCGGACTTGCAGGGCCTCCTGTCGGCGCAGCGAACCAAGAGGTGAAGCAATGGCCGTGAAGATGAGATTGATGCGGATGGGTAAGAAGAAGTCGCCCTCATACCGCGTCGTGGTGGTCGACGGTAGGGCACCGCGCGACGGGCGCTATATCGAGCAGATCGGCCGGTATGACCCGAGACAGGACCCATCTCTCGTCGAGATCGACAACGATCGAGCCACCGATTGGCTGGCGAAGGGCGCCCAGCCGACCGAAGCCGTCGAGAAGCTGCTCAACATCTCGGGCGCGCTCGACACCATGAAGGTTCGGACCGGCCAGATACACGTTGTCGGATCCCAGGTTCCCGATGAGGCACCCGTCGCGGTCGTCGAGGAGACGAAGGCCGAGCCGGCCCAGGCCGAAGAGCCTGAAGGCGAAGAGGTGCCAGCGGCTTCGTCAGAGGAGGAATGACCATGGCCAAGGGAGAAATCGTCGAGCGAGTCGTCAACTATGTCGTCAAGAGCATCGTCGAGGAGCCGGACGAGGTCACGGTGACGATGGTCGAGCAGGGGCCTGATGAGGTCGTGGCGGAGGTACGGACCGCCAAGGGTGACATGGGCCGCGTGATCGGACGCAGGGGGAGGGTGGCGAAGGCGATACGCGCCGCCGCAGGGGCGGCCGGTGAAGAAGAGGGCATAACTGCCGGCGTCGAATTCCTCGACTGATCCCGAGCCGTTCGCCGTCGCCCGCCTCGGCCGGCCCCATGGCCTCTCCGGCTTCATGGGGCTCTATGTCGACGAGGCGAATCTGGTCCATTTCGACATAGGCTCGGTGGTGCAGGTCGGTGAAAGACGGCTCACAGTACGAGAGATCCGACACGCCGATCGCGGTTTTCAGGTGTCGTTCGACGAGATAACCGATCGGGAGGCGGCTGAGCAGATCCGTGGTCTCGACATCCTGGTCGATCAGCGTCGCCGGCTCGACGACGGCGAGTTCTGGCCAGACGATCTGATTGGGCTGGCAGTCTTCGACAAGGACGGGTCCGAGCTGGGCCGGGTCGAGAAGGTCGTCTTTGGGCCCGCCCAGGATCGTCTCGTGGTTGCTTCGCCGCACGGCCGATTCGAGGTCCCGTTCGTCGATGAGTTGGTGCCGGTGGTCGACCTGGAGGGACGGAAGGTCGAACTATCCGTCATCCCCGGCCTCATCGAACCACCAGACTGAGCGTGACACCGTCCAACCGGCCGTCCTGTGGGCTCCGTTCGCCAACGAAGAGATCCACGGTGCCCGGAGGCAACTCGACTCTCGTGCTGAACTCTCCCCAGGTGGCCGCCCAATCGGCCGCAGTCGTCGACGTTTCCGCAACGATCTGATCACCAACGGTCGCTATCACCGTCACGTTGGCTTCGAATGCTCGTGCATAACCCTCGACTACGACACTGCCGTCTTGCTCGGAGCCGTTGCTCGGGGCGGTCAGCACGGTGTGGTCGGATACCGCCGCCGAACCTTCGAAGGGCTCGGTGCCGGCTTGCATCTCGACGACGAGACGTGCGGGAGAATTCGACACCTGAGCCCTCACTTGCGCGGGACTGTCGAGATGAAGGTCGACGAACAGCCCGCCGTTGAGGGCCCGGACCACGTAGAGGCGATCCACGAGACCCGTCTCGACCAACTGGTCTGTCACCACCGTGGTGTCGACATCTGCCCAGATTCGCAGGATCTGACGCGTGTCGAGAAAGTCCACGGTGATCGACGGAGGAGTGGTGGCGGGAGCTCCCTCGGCGGTTTCGAATTCGATGCCAAATCGTTCACAGCCGTCACCCTGCTGCTGCCAGGTGATCAGCCCGAGACTGGTGGTGTCGGATGCCGGCTGGTCGACTCGGGCCACACGGTCGTGGTCGACGAAGTCCTCACCACTGGCGCACGCCGGAGCCGCAGCGATCGTGGTCACTGGAATCGAGGTCGAAGTCTGTGCCGGGACAGTGCCGGTGTCGCTCGCGCTACGGCTGGAGCCACATGCCGCGACGAGCAGTGCCACCGCGACGAGCAGGGAAGTCCGCATCGGCCGAAGGGTACGAGAACCGTTAGATTTGAGCGGGCAATCAAACTCTGAGGCTCGGAGATACTCATGCCAAACGCCGTCATCGTCGCCACCGCACGATCACCGATCGGTCGCGCCTACAAGGGCAGCCTGGTAGACGTTCGAGCCGACGACCTGGCGGCCTTCGCCATCGATGCGGTCATGAGAAAGGTGCCGGAGGTGAGTCGGGAGTCAGTGGTGGACGTGATGGTCGGCTGCGGTCTGACCCACCACGAGCAGGGCTACAACCTGGCCCGGCCGGCCGCTCTCCTCGCCGGCATGCCTGAGACCGTTGCCGCGACCACCGTGAACCGCTTTTGTGCCTCGTCCCTGCAGACGATCAGGATGGCCTTCCATGCCATCGGGGCCGGCGAAGGGGACACCTACGTGGCTGCCGGTTCGGAGTCCGTCTCGCGGACCTATGGGAAGGCATTCGACAGTGAGGATCTGAACCCGAGATTCACCGATCCGGCTCGGGATGACTTCATCGACAGTGTCTACATCCCGATGGGCAACACGGCGGAGAACGTGGCGAAGAAGTTCGGGGTCACTCGACGGCGGATGGATGAGTTCGCCAAGCGGTCCCAGGATCGGGCGGTGGAGTCACAGAAGAATGGGTTCTTCGACCGGGAGATAACACCCATCGAGGTGCCTGACGGCCGCGTGATCTCGGCTGATGACGGGCCACGGCCCAACACCACCCTCGAAAGGCTGGCGGAGCTGCCACCTGCCTTCGTGCCGGATGGCCAGGTCACGGCCGGCAACTCGTGCCCGCTCAACGACGGATCGGCGGCCGTGCTGGTCATGTCCGATGGCAAGGCCGATGAGCTGGGGTTGCAGCCAATAGCCAAGATCCTTGCCTCGTCGGTTGTCGGCTTGGAGCCCGAGTTGATGGGCATGGGCCCGGTTGGGGCGGTTCGAGCAGTTCTGGACCAGGCGGGGATGAGGCTCGAGGACGTCGATGTGATCGAGATCAACGAGGCGTTCGCGGCCCAGGTGCTCGCGGTGGTGGACCAACTCGGCATCGACATGGACAAGCTGAACCCTCACGGCGGTGCCATCGCGCTGGGACATCCCTTTGGCATGACCGGCGCCAGGATCATGGGGACCCTTCTGAACGACCTTCGAGCGCTGGACGGGACGATCGGTCTCGAGACCATGTGTGTGGGTGGCGGCCAGGGCATGGCGATGATCGTCGAGCGTCTGGGCTGACGTCGTCGGCCCTACCCGGGCGTTTTGGAAACCATGTGACTTTTGCCTTTGACCGGCGACAGGTCGCCGCGCCTATCCGGCGCGGGCCGTCAGAAGGCGTTTGTGCGCATACCTCATGAGGATCGCCCCGATCGCCGCCGCCACGGCCGCGCCCGCCCAGGCCGCGCCAAACGAGATCGATTGTACGGCGAGACCGAAGAAGATCGGCCCAAGTGCATTCCCCACGCCGAGCCCGGCGTTGCCCAGCCCTGCCACCGCCCCCGGGGTCGAAGGGCTGGCCCTCACCAGCGACAAGAAGTAGATGCCGGTCCAGCCCCAGGCGCCGGCGAACGCCCCAACCGTGCCCACGACCAGGAGTACGCTCCCACCTGTTGCCCCCAGTGCGATGGTCGCCGCACCGATGGCCAGCATCCCCGAAATCACCCCAAGTTGCTCGCCACCCCTTCGATCCGCAGCCATACCGGTGGCGAGCCGCGTGACGATCCCGGCAATGCTTCCCGTCGCGAGAAGCAGCCCTGCGGCGCCCGGCGACGAGCCCATGGCCACAGCGCTCTCCGTCAGAAACACACCGACACCGCTGGCGGCAAAGGTCCCCAGCCCGGCTGCCGTGGCCGCCAGGAGCACGGCCGGCCTCACCGAGCGGTCGATCCTCCGTCGTTCGGCCGGCGGGCCTGGATCGACAGGGGAGAGGCGGACTCTGGGGAGGGCAAATGCGATGACGGCGACCGGTATCGCGCCGAAGGCGAAAGCCCATCGCCATCCGACCGTGAGGGCGATGGCCGGCACCGCCAGACCGGCGACGAGTGTCGCTGCCGGTACCGATGCTTCCTTGAGGCCAAAGGCAAAGCCCTGACGGTCGGTCGGAATCGACCGCCTGACCAGGATCGCCAGACCGGGGTCGAAGAGGGCGATCGCCAGCCCGGCTAGCCCGAGGGATGCAACGAGCTGGGGCCACGTCCGAGACCACATCGAGATACCGATCATGGCGACGGCACTGGCCACGCTCCCGA
This sequence comes from uncultured Acidobacteriota bacterium, assembly GCA_963822895.1. Classification (GTDB taxonomy): domain Bacteria; phylum Actinomycetota; class Acidimicrobiia; order Spongiisociales; family ZC4RG35; genus JARDZU01. The sequence goes on from CAWGJI010000014.1 coordinate 516,640, forward strand.
TCACAACTGAGTGACGGGGCCCGATTCGGTCTGCGATACGCCCCCCGAGTGGTGCTGTCACCGCTCCAAGGGCAAAGGCGATGGTCACCGCAGCCCCGAGGGCCGCCTCGCTGAAACCGAGCTCACCCCTTATCTGCACCGCGAGGCCGCCAACCATGAATATGGGTAGTGCCGCGAGAACCAGCCCACTGGACACGACCACCAAGCCGGGTATCGATCCGGTGGGGATTTCATGGGGGGTCTCTTGCCGGCTCATCTCGTTAGGGCCCTGGTCACGGGAGGGGGGTTGGGCATGATGGCATGCACGGAACTCGCCCGTGGCACAATCGGGAACATCACATGGACATTCACGTCGTCACCATGTTCCCTGGCTTCTTCGAAGGCCCGCTCTCCACGTCGATCGTCGCCCGCGGGATCGAGGATGGGGCCTTGAAGGTGGACCTGCTAGATCTACGAGAGCACGGCATTGGGAGACACCGCCAGGTGGACGACGCACCGTTTGGGGGTGGCCCTGGAATGGTGATGATGGTCGAGCCCCTCGCTGCTGCGCTCGAACCGCTGACGGGCACTCATCGCATCTTGTTCAGCCCATCCGGGGCCAAGCTGGATCAGGCGCGTCTCGACCGTTGGGCAGCACTGAAAGAGATCACCTTGATATGTGGAAGGTTCGAGGGCGTGGATCAGAGGGTTGCTGAGCATCTGGTGGACGAGGAGGTGTCGGTGGGCGATTTCGTCGTGGCTGGGGGTGAGGTCGCGGCAGCCCTCGTCATCGAGGGAATCGCCCGGCTTCTGCCCGGAGTGGTGGGCAACCCCCTCTCGACCGAGACAGAGTCATTTCGGGGCGGGCAACTCGAAGAGCCTGTCTACACGAGACCTGCCGAATTTCGGGGTTGGGCGGTGCCCGACGTCCTACTCTCCGGCAACCACGGGGAGATCGAGCACTGGCGGGCAGAGCAGAGGCGAATCCGCACGAGAGCTCGCCGTCCCGACCTCTCCCCGGATGGCGAGAATTCCGAATCCTGATACAATCTGCGCCGGGTCGGGTCGACCAAGCCTATTCCTGACCGCTCTAGGAGCCCTCCATGAACGATCTTCACCTTGTTGAGAGCGCGCATGTCCGCGACGACATCCCAGACTTTCGTGCCGGTGACACGGTCAAGGTCCATGTGAGAGTGGTCGAGGGAGGGCGCGAGCGCGTCCAGATCTACGAGGGCGTCGTCATTGCCCGCAACGGCTCGGGATCACGAGCCTCGTTCACCGTGCGCAAGTTGAGCTTCGGAGTCGGGGTGGAACGAGTCTTCCCCCTACACGCCCCGATCATCGCCAAGATCGAGGTGAGCCGTCGCGGTGACGTCCGCCGCTCCAAGCTCTATTACCTGCGTGACCGGGTCGGGAAGTCGGCGCGGATCAAGGAGTTGCGCGACTGAACCCGTTACCACCGGAGCCGGTCGTCCAAGAGCCCGAGCCCGAGCCGGCGAGTCGGCCCCGTCGCTCCTTCCTGGCCGAGCTTCCAGGGCTTCTGCTCACCGCCCTGGTGATCGCGGTGGTCATAAAGACATTTTTGATCCAGCCCTTCTGGATCCCGTCCGAGTCGATGCTTCCCACCATCGAGGTCAACGATCGTGTCATGGTCAACAAACTCGCCTTTACCTGGGGTGAGCCGCATCGCGGTGAGATCGTCGTGTTCAGGGACCCCCGCGAGCCGGAGCAGGACGTATCGATCCCCGAGGCGGTGATCCGGTCGGTCCTGGAGGCGGTCGGGATTCGCACACGAGGACGCGACGACCTAATCAAGAGGGTGATCGGATTGCCGGGGGAGACGGTGGAGGTGAAGGACAACAGTGTCTTCATCGATGGTGAGCGTCTGGATGAGCCCTATCTCCCCGAGGTCCACATGGACGACGAGCCACCGGTCAAGGTTGCCGACGACGAGGTCTTCGTCATGGGCGACAACCGTTCGGCTTCATTCGACAGCCGTCGCTTCGGGCCGGTGCCGATGGACGATCTGGTGGGTAGGGCATTCGTGACCATATGGCCACCTTCGCATTTCGGCGGTTTGTAGAAAATGTCCTCCGAGATTGGTAGTCGATAGCAGATGACGTCTGCATAAGATCGGCTGGCGTCACACTTGAGAGGAGAAGATGGAAGAGGACCTGGAGCGCTACGAGTCCGAAGTAGAGCTCAAGATCTACAAGGAGTACCACGACGTGCTCCCGATGTTTCGCTATGTCGTGGAGACCGAGCGTCGGTTCTATCTCGCCAACGAGGTAGATCTGCAGGTGCGCGAGGCGAACGGATCAGTCTTCTTCGAAGTCGAGATGAGGGACGCATGGGTTTGGGACATGTTCCGCCCGGCCAGATTTCTGGAGCACGTCAAGGTCCTGACCTTTCGGGACGTGAACGTGGAGGAGCTGGAAAGGCAAGAGCTCTCGATCTGACCGATCGACGGGCCACGGGTGAGTTGGGGGAGAAGCTGGCCGCTCTTCTGCTGCTCGAACTCGGGCTGGTTCTGGTCGATCACAACCTCCAAGTGGATCGGGGAGAGATCGACCTTCTCATGTCGGATGGGGGAGCGCCGGTCGTGGTGGAGGTTCGATCCATCACCGCCGAGGGGGATCCGATCGATGCCATCGGATACGAAAAGCGCGAGCAGGTCAGACGTCTCGCCCGGCACCTTGGGCCTGGTCGGGTCGACATGGTCGGTATCGGCATTCACCCCTCGCACATCTTGTTCCACTGGGTTCCCGATGCCGTTTGACGCCTTGTTCGCGTCCCTCCTAATGTTATAGAACATGGAAATGGGTGACGTCGCCGTTCAGGTCAGGGGCCTGGTCAAGAAGTACAAGAGCAAGGTCGCCCTCGATGGCCTCGACTTCGAGATTCCCTCGGCGGCGATCACCGGGTTCCTCGGTCCAAATGGGGCCGGGAAGACGACGACCTTTCGTTCCCTCCTCGGGCTGACCAGGATCACGGACGGCACAATCACGGTCCTCGGTCACAGCGTCCCTCGCGAGCTCCAGGCGATCACCAAGAAGAGCGGAGCCATCATCGAGGAGCCCGGACTGATCAAGTCTCTCTCAGGGAGGGTGAACCTCCAGGTGGCGGCGGACCAGCTCGGGTTTGGCCACGATCGCATCGACGAGCTCCTCGAATTCGTGGCGCTCACACCCGACGCGGGGCGGAAGGTGGACGAATACTCGAAGGGCATGAGACAGCGTTTGGCCCTGGCGGCGGCCATGCTCGGCGACCCGGATCTCCTGCTCCTCGACGAGCCACTCGATGGCCTCGACCCGGCAGGGCAGAGGGCATTTCGCGCCCGCTTGCGCGACCTGGCCGACCAGGGCCGGACGGTGATCGTGTCCAGTCATGACCTGGCCGACATCGAGGCATTGGCCGACTATGTCGTGGTCATCGATCGTGGCCGTCTCGTCAGCCAGGGGCCGCTGGAGAGCCTGCTGTCGGGTGGTTCCACCACGGTGATCGTTTCGGACCCGCCGCCGGCGCTGAGCGCTTTGCGGGCTGCCGGAATCGACGCCCGTGGCGAAGAGGACCACCTTCTCGTCGACGAGGTAGACGGGAGCAAGATCGTAAAGGTGCTGGCGGAGGCCGGCATCTATCCGTCACAGGTGTCACCGGCACGGTCCTCACTCGAGTCGGTCTTTCTCGGTATGACCGGTGAAGCCGAGCGATGAGCCTTCTCCACGCCGAATACCTCAAGTTGAGCCGTCGCCGGCTCTATCTGGTCATGGTCTTGATCCTGGCCGCCCTGGTCGCCCTGCTCGCCTTCTTCCTGATCATCTTCCCTCAGATCGCACCGGGAATCGCCGGTGATCAGATCCCCGTCATCTCCAAGCCGGAGGCCTATCTGATAGGCGCCCAGCAGGTTGCCGGCCAGACATGGTTCCCGCTGATCCTGGCCGTTGTGATGCTGGGGAGCGAGTTCGGCACCACCGTATGGGCCACCGCACTCACCCGTGATGCCCGTCGTGTGCAGCAGATAGGCGCCCGGTTCGCAGTGCTGACCGTCGCCTCGCTCATCGCGATCTCTCTCGGCACGGCCGGCTGGGCGGGGGTGGTGGCGATCGTCGCACCGGGAAGCGGAGGCCCGGATCTCCTCGACTGGCTCTCGGTGATCTGGAAGATCGGGGTGATCGAACTGGCCTGGACCGCGATCGGTCTCGGTGCCGTTGCAATGCTTCGTTCGGTGGGACCGGCGATTGGCGCTGCCCTCGCCCTCTACTTCGTGGATCCCCTGCTCGGTCTCTGGGGGCCGTACGAGAACGTCTCGTTGTCGGCCGCCAGCGGCGCATTGTTCCAGGTAACGACTGAAGGATCGTTCGGTCAGTTGGTGCCTGGCGCCGGTCTTTCGTTGTGGCACGCTGTCGCCATCATGGTTGGGTGGTCGGTCGTGGGATTCGCCCTGACCTGGTGGGGTCTTCAGCGACGCGACGCCTGATCCGCTCCAAACTTTCGCCTCATCTCCTTGTGCCAGCATCCCTGGTGCCAGTGCCGTCGCAGATCAGGAGCATCATCGGGCACGACCACGAGATGGAACATCCCGATCGGGATCGTCTGCTCGCACCCCGGGCACAAGTACTCTTTGCGTGCGGCGTACGCCTGGATCGGCGTGACCGTCACCCCGAGAAGATCGCCCATGCCAGAACCAGGCCGATTGCCAGGAATGCGACGACGACGATCACGATGTCGGCGGTGTCACGGTCGTTCTCGCGGAACGGGTTGAAGCCCATGTTGCAACGGTAACCGTGCTGTCGTTGTCTACCGTCGTCCGCGTGAGTTGGCTCGACATTGAGGATCGAGGTCTGGTTCGATGGCTCACCCTCGACAGGCCGGATGTCAAGAATGCCATTCCTTTCGACGGATGGGCAGACCTGAGAGATGCATTCTTCGAATTCGAGGCCTCGTCCATGCGCGTCCTGATCGTCACGGGAGCCGGAGGAGACTTTTGCTCGGGGGCGGAAGTGGATCCCTCGCGCATCGATCGTCTCCGGACCGTCGAAGCCCGCCGGGAGCGGATGAAACTGGTGAGTGAGGCGGCGATGGCCCTTCATCGCATCACCAAGCCGACGATCGCCGCCGTCGACGGCTACGCCGTCGGGGCCGGCATGAACCTCGCATTGGGTTGTGATGTCGTCATTGCCACCGAGCGGGCCAGATTCGCCGAGATCTTCGTGCGACGAGGTCTCAGCCTCGATTTCGGTGGCTCGTGGCTCTTGCCGAGGGTCGTGGGTGCCCAACGCGCCAAGGAGCTCGCCCTGACCGGTCGGATCGTCGAGGCCGAGGAGGCACTGCGAATCGGTCTCGTCGTGGAGGTGGTGCAGCACGAGGAGTTGGGCACGAGGGGAGCCGAGATGGCCGAGAGCATGCTCGCCGGTGCGCCGTTGGCCCAGATGTTCGTCAAACAGACGCTGAATGCGGCCGATCAGACCGGTCTCGCAGAGATGTTGTCGTGGGAGACCGATGCTCAGTCGATAGCCCTCGGATCGGAGGACGCGTTGGAGGGTGTCGTCTCCTTCATGGAAAAGCGGCAGCCCGAGTGGCGGGGCAGATAGCAGGCCCGCTCAGACGCCGATGTCCTCATTCCACAGCTCTGGAGAGCCCGAGATGAACTCGCTCATCATCTGAACACATCTCTCGTCGTCGAGCACCACGACCTCGACGTCATTGGTGTGCAACAGGTACTCGGCGCCGAGGAAGGTCCGATTCTCCCCAACTACCACTTTTGGGATGCCAAAGAGGATGATGGCACCCGTGCACATGTGACACGGTGAGAGTGTGGTGAAGATGGTCGAGCGCCGGTAGTCGCTTCCGGTGAGACGTCCCGCATTCTCGAGGGCATCCATCTCCCCATGGAGGATGGCACTGCCCTTTTGGACCCGTCGATTGTGGCCACGACCGACGATGGCCCCATCGATGACCAATGCCGATCCGATGGGTATTCCACCTTCGGAACGGCCGGCGAGAGCCTCCTCGATGGCGATGTCCAAGAACGGGTCTCCCATGTGGGTGAATACTACGGAAACGCGCCCCTGGTTTTTGCCCGGCCCCGCCCATACATTCGACTCATGTATGCAGCGGCCACTTCCGTTGCCCTGGTCGGGGGCGACCCACTCCCCGTTCGGGTGGAGGCCCATGTCGGGCGTCAGGAGAACCGGTTTCGACTCTCGGGTCTGCCCGACACCGCGGTGAAGGAGGCCAAGGACCGGGTCAGAGCCGCCGTGGCGTCGTCGGGCATTCGATTCCCCAACAGATCGGTGACGGTGAATCTCGCCCCTGCCGACCTTCCCAAAAGGGGAACCGACTACGACCTGCCTATCGCCCTGGGAATTCTGTCCGCGACCAGGGACCTTCCGAATGTGGACGGCCTGATCGCCGTTGGTGAGCTAGCGCTCGATGGATCGGTGCGGTCGGGGAGTCATGCGTTGGCGGCGGGCGTCCTGAGCGCAAGACAACGTCTGCCGTGCTTGGTGGCAGAAGATGCCGCGGCCGATGCCGCGGCCGTGCCGGGATCAGTTGTCTACGGCGTCGCCACGCTCGCCCAGGCCATAGAGCTGGTTCGAATGGACGTGAGCGGCACGCCACCGACCGTTGCCAGAGCGAGGTCGGTGCGGTCCAACCAGCTTGACCTCAGCGACATCAAAGGTCAGAAGCTGGCACGACGCGCTTTGGAAATCGCCGCTGCGGGCGGTCATCATCTGTTGCTGCACGGGCCACCCGGTGCGGGCAAGACCATGCTCGCCCGACGAATGGTCGGCATCATCCCGGATTTGACGCCCAATGAAGCTATCGAGACGGCGATGGTGTGGGAGGCAACCGGTCGCCGTCGAGGCCTCGATCCCATGCCACCTTTTCGGTCTCCGCATCACACCGCATCGAAGGCGGCCCTCATCGGCGGCGGATCGGGAAACCCGGTTCCCGGCGAGGTTTCCCTAGCACACAGGGGGATCCTCTTTCTCGACGAGCTGGCCGAGTTTCCCAGGAGTCATCTGGACACCCTTCGGCAACCCCTCGAAGAGGGCAAGGTCTCGGTGGCTCGACGGGGTGTGTCCGTGGACTTTCCTGCCTCTTTCCAACTGGTGGCTGCCACCAATCCGTGCCCTTGTGGCTATCACGGTGACAATCGCCGCCCCTGCGATTGCCGTCCCGCCGCTCGAGCTCGGTATCGATCGAGGATCTCCGGGCCCCTCCTCGATCGCTTCGACTTGATCGTCGAAGTGGCGAGGGTCGAAGCCTCCGAATACGACGGGCCAGATGGCGAACTCAGTGAAACCGTCTCGACGAGAGTGGCACGGGCACGCGAGGCGCAAAGTGAACGTGGCTCTCTGAATCGTGATCTGCCGGCTTCGCGCCGACTGGAGCGGTCCGGTGTATCTCAGATCATCAGGTCGGCGATCGAGTCGGGAATGGTCACGGCGAGAGGCGCAGACCGAGTGCGGAAGGTGGCTCGCACCATCGGCGACCTGCGAGGTGATGAGTTGGTGACCGACGAGCACGTGGCCGAGGCGCTGGCTCTTCGCGGAGAGTGGCGTGTCGAATGACCACCGCCTGATCGGGCCGGGTGAGGCGGACTACCCCCGCGGCGTTCTCGACCTCGAAGAGCCACCGCCCCTCTACGTCGTGGGTTCTACCTTCCACGCCCCGGCGATCGCCGTCGTCGGGACGAGACGGTGCACGACCTATGGGCGCAATCTCGCTTACGCGTTCGGTCTCGCACTGGCACGAGCAGGATGGATAACCGTGAGCGGGATGGCGCGAGGTATCGACGCCGCGGCCCACCGCGGTGCGATGGCGTCGCCGGGGCCCGGGGTGGCTGTGCTCGGATCTGGGATCGACGTCATATATCCACGGGAAAACGCGGACATCTACCGGGCATTGGCGGGTGGCCTGGGCGCCGTTCTCTCCGAGTACCCACCTGGGATCCCTCCCGATCGATGGCGATTTCCGGCGAGGAATCGCCTTATCGCCGCCATTGCCTCTGCCGTGGTGGTAGTTGAAGCAGGGGAGAGGGGTGGGGCTCTCATCACAGCCCGTCTTGGCTCGGAGTTGGGAAGGCCGGTGTTCGTGGTCCCTGGCGATGTGGATCGGCCGGCTTCGGTGGGATGCAACAGGCTGCTTCGCGATGGTGCCTTTCCCGTCCTGGGTGCCCAGGACCTCATTGCTGAGCTCGAGTTGATTCTCGGGCCCATTCCGATGCCCGCCCCGAATGGGGCTGACACGGCCATCCCGAGCATGGGCGAGACTATCGACGAGCTGGTGGAGAGATGGGGTTGCGAGACCTCCGAGGCCCTGGTGAGGATCACCCGTCTGGAAATAGATGGCCGGGTGCGACGGGTGGGTGATCGCGTCGTGCCGATCCGGTGACCGGGCTCAGCCCCGAGGTTCCAATAGCATCAATCCCGTGAACCTCCCGGACATGCCCCCATGGGCGATGGATGAGACCGAAGACTTTCTCACCAGGCTGCGCGTCCAGCGCGACCTGTCTCTCCACACCGTCGATGCCTATCGGGGCGACCTGGCACAATTCTTCAACTACTGCGATCGCTCCGGTCTCGACTCCATCTCGAGTGTTGAGAGGTCGCATGCACGCCGGTATCTCGCCTATCTGGCGGAGAAGGGATATTCCAAACGGTCCATGACCCGAAAGTCCTCTGCCGTTCGGAGCTTCTACAACGATGCCGGACGAAGGGGGGACGCCTCGGTCAACCCATTCGAGGGTGTTGCCCGACCCAAACTCGATCGGCCGCTCCCACATGCATTGAATACCCGCACCGTGATCCACGCCATCGAGGCCATCGATACCTCCACGCCCGGTGGTTTGAGGGACCGGGCGCTGGTCGACACGCTCTACTCGACGGGTCTTCGCATCTCAGAGCTGGCGTCATTGACGATCGACGATGTGGAAGGCGAGATACTCACGGTCACCGGCAAGGGCCGAAAGACGCGCCAGGTGCCTGTGGGCCGGCCGGCCCGCCAGTCGATCGCCAGGTATCTCTCCGACGGGCGTCCCGCCCTGGCCGCCGACGAGGCCGGTGAGGCTCTCTGGGTGGGGGTACGTGGCGGGCGTCTCGGAGTTCGCGGCATCAGGAGGGTGGTGCGAAAGCACGTCGCGACCTTCCCCCATGCCCTTCGACACAGCTTCGCCACTCACCTGCTCGAGGGCGGGGCGGACCTCCGAACGGTGCAAGATCTCCTCGGACATACCGATCTGGCGACCACTCAGATCTACACTGCCGTGACCCGCCAACATCTGAGAGGGACATATGACAGAAGCCACCCAAGAGCCTGAGGCCAATCAGGTCGATGGGCTTTGGGCGCGCTTCAAGGCGTCCGGTGACCCTGATGCGAGGGAGAGGCTGATCCTCCACTACTCGCCGTTGGTCAAATACGTGGCGGGCCGGGTTGGAGCGGGCCTGCCCAGGTCGGTCGACCAGAACGATCTCGCCAGCTACGGCCTGTTCGGCCTCATCGACGCCATCGACAAGTTCGAGCTCGAGCGCGGATTCAAGTTCGAGACCTACGCCATCAACCGCATCAAAGGTGCCATCCTCGACGAGCTCCGAGCACTCGACTGGGTCCCCCGCTCGGTCCGGTCCCGGGCGCGGCAGATCGAGACGGCGATCGCCGATCTCGAGCACACGCTGCAGCGTGCTCCGACCGACCAAGAACTCGCCGATGCGCTCGAGATGGATGTCGAGGACCTGGCGAGCGCGCTGGCCGAGATCGGACGTTCTGGTATCGCCGCACTTGATGAGTTCGTGGGCTCGGATTCGTCGACGTCGGTGGGTGACATGCTGGCCGACCCGAGGGGGATCTCTCCCGAGGCCATGTTCCAGGCCGAGGAGACCAGACATGGGCTTGTCGACGCCATCAACCGTCTTCCGCAGCGAGAGCGGCTGGTGGTGACACTCTATTACTACGAGGGGATGACGCTGGCGGAGATCGGCGACGTGCTCGGTGTCACCGAGTCCCGGGTCTGTCAGATACACGCCAAGACGATGATGTCGCTACGCAACCGGCTCGGCGAGCCTTCCTGGGGATAATTCGGGGATTACCCAAGACGCCAGGCCCGTCGTACACTTGCCGCATCACACACGCCTGTTGAACCCTCACTGGTCGGACGCGTTCCGAAAGAGGGTCGTCACCTCGAGGAGACGGGCTCAGCCGGCAGGCGGAGGAACAACCAGAAAGGAGTCATTGTGGCTGAAGTCACGATGAAGCAACTCTTGGAGGCCGGCGTCCATTTCGGCCATCAGACCCGACGCTGGAATCCAAAGATGCGCCCCTACATCTACGGGGAGCGCAACGGCATACACATAATCGATCTTCGTCAGACGGTCGAGCAGATCCAGGATGCGATCAAGTACGTCAAGGACCTGACGGCCGACGGGGGCACCGTCCTGTTCGTCGGCACCAAGAAGCAGGCACAGACGGCGGTCGCCGATAATGCGATGAGGGCCGAGATGCCATATGTCAACTACCGCTGGTTGGGCGGGATGTTGACCAACTTCGCAACGATCCAGAAGCGAATCTTCTACATGAGAGAGCTGCGCAGGATCGAGCAAAGCGGCGAGATCAACGCACGACCCAAGAAAGAGCGGCTCAAGCTCCGTCGGGAGCTTGCCAAGTTGGAGCAGAACCTGGGGGGTGTCGCAGACCTCCAGAAGGTGCCCGACGCGGTGTTCATCGTCGATGTCAACACCGAGGCGACGGCCGTCAAGGAGGCGACCCGGCTCGGCTTGCCGGTGATCGCCCTGGTCGACTCCAATTGCGATCCTGACCAGGTGGACTATGTCATCGCCGGGAACGATGATGCCATTCGAGCCGCCGACCTGATCGCCGGGGCCCTCGCGGACGCCGCTCTCGAAGGTCGTGAGCTGGCAAGAGGCAAGATGGCCAAGGCGGAGCCCAAGGAGTCTTGACCGATGGCTGATTTCACCGCCCAGGACATCCAGAAGCTCCGGCAAGATGCGGGCGTCGGGATGATGGACGCCAAGAAGGCTCTCACCGATGCCGATGGCGATCTCGAACGGGCCTTTGAGCTGCTCAGGGAGCGCGGCCAGTCCAAGGTGGCCAAGCGAGCGGATCGGGAGGCGAGCGAGGGGGTCATAGGCACATACGTCCACATCCAGAACGACCGCCCCGTGCTGGGTGTCCTGATCCAGCTCGCCTGTGAGACGGACTTCGTGGCCAAGAGCGAGGAATTCAAGGAGATGGCCGACGACATCGCGATGCATGTCAGTTGGAGCCGGCCGGAGTGGGTCACGCGGGAGGAAGTGGACGAAGACGCGTTGGAGAAGGAGCGAGACCTCATCTCACGACAGGCCGTGGCGGAAGGCAAACCCGAGCAGGTCGTTGAGAAGATCGTGGACGGGAAGATCGAGTCTTGGTATGCCGAGAACGTCCTCTACGACCAGAAATTCGTGAATGCCGAGAAGTTCGATGGCACCATCGGCGACATGGTGGGCGGGTTGGCGTCGAAGATGGGTGAGAACATCTCGGTTCGGAAGATGGCACGTATCGCCATCGGCGAATAGGAGGCGACATGTCCGAAACACCGCTCCAGCGAGTGGTCCTGAAACTCTCGGGCGAAGCCTTCGCCGATCCGGAGGTCGGGTACGGAATCGACCCTCTCACGGTCGTTCGCGTCGCTGAAGAGATCGCCGAAGCCCATGCGGCGGGTGTGGAGATCGCAGTGGTGGTTGGAGGGGGAAACATCTTCCGTGGGGTTTCGCAGGCCGCCAAGGGAATGGATCCCGCCTCCGCCGACTACATGGGGATGTTGGCCACCGTCATCAACGCACTCGCCTTGCGTGACGCATTGGAGAAGGCAGGCGTGCCCACAAGGGTCCAGAGCGCCATAACGATGCAAGAGCTCGCCGAGCCTTACATCAGGTTGAGGGCGATCCGACATCTCGAAAAGGGCCGTGTTGTGATCTTTGCGGCCGGGACCGGCAACCCGTTCTTCACCACCGACACCACCGCTGCCCTCCGTGCCGTGGAGATGGGTGCCGACGCTCTTCTCAAGGCGAGCAAGGTCGACGGCATCTACGACGCCGACCCGGCCACCAACCGGGACGCCTTGAAGCACGATGAGCTCTCCTACATGGACTTCATCTCGAGAGAACTGAGGGTCATGGACACCACTGCCGTTACGATGTGCAAGGAGCATGGCGTTCCGATCGTCGTCTTCGACATGATTGCCCCGGGAAACATCGTCAAGGCGATCAGAGGCGAGGAGATCGGCACGGTCGTGCACTGACGAGGAGGCAAGATTGATCAACGACCTCTTGAGTGATGCCGAGCACAAGATGGACCAGGCCATCGACCACGTCGCCTCGGAGTTTGCGACCGTACGCACGGGTCGAGCCAATCCCCAGCTCCTCCAGAGGATCACAGTCGAGTACTACGGATCACCGACACCCCTCCAACAACTGGCATCGATATCGGTTCCGGAGCCTCGGCTACTGGTGGTCCAGCCCTACGACCGATCGACGGTGTCCGATATCGAGAAGGCACTGCAGGCCTCCGATCTCGGTCTGAACCCTTCCAATGACGGCAATGTCATCAGAATCGCCTTTCCGCCGCTCACCGAAGAGCGACGCAAGGACTTGATAAAGGTCGTCAAGAACATGGCTGAAGAGGGCAGGGTCGCGGTTCGCAACATCCGGCGTCATGCCAAGTCGGAGATGGAAGAGCTTCACGGGGAAATATCGGACGATGATATCCGTCGCGGCGAAGATGAGCTCCAGAAGCTGACCGATCGCTTCACCGAGAAGATCGATCAGCTGGCGGAGCACAAGGAAGACGAGCTTCTCGAGGTTTGAGCTTGGACGAACAACCGGACCGCGACGAACAAAAGGGCTTCAATCGCCCGTGGGAGGCCGAGGAGGGCAGCGACGACTCCGAGGTGTTCACCCTGCCGATCGAAGAGGATGACGCCGCATCGGCGGCCCCCGATGCAGTCGACGACCCCGCTGTCGAGGAGGGCGATGAAGAGCTCTTCAGTCCGGCCAACCTCGACGAGTACTCCTCGGATCAATATGTGGGCTCGACCACTCAGGAATACCAGGGGCTGGCCGAAGAGGTGACTCGAGCTGCCGGCGAGGAGTGGGAGCTGCAGGCCGTCGCCGCAACGGTTCCCGGTGTGGACAGCGGTCTGGTCGGATTCGAGGACGTGACGGGAGGGGTGCGCGCCGAGATCGACGAGCAGGTCGAGTTGAGCGAACAGGCGGCGACGAGCGACCTTGCGATGCGAGTGGCCTCGGCCCTGGTCATTTTCGGGATGTTCTTGGGGAGTCTGTTGCTAGGCGGCTGGTGGTTCGCCGGCTTCGTCATCCTGGTCATGGTGGTCGCCGTGGGCGAGTTCTATGCCACGGTGAGGGGAGCCGGATATCGCCCGCTGGCATTGTTCGGTCTGCTCGGTGTCCTGTTCATGGGGTTGGGGGCCCAGATATCGGGTGTGGCTGCCATCGGGGGCTGGGCGGCCGGTTTCGCCGTGGTAACCGTGTTGTTCCTCTCGGTCTCGGCCCGTCGGCAGCCCTTGGATGATGTCTCGGTGACCATCGGCGGGATGGTCTGGGTCGGACTTCTCTCGTTTGCGATTCTGATCGCTGCCGGCCCGCGGCCGGTGGCCGACATCCTGTTCCTCGTCCTATTGGTGGCCGCGAATGACGTCGGGGCCTACTTCGTAGGCCGTGCGTTCGGACGACGGCCATTGGCTCCTCTCATCTCACCGCAGAAAACGTTGGAGGGCTTCGTCGGTGGGCTGATCGCCGGTCTCGTCGTCGCTTCGATCCTGACCACTTTCCCGGCATGGGAGTCGATCGGGATCGCCAAGGGTCTCATAGCCGCAGGGCTGATCGGTCTGGTGAGCCCGATCGGAGATGCGGTCGAATCGATGGTCAAGCGATCGATGCTCGTCAAGGACATGGGATCGGTCTTGCCCGGTCATGGAGGCATGCTCGACCGCATCGACGGGTTCTTGCTCGCCGCCCCGTTCATCTACTTTCTCTTCAGGGGCTTCGGTCTGCTGTGAACCGGAAGGTCGTCGTCCTCGGGGCGACCGGCTCGATCGGCCGTCAGGCCATCGAGGTGGCCAGGGCTCTTGATCTGGAGATTGCGGCAGTCGCCGCTCGTCGGCCCTCGAGCGAGTTGGCGGCGTTGACGACCGAGTTTCCCGACGCCCTGGTCGCTGTTGCAGGAGGCTCGGGAGAAGAGCGAAGTTCATTTGCCGCTTCGGTGGGCAATCACGTGGAGTTCGGCGCAGAGGCCGTCACCCAGGCGGCCTCCATCTCCAACTGCACCGTCGTCAACGGAATCGTGGGGGCGGCCGGGCTCAGGGCGACGGTGGCCGCCCTGGAGACAGGCAACCGGCTTGCCCTGGCGAACAAGGAGAGCCTTGTAGCGGGTGGCCCGGTGGTCTTGAAGACGCTGGACGAACACGGTGGAGAGTTGATTCCGGTGGACAGCGAGCACTCTGCGCTGTACCAGTGTCTGACGGGTGAGAACCGGTCCGAGGTGGCACGGTTGGTGCTCACCGCTTCTGGCGGGCCTTTCCGCGGGCGGACCCGGGAAGACCTTGCCGAGGTGACCACCGAAGAGGCGTTGGCCCACCCCACGTGGGATATGGGCCCCCGGATCTCCATCGACTCGGCGACTCTGTTCAACAAAGGCCTCGAAGTCATCGAAGCTCATCATTTGTTCGGCATCGGCTACGACAGAATCGACGTGGTCGTGCACCCCCAATCGATTCTCCACTCGGCCGTCGAGTTCATCGACGGTTCCTGGAAAGGCCACTTCGGGTATCCAGACATGAGGATCCCGATCCAATACGCCTTGACAGCACCAGGTCGAATGGAGTCGAGCTTGGGCCCCTTCCAGTTGGCCGGGCGAGACCTCACGTTCGAAGAACCGGATCGAGCGGTGTTCCCAGCGATCGATCTCGCCTTCGAAGCCGGTCGCAAGGGGGGATCGGCGCCCGCCGTCCTCAACGCGGCAGACGAGGTTGCCGTGGCCGCATTTCTTCAGGGCAGGCTGGAGTTCCTCGGGATCGCGGACGTGGTCGAGCGCACCCTCGACAAAGTCGCCTGGCGTGAATTGGCGGGGGTGGACGATGTCCTCGAAGTCGATCGCGAGGCGCGTTCCGTGGCCGCAACCCTCATCCCTGGGGCCTACTGCTAGCCAGACGCCACGGTTAGCGTGTTGGCATGCTCGGAGGCCTGGCCGCTGCGGCTGCGATCATCCTCTTCGTGACCGCCCACGAGGCGGGTCACTTCCTCGCGGCCAAGGCCGTGGGCATGAAAGCCACCGAGTTCTTCTTTGGGTTTGGGCCCAAGATCTGGTCCACCCAGCGTGGCGAGACCGAGTATGGGTTCAAGTGGATCCCCCTCGGTGGGTACGTGCGCATCGTGGGGATGAATCCCCTCGAAGAAGTCTCACCGGCCGACATGGGGAGGACCTACCGGGAGAAGAAGTTCTGGGAGAAGAGCGTCGTGGTGCTGGCTGGAGTGGGGATGAACTTCCTCATAGCTTTCGTCCTCTTCTACGGGATCATCCTTGCCAACGGCGTTTCCCGGCCTCTTCCGGTCGTGGACGAGGTGATATCCACCGTCACGGTAGGTGATCAGGAGCTACCCACTCCGGCGCGGGCGGCGGGGTTGCAGCAGGGCGACGTTCTGGTGGCGATCGACGGGCATCGGATTTCGAGTTGGGACGATGTCCCCGATGCATTGTCGGCGGCAGGTGGTGGCCCCACGGAAGTGATCGTGGATCGCGATGGCGTCGAGCTGACCGTAGAGGCGGACCTCATCGAGCGCGACAGCACCACTGGCTCCGGCACCACCGGCTTTCTCGGTGTGTCGCCAGTCATCGAGACGACGAGCCCCGGTGTATTCGGATCGATCGGAGTGGCCGGGGGTCAGGTTTGGCAGGGAATCGGATTCACGTTCCAGGCCATCGGCGACATGATCAAGCCCTCCAGCCTCGCCCAGTACGTCGGCGTGTTTGCCGGCAACACGAACATCGATCAGGAGATCAGGCCGGTGAGCCCGATCGGGATCGTGAACATCGGCAGTCAGACCCAGTCGAGCGCCGCCTTCTTCGGCGTCCTTGCCTTCGTCAACGTGATTCTCGCCACCATCAATCTCCTTCCACTCTTTCCACTCGATGGTGGGCACTTCGCGGTGGCCGTCTACGAGAAGGTCACGGGCCGGGAGGCGAATGTGCGACGACTTGCACCTGTCGCTGCGGCTGTGATCGGTCTGTTTGCCTTCCTCGGCTTCGTGGCGATCATCCTCGACATCGTCAACCCGATCAGTCTCGGCTGAGCGAGTCACGGTCGGGCGAATTGGGCGCCGTGATGTCTACCGTTGAGTCTTGAGATGATCCAACGACGCAGCACCCGTCAGATTCACGTCGGCAAGGTGGCCGTGGGCGGCGATGCCCCGATCTCGGTTCAGTCGATGACCACGACCAAGACCGCCGACGTCGACGGCACTCTCTCCCAGGTCTATGCCCTGGCCGGGGCCGGGGCCGACATCGTTCGCATCACGTGCAACGAGGTCGAGGCGGCCCAGGGTCTGGCCGAGATCGTTCCTCGTTCGCCGGTCCCGATCATCGCCGACATCCATTATCAATATCGCCTTGCGCTGGCTGCGTTGGAGGCGGGTGTCGAGGGGCTGCGTCTCAATCCAGGCAACATCCGGAAAGAGGATCAGATCAAGACGGTCGCACGCGAGGCCAAGGATCGTGGCGTCCCGATTCGCGTGGGTGTCAATGCCGGCTCTCTCGACAAGGATCTCCTGGAGAAGTACGGCGGACCGGTGCCTGAGGCGCTCGTGGAGTCGGCGTTGATCGAGATCCGATATCTCGAAGAGGTGGACTTCGAGGACATCAAGATCTCGGTGAAGCACTCCAACGTGAGATCGATGATCGAGTCGTACCGCCTCCTCTCCGAGACGGTCGATCACCCCCTGCATCTCGGTGTGACCGAGGCCGGACCACCCCCGGCCGGTTTGATCAAATCCGTGGCTGGGATTGCCACCCTTCTCAACGAAGGTATAGGCGACACCATTCGCTTCTCGCTCACCGCAGACCCGGTCGAGGAGGCCAAGGCTGGACGCCAGCTTCTGGAGGCACTCGGGTTGCGAGAGCGGAAGGGTCTCGACCTGATCGCCTGCCCCAGTTGTGGGCGGGCCGAGGTGGATGTCATCGATGTCGCCACTCGTGCTCAGGCGGCTCTGGAGGCGGAGAACCTGCCGATCCAGGTTGCCGTGATGGGCTGTGTGGTCAATGGCCCCGGGGAAGCGCGAGAGGCAGACATCGGCATCGCCGCCGGGCGCGGGCGTGGGCATCTGTTCATCAAGGGTCAGGTAGTTCGGGTGGTCCCGGAGTCAGAGATGGTCGAGGCCCTTCTCGACGAGGCCCGCAAGCTGGTCGAGGAAGGGGTCGAGAGCCGGCTGGCACATGCGGAGGCCAACGCAGCCGAGATCGCCGCTGCGACAAGAGAAGAGCTCATCCAGATCCAGGGAGATGCCAACCGATCGAAGGATCGTCGGGCAAAAGTGGCCAAAGTGGCCCAAACCGAGTGATTTTGCCACAGTAAGGGCCCATGCGCTGGTCTCGAGCCTTCATACCCACTCTTCGCGAGCCGCCCGCCGATGCCGAGGCGGTGAGTCACAAGCTCTTGGTCCGTGGTGGCTTCATTCGGCAGCTGGCCGCCGGGTCCTACACCATTCTCCCTTTGGGTCAGAGGGTCCGGCTCAAGGTCGGCGCAATCATCCGCGACGAGATGAATGCCATCGGCGGACAAGAGATGGTCCCACCGACGCTTCACCCTGCTGACATCTGGCGCCGGTCCGGTCGTTACGACTTGATGGGGGAGAACCTGTTCAAGCTGGAGGACCGCAAGGGCGCCGAGTTGGTCCTGGGCATGACCGAGGAGGAGATCTTCGCATTGACCGCCCTGGAGCTCTTCTCCTATCGCGACCTTCCTCAGATCTGGTATCAGATGCACACCAAGTTCCGGGACGAGCCAAGACCGAAATCCGGTCTACTCCGGGTTCGTGAATTCACCATGAAGGACTCCTACACCCTCGACATCGACCGAGCCGGGCTCGATGTCGGGTTCGAGAAGCATCGCGTGGCGTACAAGAAGATCTTTGGTCGGCTCGGCTTGAGCGCTGTCGATGTCGAGGCGTCGTCCGGTGCCATGGGTGGCTCTGAGTCGGTGGAGTTCGTCGTCCGCAGCGATGCGGGCGAGGACTGGATCGTCACTTGTGAGAATTGTGACTACCGGGCCAACCTGGAGCGGGCGACCTCCGCCCTCAGCCCTGTCGATGACGGCGAGTCGTCCGAGCTCGAACGTTTTCCGACTCCGGGTTTGCGAACGATCAAGGCCCTGGCCGAAGCCCATCCTGACCTGGCCCCGCCGGATCGGCAGATCAAGACGTTGGTCTACTACTTGGAGGGCGAGCCGATCCTGGTCTTGCTCAGAGGTGATCACGACCTCCAGGAGCAGAAGCTGCTCGACGCCACCGGGGTTGGCGAGGATCTGAGAGCGGCCACGCCGGAGGAGATCGAGCAGCTGCTCGGTGCGCTGCCGGGAAGTCTTGGTGCCGTCGGGGTCGAAGGTTTGCGGGTCATCGCCGACCTGGCACTCGAGGGCAGGCAAAACATGGTCACCGGGGCCAATGAGGATGACTGGCACTATTCGGGCGTCATCCTGGGACGTGACATCGAGGTGGGCGAGTGGGCCGACCTGAGAGCGGTGAGGAGCGGCGAGACATGTGCCAACTGTGGGGGATCGCTCGAGCTGTGGAAGGGGATCGAGGTAGGCCATATCTTCAAGATCGGCACCAAATACTCCGAGGCATTCGAGGTGTTCGTACAGGATGAGTCCGGTGCGAGCCGGCCGGTCTTCATGGGCTCATACGGAATCGGCGTCGAGCGGGGCATGGCCGCCGTGGTGGAGAGCAGCCACGACGACAAGGGGATCATTTGGCCGGTCTCGGTCGCCCCATACGAGGTAGTGGTCACCGTGGTCCGCGCCGATGACGAGGGAACCCTGGCAGCCGCCGAGAAGCTCTATCACGAGCTCGAAGATGCGGGCGTCGAGGTCCTGCTCGACGATCGTGAGGAGCGTCCGGGCGTCAAGTTCGCAGATGCCGAGCTGATCGGGATCCCGTACCGAGTGACCGTTGGCCCTCGTGGTGTCGCCGAGGGAAAGGTGGAGCTGACGACACGTCGCATCTTGGAGACCGAAGAGGTGACGATGGGTGATGTCGTCCAACGTCTGATCGAGGCCATCACTCCGGTGCGTCACGGCTGAGGGCGGCGCCGGCCATTTCATCTGAGAAATCTGGAGCAAGCGTCTGGTTTCTGTCCCTGGCATCGCGTAGGGTAGCGAACATATGTTCGGGAGGGACATGTGGGAGATTTGAGGTCTATCGGTTCGGTTTTCGAGGGTCTGCTGGCTGCTGATGTGGATGTTTTGAGCCCGGATCGGCTGGCGGATGATCTGGTTGAGTTGGAGCGGCTTTTGGGCCTGTTGGAGGCTGTCCGTCTGAGGCGGTTGGAGGCTTTCGCCCGGGAGGGGGCTCATCACAGTCTGGGTTTCCCGTCCGCTACCGCCTTTTTGAAACATCGGTGTGGGATTGCTGGGGGGCGGGCGCATCGTCTGGTCCACCAGGCCCATACTGTTTCTTCCGTTCCGCATGTGTTCGGAGCGTGGGTTAATGGTCGTCTTTCGTCGGATCAGACGTTCCAGTTGTTACGGGTTGCCGACCGGGCTCCCGGCCAGTTCGGTTCGGCTGAGGAGACCCTGATTGGGATTGTGGAGGACCTGCCCGTGTCGGACACCGGTCGGGTGCTCGAATACTGGTTCCAGTCTGTCGACGGGCCGGGTGCTCTGGCCGATGAGATGGTCCAGGCGGAACAACGTGGGGTTGTCGGTTTCGGAGTCTTTTGATGGGATGGGCAGAGTCGACGGTGATCTGACCGGTCTCGCTCATGAAACCCTGACCACAGCATTGGATGCGCTGATCCCATCACCCGGACCCGGGGAGACCCGGACGGCACCTCAACGTCGTCATGACGCTCTGGAAGATCTGGCCCGCTACTACCTCGAACATCAGAACGAAACCACTACTGGTGGGGAGAAACCCCATGTGAATGTGATATCTGATCTGGCCGCCCTCCAGGGTGTCGCCGGAGGATCACATCAGACCGAAAACGGAGACGTGTTGACCGTCGCTCAGATCCGTGCTGTCGCCTGTGACTCGTCGGTCACTCGGATCGTCCTCGACCCAGAATCGGAGATCATCGACATCGGCCGGAGAACCCGGGTCATCCCCGCCGCCCTACGACGGGCAGTCACCCTAAGGGACCACCACTGCACCTGGAAGGGTGGCTGTGACCGTCCCGCCCGCTGGTGTGATATCCACCACGACCAACATTGGGCCAACGGCGGGACCACCAGCCTCCACAACTGTCGGCTCCTCTGCCGCTACCACCACACACTCACCCACCAACTAGAACAGACCACACCACCACCCGGGATGCAAAGAGGCTGGGCGAGATGGCATCCACGAGGGGACGGTCTGCTCCCTACTGGTTTCGGGTTGAACCATCGACCACAGTTGGTCCGAAGGGACTGAGCGCCCGCGGTCTGGTAGGCACATCGATCGAGTTTCGACACAGTTGAGTGTCAACAGCAGTTGATGGAGGCGTCTAGGCCGACCAATCCACGACGATCTCGCGTTGGAGGTTGGGGATAGGCAGCGAGGTGGCTTCCTCGGCCACCGCTTCTCGGTTCTTCTGGCCGAGACGGTTCCAGCTCTCCAGAGTGACCACGTGGTTCGCTCGGCGCCATGTCCCCACTATCTCGCCGTTGACGAGGATCGCTCCCGGCCAGACCCGGGGAGTCCACAGCAGAGGGCGGTTCCCCGCATCCGGCACCAGCAGGTCGCGCTCGGCACCCCAGAAGAGAAAATAGGAGTCGCCGCTCGGCAATAGCCGAGCCGCCGACGGTGGTTCCGGTGCGGCGAGGACCGTCTCGACATCGCTGGTGAGCAGCGAGGCGTCGCCGATGGGGCTTCGAACCTGTGTGAGTTCGCTCCGGAGCGCCTCGAATGCATCGATGCTCGAGGGTGTCTTGATCCCGGCCCACTTTGCGAAGGAAACGGCGGTGCTCGGCCCGAATACGTGGAGGTATCGGCGAGCCAGCTCGAGACGAGCATCCTTTGGGTCGATCGGTGGTGGGGGAACCGAGCGTATGGTCGGTTGTCGGGCACCCTCCCACCGGATGGCGATCCTGCCGGTGGGGGCGGCGTACCTGAGGTAGCTGGGATGCACGCCCAGGGCCCGACCGGCCTCGCCATACTTCATGCTCCGCCCTTCGAGGAGTCGACTCAAGTCCTCTGCGAGGTTCTCAGCGACCTGCCTTGCCGCAGGGTCGTCGGAGAGCCGTCCGAGAGAGAAGATCCCGAAGTCGCGTTCGAACACCACATATGCGCTGAACCGCGGCCCCCAGAGCTGGGTCAGGGCCGGGCCATCCCATGCAGTCGGGCTGGTGTCCTCGACCCGGGCATGGATCGACAAGAGCGCCGCTCGTGGCATGCTGTCTTGCAGGCCCGCCCATGCCGCCTGGTGAAGTGACCGCCGACCCTGTCTCATGCGGCTGCCCAACGACGCCACTCGCCGCCGAAACGCAAGGATCTGGGCGCGATCGAGGGTGAGAGATGTCATTGCGTCATTCCGTCACTTCTGATGATCTCAGTGGGGGGCAAGAGGCGGGTGGAACCGGCAACCCGGCTAATCGATCTCCTCGACATCGATCACGTCCCCCGGGTAGTCGGTCGCGTTTTGGCCGGCGGTGAAGACCGACACCCTGCTCGAAAAGCGCTTGGACATGAAGTCATAGACATAGCCGCGCACGAAGGGAACCAAGAGCAAGAACCCCAGGGTATCGGTGATGAAACCGGGTGAGATGAGGAATGCTCCGGCAACGAGGATGGAGGCGCCATCGATCAGCTCCTGGCCAGGCAGCCTTCCCTGACTCCATTTCGCCTGGATACGGCTCAGCACAGAGATTCCTGCCCTACGTACCAGGTAGGACCCGATCAGAGCCGTGGCGACGGCGAGCCCCAGCGCCCAGCCGAGACCGATCCAGGAGCCGACCCAGAAGAAGGTCAGCATCTCGGCAATGGCGACGAGGGCGAAAAAGGAGAGGAATCTCACAGACCCAACGCTACCGGTGACTGGGAACAACTGGTGTGCCCGGGGTGTTGGGCCTTCAGACCGGGTAGCGTTTATACTCGGTCGGACAACGGGACGCTTTTAACCAGGTGGGCGCCTTTGGCACCCACCTGAATTGTTGTGGAGTGACCGAGAAATGACGACTGTTACGGACATATGGACGGTGGTGGAGCCGTATCTCGCTGCCGAGCATCTCGAGCTGGATGACCTCGAGATGCTGGGTCGCGGCCCGGGTCAACTACTCAGAGTGGTCGTCGATGGTGAAGGCGTCAACATCGATCGGCTCGCCGACGTGTCACGTGGCATCTCGAGATTGCTCGACAACGAGACCGAATTGGCCGACTCCTATCAGCTCGAGGTGACTTCACCGGGGTTGGAGCGGAATCTGCGTCGCCCGGCCCACTATCGCAAGTCGCTCGGCCGGGAAGTCGTGGTGAAGGTCGCCGACGGTGACCTCAAGACCACCCTGCGTGGGACGGTGACCGACGCAGGCGACGATTTCTTCGTCGTCGAGGCAGAGGGTGAGACGGTCACGGTGGATTATGAGGATGTACTCACCGCCAAGACGGTGTTCAGGTGGGAGAAGGCCCCGAAGCCGGGCCACTGAAGGAGAACCATGCAGCTCGACACGATGATGGAGGCCATTGAGGTGCTCGCACGCGAGCGTGGTGTCGCGGTCGACACCATCCTCGATGCGTTCGCCAACGCCCTGGTTGCCGCATACAAGCGGAGCCCGGGTGCAGCGGAGGAGGCCAGAGTCACCATCGATCCCGACTCAGGCGAGGTCATCGTCTACGCACAAGAGCTCGACGAGGATGGCAACGTGACCTCGGAGTGGGAAGACACTCCCGAGGGCGAGGCCTTCGGGCGCATCGCGGCTCAATCCTTCAAGCAGGTCATGCAACACAAGCTTCGCGAGGCGAAGCGAGAGCACGTCTACGAGATGTACGAAGGGCGGGAGGGCGATCTCGTCACAGGTTTGGTGCAACAGGTGGATTACCGGTCGGTGATTCTCGATCTGGGTGACGCCGAAGCGATACTTCCCGGGTCCGAGCGAATCCCATTCGAGCGTCTCGAGCGTGGGAACCGAGTCAAGGCGTTGATCCTCGAGGTGCGAAACGAGGCCAAGGGAGCCCAGATAGTCGTTTCCCGTTCCCATCCCGACCTGGTCCGGCGGCTACTGGAGCTCGAAGTCCCCGAGTTGACCGACGGGACCGTCGAGATCGTGAACATCGCCCGTGAGCCGGGGCATCGAACCAAGATCGCCGTGATATCCAATGATCCAAACGTCGACCCGAAGGGCGCCTGCGTTGGTGGCAGGGGCTCTCGAGTTCGTCAGGTGGTCAACGAGCTCAGGGGCGAGAAGGTCGACGTGGTGCAATGGCGTGACGACATCGGCCAATTCATCGCCGAGGCTCTCGGCCCGGCGAAGGTGAAGGAAGTCCACATCGACGAGGAGACGAAGACCGCCGACGTCGTCGTGTCCGAGCATCAGCTCTCCCTGGCGATTGGCAAGGAGGGTCAGAATGCGAGATTGGCGGCACGTCTCTCCGGGTACAAGGTCGACATTCGATCCGACCAGCCAGAGCCAGTCGAGCCGCCTGAGGAGCCGGTGGTGACCGAGCCCGCCGAGCCCGTGGGAGATTCGCCTGAAGACGAAACCCAGGTGGAGGCTGTGGATTCTCCGGAGGGTGGCATGGAAGAGACCACAACAGCCACCGAGGATGAGACCGCCACACCCACCGTGGAGACGGCGACCGAGCCCGCGGCGGCCGAGACCGCCGGAGGCGTCGACGACGTTGAGACGACAGAGCCGACACCAGAAGGGGACGATGCCGACAACCAGCCCACGGATGTGGCACAGGCAACGGAGACGGTGGAGGATGTGGGCGGCGACGAAGAGACCATCGACGTCGACCAGGATGACGACGAGAGCGAATGAGGGTTTTTGAAGCGTGAGGGTTTATGAACTTGCCCGCGAGCTGGGCCTGGACTCGAAGGACCTCCTTCAGCAGGCCCAGGATCTGGGCATCGAAGTAAAGACTGCCTCCTCGGGCCTTGATGAGGAGGCGACGGAGCTGTTGAAGCTGGCGGTCGCCGGCGACGAGGCCGAGCCCGTCGAGGCCGAAGTGCCAGAGCAGGCGCCCGAACCGGTGCAAGAGGTTGCAACGCCGTCGGCGTCGCAACCGTCGGTAGCGAAGCCGGCCGATGTGGAGATCGTGTCGATCCCACCCGGAGCCACGGTCGCTCAGTTCGCCGAGGCGATCGGGATATCGCCGACCGATGTCGTTACCGAGCTCCTCATGCGCGGCCAGCCGGTAGGCGTCGGCCAACCCATGCCCGCCTCGCTGATCGAGCCCGTTGCCGAGTCGTTTGGCTACATGGTGGACGTGGAGGGTGAGGCATCGGAACCGGAACCGGCACCGGCACCGGCCGTGGCCGAACAGCCGGTGTTCGAAGACGAGGACTCGACCCTCGTCGGCCGCCCCGCCGTTGTCACGGTCATGGGTCATGTCGATCATGGAAAGACGACCCTGCTCGACACGATCCGAAAGGCCAGTGTCGCCCAGGGCGAGCAAGGCGGCATCACACAGCACATCGGCGCATACCAGGTCGAGGTCAACGGCCATCCGATCACCTTCATCGACACTCCGGGTCATGAGGCTTTCACCGCCCTTCGTGCCCGAGGTGCCAACATCACCGACATCGTCGTGCTCGTCGTCGCTGCCAACGACGGTGTGAAGCCCCAGACGGTGGAAGCCATCTCGCACGCCAAGGCGGCAGGGGTGAAGATGATCGTCGCCATCAACAAGATGGACATGCCCGGCGCCGACCCCCTGAGGGTGCGTACCGAGCTGACGGAGCACGACGTCATCACCGAAGAGCTCGGCGGTGACATCCCCAGCGTCGAGATCTCGGCCCTCAGCGGCGACGGCGTCGATGATCTGCTGGATGTGATCGATCTGATCTCACAACTCGAGGATTTCCGGGCAAATCCAGATGCCAATGCCTCGGGAGTGATCGTCGAAGCCCAGTTGGAGAAGGGCAAGGGGGCGGTGGCCACTGCCATCGTGCAACGAGGCACACTGAGGCAAGGCGATTCCTTCGTCGCGGGCGCCGCCTCAGGGCGGGCCCGTGCCCTGATGAACGAGGACGGCGATCAGATAAAGAATGCCGGCCCCTCATCACCGGTTCAGATAATGGGTTGGGACGAGGTTCCCAGCGCCGGCGACTTCCTGGAAGTGGTCGAAGACGACCGTGAGGCACGGCGGATCGCCGCAGAGCGTCAGGAGGAGGAGAAGCTGGCCAGCCAGGCGATGCCCTCGGCCCGCGATCGTCTCGAATCGCTGCTCGAGCAACTTCGCTCCGAGGAGGCGACTCTCAACGTGATCGTGAAGGCAGACGCCCAGGGATCACTCGAGGCCTTGCGTGACTCGATCGGGAAGATCGAGCGCGAAGGAGGTCGCATCCAGATCGTCCACGGGGCGGTTGGCGGGATCAACGAGAACGATGTGACGCTCGCCGAGGTCACCGACTCGGTGGTCGTTGGCTTCAACGTCAGACCGGAGCCAAAGGCCAGGAAGGCAGCCGAAGTGGCGGGCGTTCAGGTCCGCACCTACGGAATCATCTATGAGCTCCTCGACGAGATCGAGCAGCTGCTCGTGGGCCAGCTTGCTCCCGATCAGGAAGAGCAGGTGCTGGGCACGGCGGAGGTCCGGGCCATCTTCAAGGTCCCCCGCGCCGGCACGGTGGCCGGTTGCTATGTGGTCGAGGGAGTCGTCCAGCGCGGCGCCAAGGCCCGGCTGCTTCGGGATGGCGTGGTCATCCACGATGGGATCATCTCATCACTCAAACGATTCAAGGACGACGTCCGTGAGGTGGCTGCCGGCTTCGAGTGCGGCATGGGATTCGAGAACTACAACGACATCAAGGAAGGCGACAGCATCGAGGTCTACCTGATTCGCGAGGTGGCCCGCACCTGATGCGCGCTGCGGCCTTGAAGGTCGAGCTGCACCTGCCGAACCCTCGATCACTCAAAGCGAAGCGGGCTGTGTTGAGGCCAGTTCTCGAAGGGCTGAAGCGGCTTGGCTCGTACAGCGTCGCCGAAGTCGAGCACCACGATTCGTGGCAGCGCGCCGCCATCGGGATTGCGATCGCCGCTCCCGACGGGCGGAGCCTGGCGATGCACGTTTCGAAGGTTCGTCGCTACCTTGATGCCCAGCCCGAGGTCGATGTCCTGGAGATCCTGATGAGCGAGATGGAGGAACCGGAGTGAGTGGGACCAGCCCGCGGATGCTCAAGGTCAACTCCACCATCAAGCAGGTCCTTGCGGAGGAGATCGAGCGCCTCAACGACACGAGACTCGACCTGGTTTCGGTGACGGCTGTGGATACCAGCCCGGATCTGCGACATGCGATGGTGTTCATCGACGTCCTTGGCTCGGATCGGACCGACGACGCATTGGCCGCTTTGAACAAGGCCTCGCGACGTTTGCAGGCCGCCATAGGCAGGCAGGTGAGGATGAAGTTCACGCCGACTCTCGAGTTCATGGTCGACCCCGGAGTCATTGCGGGTGAGCGCATCGAGTCGATTTTGCGTGAGATCGACCAGGGGAGACAAGCTGAACATGAGTGATTTGAGAGCTATGGAAGCGGCGGCCGAGGTGGTCGCAAGAGCAGATGAATTGGCGTTGGCCTGTCACGTCGGGCCTGATGGAGACGCGCTGGGCTCGATGATCGGTTTCGGCTTGGCGGCCAGGAACGCCGGGAAGACCGTCGTGGCCAGCTTTGGGTCGCCGTTCAAGGTCCCCGGCAACCTCTCATTCCTTCCTACCGACCTATTGGCTCATCCCGACGACTTTCCCGAACAGCCCGGGATGATGGTGGTCTTCGATGCGGGAGTCAAAGATCGTCTCGGCGAGCTGGGATCCGCTGCCGGGCGCGCAGGCACGTTGATAGTGCTGGACCACCACGTGACCGGAAGTGATTTCGGTGACATCGCCGTGGTAGTGCCAGAGGCAGCTGCCACCGGGGTACTCGTGGCTCAGTTGCTGGACGTGCTCGGCTGGCCCATCACGCCTGAGATCGCCACATGCCTCCATACCGCGATCGTCACCGACACCGGGCGTTTTCAATATCAGGCCACTACGTCATACGTCTTCGAGCTCGCGGCGAGACTGGTGAGCGCCGGGGCTAGTCCCTCGGAGATCAGCGAGAAGGTCTATGAGGAAGCTCCGTTCGGGTATCTGAAGGCCGCCGGCGCCGCCCTGAGCCGGGCGACACTGGATCGTGAGCTCGGACTCGTGTCCACCGTGATCACCGAGCGCGATCTCGACGATGCCGGGATCGACTGGGGGGACATCGACAACCTGATCAATACGGTTCGATTGGCCGAGGAGGCCGACGTGGCCTTGGTCATAAAGGTCCACAACGATGGCCGAGTGAAGTTGAGTCTGCGATCCAGGGGCGCCACAGACGTGGGCGGTCTGGCTGCGGCGATGGGAGGCGGAGGCCATCGACTGGCGGCCGGCGTGAACTACGCCGGGACCGCCGAGGCGGCTCTGGACGAAGTCAGGAAGCGAATCGGAGATCACAGGTGACGAGGGGCTTCCTGGTGATCGACAAGCCGGGTGGCATGACCTCAACTGCCGTAGTGACGAGAGTGAAGAGGGCCACGGGGGCGAAGAAGGTTGGCCATGCCGGCACACTCGATCCCATGGCGACCGGGATGTTGGTCGTGGCGCTCGGAAGAGCGACCCGGCTCATCCGCTACATACAGGAGCAACCGAAGGAATACCTCGCCACAGCCATGTTCGGAGTCGCCACCGACACGCTCGATTCGGACGGCGCCGTGATTTCACGAGAGCCGATGAGTTTCACCTTGGCCGAGCTTCGTGAAGTGGCTGAGCGGTTCGTCGGGACGACCCATCAGGTGCCCCCCATGGTCTCGGCCTTGAAGCACCAGGGCCGCCGGTTATACGAGCTGGCACGTCAGGGGGAGGTCATCGAGCGGGAAGCGCGTCCCGTGGAGATCCACGAGCTCGAGATCTCGGCGGTGGGCACCGAGCCTTACCCCGAGGTGAAATTTCGCGTCGTATGTGGCAAAGGCACCTATGTGCGCTCCCTGGCCGACGACCTCGCCGGTGCTCTTGGCGGGGCGGCCCATCTCACCGAATTGCGCAGGACTCGGACCGGAAGGCTTGCCATAGACCGTGACGGGATCTCGTTCCAGGCCCTCGACCATTGGCGTGAACGAATCATCGATCCGGCCAAGGCCCTGGATGACTTGCCTGCCGTCACGGTGGGCGCCGAGACGAGACGCGGTGTCTGCAATGGCATGCCCTTCGTCGGTGGGGAGATGGTGGGGATGCCCGAGGGCTCCGCCGTGCGAGTGCTCGACGCGGAGGGCGTTCTGCTCGCCGTCTATCGAAGACGTGGTGACCAGGCTCGGCCCGAGGTGGTGATCGGACCATGAGAGTCCTATCCGGCCCATGGTTCGAGTGGCCTGCGTTGCAGATTGCCACGGCGGTCACCATCGGTGTCTTCGATGGTGTTCACCTCGGCCATCGAAGGCTGCTCGATTCTGTCGTCGAATCCGGGATGACCCCTGCGGTCCTGACATTCGACCCCCACCCGGCCGAGGTGTTGGCCCCCGGCTCCCATCCCCGTCTGCTCACAACGGTCGAAGAGAGGATCGAGTTGCTCGACCGCATTGGGATCGAGCTGGTGGGCGTGCTCGACCTGGCCGAGATCCGGAGCTTCCCACCCGAGAGGTTCGTGGGCGAGGTCCTGATCGAGAAGCTCGGGATGTCCCATCTCGTGACGGGGACCGACTTTCACTTCGGGAGAGACAGGGCCGGTGACGTCGAATTCCTCATGGCTGCCGGCGGGCGTCTTGGATTCACCATGGACGTCGTCGAGCTGAAGGACCATGGCGGAGTCATCTCGTCGAGTCGGATCCGTGCTCTCATCGAGAATGGGGAGGTGGCCGATGCTTCGGATCTCCTGGGATCGAACTTCTCTTTGACGAATATCGTCGTGGCCGGTGACCGGCGTGGGAGAGAGCTGGGTTTTCCCACGGCAAACCTGGAGCCACCGGTCAGGAAGGTCATACCCGGTCATGGCATATATGCCGGAAGGGCCCGAATCGAGGGCCGATGGCACGCCGCCGCCATCAACGTCGGCGTCCGACCGACGTTCGGCGGCAGCGGGCTGGTCATCGAGGCCTACATCCTCGACTTCGAACGAGACCTCTATGGAGAGGCCCTCACCCTCGAATTCGTCGAGAAGCTACGGCCGGAGCTCAAATTCGACAGCGTCGCCGATCTCATCTCGCAGATGAAGGCGGACGTCGAAATGGTCAGGGCCATCGTCGGAGCCCCGGCGCAGGGCTGAGGGCTGAGATGTCCGTGGAAAGACGTCATCGCATAGCGGCCGGAAGCCCGGTCGTGGTGAAGGCAGGGACTTCGAGTCTGGTCAAGGCGGGCGGCCGTCTGGATGATGAGGCGTTGCGGACGACGGTTGGACATGTCGTTGGCCTGGCGCGGGATGGATACAAGCCCGTTCTGGTGTCTTCGGGGGCCGTCGCAGCAGGTTTGCCGGCGCTCGGGTTGGGACATCGGCCGGCTGACGTGCCCGGATTGCAGGCGGCGGCAGCCGTCGGTCAAGGGCTCTTGATGGAGAGGTACGCCACGCTGTTCGCTGAAGAGGGAATGGTCGTGGGGCAGATATTGCTCACCAAGGATCTGCTGGCCAGCCGTCTCCAATACCTACACGCCCGGGACGCCTTGCAACGTCTTCTCAGTCTGGGTGTGGTCCCGATCATCAACGAGAACGACACGGTGGTCGTGGACGAGCTGAGGCTCGGTGACAACGATCGGCTGGCGGCGGTGGTTTCGCATTTGGTCAATGCCGGCATCCTCGTGATCCTCACCGACACGCGAGGCCTCTACTCCGCCGACCCGCGCGTTGTCGAGGAGCCGGAGCTCATCACGGCGGTTCAGGCAACCGACCTCGCCCTCGACGACGTGACGGGGGGAGCCTCTGGCCCGTTTGGTTCCGGCGGCGCGGTCACGAAGGTGGCGGCGGCGCGAATGGCCGCCTGGTCGGGAATCCCAACCGTGATCGCCGACGCCGGCCAGGAAGCAGTGGTGGCGTCGGCAGTAAACGGCGATGAGGTCGGGACTTGGGTGGCGCCACACCCGGAGAGGCTGGCAGCCCGCAAGCTCTGGATAGCGTTCGGTCAGCCCTCCGAGGGCCGGGTCATCGTGGACGACGGCGCCGCCGAGGCCCTCATCGCCCAGGGAAAGTCTCTGCTCGCAGTGGGCGTCACGTCGGTCGAAGGGGATTTCGAATCCGGCGCCGCCGTCGATGTCATCGACGCAGAGGGTGTCTCGATAGGCAAGGGTGTCATCGGACTTGGCTCATCCGGAGCCCGAGAGGCGGTGGGAAGACACAGTTCGGAAGTGGGTGTCCTCATCCATCGCGACGACTTCGTCCAGCTAGCGCTCCCGCCGGTTTCCGGAGCCCGGCTCACCGGGGATAGGCTCCCGACATGATCGACGAGGTTGGGAAGCGAGCTCGCGATGCCTCCCATCTGCTTCGCGGCTCGACGGGGTCGGCACGCGCCGCCGCCCTGATTGCGATGGCTGAGGCGGTTATCGAATGACTCGGCGGTGATCCTGGGAGCGAACGCCCAGGACATGGGTCAAGCGGGCACCGAAGGGATCGCCGGGGCCCTTCTGGACCGGCTCCGGCTGACAGACGATCGGCTCTCGGGTATGGCTGCCAGTCTCCGAAAGGTCGCTGCCCTGCCGGACCCGGTGGGGAGGGAGACAGGAGGCTGGTCGCTACACAACGGGGTCAGGCTGCACCGTGTCAGGGTGCCTCTCGGAGTTGTGGCGGTCATATACGAGGCGCGTCCAAACGTCACGGCAGATGCATCTGGCCTCTGCATACGTTCCGGCAACGCAGTGATACTCCGCGGATCGTCCTATGCGCTTCGATCCAATCGGTCCATCACCGACTCCATGAGACGTGCGTTGCAGGAAGTGGGTTTGCCCGAAGACGGCATCCAACTCCTGGATGACACCACGAGGGAAGGGGCGCGCTCTCTCATGCAAGCCACAGAATGGGTCGATCTCCTCGTCCCGCGTGGCGGTCCGGGTCTCATCGACGCCGTGAAGAGGGACGCAACGGTCCCAACGGTCATCGATGGCGCGGGCAACTGTCATGTCTATGTCGACCTGGACGCAGACCTGGACAAGGCCGCCAGCATCGTCCTGAATGCCAAAACCCAGCGCCCCGGGGTCTGCAATGCGGCCGAGAAACTCCTCGTTCACAGGGACATAGCCGAGCAATTCTTACCAGTGATGGTCAAAGCGCTCGAGGCCGAGGGGGTCGAGATGCGTGGAGACGATCGTGTCCGAGCGATAGCACCGGTAGTGGGCGAGGCAGGTGCACAGGACTGGTCTACCGAGTACCTGGACATGATCATCGCGATCGCGATGGTTGATGACGTCGGTGGCGCGATCGAGCATGTGCGTCGCTTTGGCACGGGTCACACTGAGGCGATAGTCACTGAGAGTATCTCCACCGCGGAGCGGTTCATCGATGGGATCGACACTGCCGTGGTGGCGGTGAACACGTCGACCCGGTTCACGGACGGGGAGGAATTCGGCTTCGGAGCCGAGATCGGGAACTCGACACAGAAGCTCCATGTGCGAGGGCCGATGGGGCTGGAGTCGCTCACCAGTGAGCGATATGTCTTGTATGGGGACGGACAAACGAGATGATCCATGTGACCGTCCTGGTTGCGGATAGATCCGGCCGTCCTGCTACAGTTGCCATTGTTCCCCCGGATCAATTCAGGTTTAACGCGTAATGAAGACAACCACCGAGATAGTCGCCGAGTACGGGACCCACGACAGTGACACCGGCTCGCCGGAAGTCCAGGTCGCCCTGCTCTCCGAGCGGATCAATCATCTGACCGAGCATCTCCGTGAGCACAAGCACGATCACCACAGCCGGCGTGGCCTGCTGATGATGGTTGGCCAGCGTCGTCGCCTCCTCGACTATCTGCGCAGACAGGATGTGGAGCGATATCGAAGTCTCATCTCCAAGTTGGGATTGCGACGCTGATCTAGATTTCGTGAGGGGCGGGTGACCGCTCCTCACGTTCATGGGGCTGATGCCTCAACCGAACCCGGCCGGTAGTCGGGAGCAAGACGGCTACTGCCCAAGCAGAGCCCAAAGATGAGCCCTGCCGGTTGTCAGTGGCGATGCCTCACAGAGACGGGAGGCATGACCACTGCCAACGGGTGCGGCTCCCAAACACAAGGAGCACTTAGTGCCCGAAATCTCCGTAACGGGGACGATCGGCGGCAAAGAGTTCGTCCTGAGCACCGGCAAGCTTGCCGGTCAGGCCGACGGCGCCGTTGTCGCCCGTCTAGGCGGAACCCAAATGTTGGTGACCGCCACCGCAAACAAGAAGTTGCGAGAGGGTGTCGATTTCTTCCCCCTCACAGTCGACTTCGAAGAGCGCATGTACTCGGTGGGAAAGATCCCCGGGTCGTTCTTCCGTCGTGAGGGCCGTCCCTCCGAACAGGCCATATTGACCTGCCGTCTCATCGACCGGCCGCTTCGGCCATCGTTCGCAACCGGCTACCGGTGTGAGACCCACGTGGTGATCACCTCGCTGGCAGTCGATCAGGAGAACCCGTTCGACGTGGTCGCCCTGAATGGCGCCTCGGCCGCTCTCACCGTCAGTTCGATTCCCTTCCAGGGCCCGATCGGCGGAGTGCGACTCGGGTTGAAGGACGGCGAATGGATCCCGTTCCCCACACACGATGATCTCGAAGAGTCCGTCTTCGAATTGGTCGTTGCCGGTGGCCGGAACGATGAAGGCGGGATCGACGTCATCATGGTCGAGGCCGGATCGACTCCGAACGGCCTCCGTCTGATCGCAGGCGGGCAGGCCCCGTCCGACGAGGACACCGTGGCGCGCGGCCTCGAAGAGGCGAAGCAATACATCGGCGAGTCAATCGATCTCCAGAACGAGTTGGCGGCCCAGGTCACGAAGAAAGAGGTCGAGTGGCCAATCGCCCTCGAC
This sequence comes from uncultured Acidobacteriota bacterium, assembly GCA_963822895.1. GTDB lineage: Bacteria > Actinomycetota > Acidimicrobiia > Spongiisociales > ZC4RG35 > JARDZU01. The sequence goes on from CAWGJI010000014.1 coordinate 550,021, forward strand.
TACACCGACGAGATGTTCGACAGGGTCCGCCAGGCCGCAGAGCCAAAGCTCGCATCGGTCGTGGCCATTGCCGACAAGCAAGAGCGCAACGCTGCTCAGGATGCAGCCCTCGAAGCGACGATCGCCGAATTGGGCTTGGCAGAAGACGACGACGAAGGTCGCACTCAAGCGGGTCGCGCCTTCAAGTCGGTGCTGAAGGACCTGATGAGAAAGCGAGTGGTCGAAGAGGGAGTCAGGCTGGACGGTCGCGGCCCCACCGACATCCGTCCGATATCCGCAGAGGTTGGCCTGGTGCCACGCACCCATGGTTCCGGTCTCTTCACGCGTGGTGAGACCCAGGTGCTGAACCTGACCACGTTGGGGATGCTCAAGATGGAGCAGATGCTCGACACGCTCGCCCTCGAGGACTCGAAGCGTTACATGCACCACTACAACTTCCCGCCGTTCTCGACCGGCGAAGCCGGGTTCATGAGGGGCCCGAAGCGTCGTGAGATCGGACACGGGGCGTTGGCCGAGAAGGCCGTTCTTCCCGTGATACCCACCGAGGAAGACTTCCCGTACGCCTTGAGGCTCGTTTCGGAGGTCCTCTCCTCGAACGGTTCTACCTCGATGGCCTCGGTGTGCGCATCCTCCCTATCTCTGATGGATGCGGGTGTGCCGATTGCCGCGCCGGTGGGCGGCATCGCCATGGGCCTGATCGAGAGGGACGGAAAATACGTCACTCTGACGGACATACTCGGGACCGAGGACGCCCTGGGCGACATGGACTTCAAGGTGGCGGGGACGAGGGATGTCATCACGGCCCTCCAACTCGACACGAAGCTCGAAGGTCTTCCGTCGGAAGTGCTGGCCAAGGCACTCGACCAGGCGAAGACAGCTCGTCTCATAATCCTCGACAAGATGGCGGAGGCGATCTCCGAGCCACGCAAGGAGATGAACGAGTATGCACCGCGCATCGAGTCGATCGAGATCCCGAAGGACAAGATCGGCGAGGTGATCGGCCCCAAGGGAGCGGTCATCCGCGAGCTCGAGGAAGTGACCGGAGCCGCGATCGAGATCGAAGAGGCCGACGGGAAGGGAATCGTGAGGATCGCCTCCTCCGATGGCGCCGCCCTGGCCGCAGCGAGGGAGAAGATCACTCAGATCGCCTTCCCGCCAGAAGTCGAGCTCGGCGAGGTGTACCACGGCAAGGTGGTCAACATCACCAAGTTCGGAGCGTTCGTGAACATCCTTCCCGGACGGGACGGCTTGCTTCACATCTCGCGTTTGGATGGCTCGAAGCGTGTCGAGCGTGTCGAGGACTATCTGAGCGATGGTCAGGAGCTCGACGTACGAGTTCGAGAGATCGATCGGGGGAAGGTCAGCCTCGAGCTGGTCAACGCCCTCGAAGGGGCGACACTGCCCGACTCGGAGCCGGCTCGCCAGGGTGGCGGTGATCGTGGTCGTGACAACGGCGGCGGTCGTGACCGTGACCGGGGTGGCCGCGATCGCGGGAGCCATGATCGCAACGGCGGTGGATCGAAGGGCCGCGAGAAGCAGCCGGCGAGCGGCGATAGCGGCTCTCAGCAGAGCGGCGGCGGCGAGCGTCGCAGGGTGGCCAAGAGCTTCGACGAGACATTCGAAGAGATGAGCGATTCCTGAAGCCTGGATTCCAATGACGTGAAAGGGACGGGCTTGCCCGTCCCTTTTGCTTTTGCGTCATAGACTCGCATCAAGCGACCTGGGGGCAGGATTGGCGGTTGAGACTCGCGGAGTCGTGCAATTGCGTGGCACGTCCAAACGCGTCCCCGTGACCGTTCGCGCCGACCAGCATCACCTTTGGGTCGCCTCTGGCGATGATGTGATTGGCGACTGGGACGTGTCGAACATCGGCATTCAGGCCCTGAATGACGGGTTCTCGCTCAGGGTCGAGGGCGAGGAGATCCTCCTCAAGACCGATGACGATCCTGGTATTGCCGAGGAGATCGGCATGATGGCGGCCTCGCCGCGCCTGGCGAGACGTCTTGCCGCGTCCCACCCTCCAGAGGAGAGGGTGCCCCCACCTGAGCCGATCTCGATCAAGTCGAATCTCGGCCCGATCATCTTTGCCCTCGGCGGTGCGCTTGTTCTCGCCGGGGGGTTCTTCCTGCGTCAGGATCCGGCTTTGACGGCGGAAAATCGATCGGTCGCCGAAGGTTTGCAGTCTTCCGGACGGTTTTGGCTGGCCTTCGTCATCGGTGGCCTGGCGATGGCAGGCACGGGATACGTGCTCGCCCGGGGCTCTCGATGGGCACGGGTCGTGGCCGGGGTGGTGATGGTGGCGATCGTGATCCTCTTCGGAGTTGCGGCATCGACATCTGCTCCGGCGGCAAGGCATCTCCTCGCATACGGCTTCGTGGCGGGGGGCATCGTGGTCGGCGTTGCAGTCCTCTTCAGCGAGAACTTGAACGACGACGGCTGAGCGGCGTTACCGTCTCACGGGTGCCTGAGCTCCCGGACATCACGGTCTATATCGAGGCGCTGGAGCGCCGGGTCCTCGGTGAGACCCTACGCGGCGTCAGGGTGGCTTCCCCCGCGGTGTTGCGCACCTATGACCCTCCCTTCGACGCGGCGGCCGGCTCCGCCGTCAAGGCCATTCACCGGGTGGGGAAGCGGATTGTGTTCGAGTTCGAAGCTGGGACGTTCATGCTGATCCATCTCATGGTGGCGGGTCGCCTTCGCTGGGAGACACCGGGCAAGGCAATACCGAAGAAGGTGGGCCTGGCAGCGCTCGATTTCGACCCCGGCTCGTTGATCCTCACCGAGCAGGGTACGAAGAAGCGGGCGGGGATCTGGGTCGTTGGAAGCTGGGACGAGGTCGCCAGGCTGGACCGTGGGGGAGTGGAACCACTCGAGATAGACGATGCAGAGTTCGGCAAGGCCTTGAAAGGGGAGAATCGCACTTTGAAGAGGGCGCTCACCGATCCTCGAATCTTTTCCGGAATCGGCAACGCCTACTCGGATGAGATCCTCTGGAGGGCGAAGCTCTCACCGGTCAAGAGGACCGGGCAGCTGAGCGATGATGAGGTCCGGGAGCTGCATGATGCAGTCGTGGGCTCACTGACCGAGTGGACCGGACGGCTGAGGGATGAAGTCGGGGAGGGATGGCCGTCGAAGGTGACCGCCTTTCGTGACGACATGGCGGTCCACGGGAAGTACGGGGTCCCGTGCCCGCGCTGTGGGTCCAAGGTGCAACGCATCGTCTACGCCAGCAATGAGACCAACTACTGCGCCACCTGTCAGACCAACGGCAAGCTCCTCGCCGATCGTTCGCTGTCGCGTCTCCTCAAGGACGACTGGCCCAAGACACTCGAAGAGTTGGAAGAGAGCTAACCGCGACTACATCGCGCGGCGTAGCTCCGGCCGACCGGCGTCGGTTTGGCGAGGCTGTGGGGACGATGGCGGCTGGGATCGCCGAGAGGTGAGGGTGGGCCGAGCCAAAGTCGGCAGGCAGTCAAGGCAGGGACCGGCGTCTGTTTGAGCGAGGTCGAAGTCCTGATCACCGAGGAATGAGGGAAGTCCCCCGCACGGGACCACTACCTGGCCCTGGAGACTGACGGTCAAAGTCCGCCAGCAAACTAATTGCGTATCGAACATATGTTCGATAACCTCGATTGCCCGGCAATGGAGTCAGTTTGGGCATCGAAGGTGTTGCGCTCCGGGATGGAGTGTCGTCTCTCGATCTCGATGAGAGAGATGAGGGATATCTGCGTCTCCAGCCAGGCAGGGTCGTCGAGCTGGTCGGAGCACCTGGGTCCGGGCTCACCCGACTAGGTCTGAGACTTCTCGCCGAGCCCTCGAAGCAGGCTCCTGTCGTTGCATTGGACACCAGGGGTTGGATATCGCCGGAGGCTGCATGGGAGACAGGTGTCCTATCCGACAACCTGATAATCGTGCGTTGTGACGACAGGAGTGTCTGGCCGAAGGTCACAGCCGCCCTTCTCGAGGGGATAAGGGCTCTGTATGCCGAGGTGCCCGTTGGTGTCAAAGATCAAGATCTGCGTCGCCTGGCGGCATTGGCCAGGGCTCGTCGTGTCTCGATCGCCATGCGCTCCATGGGTAGTGGCTTGCCCGTGGGTGTGGCTCATCTGAGGCTCCGTGCAATTGGCGTCACCTGGGAGGGCGCAGATAGAGGTCATGGTCGGTTGAAGAGACGTCGTCTCCATTTGGAGGCATCAGGAAAGGGAGCGGCCGGCACGACTCGTCGATTCGAGGTGGAGGATGAAGGTTCGGACGCTGTGCGTGTGGTTTCCGATGTGGTCATTGGGGAGGCCAGACGCGCCTCAGGATGAGCCGGTCCTCATCGTCGACGACCGTGTCGTCGGGGTCACCAGGGAGGTGATGGCTGCGGGGGTGAGTCTGGGGATGGCTCGTCGCGAAGCCGAGGCTCTCGCCCCTTTCGCCACCGTCATGATCCGTGACTCCGGCGAAGAGGCACGACGCTTCGAGCCCGTCCTCGAGAGGATCGAGGATCTCATCCCCAGGGTCGAGGTCGTGTCCCCAGGTCTAGTGCTCGTCCCCATCGGTGGGGCGGTTGGCTTCTACGGCGGTGAGGCAGCCCTTGCCAGACGTGTGGCCGAGGTGCTCGAGGAGCCAACGAGTCAGCTGCAGGGTGGAGGAGCCATGATCGGAATCGCCGATGGGCCATTTGCCGCCAGATGGGCGGCGGCCACTGCCCGCGTTGGTGAGCCAAATGTGGTGTTGGATACTCTTCGTTTCCTATCAGGGCTCGACCTGGTGGCACTGCGTGAGAGCATCGACGCAGATGAGTTGATCGACACATTCCGATGGCTGGGGATCTCCACTTTGGGCGAGTTGTCACGTCTTCCCAGGGAGGCTCTTGCCACCCGTTTCGGGAACCCGGGGCTTCTCGCACATCGTCTCGCCAGTGGAGATGACCGGGTGGTTGACCCTAGGCAAGTGCCTTCGGACCTCGCTGTCGACGCAGTCTTCGAAGAGCCACTCATCGACTTGGGTTCGGTGGCTTTTGCATCTCGGGCCCTCTCGGAGCGTTTGCTCAAATCCTTGAGAAAGGAGGGAATCGCCCCACATCGTGTGGTCATCATCGCCATTTCGGCACTTGGCGAGGAAAGAGAGCGTGTATGGCGATCCGCCGATCCTTTCACCGAGCGGCAACTCTCGGATCGCGTGTGGTGGCAGTTGCGCGCTTGGGTCGAGTCAGGTGGTGTGCCGGGTGGGATTGCCCGTCTTCGTATCGAGCCGGCAGATCTGTCAGATCACGGGAGGCAGCTAGGTCTGCTTCAGGACGAGACACCGATGATCGAAGCTGGTCGGGCACTGGCGCGGGCACAAGCCCTAGTCGGGCCGGATGGTGTCCTCCAGGGTCGGGCTCAGGGGGGGCGAATGCCCCAAGAGCGTGTTGCCTGGTCACGATGGGGTGAGCCTCCGGTCACGGCAGATAGGGATCTCTCTGCGCCATGGCCCGGGTCCACCCCCTCCCCTTCCCCGGCACTGGTCCCATCGAGACCCGAGCCACTCGAGGTCGAGTGGGATGAGGGGGTGCCAACCAGGATCAGGCTGGGGACGAGATGGGAGCCGGTTCTCACCTGGAGCGGACCTTGGCGACTCAGTGGCCGCTGGTGGGCTGGTGAGACGGACGTCGATCGCTACCAACTCGTGACCTCGGTGGGAGCTTTGCTCTGCACGGTTTCTGAAGGAAGGGCATACCTCGCCGGGATATACGACTGAGCCGACCGGACAGGTCGGCCGCGCCCGTTATCGTCCGCCGATGCTCGGTACCCCTTCGTTTCGTCGCGGAATCAGGGACTCTGTCCTCATCTTCTTCGCCGTGACGTCTTTCGGGGTGGCCTATGGCGTGTTGGCCCTCGATGCCGGGCTGTCGGGATGGCTCACCTTGCTCAGCTCGGTCGTCATCGTCTCCGGTGCGGCCCAATTCGCCATGATCGGCCTGATGGCGGCCGGCCCCGCACCTGTGCTGCTCGCAGCGACCGGTCTCGGCTTGCGGCATCTTCCGATGTCAGCCACGTTGGCCCGCCTCATCGGGCCACAACCACTGCGAACTCGACTGCGTCTGGCCTTTATCTTGGTCGATGAGACATTTGGGCTGACCCTCCGGGCAGCGGCCATCGGAGTGGAAGATCTGGTCGCGTACAAGACTGCCGCTGACATTTGCCTGTACTCCGGTTTCGTCGGCGGGACTGTCCTGGGTATTTGGTTTGGCTCTGCGATCGACCCCGAGGCGGCGGGAGTCGGTGTTCTATTCGGGCTTCTCTTCCTCGGCCTAGCCGCACCCTTGTTGAAGAGGAGACGGGATTGGGTGGTAGCGGCGGTGGCCGTGCTGGGAACGATCGCTGCGACAGAGTGGCTCCCCTCGGCGTGGCAGATCACCAGTGGGGCCGTGATTGCGGCCGTCGTTGGAGTGTTCGCCGGTGAGTGACCTCTATCTCGTGCTGGCGGTGGCCGTGATCACCTATGGGAGTCGTGTCATCTTCCTGATCCGGCCCCGGCCCGTTCCGGAGGGGGCGATCGGCCGATTCCTCGATGTGTTCCCCCTTGCCCTCTTCATCGCCATCGCCACCTCCGGGTTGGCGGCGCCGAACGGGGCTCCGGAAATCACTCCAGGGCTGGCGGCCGCGGCCGGGGGAGTGGTGGGGGCGTACCTCTTCCGGCGCTCACTTCTCGGGGTGCTGGTCGTGGGTGCGGTGTTCTTCTACCTGGTGCGGGTAATCGTCGGGTGAGTCAGCACTCGACCGATAGACGATCAGATGGCGGCGTCATGGCTCCAGGACGACCGGATATTGGCGGATGTCGATCGCCGAACCGTCCTTGGCCGAGTCGTCCCAAACGACGAGGGATCCCATCTGCTTCCGATCGACGACGTAGGGGATGGTGAAGTCGAAGTTGCCCCACCCGGTGCCGAGGTCGGTCATCGCCTGGCCTTCGGCAAGGACATGGTCCTCGGCATCGGTCAATCTGTAGAGGAAGGCGGCTTCGAACACGGCGCCGAACCCGACCACGCGCAACGGGTTGAGGGCACGCCCCCCGTATAGAGGTTGTTCGACATCGAGTGCTGCGGCGAAGTCCAGGTAGTCGTCCCGGGTGACGGGTCGATCCACCAAATTGCCATCGCCGGTTTGTGCCTGGATAGGGGCGCCATCCTGATGGAAAAGGACCCGGTCCACGGTCTCGAAGCGAGTGAGTGTGAACACAACCTGGGCGAGACGCTGAGCCGTGGCCGCAGAGTCGTCGCTCCCTCCGAAGTCTGACGAGAGATCGATGATGGCCAGACCCCCGTCGATATCGAGACCGAGTAGGTCGACACCAACGGGTATGGCCGTGGATATCGATGGGATGTCGGAGACGGTGTTTGCCAACGGGCCGGCGAGGAGCTCTTCGATCGCGGCCCGGGCGACTGCAACGGTGTGTGGCACCTCTTTGGCCACAGGCACCAAGAACGGTCCGGTCCGTTCGGGATGACCGGCTTCGTCGATGTAGAAGTAGATCCCGAGCTCGATCGGACCTGCCGGGTGTGTTGTGGTCGTCGTTGGCGAAGCGGTCGTCGTCGTGGCGGGGATCGTGGTGGTGGTTGAAGAAGGAGCAGGTGCGGTGGTGCCAGGTGCCGGCACCGAAGTCGAGCTGGTTGTCGAGGTACTGGTTTGACCGGGGACTGCCGATGTGGTCGAGCTGGTCGAGACTGAACCGCCACACGAAGCGACGGCCATTGCAAGGCCAACCAGGATCGTTTGCGACTTCCTCATCGGGTACTCCTTGGTGGTTTGAGATGCGTCACCGATTAGACGTAGCGGTGCCGCCTCCCGGGTGACGCTCGGCTATTTCCCGACGGTCGGAATCAGACTTCCACTTGGCCGCCGAGCCCTGCGACCCGACTGGCGATCTGATCGAAGACTTCGTCTCTGAGGGCTCCGGTGTCGCTGTGGGTGAGGCCTTCGGTCTCGATGGGCTTGTCTATGACCGCAGTCACCGTTCCACCATGTAGCCAGGGCTGACCCGGTGGCCACGCTTCAAAGGATCCGTGGATGGTCAAGGGGAGCACCGGCAGTTGTCCGGCGATCGCCATGGTGAAGGCGCCCTTCTTGAACGCGCTGAGGACCCCATTTCTGGGTCTGGTGCCTTCGGGGTAGATGATCAGGCTTCGCCCGGCAGCGATGAGATCCTTGGCCTGTTGGTTCACCCGGGCATGTATCGCCCCTCTTGCCTCCCGGTCGACTTCGACAATTCCCACCGCGCGCATCCCCTGCGCCAGTATCGGGATCCTGAACAGCTCCTTCTTCGCCAGGAATCGGATCGGGAGCGGCACGGCAAGGAGACAGGCCATTATGTCAAGGGCAGATTGGTGGTTTGCGACGACGACATAGGATCGCCGGGGGTCGAGGTTGTCCGAGCCTTCGACGACCAACTTGGTGTCGGATGTGAAGAGCCAGATCCGGCTCCAGCCGCGGATGATCTTGTCGATGACCGGTGATGTGTCGTTGAAGAGGGCGATCACGAGGATGACCGCTACGGCGAGGATGGTGGCCGCCACCCCACACGCCAGGCAGATGATCGTCCGCGGCACGTCGATGATCATTCGCATCGTTCGAGCCTAGTTCTGGCCCCCTAGCCTTGCGCGGGATGGAAAAGACCCGGCTCCGGTCCGAGATGAGGGCAATTCAAGGCTTGCCCCCGGATAGCGAATCGGCGGTCGTCGACGGCCTGTTCGACTGGCTGTCCGGGCGTCTACCCGGCACCATCTCCGGCTATCTGGCGATGCCCGGAGAGGTGGATCTGGTGCCCTTGCTAATACGTCTTCCCGGCTGGCGATGGGTCCTTCCCCGGGTCGAGCGAGACGGCTCGCTGACCTTCCGTGATGTCGATGCTCCTCGGGAGAGACACGAGTTCGGCATGGAACAGCCCACAGAGTCTGGGCCGATAGTCCCGGTGACCGAGATAGACGTCGTCCTGGTGCCGGGGCTCGCTTTCGACCTGGACGGTGACCGCCTGGGGAACGGGGCCGGTCACTACGACCGCGTGTTACAGGGACTGCGCTCCGGAGCCGAGGCAATCGGCATCGCACCCGCTGCTCGTGTCGTCGAGAAGGTGCCGATCGAGCCGCACGACCAGCGGGTTCGGTGGTTGGCGACCGAGGAGGGAGTCATTCGCTGCCTTCCCAGTAGGTGATCCGTTCGATCGTCAACAGGACCGCTGGGCCGGTGGGTGGCCGTTCTCGATATTGGTGGTACTTGCCGGCCAGGGCAACACGGGCAGACTCCCATTCTGCGCCCCGGCTCACGACGATCGCCGTCCCATCCACCCGTACCCACCAAAGCCGGCTCCAGTCATCTTCGTAATGATCTGCCAGCAGTGAGGCACGCGGATTGAGCCGCACATTCGCTAGTCGCTTCAATTGGCTGCTCTGCTTCGGCTTGTGATCGACCATGTGGACGATCTGATCATCGACGACGGCAAAGGTTATGGGGACGATGTGCGGCCGTCCGGTCTCGGTGATGGTTGCGAACCTGGCCACGAGTTCGGCCTCGAAACGCTTCAGAGCCTCAGGTTCGTTCATACAAGCCCGGTAGCAAGGGCTCGAGTGTCCGCCATGCTGAGTCCGCCCAGCGGCGATGTCCGGCCGGGCTGACATGGAATAGATCTGCCGACCAGAGACCAGGGTCCTCATACCACAGGTTCGGGTTGTCTGAGCGCTGGTCGACGACGTAGGCGCCATGACGACCGGCGACTTCATGATGGATGCGGTCGAAGATGGCCGATCGTCTGGTCATCATGTTCCTGAGCGGGGGATACAACCGGGGGATGGTCCCCATATCGCCAACGCCGGAGGTGATGATCAAAGCACCGGTGCCCTCGAGGGCGGACAAGAGCCGGTCCATGTTCTCTTCGAAGGCGCGATGGGTGACACCTTTGATCGCGTCGTTGGCCCCAACGGAGACCAGCACCAGGTGTGGTCGGGAGGCCAAGGCAGGTTCGAGCTGAGAGCGAATGAGGTCGGAGGCTTTCGATCCGCTGACGGCGTAGGATCGGAGATCGACGCGCCATGTCTCGGCGAGGCGTTGACACAGTAGAGAGACCCAGATGTCTCGAGGCCCGTTGACACCGGGGGCCGTCACCGAAGAGTCGCCGAGCACCACGACCCGCAACTCTGGGAGTCCCGGATCGCCGAATAGCCCGGACGGGTCGAATTCCGCGAGCTCGGGGACCGGTCTCAGCACCGCATAGGCGAGCTCGGCGCCGACGACGATCGCTCCGGCCGTGAATCCCTTCTTGAGGAGACCAGTAACCATCGATTCACCTGTGGTCGATTCAGCTGGTGGCTTCTTCGATTCTCGCTTTGAGCCCGTATCGGCCCTTGGCTCCGGTCAGGTCGATGATGGCCCCGGCGGCATCCGAGAAGGCTGACGGATCGTCAGGGAAGAACTCGAAGTGGTCGCCTTCGATGTCGAAGGCGAATCGATAGATCGAGGTCCGTTGGATCTCCAGGCGGTGGAGGGCCCACGATCCCATATGTCTCTTCCCTGCCGTTATTCGCAGGCGACCTTCATCGATTTCGATCGTGACCGAAGTCGGCTCGAGCCGATGTCCCTGTAAGCGCCCCTCGTAATAAGCCATCCCGCCCCATAACTTAGTCGCTTTCATCCACTCTGAACAGGGGAGATAGGTGGATATGGCCGTTGGTGTCAGACACCTCGAGGATCGACGACCATGTCGCCTGCCATCCGGCGAATGGGGCCCAGTCGACGGGTGAGGCCATCCAGTTCTCGGTCATCGAGGCCAAGTGACGAAAATACGGCGTTCACCCTCTCCGTGGCGGACTTCAAGGTATCGCGGCCCGCTCGGAGCAACACAGCGTGAACGACTCGATTGTCGTTCTCGTCGGTCTCCCTCTTGATCATGGCGTCTCTCTCCAGCCTCTTGACCGCACTTGTCACGCTGGCCGGGTGGACCTGTAGGCGTTGCCCGATCTTGCCCATGGGCAACCGGCCATTGCGGGTGAACCCCAGGAGTCTGAGGATCTCGAAGCGGGCAAAGGTGAGCCCCTCGGGAGCCAATGCCTCCTCGACCCGCGACACCAGGATCTGATGCACCCTCACCACGGTCGTGACGGCAGCCATCCCCGGGGCGGCCTCCTGCCAGCCATGAGCCACCCACTGGCGTCTCGCCTCGGCGATGGGATCGGGAAGGACTTGGGTATGGCCGGTCACACGGTGATCGTCGTTCTCGATGACTAGATCCTTTGACATCAAAGTATTCTCACCATACACTAGTGAAGACGATGGACGGCTATCAACCGACGAACAAGATTCGTTTCGTCACCGCCACCTCGCTGTTCGACGGCCATGACGCTTCGATCAACATCTTCCGGCGAATCCTTCAGGCATCCGGGGCGGAAGTCATCCACCTCGGGCACAACCGGACGGGCCTGGACATCGTGGAGACCGCCATCGAAGAAGATGCTCACGCCATTGCGGTCACGTCGTACCAGGGTGGTCATCTCGAGTTCTACAAGTACCTGCGCGACCTGTTGGTGGAGCGTGCAGCGCCAAACATCAAAATCTTCGGCGGCGGAGGCGGAACCATCCTTCCCGAAGAGGGCGCCGAGCTCGCCGCCTACGGGATCACACGCATCTATTCGCCTGACGACGGTCGAAAATTGGGGATGCAGGGGATGGTCTATGACATGCTCGAGCGTTCCGACTTTCCCTCAGGGGAGTTGGAGAGTGGTTTTGACCCGGCGGATCTGAGCACGACGCGGCATCAGATGATCGCCAGGCTCATCTCGGCTGCGGAGAACCATCAGGAGAAGTATCCAGAGGTGTTCGCCAACGTGGAGCGGCTCGCCGCGTCGTCGTCGGCTCCGGTGGTGGGCATCACCGGGACAGGCGGGTCGGGCAAGTCGAGTCTGGTCGACGAGATGATCCGAAGACTGCTCCTCGACGCCCCGGAGTTGAGTTTGGCCGTCATCTCGGTCGACCCTTCGAAGAGGAGGTCGGGTGGCGCCCTTCTCGGTGACCGGATCAGGATGAATTCCATCCCACATCCGCGTGCCTACATGCGCTCTCTGGCGACCCGTCAGCCCAACCTCGCCCTCTCGCCCCACATCCCCCATGTGATCGACGTGGTCAGGGCGGCAGGCTTCGATCTGGTGTTACTGGAGACTTCGGGGATCGGTCAGTCCGACACCGAGATCGTCGACTTCTGCGACCTTGCGATCTATGTGATGACACCCGAATACGGCGCAGCGACCCAATTGGAGAAGATCGACATGCTCGACTTCGCCGATCTGATCGTGATCAACAAAGCCGACAAGGCGGGTGCCCAGGATGCTCTGAGGGATGTCCGCAAGCAGTACAAGCGAAATCGGCTCGAGTTCAGTGCCGAGGACAGCGACTTGCCGATCCATCTGACAGTGGCCTCCGACTTCAACGACCCCGGCACAAACAGGTTCTACGCCGCGCTCGTCGATGCTCTCGACCGAGCAGGGCTGGACATGCCTCCGATCCCGGATCGCCCCGTTGGAGATGCGAGCAAGCAGCACGTCGTGCCTCCGGAACGCAGTCGGTACCTGGCTGAGATCGTCGAGCGGATCCGCGAATACGACGATTGGGCAGACGCTCAATCGGACCTGGCCGAGAAGATCTATCGGTTGGCTGGGGCATCCGAGGAGGGTGTCGACGTCGAAGATCGGCTCGAGCAAGTCTCGAGCGAGCTGGACCCAGGCAACCTGAGGGCACTCCACGGTTGGGGCCAGCTCCTCGAGCGGTATGGGGGCGAAGAGCTCACCTACCGAGTGCGTGACCGGGAATTCACCGTCCAATTGCGCGACAAGACGTTGAGTCACACCTCCATCTCCAAGGTCTCGCTGCCGCGTTTTCGATCGTGGGGCGATCGTCTCAGGTGGCTGCTTCAGGAGAACGTTCCTGGTGAGTACCCGTTCACGGCCGGGGTCTTCCCGTTCAAGAGTGGGGAGGAGGAGCCGGCCCGCATGTTTGCCGGCGAGGGCCCGCCTGAGCAGACAAATCGGCGGTTCCACTACCTGGCCGCCGGCATGCCGGCCAAGCGCCTGTCGACGGCATTCGACTCAGTGACTCTCTACGGGGACGAGCCAGATGAGCGACCCGACATCTATGGCAAGGTGGGCAATTCCGGGGTTTCGGTGGCCACCCTCGACGACGCCAAGAAGCTCTACTCCGGGTTCGATCTCGTGGATCCGGGCACTTCGGTCTCGATGACGATCAACGGCCCGGCCCCCATGATCCTCGCCTACTTCCTGAACACCGCGATCGACCAGGCCTGCGAGAGACACATCATCGAGAACGGTCTCCAGGGCGAGGTGGAGTCGACGATCTCGGAGATATACGGTGACAGGCCACGGCCCCGGTATCACGGAGAGCTGCCCCCGGGCAATGATGGGCTCGGGCTGATGCTCCTCGGCGTGACAGGTGATCAGGTGCTCCCGCCCGACGTATACGAGCGCATCAAGGCCGAGACCATCTCACGGGTGAGGGGAACGGTTCAAGCCGACATACTGAAAGAGGATCAGGCTCAGAACACCTGCATATTCTCGACCGAGTTCGCCCTGCGAATGATGGGTGACATCCAGCAATACTTCGTCGACAACGACGTCAGGAACTTCTATTCGGTCTCCATCAGCGGCTATCACATGGCGGAGGCCGGCGCCAACCCGATAACCCAACTCGCATTCACGCTGGCCAATGGGTTCACCTATGTCGAGAACTACCTGGCAAGAGGCATGGACATCGATGACTTCGCCCCGAACCTGTCCTTCTTCTTCTCAAATGGCATCGACGCCGAATACGCCGTCATCGGTCGGGTAGCCAGGAGGATATGGGCCAAGGCGATCAAACACCGGTACGGCGGGAACGAGAGATCACAGAAGCTCAAATATCACATCCAGACCTCGGGCAGGTCCCTTCATGCCCAGGAGATCGGCTTCAACGACATCAGGACCACCCTTCAAGCCCTGTATGCCATCTATGACAACTGCAACAGCCTGCACACCAATGCCTATGACGAAGCGATAACCACGCCGACCGAGGAGTCGGTCCGTCGCGCCCTGGCGATCCAGTTGATCATCAATCGCGAGCTGGGGCTCGCCAAGAACGAGAACCCATTACAGGGAAGCTTCATAATCGAAGAGCTGACCGACCTGGTGGAAGAGGCCGTCCTGCTCGAGTTCGAGCGTCTCAACGGTCGCGGGGGAGTGCTGGGATCGATGGAGCGCCAGTACCAGCGAACCAAGATCCAGGAAGAGTCGCTCTACTACGAGCAGCGGAAGGAGTCGGGTGCCTATCCCGTCATCGGGGTCAACACCTTCATCTCCAAGGAAGGCTCACCGTTCATCACTCCTGAGAAGCTGGTTCGCTCCACGAATGAGGACAAGGAACGTCAGATCGCGAATCTGCGAGCGTTCGTGGACCGTAACCGAGAGACCTCGGCTGCGAGCTTGGCCGAGCTCCAGCGTGTGGCAGTCGCCAATGAAAACACCTTCCACCAGCTGATGGAGACCACCAAGGTCGCTTCACTCGGTCAACTCTCCAATGCCCTGTATCAGGTCGGCGGGCAATATCGCCGCAACATGTGACGGGCCCTCATCGGCGAAAACGACCCTAGTTCTTGCCTTCACAATTGCGATACGATACAGTATCGTTTCGTAATTAGGAAAGAATGAGAACGGAGTCGAAGAGATGGATGCCGAAACGATTCATCGCAGGCGGTGGGTGACCCTGGGTGTGCTGTCGCTCAGCCTTGTCATCATCGGCCTGGACAACACGATCCTCAACGTCGCTCTACCAACGCTGGTGCGCGAGCTGAACGCAACGGGCAGCCAGTTGCAGTGGATGGTGGACGCCTATGTCCTGGTGTTCGCCGGCTTGTTGCTCACCATGGGAGCGCTCGGTGATCGGTTTGGGCGGAAGCTCGCCCTGAACGTGGGGCTGGTGATCTTCGGGGCCGCCTCGATAGGCGCCGCCTTCGCCGACTCGGCCAACATGCTCATCGCAGCGAGGGCGATGATGGGTATCGGTGGTGCCTTGATCATGCCATCGACTCTCTCGATCATCACCAACATCTTCGAAGGTGCCGAAAGAGGGCGGGCCATCGCAGCTTGGGCCGCCGTTGCCGGTTTGGGGATCATCATCGGACCCGTGATCGGTGGGTGGTTGCTCGAGAACTTCTGGTGGGGATCGATCTTCCTGATCAATGTCTTCATCGCGATCGCAGCCATCGTGGCGGGCATCGGCTTGGTCCCCGAATCGAAGGATCCCGATGCGACCCCGCTAGATCCGATGGGGGCGGTGCTCTCGGTCGCCGGGCTGGTGACCTTGGTCTATGCGATCATCGAGGCACCGTCGAAGGGGTGGACGGACGGGCTGGTCCTCGGCGGCTTCGGTTTGGCCGCCGTGCTGATCGGTCTCTTCCTGTGGTGGGAGACACGTGTGGCCCATCCGATGCTCCGTCTCGAGTTCTTCGAGAACCCCAGATTCAGTGCGGCCAGCGTCGCGATAACCATGGTCTTCTTTGCGATGTTCGGGACGGTGTTTCTCCTCACGCAATACCTTCAGTTCGTGCTCGGGTTCACTCCTCTCGAAGCTGGATTTCGGGTGATGCCGGTGGCGACGATGATTGTGGCTGCGCCCCTTTCGGCCCGATTCACCGAGAGGTTCGGCACCAAGCGCGTGGTGACCGCAGGTCTCGTGATCGTGGCAGGGGCGATGGCGATCTTGGCCTTGATCAATGTCGACTCCGGCTATGGCCATGTCGCTCTGGCCATCTCTTTGCTCGGTGCCGGGATGGGGACGGCGATGGCGCCGGCGACGGACTCGATAATGGGATCGTTGCCACTGGCGAAGGCAGGTGTCGGGTCCGCCATGAACGACACCACGCGTCAGATTGGGGGCGCCTTGGGAGTCGCCATCCTGGGCAGCGTGCTCGCCTCGGCCTACTCGTCGTCGATGGCACCAGCCGTGGCCTCGCTACCAGCGCAGGCGGCAGCTCAGGCATCGGACTCGATAGGTGGGGCGGTACGGGTCGCCGGCCAGTTGGGTGATGCCGGTGCCGCTCTCCTTCGCGCGGCGACAAGCTCATTCATCGATGGGATGCAGACGGCCGTCTGGGTGGCTGCTGCGGTTGCGCTGATCGGGGCGATTGTGACCTGGCTCTTCTTGCCGGCACGTCCCCGAGAGACGGCTGCCGCCACCGCCACGGGCGCCGGTGAGGCCCCGGCGTTGAGTTGATGTCTTCGGTAAGGCGATCACCGGGTCGTCCCAGGGACGCGACCTTGGATGCGCTGGTGATGGACTCCGTTCTCGATGTGATCGAGGACGAGGGTTTGCGCGGTTGCAGCATCGACGAGGTGGCTGCCCGCGCCGGTGTCAGCAAGGCGAGCATCTACCGACGATGGGACTCGAAGGAGGATCTCGTGATCGACGCCGTGGCATGTCTCGCCGACTCTGTGGTCATCCCCTTCGAGAAAGAGATCAGGGCGGACCTCATCTCGATCGTCACGCTGATGGGCTCGTTCATCAACGAGATGCCTGCCGGCTCGGTTTTCCCATGGTTGGTAGGCGAGGTGGCCGCCGGCACCGAGATCGGTCGTCGTTATGCGGAGGCGGTCATTGCGCCCAGACGGAGAGTGGTGGTCGATCTCATCGAGGAGGCAATCGGTCGTGGCGAGCTTCGCTCAGATCTCGACGTCGAAATGGCGGTCGACATGCTGATCGGGCCAATCCTGGTCAGGAAGTTGACGGGTCACTCGCCACGTAGGAAGGTGGATTGGGCCGAGAGCCTGGTCGGAGGGCTATTGGACGGATGGCGTCCCTAGACCCGGTCTCCCATTTCCGCGAGTATCTTGGCAACGGTCCGATGCGATAGAGGAAGTCAGTCTGACGGAGGTACCGAGGATGAGACCGTTGATGCACACGCGAGCGGGTTGGTTGTCGGCCGCAGTCATGGTTGTCTTGGTCTGCGCGTCGTGCGGCTCAGGTGTGGACTCGACGGACTCGACAGTCACGACCGCCGGGCAGACCGAGACCCAGACTTCCAACGACTCGCCCGAGCAAACCACGACCACAACCGCCGATACCCCGGCTTCGGCGATCCCGGACCCTTGTGCCCTCCTCACGGTCGCCGACTTGGAAGCTGCAACGGGGCTCACCTTTGGAGAAGGTGTGTTCAACGAATCCCTCTCGAGTGATAGCCAATCGATTTGTGACTGGACCGCATCGGGCTCCGAGTTCGCCACCGCTCAGGTCTATCTGGCTCCGGATGCCGGTGGTGCGTTCGACACGGCGAAGAGTGGTGCCTCAGGTGCGTTCACACTCGTCGACGTCGACGTCCCCGGGGCATCGGCGGCTTACGCCACGGAGGAGGGGAGCATCACCGGGATGCAGGTGCCTGGCTTCTTCCTCCAGGTGTCGTACATCCCGTCCGGTCCCGGCACCGTCCTCGACGCGACCACCGAACTGGCCGCCAAGGCTGTGGCCGCCCTGGAGGGCTGAGACCTAGGGGACCCTCCTCAACGCCGCCCGGGCGTGGGCTTCCAGACCCTCCATCCGAGCCAACGTCACAGTGTCGTGCACTATCGAAGCCGGGTCGTCGAGACGCGACCACGTGGGTGATCGCAGAAAGGTCATGACCGAGAGGCCGGATTGGAACCTCGCTCCACCGCCGGTCGGAAGGACATGGTTGGGGCCGACCCCGTAGTCGGTGAAGGCTTCGGCACTCCCAGCACCAATGAACAACGAGCCATAGGAACGCAGCCGGTCTGCCGTCTCCTCTGCCGGGCCAACATGCAAGGCGAGGTGCTCGGGGGCCAAGAGGTCGGCGATGCCCGCCGCTTCGGCCAGGTCGGAGACCACGGTGGCGAACCCGTTGCCCATGGCAGCGCCGGCCGTGGCGGAGGTGGGTAGATCTCGCAGCTGGCTCTGGATCCGGATGTCCACTGCATCGGCGAAGGTGGCACTGGTCGTGACCAGGATCGGTACGGCATCCACGTCGTGCTCGGCCTGGGCCAGCAGGTCGGCAGCCACCAGGTCGGGGTCGGCGCCATCGTCGGCGATCACGAGGATCTCACTCGGCCCGGCGAGGCCATCGATCCCCACCTCGCCGAACAGATGCTTCTTGGCTGCCGTCACCCATTTGTTGCCTGGCCCCACGATGATGTCGCTACGAGGCGTCACCACTCCAAACGCAAGTGCGGCGATGGCCTGGGCGCCACCGACAGCGAGGAGCCCGTCGGCACCCGCCACCGCGGCGGCTGCCAAGGTGGCCGGCGTGGGGCGTGGAGAGGCGACCCAGATCGACTCGGCGCCGGCCACCCGCGCCGGGACCACCGTCATCAGGACCGAAGACGGGAGGGGATGTCGCCCACCGGGGGCATAGGCACCAACTCGACTCACCGGGATCCACCGATGCCCGGCCCGCCCCCCTTCAACGGACACGTCGAGATCCGACAGCCCGTCGAGCTGTGCTTGGGCAAATCGTGCGATCCGGTCCCGGGTCCGCTGGAGAGTGGCCACATGGGCCGGCTCGAGACTCTCGGCCGCGGCTGTAAGCGAATCCCGGTCGTACGCCAATTCGTCACCTGCCACGATGTCACCCAGGGTCTGGGCATGATGTCGCAGGGCGCTCTCGCCACCCGAGCGCACGTCTTCGACGATGTCGATGGCGGTCTTCATGGCCTCGAGATCGACAACAGGTCGCGTGTGGCGCCGCACCTGGTCAGGGTCGATTCGCTCGAGACCGGTCACGACTCCTCCGGCTTCCTGTTCATCGGTCGCCGAGTCACCCGCAGCTCCCTCCGGTCCAGGATGTCCTCGACCGCCTCGAGTGTCGATCCCGCCGCGGTCAGCTTCACCAGGAGGAAGTACAGGAGATCGGCCGCCTCCTCCACGATCTCGAAGGGCTCGGTGGCCGCGGCCAGCTCTCCGGCCTCCTCGATCAGCTTGGCGGCGAGTAGTGGGGGTTCTCGAAGCAACCTGGCAGTGTTCGAGGCCGGTGGAGGGGTCAAGCCGATCCCGGACAGACGACGTTGGAGACGGGTCACACCACGGTCCTTTCCCCAACAGGTCCGTGTGCCCGTGTGACAGAAGCCGTCGTGTTGGTGCACGGTGTAGCGGAGAGTGTCGCGGTCGCAATCGACGTCGACGGCCAAAAGCTCCTGTGTGGCGCCGGAGGTCTCGCCCTTGACCCATGTGCCCCGGGTCCTGCTGTGATACACACCACGGCCGGTTTCGAGCGCCGTGTTGAGGCTCGTGGCATCGGAATAGGCCAGCCCCAGGGCCACCCCGGCCTCGTCGACGACCACGGTCGGCCAAAGACCGTCGGCCCGATCCGAGCGGAGGACGGCGGCAATCGCGTCCCCGAGGGTCAGCTCGCCCGTGTAGAGGGCCATGCCGACCTGGGCATCGGCACCGATGCGATCGAGCATCTCCAGCTCCTCTGGCGTGCTCACGCCCCCGGCGATCGTCACCGGTGTTCGTCCGGCTGCGGCAACGACCTCTGTCGCCCGGGTGAGATCGGTCCCGGCCATGTGCCCCTCGTGCTCCACGAATGTGACGAGGAAGCCGCCGCACTGGTCTCTCAACTCCTCGACACGCTCCAACAGACCGGACTCGGTCGTGCGCCGCCAGCCATGACTGAGAACCTTCCCTGCCCGGGAGTCGAGAGCCACGATGACCCTCTCCTTGGGCAGTTGCCTCAACAACTCCGGGGTCGCCGCAGTCCCGATGATGATCTTCGAGGCCCCGCGGTCGAGCCATCGCTTGCACGCGTCGATATCCCGGATACCGCCACCGACCCTGATCCTCGCCCGGTTGCACAACTCGGATATCAGACCCTCATTGTCGCCCTCGCCCCGAGCGGCGTCGATGTCGATCACCGCCACCTCGCCCACGACGGAGAACTTGTCGAGGAGGGGGCGTGGGTCGCCGGCATCCAGCGCCTTGGTCTCACCCTCTATCAATTGGAGGGCCTGGCCCCCGGATATGTCGATCGAAGGGACTATCACGGTCGCACCTCGATACCAGCATCAGCAAGGGCGGCTTTCAGGTCAGCCACCGTCGTGTAGCCATCGTGGAGGATCGAGGCGACCAACACCGCGGACGCACCGGCGTGGACGGCCTCGATGAGATGCTCGGCGTTGTCGGCGCCGCCTGAAGCAATCATCGGCACCGGCACCGATTCGCTCACCAAAGTCAATAGGTCAGTGTCGTACCCGGTTCTGGTCCCGTCGCGATCCCAGCTGGTGAGGAGGATCTCGCCGGCGCCCATGTCGCTGGCCGTGCGGCACCATTCGGCCACGTCGATACCGGTCCGGGTCGCCCCGCTCTCGATCACGACCTCCCAGGTGCTCCCGTTGGCAGCCGCATCCACGGCCAGGACGGTGCACTGGGCCCCGAAACGAGTGGCGATCCGCTCGACCAGGGTCGGGTCCCGGACGGCCGCGGTGTTGACACCGACCTTGTCGGCCCCGGCTTCGAGAAGCCGGCCGGCATCGTCCGTGGAGCGCACGCCGCCTCCAACGGTGAGCGGGATGGAAAGCTCTGCTCGAACCCGCTCCACGGTTTCGACGGCGTGCGAGCGGCCCTCCGGCGTTGCCGATACGTCGAGGAGCACGATCTCGTCGCCACCCTGGCCCTGGTAGAGCGCAGCGGCCTCCACGGGATCACCGGCGTCACGCAAATCCTGGAAGCGGACACCCTTGACCACCCTTCCTTCCTTGATGTCGAGACAGGGGATTACCCGGGTTGCCAGAGTCACGATGCCCTCAGCCAGCGATCGATGATCGACGCCCCCCAGGCACCCGAGAGCTCGGGGTGGAATTGAAGGGCGAGCACGGAATCGCGCTCGATGGCGGCGACGAATCGGCCGCCATGGTCCGCCATCGACGAGATCCATCCCTCCGGCTCATCGACCAGTCGGTATGAGTTGGCGAAGTAGGCCCAGCCGGGCTCCAGGAAGCGCGAGCCGGAGTTTGCCTCGACCTCGTTCCATCCGAGCTGGGGGACCCTCACGTCACCTTGGAATCGAGTGACGCTCTCTTGGAGGAGACCGAGACCGCTGACACCGGGGCTCTCCGCGCTGTCACGGCAAAGCAACTGCATCCCGACACAAACGGCGAGGGTGGGGTAGCCGCCCCGAGCCCGATCCAGGATGGCTTGGCCCAGGTCGAGTCTGTCGACCGCTGTCATCGCAGCACCGAAGGAGCCGACACCAGGCACGACCAAATGGCGAGCATCAGACACCTCGGCGGTCGATCGGGCGAGGCGGGTGGACGACCCCAGACGGCGAAATGCGGAGCGGACACTGGCCATGTTGGCCGTCCCGGTGGGCACGATGACCACCTCTGTCATCCGAGGCTTCCCTTGGTGCTCGGCATCCCGGAGCCGTTCAGCCTCACCGCCATCCGTAGGGCGAGAGCCAGGGCCTTGAAGCTCGCTTCGGCCTTGTGGTGATCGTTGTCACCACGCAACAGGTCGACATGGAGCGCCAGCTTCCCCTCCATGGCAAGCGATCGAAGGAAGTGAGTCAGGTTCTCTGTCGCCACCTCCCCGACCGAGTCGCGTGCGAAGGGGATCGAGATCTGTGGCCAGGGTCGCCCG
This sequence comes from uncultured Acidobacteriota bacterium, assembly GCA_963822895.1. Lineage (GTDB taxonomy): Bacteria > Actinomycetota > Acidimicrobiia > Spongiisociales > ZC4RG35 > JARDZU01. Next base: position 571,656 of record CAWGJI010000014.1, read on the forward strand.
GACAGGTCGACTACCGCACGCGCCAGCGATTCGTCCAGTGGTGCGTACGCATAGCCAAATCGCTCGATCCCCGATCGATCGCCGAGCGCCTGGTCGAGAGCTCTGCCCAAGGCGATGGCGCAATCCTCGACCGTGTGATGGTCATCGACCTGGACATCGCCGGTAGCGTCCAACTCGAGATCGAAACCGGCGTGCTTCGCAAGCGTCCCCACCATGTGATCGAGGAAGCCCAGCCCCGTCTCGACTCGGTGCGAGCCACTGCCGTCGAGGTCGAGGTGGCACCGAACATCGACTTCACTCGTCTCTCGTCTGACATCTGCGGATCGGGTCATGGGAGCAACTCCTCCAACTCATTGACATCGTCGAGGACGCGGGCAGCGCCCTTCAGTGTCTCGCGGGTCTTGATCGGATCGTCACCAGGGGCGATCACCCCGATCGGAACCACCCCGGCCCGACGGGCGGAAGCGACATCGTCGATGGTGTCGCCGACCATCCAAGCCCGGGAGACTCCGAGGAGACTCAGCGCCTTGGAGATCGGGGCGGGCTCCGGCTTCAGAGGTCCGTCCTCGCGGGTCACCAGAGCACCCAGGGTCTCGAGGAGGCCGAAGCGATCGAGGAACTCTTCGGCGTCGGAACGGGGACGGCCGGTCACGACGGCCAGGGGAAAAGAGCTCCGCCAGCGTCGCCATCGGGCCGGCTCGACGAGGAGGCTCTCTTCCGCCTTCAATCCGGGGTGGCCACTCTTCCCCTGATATCGAGTCTCATATGAGGCTGTCACCTCATCCAGGCCGACGTCGACGGCCCGATCGGTGATCAGCCGATGTGTGAGGACCCAGTCGTCGTTGGCGTGGCCGGCCGCCTTCATGACGGCCACGTGCTCTGGCGTCACCTCGACGCCGAAATCCAATGCAGTTTCGACGATCGCCCTCGTCTGCGATTTGCTGACGTCCGCCAACACGCCATCGAGATCGAAGAGCAGCGCTTGGGGCGCCATGGCGACCTCCAGGGTCCTGATCAAACGATCGAATCTCGCTCTCTCCCCGGGCAAGGTGATGCGGATCGATTGCTCCAGACCCTCGCGTCCGGGGAAGGTGCGCAGGGCCACACCGAGCGATGCAGCCGCATCGGCGACCCATGGCGACGAGGGGGTGCTTGCCAGGACGAAGTTTGCCTGTGAGCCCTTCACCTCGAATCCAAGACCTGCGAGCGACGAGATGAGGTCTGACCTCTCCCGCCGCACCTCGTGCACGATGTCGGTCAGCTCGGCCCTGGGTCGTCGGAGACGAGCCGAAGCGATGCCGGCTGACAGGGCGGACACGGAATACGGGCTCCCGTAGGCGGAGATGGCGGAGACGAGCGAGGCGGGACCCAGCAGATATCCCACTCGCAGCCCGGCGAGCCCGTATGCCTTGGAGAGCGTCCTCACCACAACCGCGTTCTTCATCTCGAGTGCCACCGGTGTCAGATCGATGTCGGCGAACTCGGTGTAGGCGGCATCCAGGACGAGCAGAGGGACACGGGCGGCGAGTTGGATCAGGTCGTCCGCCGTCGCCACCTGGCCCGTCGGGTTGTTCGGTGAGACGACGAAGATGGCATCGGTGTCGTCGGTCACCAGGCCCGACAACTCTTCTAGGGGAAATCCACCATCCCACCATTGAGCCTGCGAGAGCCTTGTCCCGCGCTGTTCGGCATATCTGGAGATCATCTCGAACGTGGGGTAGGTGCTGAGGACCTCGCCATCTTCGTGCGTGAAGGCCAGAAAACACCTGAACAGGGCGTCGTCACCGCCTGCAGTGACAAGGACCCGGTGCGGCTCGAGCCCGTGAAGGTCCGCTATCTGCTCACGAAGAGTGCCGGTGTCCGGGTACCTCTGGATGAGACGGGCGGGGTCATCGAGCGAGGCGAGCAGCTCTTCTGCCGGGGAGGTCCCCTCGTTCCGGGAGAGGTCGAGGTCGATCTGAGCGTCGTAGGTAGGCGTTTCGTAGGCAGATACGTCCCTCATGGCACTATCTGGTCGAGCCGGGTGACGGCTATGTCGCTCGCCCCGAGTTGCTTGAGGAGAGGGATGAGACGTGGCAGCTCGTCCCGGGGCACCGCAGCCTTCACCGCCATCCCCTTGCCACCGTGGAGTGGCGCCACCGTGGGCTCCCGCATTGCGGGAACGTTGGCGATGATCGCCTCGAGATCTTCGAGTGGGACATTGCACTCCAGCATCACCCTTCGTCGCGCCTCGAGGACGGAACGAAGACCAAGGACGAGGTCATCGATGGGCTCCTTCTTGGTGGGATCCGTCATGGCGTGCTGTGACGCGTAGAGCCGTGTAGAGGATGTGAGCAGGACGTCGACGACGACGAGGCCATTGGCGGCAAGGGTCTCGCCCGTGGCCGTGTTGTCGATGATCACGTCGGCATCTTCGGGTGGGAAGACCTCGGTCGCTCCATAGGAGTGGACGAAATGGGCCGAGATGGAGCGGTCCGCGATCCACTGCTTTGTGAGACGCTCGTACTCGCTGGCCACCACCAAGCGCCGCCGGGGAAGGGCGGTTCCCTCGAGGAGGCCCTCGGGCACCGCAGCCACGATCCGCACCGGGTCCAGGCCGGTGTCGAGCAGCTCGACGAGGTCGGCCTGCTTCTCCGCAACCCAGTCCGCACCCGCAAAACCGATGTCGCGTGTGCCGGAGGCGAGCATCTCCACGATGTTCTGCGGCTTGAGGAGCTTGACCTCGAAACCGGATTCGGAGAGCACCGGGCGATACCCCCTCTGGCCGACGCGGAGGTCCATCCCGGCATCCCTGAACAGGGCAAAGACACCCGACTCCATGCGTCCTTTGGGAAGGGCCATGTGGATTGTTGGCGTACTGATCATGTTGCTCCTCTCCGCCGATGCGGTCGGAGCCCTGGCAAACAGAAGCGCCGACCTCGTGGGTCGGCGTTCAGAATGGTTTGAGTGTTCGCTTCAGACCATCGTCAGCCGACCCGTGACGGGTGGTGATGATGGTGGAGGTGGGCGAACGTCGGGTTCATGTGCCAAGAAGCATAGGGCGTGGGACCCCGTCCGCAACTCCCGATCCTGACGGGGGCCGGGTTACCCTTCGCCCCGATGACGAGAAGGATCCCTGAAAAGCCGAAGCTGGAGGGTCTCGAATCCAAGTGGATGGATCATTGGGAGTCGGTGGGCACCTATCGGTTCGACCGCTCCAAGCAGCGATCGCAGATCTTCTCGATCGACACGCCCCCGCCCACGGTGTCCGGGTCCCTGCACATGGGATCGGTCTTCGGCTACGTGCAGACCGATGCCGTGGCGAGATATCGGCGAATGACCGGATTGGAGCTGTTCTATCCAATGGGTTGGGACGACAACGGTCTCCCGACCGAGCGTAGGGTGCAGAACTTCTACGGTGTCAGATGTGATCCGTCCCTGCCGTACGATCCCGGGTTCGAGTCGCCCAGCTCTCCTGCCGAGCCCCCGACGCCGATCAGCCGTCGCAACTTCATCGAGCTCTGCCACGGCCTGACCGCAGAGGACGAGCAAGTCTTCGAGAAGACTTGGAGGAGTATCGGGCTCTCGGTGGATTGGACCCAGAGCTACGCGACCATCGACGAAAACAGCCAACGCATCAGTCAGAAGGCTTTCCTGGCAAACCTCGAGCGGGGAGAGGCGTACTCACAGGAGGCACCGGTCCTTTGGGACGTCGACTTCAAATCGGCCATCGCCCAGGCCGAGTTGGAGGATCGCGATCGGCCGGGCGCCTATCACCGGGTGGCATTTCATGGTGACGACGGAGCCCGGGTGTACGTCGAGACCACCCGCCCGGAGTTGATAGCCGCCTGTGTGGCATTGGTGGCGAACCCGGACGACGAGCGGTATCAGGAGCTCTTCGGCAGCACCGTCAGGTCACCCCTGTTCGGTGTCGAGTTGCCGGTCGTGGGTCATGAGCTCGCTGATCCCGATAAGGGCAGTGGCATCGCCATGGTCTGCACATGGGGGGATACGACCGATGTCACCTGGTGGCGGGAGCTGGATCTTCCGACACGACCGGTATTGCAGCACAACGGCCGATTCCGTGACGACACGCCGGAATGGCTCGGACCGGGCGCACCGCAGGACGCATATGCCGCCATAGCCGGTCTCTACCCGAATCAGGCTCAGCGCAAAATGGCGGAGATGCTGGGTGATTCCGGCGATCTCGAAGGGGAGCCGCGGCAGATCACTCATCCAGTCAAGTTCTACGAGAAGGGAGACCGGCCGCTAGAGATCGTGTCCAGCCGTCAGTGGTATATCCGCAACGGCGGGCGTGATCCCCAGTTGAGGGATGAGCTGTTGCGAAAGGGCAAGGAGCTGAATTGGATACCGGACTTCATGGCCGTTCGCTTCGAGCATTGGGTCAACGGTTTGAACGGCGATTGGTTGATCTCCAGGCAGCGCTTCTTCGGTGTGCCGCTTCCGATCTGGTACCGGATCGATCCGAACGGTGAGATCGACTACGACCATCCGATCTTGCCTGCCCCCGATGCCTTGCCAGTGGACCCTACCTCGGATACCGCCCCCGGCTTCGAAGAGTCCCAACGTGGGGAGCCGGGTGGTTTCGCCGGTGATCCAGACGTGATGGACACATGGGCGACGTCGTCACTCACACCGCAGATCGCCGGACACTGGGATGACGACCCTGATCTCTTTTCACGCGTGTTCCCCATGGACATGAGACCCCAAGGCCCGGAGATCATCAGGACGTGGTTGTTTTCCACCCTGCTTCGATCGCACTATGAGCACGGTGTGCTGCCATGGGAGCACGCGACTATCAACGGGTGGATCCTGGATCCTGATCGCAAGAAGATGTCGAAGTCCAGGGGCAATGTGCTCACTCCCATCCCACTGATCGAGGAGTATGGCGCCGAGGCGATCCGCTATTGGGCGTGTAACGGTCGTCCCGGAGTGGACACGGCGTTCGACCTGGGTGTTCTCAAGATCGGGCGTCGTCTTGCAACGAAGATATTGAACGCATCCCGGTTTGCACTGGGATTCGGGGACGATCAGGGCCCTGGAGCGATAAGCAACGAGTTAGACCGTTCGATGCTGGCCTCACTGGCATTGGTGGTCGGCGAAGCCACGACTGCATTCGAAGAATTCGACTACGCCCGCGCTCTCGAAGTCACCGAGCGCTCGTTTTGGACCTGGACGGACGACTACGTCGAGCTGGTGAAGTCGAGGGCCTACGAGGGTGGCGACCCGGGGGCCTCGGCGCATGCCGCGTTACAGCTGTCGTTGTCGGTGTATCTGCGTCTCTTTGCCCCTTTCCTGCCGTTTGTCACCGAGGAGGTGTGGTCGTGGTGGAGGGAGGGATCGGTGCATCGATCATCGTGGCCGAAGACGCGTGAGCTCGAAGAGCATGCCGGTGAGGCGAGGACCCTGGCGCTCCTCGGTGAGGTGCTCACTGCGGTTCGTCGGGCGAAGTCGGACGCCCAGTTGTCGATGCGAGCGGAATTGGAGCATCTGACGGTGGCCGGGGATGCCACAGATCTCGATCTACTTCGACAGGGGGAGGGCGATTTGCGGGCGGCGGCCCGGGTGGGTCAGGTCACGTATGTGGAGGGGGAGTTCGAGGTGTCGGCAGTAGTGGCCGAGCCTACCCAATAGTTGCGGGCTTAGCGCATCTAGGGTAGAGTTGCTCATATGACGCAACACAGCGCCACGTTGCGGGCTGCGGTCATCGGAGATGTCATAGGGTCCCGGCAAGCTGAGGACCGTGAGCACCTGCAGCAATCGCTTCGAAGCTGTCTGGCCGGAGTGAACGAGATGGTCGACGCCGTTCAGCCATTGTCGGTGACCCTCGGTGACGAGTTCCAGGGAGCCTATTCGGCAATGGGAGAGGCACTTCGCGCCACGCTCCTCCTCCAGGCGACATTGAAGGGCACGGCGGACCTCAAGATCGGGATCGGATGGGGGGAGCTCTATTTCGGCGACGAACGGTCACCACTCGATCAGGACGGTCCGTGCTGGTGGCATGCGAGAGACGCCCTCGATTCCTTGCGAGAGCGGGCCGGGAGACATGGGGTCCCTCAGAGCCGAAGGACGGCGTGTCTCACCGGGACCGCATCCGATGATCTGATAGAAGGATATCTCTCGGTCAGGGACCACATCGTCTCCCAACTGGATGCCTTGGACGGCCAGATCCTGAAAGGGCTTGCGTCAGGTCGGACTCAAAGCGAGCTTGCCGCCGATCTCGGCCTCAACAAGAGCTCCATAAGTAGGAGGGTGCAGGGTCATGGGATTCAATCCCTGATTCACTCCGTTCCTGGCCGACTGCCCGAGGAAGTCTCCCCATGAGTCATCAAATGGGTCAGTGGCTCGTGTGGCTAGGTGGCGCCGCCCTCCTCACGTGGCCGTCCAACGTGGTGGTCCGATGGTTGTTGGGCATGGCTCGGATGAGACCGCCACCCGACCTCAATCGCGCCGGTCGATGGATAGGCGCTTTGGAGCGTCTCCTGATATACGTGCTGGTCTTGATGGGATCGGCGGCGGCGGCCGGGCTCGTCGTGGCGGCCAAGAGCATCCTCCGATTCCCGGAGATCAACTCGAAGCCGGCGACTATCGACCCCGAATACGTCCTGATCGGGTCATTGGCGAGTTGGCTCCTCGCTTTCGTCGCCGGTGGTGTGGCACTGACCCTGAGCTGAGTTTGGTCCCGGCCGGGTCAATCCCGATAGCCCGACGCCCTGATCGCTTGGCCCTGCTTGGTGGCCTTGTCCTTGGCCGTCTCCCGACTCTTCTTGTTCCCCGCCGTGTAATGGTATTTCTTACCGGCGTCGCCCCATTGGTAGTAGGGGCCGTCGCCGTCTTTGCCTCTATGAACCGGCATCGATCACTCCTTTCCTCAAAAATCTTCAATACCCATCCTTTCCACACGTCAAAACCTCCGCGAAGGCTTCCGTTTTCGACTTTTCCCCGACGGGTAAGCAAAGAGTCATGAGCATCTCGGTGAAACCCGGCCAGCAAATACCCGAATTCGGTCTACCTGCCTCCACTGGACAGACCCTGACCGCGGATTCGTTTCGCGGAAAGATGCCCGTGGCCTTCATTTTCCTTCCCGATCTCGAGAGTGACTTGATCGTGTCCTTGCTCGGAGACCTCAATGTGCATCTTGCCGATTTCGGGTCCGAGCGCTCCCAGATCCTGGGTGTGGTCAAGGAGGTTGCGCGCAAGGTCCGACGACGGGCTGACGAGTTGGAGATCCGATTTCCCATCCTGGCGGATGCCGCCGGAGAGATGTCTCGGGATTTCGGTGTCGTATTCGATGAGGAGAGCGAGCAGCCCCTACTCGTCATCGCTGATCGAGGAGGTCAGCTGGTTCGTGGCTTTGACCCCGCTCCCACAGAGGGGCTCGTCGATGCCGCCCTTACCACGATACGCGGCCTCGGCTCGGGGGCGGTCATGGCACATGAGGAAGCATGACCAACCTTTATCATCGTCCTGAGATGATGGGCTCTGCTCTTCTTCGACATCGCGGCTTCCCCTCGATCAGCATCTACATTCCCACTCACCGCAGGGGAGCCGAGGTCGAGCAGGATCCGATTCGGCTGGGTAATCAGATTGCCGCGGCCGAGGCCGACCTTGGCTCACAGGGGATGAAACCGCGTGCCATCGACGCCATCCTCGAGGATGCCCGCTCACTGCGCAACGACTACGAGTTCTGGCAACACGGCACCGGCGGCCTGGCGCTCCTGATAGACGAGCACGGAGACACGAGCACGGTTCGGCTACCGGAGTCGTGCCAAGAGAGGACCGTCGTGGCCGACACTTTCCATGTCCGTCCCATCTTGGAGCAACGTGACTCACCGGAGGTCGATGTCCTCGTGCTGACGCTGGGGGGCGTGGCCCTGTACCAGATGGACAACGGTCGGTTGGGGAGAGTCGAGGCAGACCTGCCGTCGTCATTCGCCGATGTCAATTGGTTCGTGGATCGTGAGCCACAGTCACAACAACGTGCCGGAAGCCGAGGCGGAAGAGGCGTGCACCACGGTCATGAGGTCGTCCGGAGAGAGGATGCCGATGTCGATCGATTCTTCCGCGCCATCGAGCAGGAGGTGTCCAAGGGAGATCACCGCAAGTCCCTCGTCGTTCTCGGCGTCGATGATCTGGCGATGCGCTACATCAAGGAGACCTCCCGAACCGCGGTGTCCCCGGATCACAGTGGCATAGGAGATCCTGACGACATCGAGACGGTCGAAGAGCTCATCCGGCCGGTTCTGCAAGAGATGGACGCCAAACGTCGTCAACAGGTGGAAGAGACGGCCAGAGCTGATCTGGGCAAGGGCTCGGCCCTCACCGAGATCGACGAGTGCCTCGAGGCGGCGATCACCGGACGGGTCGAGTCGCTAACCATGAAAGGAGACGCCGACCCGGTATGGGGACGGCTCGATCTCGACTCGCTCAAAATCGAGCATGTCGGGGCCTATGAGATCGGCACGGTTGATCTCCTCGACCGGTTGGTGGCCCACGCCGCCATGACCGGGGCCAACCTCCACTTCCTCCCGGACACCGTTGAGGGCCACACGGTCATCGTCGACCCTCGCTATTGAGCGAGCAGGTCAGCGTGTGAAGAAGGTCGTACCGTTCCGTTCGGCAATCCGCAGACGGCCGGTGAGATACAGGTGTTCCAGATGTGAAACCGTCTCCAGAAATGCCAACCGGCTCTCGAGCGGCGTCAGATTCGGTCGGAACGACTTCAACATCACGTCCCATGCGGTCTCGTCGACCTCATGTACGAGATCGGCCATGTCGAGCAGACGGCGATCGTGGTGGAGCAGTATCTGCCGAGCTCTCTCGTCACCCTGATCGATCAGTGTGCCGTGGGCCGGGTAGGTGACACCCACTTGCATCTCCACGATCCGGCTCAGCGACGTCAGATAGTCGCCCAGGGGATCTCCCAGGCCCTCGTCCCACATGATCACCGGGGAGATCCGGGGGAGCACGTGATCACCGGAGAAGAAGATCCCGGTCTGCGTGTCGCGGAGACAGATGTGGGCAGAGTCATGCCCGGGTGTGTAGACGACTTCGAGGCTTCGACCGGAACCGAGCTCGATCTCGTCTCCGTCGGTGACCGTGTGGTCAGGTGGGTCGATGACCGGCATGTAGTCGGCGCGATGGCCGATCTGGGTGGAAACGGTGGCGAGGATCGAAGGTGGCACACCGTGTGTCTGGCCAATCCTGGTGAGCCGCTCCACATAGCCAGGTGTGTCGTTGTAGCGATCCACGAATCGCGCTGCTTGCTCGTGCATCACGAAGCGACATCCCCATTCGCGGACGAGACGCGATGACATTCCGACGTGATCGGGGTGGAGATGTGTCACGACCAGGGTGTGCACGGCAGATTCGTCGAGACCGAGGCTGTCGAACCCTTGGCGCAACGCATCCCTGCCCGGTTCCCAGTCGGCGCCACAATCCAACAGGAGCAGGCCATCGCCGGCCTCCACTGCATAGGTGTTGACCCATGCCGGGCTGCGGAAAGGGAGAGGGGCAGGGATGAGATGGATCCCGTTTCCCAGGGATTGTGGTGGGGGCGGCGACGTGGTCATCGAGTTGTCGGCCTCGAGCGCGGCGGAAACGGCGAAGGTCCGACGTCTCTAGCCGTGCTCGACCGGGTCCATGATCCCGAATGTGATGTCGAGGGTCACAGAGAAGACGGTTGGTGCCCCCGAGTCGTCCACCTTGCCACCGACCTTCACCACTTTGAAACTGTGGATGTCCGAGATCGTCGATGCGGCGCGTGCCAACACCGTGCGAACTGCATCCTCGATCGATCCGCCTGCCTGGCCGGAGAGCCGAATCGTCTTCGTTATCGATGCCATGAAGCCTCCTACCGGTGACGCTAGCTGTTCAGAGGAGCATCATGATCGAGTGGGCGACACTCGAAGCCCCGGTGCCCAGGAGCAGGGTGTAATGATTCAGACCGGTCAGCATCTCGACTCCGACATTGGGATTGCGGGACGTGGCATCGCTGGCTGCCGTGACCGACATGAAGCCTCCCGGGCGATCCAACATGTCGTGGTCAACGACCAGGACATGCGTCGGGACCGTAAGCTCGAACACGGCCTTGTTGGCCTGCTCGTCGAAGAGGATGTCACGGCCACCTTCGATGATCGCTTTGCGGTTCGCCCGGCTGACCACATCGCCGTTTCGCTCCTCGGCGTCATATGAGAAGACAGTGCTCAGCCGGGGGATCCACCGACCGGCGAATGCGGGATGGGATCGCCAGAACTCGAGGTAATCGTCCATGGACGTGTATGTCTGATCGAAGCGGTCCAGGGCGGGGCCGATCAGCTTCTTCAAGACGACCTCTGCGGCCTCACCCTCGTCGAAGTCGATTGGGAGGCCTCCGTCGGCCAACACGGCGCCACTTATCCGTCTCGTCCTGGTGCTTGCATAGAGAGATGTGAGCCATGCTCCCATCGAATAGCCGACGAGAACGGTGGTCTGGATCTCGAAGTGATTGAGGCAAGCAGAGATGTCGGGCGCCAGGGAATCGAGGCTGAATGGCCCGGGAGCTTCAGCGCTTTGCCCTCGTCCCCGTAGATCGGGTGCGATGATCCCCAGCCCTTCGGGCAGGCTCAGGATCACGGGCAGCCACCACCTCGAGTTGCCGGTGAGGCCGTGGATCAGCGTCACGGTCGGGTTGCCGGGTATCGCCGGCCGATACCAAACCGAGATTCGCCCACGGTCGACAGGGACAGAAGTGTCCTGCATGCCAGGGAAAAGACTATCCCTTCTGCTCGCTCCGTGGACTAGTCAACTGATCCGAGCGAACACATGTTCGATATGATCCACCGGGTGAGCGGATATGCCGAATTGCATTGTCATACGAACTTCTCGTTCCTGGATGGCGCTTCCCACCCCGAGGATCTCGTCGACCAGGCAATGAGCATGGGATATGAGGCTCTCGCCGTGACGGATCACGACGGCTTCTACGGGGTGTCGCGCTTTTGGCAGGCGGCGAAGGAGAGTGGTCTGCCCGCGATCTACGGGGTGGAGGTCGGGTTGCCATCGGAACCTGCCCCAACGGGTGACCCGGTGACTGCCGCCGAGGAATGGGATCGGAGGCGTCACGCGCTCACGAAGGGAGGAACCGGGCGTTTGAGACGAGGACGCAGTGTTCGACCCCACGGCACCAAGCCGACAAACCTCCCAGATACCGATCATCTGGTCCTCCTCGCAGGGTCGCCCGACGGATATCGCACTCTCTCGAGGATGGTCACGCGGGCCCAGATGCGCGGAGAGAAGGACCACCCCATCTACACCTGGAGCGATCTCGCCGACACCGCAGTCAATCGCGACATCCATGCGCTCACCGGCTGTCATCTCGGTGCGGTGCCAAAGGCTGCGACGCGTCGCGACCTCGGTGGGACCGTCCAACAGGCGTCGAGGTTGCGTGAGATCTTCGGCCCACGGCTCCATGTCGAGCTCTGGCATCACGGGATGCCAGAGGATGATTGGAGAAACGACCTGATGTGGGAGGTTGCCCAGAGATTGTCCCTGCCGGCGGTGGCAACGAATCAGGTCCACTATCACCAGCAGAGCGATGCCTATCTGTCCGAAGTCCTCGCGGCTATCGGTGGCAGAAGGACCCTCGACGCAGCGGACGGATTCCGCCCTGCCACCGATGAGAAGTATCTCAAACACCCTGTCGAGATGCGCACCCGTTTCACCCGATATCCGGGAGCGGTTGCCCGAAGCGCCGAGCTCGGTCGGCGGCTTGCCTTCGATCTCGCACTGGTCGCTCCTCGTCTGCCTGATTTCCCCATGCCGGGTCACTTTCGGGACGAAATGGACTATCTACGTCACCTCACCTGGGACGGAGCCAGGACGGTGTATCCAGGCGGGGACGATGGCATCGACCCAGACGCCCGCCGTCGTCTCGAGCACGAGCTGGATGTCATCGAGCGGCTTGGCTTTCCAGGCTATTTCCTCGTCGTCAAGGACATCGTGGACTACGCCAGGTCTCAGGACATCTACTGCCAGATTCGCGGCTCAGGAGCCGACTCCGCGGTATGTCGTTGTCTCGGCCTGACCAGGGTCGACCCCATCAGGCTCCACCTTCCCTTCGAGCGATTCCTCTCAGAGGAGAGGGGCCGTCCACCGGACATCGACATCGATTTCGAGGCCGATCGTCGAGAGGAGGTGATCCAATACTGCTACCGCAAGTATGGCCGGGAGCGCGCTGCCATGGTTGCCAACGTCATCACCTATCGAGCCAGATCGGTCCTGCGTGATGTCGCCAAGACATTCGGGTTCACCCAGGCGCAGGTCGACGGTTTGACCAAATTCGTCGACACCAGGGACCCGGCGCAATTGCGGCTGGACACACCCCTGCCCGATGGCATGACGGCCGAGATGATCTACGACATCTGCTGGCGTCTCGACGGGTACCCGAGACATCTCGGGATCCACTCGGGCGGGATGGTGATCGCCGACCGGCCCCTGTGGCAGGTGGTGCCACTGGAGTGGGGCAGGATGGAAGGCAGGACCGTGATGCAATGGGACAAGGACGATTCGTCGGCCGTTGGGATCGTCAAGTTCGACCTTCTCGGCTTGGGCATGCTGAACGCACTCCATCTCGCCCACGACCTCATCGAGGATCAGCACGGGATCGACGTCGATCTGGCGATGATCCCTCAGGAGGAGACGATCTATCGCTCCATCACCAGGTCGGACACCGTTGGGTTGTTCCAGATCGAGTCGCGAGCTCAGATGGCCACGCTTCCAAAGATGAAGCCAAAGACCTTCTACGACCTGGCCGTGGAAGTGGCGCTCATCCGACCCGGCCCGATCCAGGGCCAGTCGGTACATCCCTATCTCCGACGACGCAACGGGGAAGAAGAGGTCCGATATCCCCATCCTTCCGCACGCCCAATCCTGGAGAAGACACTGGGTGTACCGATCTTTCAAGAGCAGCTGATGGAGTTGGCGCGTGTTTGCGCCGGGTTCGACGGGGGCCAGGCCGATCGTCTTCGGCAGGCAATGACCCACAAGCGCTCCGAGCGAGCGATGGGAAAACTGCGTGAAGAGGTGTATGTCGGCATGGCGCGCCAGGGGATCATCGGTGACGCCGCCGACGAGATATGGGAGAAGTTGCAGGGATTTTCCAGCTTTGGCTTTCCGGAGAGCCACTCGGTGAGCTTCGCCTACATCGTGTACATGTCAGCCTGGCTCAGGTTCCACTATCCGGCCGAATACCTCGCTGGGCTCCTCAATGCACAGCCAATGGGCTTCTACAGCCCCAACTCCCTGGTCCAGGACGCCCAACGTCATGGCGTTGTGGTGTTGGGCCCGGATGTGAACCTCTCGTGGCACGACTGCACCATCGAGTCGATCGAAGCCGACCGCGACGATGTGGTCGACTACCTCGGGGAGAGATGGAGGCGGGGGAGAGGCGCTGTCGACGATCCGATTCGGCCACCTGTCGGGGTGCGAATGGGTTTGCGCTATGTGAGAAACCTGGGTGAGAGAGAGGTGACACGCATCGAGGCGGCACGGATCCTGGGTGGGGAGTTCACCTCACCATCGGATCTTGCATTCCGCACCGGGCTCTCGGTGGAGTCGTTCGAGGGTCTGGCCGCCTCGGGTGCACTCGAGGCGATCGGCTTGGGGCGCCGGGAGGGAATGTGGGCAGCGGGGGCGCTGGCTGAGATCGATCCCGAGCGGTTGGCCCTATCGCCCGGAGTAGAGGCACCTGTCCTGCCGGGCATGGGGGAGGAGGAGCAACATCGCGCTGACCTGTGGGCAACCGGGGTTTCCAGCCGCCATCCCATGAGCTTCGTGCGTGATCAGCTCACAGATTGCCTGACCGCAGCCCAGGCACTCGACATGCAACGCAATGGAAGCAGGATAAAGGTGGCAGGTGTGGTGACACACCGTCAGCGTCCCGGTACGGCCAAGGGTGTCTACTTCCTCAACCTGGAGGACGAGACCGGTTTGCTCAACATCGTTGTCTTGCCCGATGTGTGGGCGAGACATCGTCACGTGGTGCGAAAGAGCCCAGCATTGATCATCCATGGGCGTCTCGAGTTCCATGACGGTGTCACCAACATCGTCGCCAGGGACTTCGAGCCGATCGGGATCCAGACCGTCCGGTCGCGTGACTTTCGGTGATTAGCCTTCTCTACGGGCTCATCCGATAGCCATGGCTGGATTCGCTCAAAACGTCACGAAGTCAGGTCGTTCTGGTGCCCGGCACCGTTCGATGCACCGAGATCTTCCCGGCAGACGCCTCGGCCAGGGCTTGGGTCATCGGCTCGACCTTCGCCACCGGGACCCGGAGCTCGAGTGTCACGTCCCCGGCATACGTGGCACTCGCGACAGTTGCGTCGTAGGCCGATATGGCTGCTTCTGCGACACCGGTGAGGTCATATGGGAAGACCAGACGCACGGTAGTCCTGAGCGGGATGGTGATCGAGTCTGCAGCTTCGATCACCGCCTGGGCAGCGCGACCGTAGGCCCGACTCAGGCCACCCCTTCCCAGGTTGATGCCACCGTAGTGACGGGTGACCACGACGATGACGTCGGCCAGCCCGGCACCCTCCAGCCGGCGATTGAGTGGGGCTCCTGCCGTGCCCGTCGGCTCTCCGTCGTCGCTGCTGCGGTGTCGACCGCCAACCAGCCGATAGGCCCATGCGTGGTGCGTGGCGGATGGCTCTCGAAGCTCGATCTCTTCGATGAAGCCCATAGCCTCGGTATCGGAGCCGACCGGCGACAGATCGGCAATGAAGCGTGAGGCCTTTATCTTCTCGATCTCGGCTCGAACCGGCGACAAGGCCGTCCGGGCGGTCACTTCGGGCCGGCCGCTCAACCCTGGCAGACGAAGATGTCCCAGCCGGCGCCGTGATAGACCTCCCACGCTGCGGCCGCAGTCGAAGCCTCGGCATCCGTCGGGTCCGCGCCGGGGAAGCCGGCACTGGTCGAGCGCTCCTCCCAGTACTTTGGGAGATGCTGGAACAACCCGATCGCACCAGTCCTCAGGTTCACGGAATTGGGGTCGAATCGGGATTCGCACCATGCGACCCTGACGGCGCGGTTCACATCGCGAGAGGTGAAATACTTGGAAACCAGCGCCCGCACCTCCACCTGGGACAGCCAGCCAGAGGCATCGGACATGGTCCCAGGCGAATTCGAGTCCTGGGATGTGCCTGCGTCGGCGCCAGCCGTTGCCGTGGTGAGCTCCGGTGTATCGGCGGTGTCACTGTCGGCCTGAGGTTGACCGGGATCGCCCGCAAGAAGGGCAAATGTGAGCCCGGCATAGGCACCGGTCGTGTGCCCGATCACCCTTTCGGGCGCGTCGGCAGCCGGGTCGGTTCCGGCACCACCAGAGGTGCCAAACGCCGCAAATCCGGCCGCGGCCAGAAGCACGACAGCTGCCCATCCGGCGATGAACGAAAGGCGTCTCAAACGCATTAGAAGTGACTCCAAAAAGCAGGCCAACTTGCCCGCTTGCCCGGGTCATAACCCTACCGAGGTGTGGATAACTGGGGCAACTCGTGTGGTGTCGTTCAGACGGTTCGCATCAGCCTGGACACGACCCCTTCCCAATGGGCGCAGGCCGGATCCAACAAGTCGAAGTGGCCCAGTCCGCTGACGACCTCCACGTCGACCGCGTCCTCCATGCGTGTCGCTTGTGCGACCGGCACCAGCTCGTCGGCCTCCCCGTGTATGAGGATGGTGTCACCACGGGGAGAGATTCGGGGAGGCGCTCCCGAATCGAGCAATGTCTGCGCCTCCCGGGAGCCGGGTCCCTCATTGGCGGCGAGAAGAGACAGGTCGGTCACCGCAGCCAACCCGATGACCGAGGTCCTGACCGAGACCGGTCGGCGGCCGCCCGCCCATTGGGCGAGATACCCGCCGGCCGAGTGCCCGAGCAGATTCAGGTGGCCCAATGTCGGTAGCTCGCGTGTCAGATGCCCGATGGCGGTCTCGACGTCGTGAGCCGAGCCGGGCCAGCCGCCACCAGTGCCGAGACGGCGGTACTCGACATTCCAGGTGAGAAACCCCCGACGCGTCAGGTCCACGGCTAGAGACTCAAGCCCGTCGCGTTCCCATTGGCGTAGCCAGAACCCTCCGTGGATCAGGACCACTGTCCCGATCGGTTCTCCAACGGGCCGCCTGAGCTCTGCCACGTGATCGTTGGCGGGACCGTAAGCGATCGTCACCGTGTCGACTGCGGATCGATTCACCAGATGTCGCAAAGCGTCCCGGTAGCCTCCAATGCCCCGGCCAACGATGCTGCGCACACAGGAGGCCGCGATCAGGGACACGGAACGCCACGGCTCGCGTGAGTAGATGTCCGAGATATGGACCTCGACGGTCGGAAGGCCTCGGGCGAGGATGGCATCACCGATGGCTCGAGAGGTGTGAGTGAGGGCACCAGGGTTTATCAAGAGCGCGTCGGCCTCGGATTCTTGAATGGCATCTATCAACGAACCTTCCGAATTGGTCTGGACGAAGCTCGTGTCCAACCCCATCCCGGTTCCCCAGGCGATTATCCGTTCTTCCAACTGGGCGAGGGTCATCGAACCATAGATCTCGGGCTGACGTGTCCCGAGGAGGTTCAGATTCGGCCCATGGAGGATCAAGACTCGCATCACGCCACCTCGGGGAGGTGGTCTTCGATCAACCCGTGAGCCCTGCTGATCACAGATGAGGGAAGACTGCCATGGGAGAGGTCGAAGTTCGCGGAGAACGCCTCGATGATGGCTTCCATGACCTTGTGGGTATCGAGCCCGGGGGAGCGGTCGGCCAATGAGCCCGACGTTCGCGGATCCCAGTCGAGCCGCAACGCCCGATAGACGGGGATGAGGACCTCCCGAATGCTGGCCCCGTCGTCGACGACCACGACACCGCCGACGTGAGCTCCCCCTCGGACGAGTCGTTGGCCGACACCCATCACTTTGACTCTTCCAGCGACATTCACCGACCATTGGCCAGGGCAGTACTCACCGGGGATCTGGCCGATGCGAGCGTCGATTCCGAGCATGCCGAAGGCATCGATCATGATGCTGGATACGGAACGGAAGCGTCGTTCGATGCCGGACCGTGGGTTCCCGTCCGGGATGGCCCAGGCGAACACGATGGTCGACTGATGGAAGACAGCCGCTCTTCCTCCCGCCAGTCGTTCGACAGCGGCGAAGCCATGGGCCTTGGCCGCGTGGACCGCCTCTCGGTAACCCGTTTGGACCCGGTCGGCCCGGCCAAAAGCAACAACGCGGCTCGGGACATGGAGCCGCAACACACCATCGGGGAGGGCACCCGATGCCACAGCGGCGAGGGTGGAGTGGCTCACGGCCACGTCCATCGCCGGGTGATCCGGGTACGAATCAGTTACCAGTGTGAAGCGTGGCACAACCGGGAGGATACGAGGGTCGGTGTTACCGTCTGCGGACCTTGTCATCGATGAGGGAACGGCGTCTGAGGCGCCGATCGTTGAAGAGGTCATGAAGGGGCACATCACGACAGGAGCCAACCTGCGACATCGCGCCCGCACGGCGACCCTGATCGCGATCGTCTTGCTGATGGCCGCCTGTGGTGACGCCCCATTGGGCTCGCTCGGTCGTCGATCCTCGCATTGGATCGATGCGCCAACCGTGGTGACGACCACGACCGTTCCCACCACGGTTCCGATCGTCATCACGGCCGATTCGCTCATGTGGTACAACGACACGATCGGTGGGGAGTTCCTCGACGACCCGGAGGCCCTCAAGAACCTGATCTTCGGGCGCCGGGGCGGTGACCTCTATGTGCAATCGAGCAGGGCGGAGATCGTGGCCCTGGTCCCAGACCTGGAGTTCCCGTCCACTGCTCCATATCTCTCCGAATACGTGACATCTCAAATCGTCTTCGACAATGACGGGGAGCTCGCCACCGATCCGATCGCCGCTTTCGGCATCTGGTCCTCGGAGCCATATACCAGGTCGAGGTCGGTCGCACAGCTCGTGATCCTCCGGATCTCCAAGGACGCCGTGTCCGCCGACGAGGTCACCCAACCCGGGACGGACCTGTCCTGTGCCCGCTTCTCCGACCGGAGCACCGAGACATGCGCGACGTCAGAGGTCGATGGCAGGCCGCTCTGGATCCTGACCGCCTCGAACGGGACCACGTTCATCTTCTTCAGGTCGCCCTACCGCTATGAGTTGTTTGCCCGGTCGTTCATCTCGACCACCGTGCTCGAGGAGATGGCCTCCGACCTGGTCCCACTTTCGGACCTAGGCGGAAACGGCGGATAACCTCGGAGCTCCGACCCGGAGGACCCAATTTTTCATTCTGGTGGCTGGTGGAGCTACCTGCAATACGACGCAGAAAACGATCGGCCTGACATAGATCGGGCCCTGTTGCGACGGGTGTGGTCGTACGGGAAGCCGTACGGAACCGGTCTGGTCGGGGTCCTCGTCACGATCTTCATAATCTCGGGGTTGGGAGTGGTGCCCCCGATCCTGATTCGGTCACTGCTCGACGAGGCGATTCCCGCCAAGGACATCGGCCGGTTGACGCTCCTCGGCGCCGGCATGATCGCGGTGCCCCTGATCAACGCCCTCGTGGGTGTGGCGCAGCGGTGGTGGTCCTCCAAGGTCGGGGAAGGGATCATCTTCGACCTTCGCCGTGAGCTCTACGGGCATCTGCAGAGCATGTCCCTCCGGTTCTTCACAGCCACGAAGACGGGCGAGTTGATGAACCGACTGAACAGCGACGTGGTCGGGGCTCAGCAGGCCATCACCGGCACACTCGTGACGATCGTGTCCAACGTCGTCTCGGTTACCTTCATCCTGGTCGTCATGTTCCAAGCCGAGTGGCGACTGACCTTGCTCGCCGTGGCTGCCCTGCCCTTGTTCGTCATCCCGGCACGAAGGGTCGCGAAGGTGCTCCGTCGGGTGACACAACAACAGATGGAACACCAGGCGAAGATGTCAGGGATCCTCCAGGAGACCTTCAATGTCAGCGGCGCCCTGCTCGTTCGTCTCTTCGGAAGGTGGGCTGAGGAGGCCGACCGGTTTGGCGAGCAGGCCGGCTTGGTGCGGGACCTCGGTATTCGCCGCTCGATGGTGGGTCGGGGATTCTTCGCCGCTCTGGGGCTCGTCTCAGCGGTGGGGACCGCAGCCGTCTTCTGGGTGGGTGGCCTGATGGTCATAAGGGGCGAGCTCACCACTGGCACCATCGTCATGTTCTCTGCGCTGCTGGCTCAGTTGTACGGCCCTCTCTCAGCTATTTCGAACTCCCGTGTGGAGTTCGCCACGTCGTTGGTCTCTTTCGAGCGAGTCTTCGAAGTCCTCGACCTGGAAACGGACATACCGGAACCGCCCAGCCCGGAGCCTCTGGTGGCGGCGAGGGGCCGAGTCGAGTTCGACGACGTGTGGTTTCGCTATCAGAGCGACGCACCGGAGGGTCTCGACGCCGTCAGGCGATTCACATGGCGCGGACGTGGCGACGAGGGAGCGCCTGTGCCACAGTCTTCGACTCGACAATGGGCATTGAAGGATCTGAGCTTCAGCGCGGAGCCGGGCACGCTGACCGCTCTGGTGGGCCCTTCGGGTGCCGGGAAGACCACGATCTCCTATCTCGTCCCCAGGCTGTACGACGTGACCAAGGGGTCAGTTCGAATCGACGGTCATGACGTCAGGAACGTCTCCCTGCGCGACCTGGCCGGTGCCATCGGCGTGGTGACCCAGGAGAGCTACCTGTTCCACGACACGATTGGGGCCAATCTTCGCTATGCCCGGCCCGATGCCAGCGAGGAGCAGCTGTTGGAAGCTGCGAGGGCGGCCAACATCGACGAGATGATCGGTCGTCTGCCGGATGGTTATGAGACGATCGTGGGCGAGCGGGGCTATCGGCTATCCGGAGGCGAGAAGCAGAGGATTGCGATCGCCCGGGTGCTTCTGGAGGATCCACGGATCCTCATCCTGGACGAGGCGACATCGCATCTGGATTCGCGGTCGGAGGCACTCATCCAGGAGGCTCTGGAGACCCTGATGAAGGGGCGTACGTCATTGGTCATTGCCCATCGTCTCTCGACCGTTCGCAAGGCCGATCAGATACTGGTCATCGATGAGGGACGGCTGGTCGAGCGGGGAACCCATGCCTCCTTGGTGGAGAAGGACGGCCTGTACGCATCCCTTTACCGGACGCAGTTCGTCGAAGCCGCATCGGCCTGATCCGCTCACGCACCGCGGGTCAGGTTGTCGATGAGCAACTGCTGGTCGGTGGCGAGTAGCAGCACTTCGCCGTCGTGTGAGAGCCAGAGGCGCGGGCCCGCTTTGAGCCATGCGTTTCTGGGGAGGGCATCGAGATGCTTGCGCTTCTTGGCGGAGGGAGGGGCATAGGCAAGGGTGCTTGCCGTCGGGCCGCAGAGAACATCTAGGTGGCCGATGAGGTCGTAGCTGCCAAAGAGATATGCCATGGCCTCGGAGGGGTCGAGGGGGCCGGCATCGGAGAACCACTCGACTACTCCGCAGTCGGCGCACGCCGTGACTGCGACCCGCCCGATCCAGGTCGGTTTGTGCTCACACGATTCGGTCAACTTCATGATCGCCAAGCTACGACCGGGGTGTGACACTTTTGCGATCATGCTGGGTGGGCGGGTCGGTCTGACCCTGGGTGTGACTGGCTTGGTGCCTTGAATCTGACCTGTCGGCTGGCCTGCCCTGTCACATTGGTTTGGGGCCGACCGGTGGGACGGTCGTGACCTAATAGGAGCCTCGCGAAGCGTCCAAAGTGTCTTGTCCGTCCGTCCCGGCCGGCGTGCTCCAACTGACAGCTCGAGCTGAAGGGAGCTCTAATGGGAACAATGCCACAAGATGGTGTGGTGTGTGGCGTGGATACTCACGCCGATGTTCATACTGCAGCAGCAGTCGACGGGAATGGTCAAGTCCTTGGGGTGGCACAGTTCGCCGCAACCGGTGAGGGATACCGACAACTGCTTGGTTGGCTCGGCGAATATGGTCCGGTTGCGATTGCTGGAGTGGAAGGCACATCGAGTTATGGCAAGGGTTTGACTCGGTTTCTGCGCGGCAATGGGATTGACGTGGTCGAAGTGATCCGTCCCAACCGTCAGACTCGGCGATACAACGGCAAGTCAGATCCAGTCGACGCGGTTGCCGCTGCGAGAGCTGTCCTTTCCGGCGAAGCATCGGCCACTCCCAAGAAAGGGGACGGGCCCATCGAAGCGATCAGAGTTCTTCGAATCGCCAGAAGTTCAGCCATCAAGGCTCGGACGCAGGCTGCGAACCAGATCCGGGATCTGATACGCACCGGCCCCGACGATCTTCGAGACCGGCTTCACCAACTGACAACTAGGCAACGTGTCGACGCATGCTCTCGTCTCAGAGTGACCGATCGGCACACCGTTGCCGAAGCCGCCAGCCGGAGAGTGTTGCGGATCCTGGCCAGACGACACCAGTCGCTGACCGGGGAAATTGCAGAGCTCACCACTCGACTCGACCAGCTCGTCACGACGACAGCACCCACCCTCATCTCACTTATCGGAGTCGGCCCTGACGTCGCTGCCAAACTCCTCATCGCAGCAGGAGACAACCCCGAACGGATGCGAAACGAGGCAGCATTTGCCGCCCTCTGCGGAGCATCACCCCTCGACGCATCATCGGGCAAACAGCAACGACACCGGCTCAACCGCGGCGGAGACCGTCAGGCCAACAATGCTCTCTGGACCATCGCCATGGTCCGCATGAGCGCCGACCCCCGCACCCGCCACTACGCCGAACGCCGGACCAAAGAAGGGCTATCCAAAGGAGAGATCATCCGTTGCCTCAAGCGATACATCGCACGAGAAACACACCACGCCATCCTCCAAGACCTCACCCACTTGACATAGGAGCGTCAGATTCGACGCTCGGCGAGCAGAAGTCGAACTCCTCTAGAGCTCGAGGGCCGGCATCTCCTGAGTGTCCTCGAACCGGGGGCCCGGAACCAGCAGGACCGGGAGATGTGATTTCTCCATCACTCGCGCCGAGACACTCCGCCACGCCTCTTCGGTGAACAGACGGCGCGTCGCGCCCATCATCACCAGCTCGGCGCCGGTTTCCTCGGCGGTACCGATGATGGCCACGGCGGGGTCGTCTCCCTCGACGAACCGCACCTCCGCCTCCATACCCGACGCTCTGAGTGCGGCGACGATGGGCTGGACCGCCTTTTGTCCCCTCTCCTCGAGATAGCGAGCCGCCTTCGCCTCTGCGTCGGAGGACCCGATGGGCGAGTCGTCGAGGAAGGAGCGTCGGACATCGTCATCGAGGGCTTCGAGGAAGGAGCGGGGAACCTGGACAACCGTCATCACGGTGACGGTCCCGTGATCGGAATGGAGGCGCCCGCACAGGTCGGCTACCGGTGCCGCTGGAAGGACCCCGGTCGTGGCGATCAGGATGCGCACCCGATCAAGATTAGGGTTTCCCGTCTGGCCGTGCCTTAAGGAGAGATGTGGATCCGGAACTCGTCAACAAAGTGACCTGGAAGATCCCCAACGCACTCGTCCTCATCGGCTCGGCATCCGGTGAAGAGTGGAACGGTATGACGGCGTCTTGGGTCACTCAACTGTCGATGGAGCCGGTGCTGATCGGTGTCGGAATCGACAACAAGTCCGTGACGCACCGGTTGATCAACGAAGGGGGGTCGTTCTCGGTCAATCTCTGGCCATCGGACGACACCCGGGTCTTCGTGAAGTTCTCCAAACCCGCCGAGAGGGAGAACGACAGCCTCAATGGCCGACGGGTGACGATCGGGGTGACCGGTGCGCCCATCTTCGACGAGTCTCTTGCCTGGATGGAGTGCGAGGTGCGCAATGCGGTGGACTTCGGCACGCACACACTCTTCGCCGGCGAGGTGGTCGACGCCGGCATCAACGACGAGCAGGGAGAGGCGGCGTCTCTCTCCGACACGAGGATGAAGTACGGCGGTGTGAAGAGGGGCGGTCACTGACCGGCCCGGTGAGGAGCGTGATGCAGGTTTCGGTTGAGGGGAAAGTCGCCATCGTGACTGGCGCGAGTCGTGGGATCGGCATGGCAACGGCTCTGGAGCTCTCGATGAGCGGGGCGAGCGGCGTGACCATAACCTCGCGCAAGCCGGAGAACATCGACGCGGCTGCATCCGAGCTGTTCGAGGCCGGAGTCGACCCGGATCGCCTGCTGGCCCTTCCCGCGAGGGCGGACTCGGAGGAAGCTGCCGAGGCAACTGCCAAGGCCACGGTCGACCGCTTCGGCTCATGTGACATCCTCATCAACAACGCGGGGACGAATCCGTCGGCTGGAGCACTCATGGACGTAGACATGGGCGCCCTCGACAAGACATGGGCGGTGAATCTCCGCGCTCCCTTGCTCTGGACTCGCGCCGTGTATCACGCGTGGATGGAGAGACAAGGAGGCTCGATCGTCAATGTCGCGTCCGTGGGCGGGTTGAGGGCCATGCCGATCACCGGCGCCTACAACATCTCCAAAGCCGGCCTGGTGCACATGACCCGCCAATTGGCGCTCGAGTTGGCTCCCACCATTCGGGTCAACGCCGTCGCACCCGCCGTGGTGAAGACCCGTCTTTCCGAGATGCTCTGGCAAAACGAGGAGATGGCTGTCCGCACCCATCCCCTGAATCGGCTGGGCACACCTGAGGACGTGGCACGTGCCATCGTGTTTCTCGCATCCGATGCTGCGGATTGGATGACGGGCGTCATCCTGCCGGTTGACGGTGGTGTGACAGAAGCCTCTTCGGCCGGCATCTCCTGAGATGTCGTCTTGACCCACCCTGAGCCTGACCGCGACCTGGCCCTCGCCTATCTCACCGGGCAACGTCCCGACCGGACTCTCTTCGACCACGCCGGGGCGCTCCGCGACGAAGGCAAGGGTCGGGTGGTCACCTACAGCCGCAAGGTGTTCATCCCACTCACGACGCTGTGCCGCGACCGGTGCACGTACTGCACATTTGCCAAGCCACCCGGAGCCGGAGGCGCCTTTCTCGTTCCGGACGAAGTCTTGGCCGTGGCCGGGGCCGGAGACGAGCGCGGATGCACCGAGGCACTCTTCACGCTCGGCGATCGCCCCGAGCAGCGCTGGCCACAGGCGGCGGAGTTCCTTGCCGGACGCGGCCTGACTTCGACGATCGAATATGTCGCGGAGATGTCTGCTCTCGTGAGGGATGCCACGTCGTTGTTCCCGCATGCCAATCCGGGGGTGCTCGACGATGACGACTTCGTCATGCTCAGGCCGACGAACCCATCTATGGGGATGATGCTCGAGAACATCTCGGAGCGGCTCCTCGAGGACGGGATGCCCCACCACGGGTCACACTCGAAGCATCCCTCACAGAGGGTGGCGACGATCGAGGCCGCCGGACGGGCCAGAGTGCCTTTCACCACGGGTATCCTGGTCGGAATCGGTGAGACGCCGGAAGAAATCGTCGACTCGTTGTTCGCCCTCGAGGGCCTCCGTGAGTCCACCGGGGCGATCCAGGAGGTGATCGTCCAGAACTTCCGCGCCAAGGCCGACACGCCGATGAGGAGGTCGGCAGAGCCTGTTCCGCGGTGGTTCGCTCGCGTAGTCGCCTTGACCCGATGGATCATGGGAGCCGAGGCCAACGTGCAGGTCCCACCAAATCTCACCGAGGACTTCGAGATCTACCTGGCTGCGGGGATCAACGACTGGGGCGGTGTATCGCCCCTCACCATCGACTGGGTGAACCCGGAGGCGCCGTGGCCACACCTGGACGTGTTGGCGGAGAGAACCGCGGCCGCCGGGCATCGACTGCGGCCCCGGCTGCCGGTCTACCCCGAGTACATCACGACGGAATGGCTGGCTCCCGAGTTGTACCAAGATGTGGCTTCAGCCGTGGACCGCGACGGTCTGGCTAGGCCTCAGACAGTGTCAGGAGTGAAATGAGCATCACCTTTCTCAGGATTCGACCGGCCGAGGGTCTTGCTGAGCCGAGCGCCAGGAGCCGTGTCCGTGAGGGAACGACGGCCGTCGAGATGGCCGAGCCATCGGCAGTCGAGGTGGAGACGGGCCATGGCGCCGGCGTGTTGGTGGTGTCCAACACGGTCTCGGATGTAGAGCCTGCAGGCTGGGTGGTGACCCCAGCTGGTGCCATCTCGTTGACCGACCGTGGTGTCCCCGGATGGCGGATGACGGTGATGCACGAGGGGAGCGACGAAGAGGTGCTGAATGCGCTTGCCAGATCTCAGGCCAGATATCTCAGGTCATCGAGGTCCGGCGTGCCCGAGTCGGTGGCCATCGCCGAACTGCCCGGTTTGTCTTGTGAGGTGTCGGTCTTCGTCGATGATGTCGAGCATGCAGTGAGAGCCGTCGAGGCGGGGGCGGGCGACCTCCTTCTCAGGGACTGGGACCTGGAGCGCATCGGCGAGTTGCGGCAGGCACTCGGCTCACGAGGCTTGGTCGAGCGCACGGTGTTCCCGTTGGCACTCGAGATCGACGAGGCGCGATCAACACTGGCGGCGTCCTGTCTCGCGGCCTGGTTGAGGCAAACCGACGGGTCGGGCGCCGCTCGGCCGCGTCACACCTGGGCACCTGGCAAGGACCTGGCGCCGCCCGTGCCCGAGCACAGGTTCTCCGCCGAGTGGCTCGACCGACCCTGGGGGGAGGGGCGGGCCAAGCCATATCCCGAGAGTGCGGGCCCGCTGGCAGAGATCCTCGATCGGTCCCTCGAAGGAATCGCGCCGACGGAAGTGGAGATCGAGCGTCTGTTTCGAGCCAGAGGGGATCAGGTCGATGCCGTGGCACATGTCGCCGACGAGTTGAGACGACGTGCCAACGGAGAGGTCGTCACCTTCGTGGTCAACCGGAACATCAATTACACCAACCTCTGCTATTTCCGATGTGGGTTTTGTGCCTTCTCGAAGGGCCCACGCAGCCTCAATTTGCGCGGTGAGCCCTATCTGATGGGTCTCGACGAGATCGTGGGGAGGGCGGTGGAGGCGTGGGACCGGGGGGCCACCGAGGTGACCCTCCAGGGAGGGATCCACCCCGACTTCACCGGCAACTTCTATGTGGACGTCGTCAAGGGGATCAAGGCGGCCTTGCCCGACATGCACATCCATGGCTTCACCCCATTGGAGGTATGGCAAGGTGCAGAGACACTGGGAATCTCCGTTCGCCGGTTCCTGACCGAGCTGAAGGAGGCCGGATTGGGGACTCTCCCGGGAACGGCAGCCGAGATCCTCGACGACGAGATTCGCGTCCATCTTTGCCCCGACAAGATCCGGACTTCACAGTGGGCCGAGGTGATGATCACTGCCCATGAGCTCGGCCTGAGGGCCACATCGACGATCATGTTCGGCCATATCGACCATCCGCGAGCCTGGGCCCGCCACCTGGAGGTGATCCGGCGGATCCAACGACGCACCGGTGGATTCACGGAGATGGTCCCCCTTCCGTTCGTGCACATGGGCTCGCCGATCTACCTTCGGGGTCGGTCGCGTCCGGGCCCGACGTGGGACGAGGTGGTGCTCATCCACGCGGTCTCCCGCATTGCGCTGGACGGTCTTGTCCCCAACATTCAGGCGTCCTGGGTGAAGTTGGGCCTCGACGGCGGGCGTCGCCTCCTGGACGCAGGGTGCAATGACATGGGCGGCACCCTGATGGGGGAGATAATCACCAGATCTGCCGGAGCCGAGCATGGCCAGGAGATGGCGCCCGATCAGTTTCGCGAGGCCATAAGGTCTGCGGGTCGGGAACCCGCTCTCAGAAACACCACATACGAGATCCTGCAACGCGTCTGAAGCCGCGGCTTCCCGAGCGATGGATCTCAGCCTCTGTAGGTGAGCCCACGTGGGGCGGTGGCGAATCCCCATTCGGCCAAGGTCGGAGCCAGGCTCGAGCTGGGGGCCGGTTGACCGTTGACGGTATTCACCGTCGTCCGCCTGTGACGCCGCGCCACTTCTGCGAGAGAGCGCGCCAGATGATCGTGGAGCCCATTGTCGGCATGGAGAACGGTGAGGTTGTGACGTCCTCGATCGAGATATGCCACCAGGTCGCCTTCTGCCAAGAGCACATACGCTCCTGCGTCACGGGCCAATCGCACTTCCGGAACGTCGGGCCAGGGGAGTATGGACCCATACGGGTTGGCGGGGTCGGTGGCCGCGAGAACCACCATCCCGGTATCGGGACCGGAGCGAAGACGGTCGACGGCGCCAGGAAGGGCGAACTGGGAGCCGCCCAGTCCCTCGACGAAGTATCCCCGACGGACCCTTCCCGTCTCTTCCATGTGCGAGTACACCGGGTAGAGGGCGCTGAAGCCTCCCGGGTAACCCTCCGCCAGGGCCACAGGACGTGACACGACACCGTGACGCTCGAGGAGGAGTTGCGCCCACGTGGCGTGGCGCTCGGTCTCGGTGACCTCTTCACCGATGAGGTGCGTAGTCAACGACCATCGCCCCCCGGCGTGTGGGGGGAATTGTGATGCGAGGGCGCGGCGACCCCTGCGGCGGCCACTGCCCCCGCGCAGGAAGGCGCGAACCGGCTCCATCGTGTCATTGGTGACATGCCCGCCCCATACCAAGTCCCAGAGGGTCGTGAGAGTGAGGTCCGGGTCACCGCCGCCGCAGCCGACATAGATGTCTCGGAAGAAGCTAGCGCCACGAGTCTCCAGGAATTCGACGATGGCCTCCGCGGGCTCGGTGTCGACTTCTCCCACCGGTCCTCTCCACAGGGATCCGAGGATCGATCGCGGATAGAGGGCCACCCTTCCGTCGTTGACCCCGAGAGCCCCATGGCCCACCCAAACCAGATCTCCCTGGAGTAGGAGACGGTCGAGGTGCTGCGCAGGCTCTGAGACCCGGGTCGAGAGGACGTCTCGCTCCAGGACGGACGCCGGGAGGACGGCACCCGTGAGGAGTCGAGCGACCTCGGTGAATGCGTTGACCCCAGCCGGCGGATTTGGGCTGATTCGATGCCAATCGATGACAAAAGCGGCAAAGGCGGAGGAGGCGATCGGCTCGATCTCCTTTCGGAGGAGGGCAAGCGAGCGACGCTTCAAACGGCGAAGCACCTCACGATCGACCCACTCGCGGCCCTCGCCGCCTGGTCGGAAGGCACCCAACTCGATGCGCCCGTGCTGCGCCAACCTCGCCAGGACCTCGTCGATAACCCCCATGGGGAGGGCGAGGGCACGGGCGGCGTCAGCCGTGGTGAATGGGCCGTGGGTGCGTGCGTAGCGCCCAACCACGTCACCCAATGGATCGTCCACGGGCTCGAGGAACACGTGGGCCACACCGGGTGGAGGCTGAACGCCGAGTGCATCCCGCAGACGAGAGAGGTCCTCCGAGGCCGCCCAGCGGGTCTCGCCCCCAATCGTCACCTGACTGACCCGGTGCTGGGACTCGAGGTCGGCGAGCGCCGCGTCGATCTCCACTCCCTCGCATCGGAAGGCGATCTCGTCGACGGGCAACGGGCCGAGATCCCGGAGAAGGTCATGTATCCCGTCCGGTCGCACAATGCGTCTGTTCTCGGTCAGGTGCTGCAACTCGAGTTCCACCCCGGCGACCACCTCGGGATCGATCAATTCACGCAGCTCACCTTCACCAAGAAGCTCTCGGAGCAGCTCACGATCGAGGGTGAGTGCGGCGGCGCGACGTTCGGCGAGAGGGGCGTCAGCCTCATAGAGATACGCGGCGATGAAGGAGAAGAGCAACGACGAGGCGAATGGGCTGGGGGAATCGGTCTCGACCGAGACGACGCGAATTTTCCGAGACCTGATATCGGTCAGGATGTCGATGAGAGAAGGAACGTCGAAGTCGTCCTGGAGGATCTCGCGATAAACCTCGAGCATGATCGGGAAGGAGCCAAACTGTTTGGCGACTCCGAGGAGATCAGCCGATCGGCGTCGCTGGAGCCAGAGTGGCGTCCGTTCGCCGGGGCGTCGGCGAGGAAGCAACAGAGATCGGCCGGCAGCCTCTCTGAAGCGCGCTGCGAACAAGGCGGTGTCGCCGAGATGATCCGTGAGGATCGATTCCAACTCCTCGGGCTCGGGCAAGAGTTGGTCGGCCCCAGGTGGCTCATCTGTGTCGGGAAAGCGAAATGCGATCCCATCGTCCGACCAGATGACGTCGACATCGGTGCCGAACCGGCCTCTGAAGATGTGCCGTAGCGTCATGGCCCAGGGGGCGTGGACACGTGCCCCGAATGGTGAGAGCAGGACGACCCTCCAATCCCCGATCTCGTCGCGAAACCTCTGGATCACCACCGTGCGATCGGTGGGCACTGTCCCGGTCGCCTCCTTCTCCTCGGCGACATAGGTGACGAGGTTCGATGCCGCGAAATCGTCCAGCCCATGGTCGGTTCGCAGCCACCGCTCGGCCTCTTCGGGCCCCATCGCGGACAATTCGCGGGTGAACCGACCTACTGCCATGCCGGTGTCCAGGGGGCGCCCCAGCATGTCGCCGTGCCAGAAGGGCATCTTTGCCGCCGACTCGCCGGGGGCGGGCACCACCTCTACGCGGTCGTGATCGATGCGGGTGATTCGCCAAGCCGTGCTGCCGAGCAGAAAGACGTCGCCCTCTCGCGACTCATACACCATCTCTTCGTCCAGCTCTCCCACGCGGCTCCCATCGGGCAGAGTGACTCGGAACAACCCGCGGTCTGGGATCGTCCCGGCGTTCGTCACTGCCAGCTGGAGGGCGCCCGGCCTGGCGCTGACCTCATCGGTGACCCTGTCCCAATTGATACGTGGCCTGAGCTCGGCGAAGAGGTCCGACGGGTACCTTCCGGCGAGCATGTCCAGGGTCTCGTCGAAGACCTTTCGGCTGAGGCCGGCGTAGGAAGCCGCTCTTCGGGCCATCTGATACAGGGCGTCTGCGCTCGTTTCGCCAGCGACGACCTGGGCAACCAGTTGCTGGGAGAGGACGTCGAGGGGGTTGGTCGGGATCCGCGTGGCCTCGACCGCTCGTTTCGACATCTGGGAAGCGACCACGGCAGAGACCAGAAGGTCGCCCCGGTACTTGGGGAAGATCTTGGCCCTGGCGACGCCACCCACCTGATGGCCGGATCGGCCCACCCGCTGCATGCCCGATGCGACCGATGTCGGGGCCTCGACCTGGAGTACCAGATCGACTGCGCCCATGTCGATGCCCAACTCGAGGGACGATGTGGCGACCACGGCTTTGAGCCTGCCTCGCTTGAGGTCCTCTTCGATCTGGAGTCTCTGCTCCCGGGCCACCGAGCCGTGATGTGCGCGCGCTATCTCGGTCCCGGCGAGGTTGTTGATCTCGGCGCACAACCTCTCGGCGAGGCGACGGGAATTGGCAAAGACGATGGTGGATCGGTGCGCCTCGATCTGCTTGAGCAGCCTTGGATAGATCGCCGGCCAAATCGATCTCGTGGCTCGCCGCTCCGGGTCGAGCGGATCGGGGTCGGCGGGCCGGTCCATCTCTTCGACGGGTACCACGATCTCGAGATCCATGTCACGTTCGCGAGGGACGTCGACGATCGTGACCGGTCGTGGTTGCCACCCGTCGTCGACGGTCGGGGTCCCGCCACCGAGGAAACGAGCGATCGTCTCGAGGGGCCGCTGGGTGGCCGACAACCCGATCCTTTGAGGTGGGTCGTCCGTGATGACGTCGAGACGCTCGAGTGAGAGGGCGAGATGGGCGCCTCTCTTCGTGGACGCCACGGCGTGCACCTCGTCGACGATGACCCAGCGGACGCTGTGAAGCACCTCACGCGCTGCCGAAGTGAGGACGAGATAGAGCGACTCCGGGGTGGTGATCAGTATGTCCGGCGGATGCCGCCGCATTCGTTGGCGGTCGGCCTGGGGTGTGTCTCCGGTACGGAGAAAGGTCTCGATTTCGGGCAGGTGCGGGCCGCCGAGTCGGCGGGACGCGTGGCGGATGCCGGCGAGTGGGGCTCTCAGGTTTCGATCGACGTCATGGGCGAGCGCCTTCAAAGGTGAGATGTACAGGACACGGCACCGGTCGGCCTCGTCCGGCACCGGCTCGGTGAAGAGACGATCGAGGGTCCACAGGAACGCGGCGAGGGTCTTGCCGGAGCCGGTCGGCGCATGTATCAGAGTGTGGTCGCCGTTCGCAATGGCGGGCCAGCCGAGTCGTTGGGCATCGGTGGGCCGGCTGAAGGAAGCCTCGAACCAGGTCCTGGTCGGAGCGGTGAAGGCAGCGAGACTGTCCACGACCCGAAGGTATCAGGGTGGAGAGACAAGATCTGCCGGGTTGTTCGGCCCGGAGACGGAATCCTCAGGCAGACATCTCCAAGGGGAGCCGGTTGACCTGAGCCAATTCGAGGAAGACTTCGACCACCTGTGGGTCGAACTGGGTTCCGGTGTGCTGGCGAATCTCGGTTATGGCGAAGTCGACGGGGAGGGCAGGCTGGTATGCCCTCGTCGACGTCATGGCGTCGAAGGCGTCCGCCACCAGGATTATCCGGGAGAGGATCGGGATCTCGTCGCCCTTGAGCCCGAACGGATATCCACGTCCGTCGAATCTCTCGTGGTGATAGAGGATTGCCTCGGCCACCTTCGGGTCGAGACGATGGCGGGTCATAGCGAATCCCAGCTCCGGATGGCGATTCATCAGCTCACGCTCGTTTTCGTCCAGCGGGCCGGGCTTGCCGAGGATCCCGGGATCGAGATGGATCTTCCCCACGTCGTGGAGTATCCCGGCGAGGGCAAGGCGATCGAGCTCTATCTCACCCAGGCCGAGACCGTTGCCGAGGTCGACGGCGAGATCGGAGACACGGTGGACGTGCCCGTGGAGGTCTTCGATGACGTCCTCCATCACTTCGATCAATATGTCTTTTGGAAGTTCCCGCATGTTCGGATTCACCCGCAGTGAAGTCTGGTCACTTTGAGCAGCGATCCAATGGGCCAAACGGACTATATGACCGTGGTCGCACGGACTAGTTCGGCAGACCTACGCGTGATCAGCAAAGCCCGAGGTCGTGTGCAATCTGGATGAATCGAATGGCGCGGGCGGGGTCGACCGGTCGTCTGGCGTCGCCCTCGAATTTGAGATAGGAGCCGACGATGACGCCATCGGCCAGCTCCATGAAGCCGGCCAGGTTCTCGGGGCTAGCACCGGATGCCAGGATCACCGGCTTGTCCTTGTCGACCGCAGCTCGAACGGTGCGGAGGTCATCCGTCGAAGGCTCCCGACCGGTCCCGCTGCCGGAAACCAGCACGGCATCGGCGAGGCCGCGCACATCGAGGTCGGAGGCGGCCTGACGGAGATCCAGCGAGGCCGGGGCGACGGCGTGCTTCACCATGACGTCCGCCCAAACCTCCGTGTCGATGCCCAACCCGGAGCGCAATCTCATGACCTCGGCGGCGCGGCCCACGATTGGGCCCTGGTCTGTGTACATGACACCGGTCAGGACGTTGACCCGAATGAACTCGGCCCCGGTTGCAGCGGCAACGGCCAGGGCGGCGATGGCGTCATTGCGCAGGACGTTCACACCGACAGGCAACCCGGTTGCGCCCTTGACAGCCGCGACGGCGACCGCCATCGAGGCGACGGTCTCGGACGGAACCTGGTCGGCATGAAAAGGGACATCGCCAAAGTTCTCCACCAGCAATGAGGGGAACCCTGCGGAAGCAAGGGCCTTTGCGTCTGACACTGCTCTCTCCACCAGCTTTCCCATCGAGCCGTCGAAGAGTGGGGACCCGGGCAGGGGGTCGAGATGGACCATCCCGACGACCCGGGGGAGTGGGCTCACAGGAATGCCTGGGCTACCTGCAGTGCTTTCTCGGCGTACTCGCCCGTGGTCTTCAAGTTGGTCTGGTTGGGTTTGGCGCGACGAACGGCGATCCGTGCCCAATCGGAGGCCGCGCCCTTGATCAGTTGGTCGGTGTCGGCGGGCCCGTATATCCATTTTGCATAACCCGGCCCGATGACCTCGACCCTGATCTGCTCGAAATCCTCACCCGCCTCTTTGAAGGCGTGTGGCAAGGTCTTCCAACCCAGCCAGCAGACATGGCGAATCCGGGCGGTGTCCTCCACCTCGATGTCGAGCGTGGAGTAGATGTCGAGCCCATGCGCCCAGGTCTCCATGAGACGATACGTGGCAAATGTCCGGGCGCTCATGTCTCCGGCGATCCACTCGATCCTGGAGGTGGCGGTCATGTGAGAGAGGGGCTCGACCACCTTCGCCCTACCGCCGCGCCACCATTCGATGACGTCCTGAGGCCGCATCGAGCGGCCCTTCTTGATCGCCTCGTTCTTGAGCGGGCGCAGGTCAGGTGCGTTTTGCCATCGCTTGAGACGGGTGCCGCCGGCGATGCTGTCCGCCGCCAACTCTTCGTAGTCGGCGAGGTGGGCGATGGTGTCGCGCACCGTCCAAGGTTTGGCAGGCGTCACCATGTCCCAGATCTTGATTGGGATCCTCTGGAGGGACTGGTCGAGAAACTGCTGCTCAGCTACGAGATCCGAGAGAATGTCGCGCACGATCCAATGGTAGTAGGGGACCCGTGGCTAATCCCAGATGAAAGTCACCGTCTACCAGGGTCTTTCGGCGTGCTCCTCCGTCATCGGCTCAGGTATCTGGGCAGGTTCGGGACCCACGACGATGTCGTTGAGCTCGTCTACGAGATGTCGGAGCCGCCCGAATTGGCGCCGATCGAACACGAAAGCGATTCGGGCGCAGTGCAAGGCGTCATCGTCTTCGATCTCGGCGGGAGTCGGCTCCGCCGTCACGATGCGACCCTCGACGACGATATCGGCGAAGTCACGGTTGATCTGCTCCAGCATTCCCTCGTCAGGCCCCTGCCTCAGACGCAGGATCAGCCTCCCCCCTGCGTAACGCTGCGAGTGGTAGTTCGCGTAGAAGTGCCATATGTGCTCTGCGGCGGCCCGGGGGTCCATCGTGTGTAGGAACACATCCAGGTCCGACTCCGAGATCAAGCCTTTTGCGAGTTGCTGCTCCTTCATGAATTGGATCATCGGCCCCCAGTACTCCGATCCTTCCGCCTCGAGCAGGACGATGGGGTGCAGGTCGCTCTTGCCCGTTTGCATGAGGGTCAACAGCTCGAACGTCTCGTCGAGTGTGCCCCAGCCCCCCGGGAGCAGCACGAAGGCAAGAGCTTCCTTTACGAATCCGAGCTTTCTCGTGAAGAAGTACTTGAAGTTGACCGTCCGGTCTGGATCGAGAAAGCGGTTGGCCTCGGACTCGAATGGCAGTCGGATGTTGACCCCGTAGGAATTCTCGGTGCCGGCGCCCCGGTTTCCCGCCTCCATGATCCCCGGGCCGGCTCCGGTGATCACACCCCACCCGGTGCGGGCCATGTGGGATGCGAACTCGACTGTGACCCGATAGTTGGGGTCGTCCTCCCCAAGTCGAGCCGAGCCATAGATGGTCACCTTTGGCTCCTCGTGCCTGGAGAAGATCAGATTCGAGTACCTCATCTCCTTGAGGGCGGTGTTCATGAGCTTGAGGTCCGCCCTCGAGGCCCGGTCACGCCCGAGCTTGATCGCGGTGGTGATCATCTCGCCGATCAGGTCCGGGTTCTCGTTGTCCGAAGACTGTTCGACGAGCTTTCGGACCAGGCCGTCCAGGTCGGGGTTTCCGAGGTCATAGGGCATGCTCTGACGGTACTCAGGTGTTTGACATTCCCGTGGAGAGTGCGAATGAACTCGGTGCGGGCGCTGGGCGACTGGTCCGAGATGATTAGAACGGCTTGACTCCTGGCCCCTTCCGGACCACGGCGTTCCAGATCGTCTCGTAGTGGTCTCGATCGAAGGGATCGACGTGGGGAAGGACGTACTCCTCCCAGGCGTCACGCAACGGGTCGGGCCGGTCCGAGTGCACCACGAGACCGGTCGGGATTCGGTCGAGCACGGAGCGCAGCGATAGCGGGGTCTCGATCCGCACCCCCGCATCCTGAGCCTCGAATGAGGCATTGACCTCGACAGCGAGACGAGCGATTGCCTGCACGTACTCGTCGTTCAACCCTGGATAACGCCGGTTGAGCATCGCTACCACTTGCTCGTCTACAGGGAAGCCCTTCTCCCAGATCACCCATCTGTCGGCGAATGCCTTGTTGAGGGTCTGGGTACCGGCATAGTCGCGAAGATCGGTCGGGTTCATGGTCCCGAAAACCCTGACGTCCTCGCGGAGGTTGACGGTCTCACCTGTGGGCAGATCCAGTGCGGCGTAACGATCTAGCAGGCCATGCAGGGCGAACAGGGTCTCGGCACCAGCCGCGTTCAACTCCGAGAGGTTGAGCAGGGCCGGCCCGCGCAGGGCACGTGTTATGTCTCCGTCCTCCCAACGGCTCTCCGTGCCCCCCTTTCCGTCGCCGTGTAGATGTGTGGACCCGATCAAGGTCACATCACGTACCTCACCTGTGAGCGGGATACGGAAATAGGGGAGACCCATGGCTGCCGCGAATTGCTCGATGTCATGGTCCTTGCCGGTCCCCATGTGACCCCTGACCGCCACATGGAGGGGGATCAAGCCCTCGGCGTTGGACGCCCGGGCCTTCTCGAGTTGGGCAAATCGGTAGAGCATGCCGAGGTCCACGTAATGCGGATCGGGCTCGGGGATCTTCCGAAGCCGCAGGTCGTGGTCCTCGAGGGCGGTCGGTACCTCGAACTTATCCAACGTGATATTCGGGCCGACACCGGCCGGGTCTTCGAACGTGACTTTCTCAGGCAACTGCATTCTCCTGGTTGTTGCGTGCTTCCGATGCCCTCATCCACCAAGTGTCCATCCCGAACAGGGCGAGACTGCGACGCAGGGCGTTGCGGGTCCCATTGATCATCGCCCCGGCCAGATCCTCCGGCTGGGAGACGACTTCATGGCGTTGATAGGCCTGATCCACGGTGTGGTCGCCGATGCCGATGCCGATCACCGTGGCACCACCGCCCTCGACGGCGGCGACCGACTTCGCCAGCGCCTCCACCGAGCCGCGGGTCATCCCGTCGGCCAAGACCATCAGCACACGGACCTGGGCGCCGAGACGGGCCATGCGCTCGGCGGCGTGGATGATGTTGAACTCATCCACGTTGGCGGCTTTCTCGAACATCGACACCGGTGGGGCCGATGCCGGGTCGCGGCGTGCCACGCCGGCCGCCTTCTTTGGTTCGGACGCCGTGTAGAAGAGACCGGCGAGGGCAGGTTCCGCATCACGCCAACGCTTGGCGAACGACTTCACGACGTAGTGGTTGACGGTCGACGTGAGACGATCGGCCGCCGTTCCTTGTGTGCGACGGAGGCCGGCTGTCGCAGCCGACCTCTTCTTACGGTACGACTGCTCGGTGTCGTCGACGTGGGCGGGATAGCCACGATTGAACAGAGCAACTTCGAAGTCGATCTGGAGCTCGTCGCACAGGTGCGCCATGGTCCAAGCGCCCAGCATCGCCGCCGACATCGACCAGGAGGGGCCGCGCGAGGTGCCCTTCGGGCTGAGCATCGAGGCGGATGCGTCTACGAGGAGCGACACGGCATAGGCGCGACGCGTGCGCGCAGCCCTTCGCTCGTAGAGCCGTTGGTAGAGACCGGCGCCGATGAAGAGAGCCGCATGTGGGGAGACGTCCCCTTGGTCGAAACCGGATCGAAGCCCACGACGCTGATTGGCGGCGAAAAGCGGATACAGCTCACCGGACACCCTTCTCTGCGCGACACCCCAACGGCGCGCCGAGCTCGCCAGTGCGTCTAGGCCCTCGGGCGCAAACCGTGTGAAGGCCGAAGGGATCGGTGTCACCACGAGCTTGCCGGCCTGCCCGGTAGGCAGATAGACATCCGGTGCCTGGCTGACTCTGAGCAGCTGGTCGGTGGACTCATCATCGGCCACATCCGAAGCACCCTTCCGATCCGACATGCCGGACCGGGCCTCAGAAGATCGTCGGGTGTCCTGGTAGGACTCTGCGTCGGTGACGATAGGTGAGGTCATGCGGACCGAGTCCATCCCCTCCCGTGCCTTCTCGGCGTCAGCCTGTGCCGCGTTCTGCTGTTTGGCGTGGGTCGTGTTGGCCTGGACCTCGGTGATCAGCCCGTTGGCCCGGGCGATGGCCTCCAACTCGAGAGCGAGCTGTGCGACTTCCCAGGGATCATCGGCTTCTGCGGCCATGTCGCAATGCCCGGCGCCGTCGTCGATCGCCACTGCCGCCCTTGCATCGAAGCGCTTCTCGAGCACGTCGCGCTCGACATATCCCCCCGTGAGGAGGAAGCAACCGAGGACGAACTGGCTCAATGCTCCAGAGCGGCCGATTGCCTGGCTCAACGACGATAGATAGAGGTCGGCCAGGACCGATTTCGCCCCTGGATACGCCGACAGGCCCTGACGCTCCTGTCGAGCGTCCTCCAACGAGAAGAACAGGACCTCGGCAACGGGTCGATCGGTGCGATCGAGGGCGGTGAGCAAGTCGAAACGAGCACCGGGCTCGACTTCTCCCGCCACGGGCCATCCCTCGGGTAGCTCACGAGATTCGTCGAAATTCGTCGAGACGAGGTGCATGACCTCGTGCAAAGCGGAGGCCAGGGCAACCTCGTCGGGCGTGACCGGGGCATTTCTGTGGTACGCAGCCTGAAAGATCCTGGGATCGCAGACCACCTCGTCGTCTGAGGCGGCGGCCTCGGAGCCAAGGCGAACCCGCAGATTCGGGTTCTTGGAGAGGCTGCGAGCGAACCTGGTCACCGCCGGGGCCACACGCTGATAGCGGCTCACCACCGCCTCGATGGCGCGCTCCTCCGGGGCGATCAAATCGCTGAGAAAGGTCTGATCTCGGCCGCGCATGAGTCGCCCATCTTCTCACAGGTGTCAAACCAGGCCCGGAGAGCCGGTACCAGCCCGGTCTTCTAGCGAATACAGCCTCTTACACTCCCGACGTGCACTACGACCTCACCGCTCTTCCCAACGGGCTCAGAGTCATCTCTGAGCCGATGCCCTCCCTTCGCTCGGTCGCCCTCGGATGCTGGATCGACACCGGCACCCGGGATGAGGACCTGACACACGAGCACGGCGCCTCGCATTTCCTCGAGCATCTATTGTTCAAGGGGTCGGAGAAGCTGTCCGCCCGTGAGATCTCCGAGACTTTCGACTCGATCGGGGCTGAGTCCAACGCCTTCACCTCCAAGGAGAGCACTTGTTTCTGGGCGCGGCTGCTCGACCAGGATCTGACGACTGGATTCGACGTGCTGTCCGAGATGCTGCAACGCCCCGCTTTTCGCCAGAACGAGATCGATGCCGAGCGACAGGTGGTGATCGAAGAGATCAACATGAACGAGGACGATCCCGACGACGTCGCGTTCGAGAACTTCAGCACGACCGTGTTCGTCGACCATCCTCTGGAGGCACCGGTGCTCGGCACGAGAGAGTCGATCCGGGCCATGAGTCGTGACGACATTCACGGCTATTGGGCGAGGCGATATGGGTCGCGATCCATGGTGGTGGCCGCAGCCGGGTCGGTGGAGCACGAAGCTTTGGTGGAGATGGTCGCGGAGCGGTTTGGCGAATGGGACGGCGGAAGGGTTGGACACGACCACGGTCCGACTGCACCGTGGCCCATGGTCAAGATCACAAGACGCGACACCGAGCAGGCTCACATCGTCATCGGTGGCAAAGGCTTCACCAGGAGCGACGAGAGACGATGGACCTTCGAGGTCCTCAATCATGTCATGGGGTCAGGGATGTCGTCCCGATTGTTTCGCGAGATACGCGAGGAACGCGGCCTCGCCTATGCCGTGTACGGATTCCGACTCTCATATGCCGATGCAGGAGCATGGGGCGTCTACGTCGGAACGACTCCGACCCAAGTCGACACCGCCATGGGTGTGATCAGAGATGAGCTGGCCAAAGTCGCCGAGGACGGGATAACCCAGGCAGAGCTCGAACGCGCCAAGGGATCCATGAGGGGTGGTCTGGCACTGGCCCTGGAAGATCCCAACAGCCGGATGGTCAGGCTTGGTCGCGACGAGTTGGTCGGGATGCCCCACCTTTCGGTGGATGAGCGTCTGGCCAAGTTGGATGCCGTCACTCTCGATGACGTGAGGACCGTGGCTGCGGATCTCTACGGCGAGCAGCGGATGATCGGTGCGGTTGGGCCCTTCGATGAGGGCGAGCTGGACCAGTATCTAGCGATCTAGCGCGGCACTAACTCCCCAGCTCGAAGGTGAGAGAGCGGGGTCGCTCTCCGAAGTCGATCGCCCCCGACATCTCGCCGGACGTCCTTTCGATCATCACGGCACCACCCAGCTCGGTTTCGCCGTCGTCGACTGGCCATCCCTCGACCAGATACGAAGAGACCGTCCCACCCAATGAGGACCAAACGATGCTGCGGCTGCCCTGGAGGAGATGGATCATCTGGCCGGCGGATCCAACCGGCTCGAGTGCGTCCCCCGGCTTGGCGGCTTCAAATGCGGCAGGCGTGAAAAACGTGGTCGCCGCGATCACCAGCGCAGCCAGGGTCACCGTGAGGTTTCGGCTCCGGATGGCTCGCTGCATCACCTACACCGTAGAGACGTCTCGACTCGTTCAAACGGCCAATTCCACGAACTGCGAAAGGACTAGTCCAAACACCAGTGCGATCGCCACGAAGCCGACGGCCAGACCCAGGGGACCGATTCTCCGCTTGGCCGAGATACGCGCCACCAGGAAGGCGAGGACCACCCAGAAGGTCACGTCCAATGGCCAGGCCACCGTCACCGAGTCGCTGAAGAATCCGATGACGGCAGACACCGGTCCTCCGGCGTAGAGCAAAGTCAGGCCGACGGTCTCGCAGACTCCCGTGCAGGCGTCTCGACTGATGAGGGTCAAACCCACGGCGAAGAGACAGATTGCGAAGCCGAGGAGGAAAGCCGTGGCGATGGCGGCATCCCGGCAGCCGATTCCTTCGTCGTTGCGAGCCACGTGACGGGCGATGGTACGTGTCACATGATCTAAGACGAACTTGTAGATTGGCTGCCGAAGAGGAGGATCGTGGGCCTCGAAGACGTTTTGCTGGTGTTTCACATAGCCGCAGCCGGGACCTGGCTGGGCGCCAACCTGGTTCAGGCGGTCGTTCCGCCAATGGCAGCGAAGGAGGGGCCGGCCACCGAAGCCGGTTGGTATCGGATCGCCGCTCAGCTGTCGCGAAACCTCTACATGCCGATTTCGATCGTGATACTCGTGACCGGGGTGTGGATGGTGCTGATCGACGATGCCTACGGGTTCACCAACGGCTTTGTGAACATCGGCTTCGCCATGATCGTGGTGGGTGCCGTCCTCGGGATTCTCGTTTTCGACCCGGGTTCGAGGAATGCCGCGGAGGCCATCGTCTCCGGCGATGCCGTCGCTATGAAGGCCACCCGGTTCCGGGTAGCCGCATTCGGCGTCCTGGACACACTCCTGATCCTCTTCACGATGACTGCGATGGTCCTGCGTCTCGGTTCTTGATCATTCGCTCCAACCGGTGCGCACGTCGGCAGCCCCC
The DNA here is from genome assembly GCA_963822895.1 of uncultured Acidobacteriota bacterium. Classification (GTDB taxonomy): domain Bacteria; phylum Actinomycetota; class Acidimicrobiia; order Spongiisociales; family ZC4RG35; genus JARDZU01. The sequence continues at coordinate 612,049 of CAWGJI010000014.1, forward strand.
ATCCTGGCTGCATCGGCCGTCCTGTCATCGGGCTGGCCCTGCGAGTCGAGCTCGGCAGAGACCCGGGAGCGGTAGTGATCGATCTCTCGCCGGATGTCTTTCTCATCCCAACCCAGCGTCGGCGCCACCAGCCGAGCCGTGGCTTCCGCGGCGGCCACGCCTCGGTCGGCAGTCTCTATGGAGATCCTGGTGCGGCGGGTGAGTATGTCGTCGAGATGAAGCGCACCTTCATGGGACGCCGCATAGACGATCTCTGCCCGGGTGTAAGGCGCATCATCCACCAGCCTGGCGTGGCCGATAGGGGGATTGTCGGCCAGTGCCGTCACCTCGCCGCGGAGGGAACCGTAACGGAGCCGTAGGCGACCCTTCTCGTCGAAGGCCTCGAACGCTTCGTGCGACGTGACAGGTCCTGGCTCGGCCCCGAGGAGCGAGATCAGGTGGGTCCTGGATGTAGGCACGTCTCCCAAACCGCTGGCGGCCACGTCGACGGCATCGCGGGCCATCACCCTGTACGTAGTGTATTTTCCGCCGGCGATGCTCACGAGACCGCTCTCTGCCTCGAGGACCGCGTGCTCCCGGCTGAGCTTGCTGGTCTCATCCGACTCCCCGACGAGAAGCGGTCGCAGCCCGGCATAGACCCCGATGACGTCACCGGGGCCCAGTGGGTCCGTCAACATCGTGTTCACCCAGGTCAGGAGATAGTCGATGTCGGTTCGGCTTGCGGCGGGGTGGGCGCGACCGAGCTCCCATGGGGTGTCGGTCGTGCCGATTATCCAGTGCGATCGGCCCCAAGGGATGAGAAAGAGGACACTCTTCTCGGTGCGGAGGATGACTCCGGATCCGGCCTGGACCCGATCACGCGGGACCAGTATGTGGATTCCCTTCGACGCACGCACGTCGAGCCCTCGCCCGCCCGCCATCTGCTGGATGTCATCGCTCCACACCCCGCTCGCGTTGATCACACGACGTGCCCGCACCGTGATCTCTGAGCCCCCCTCGAGATCGCGGGCGCGTACCCCGTCCACGCGTCCGTTACCCATCGTGATACCGACGACCCTCGTGCTCGTGGCAAGCAGGGCACCGTGAGCCGCCGCGGTTCGCGCCAGGATCATCGTGTGCCGGGCATCGTCGACCACGGCGTCCCAGTAGAGGACTCCGCCGACCAGGGCGCCCGGTTCGAGTGATGGGACCTCCCTCAGCAACGTGCGCTTTCCCAAGTGGCGGTGGCGGGGGAGGGGATTGTCGGCCAGAGAGGCGAGTAGGTCGTACAGGGCGACGCCGGCTCCGACATACGCCCGCTCCCAGATCCGATGCCGCAACGGATAGACGAACGGGACCGGCTGAACCAGGTGCGGGCAAAGGCGATTGATCATCAGGTTCCGTTCTCCCAATGCCTCCTTCACCAGCTTGAAGTTCCGTTGCTCGAGATATCTGAGCCCGCCATGGAACAGCTTGCTGGACCTGCTCGATGTGCCGGAGCCGAGATCCCTCTGTTCCAGGAGCGCAACCGAGAGGCCCCTCGTGACTGCGTCCAAGGCCACACCACACCCGGTGACCCCACCGCCCACGACCACTATGTCGAAGAGCCCCCCGTCGATTCTCCGCAGGTGCTCCATTCTCTGATGGGGATTCAGACGCGACGGGGCCTGCTGAACGGGCATGCCTGCAAGGTTTAGCCGAGGTGACGTCCAGGTGGAAACGGGTTCCGGTCGGCGCGCCTCGTACCATCGGGCGATGCCGAGAACGCGAGCGCGGATAGGAGTACAGCTTCCCGAGGCGGAGAGGGAGGTTCCCTGGACCGAGATCAGGGAGATGGCGCGCACGGCCGAGGAGGTGGGATTCGACTCGCTCTGGGTCGGCGACCACCTTCTCTTTCGTGACGAGACCACAGGAGAGAGGGCGCCGTGGGAGGCTTGGACGACTCTGGCCGGCCTGGCATCCGTGACTGAGACGGTCGATGTGGGGCCTCTCGTTGCGGCGACATCGTTTCACAGCCCGGCGATGCTGGCGAAGATGGCCACGACCGTCGACGAGATCAGCGGTGGCCGGCTGATCCTCGGCCTGGGCGCCGGATGGAACGAGACGGAGTACTCCGCTTTCGGATTTCGATACGACCATCGGGTTTCGAGGTTCGAGGAGGCATTCCACATCATCGTCACATTGCTCCGTGATGGCAGGATCGATCACCACGGTCGCTTCTACGACCACCGTGACATGGTCTTGCTTCCCTCTCCGAGGCACCGGATACCGCTCATGATCGGGTCCAACGGCCCACGAATGCTTCGCATCGCCGCACCCCACGTCGACATCTGGAACACCTGGTACACGTCTTATGGGAATCGAGCGGCCGGTCTCGGCCCGCTCATGGCAGAAGTCGACGCCGCCTGTGCCGATGTGGGCCGGGATCCCGCCGAGATCTCCAGGTCTGCGGCCGTATACGTGCAGGTCGAACGTGGCCGGGGGCGTGTCGCCGGCAGCACCGAGAGGCCGGCTGCCACGCCAATCGCAGGCTCGCATGCCGAGATGGCCGAGGAGTTGTGGGCCATCGTGGGCACGGGAGTCGATCACATCCAGCTCGTCATCGACCCGATCGACCGTCGATCGATAGAGGAGATGGCCGAGATCGTGGCCATGCTTCCCCCGTTAGAGTCGGGCCCATGAAGCTGACATCGTCCAGTTTTCCCGATGGGGGTTTCATCCCGGACCGCTATGCACTTGCCAAACCCGACCCGGCGGGAGGTGCCACGTTCTCCGACAACGTCAATCCGCAATTCTCCTGGGACGACGTCCCGGTTGCCGCACACTCCCTTGCCCTGATCTGTCATGACCCTTGTTGCCCGTCCCGGCCCGACGATGTGAACGTGTCTGATCGGGAGGTTCCACTGGATCTCGAGCGTGTCGATTTCTTCCATTGGGTACTGGTGGATCTCCCGGTGTCGGCTTCGGAGATCGACGAGGGGGAGTTCAGCGACGGCGTGGTCCCTCACGGGAAAGGCCCGGGTAGGGCCGCTCATGGATCGAGACCGGGGCTCAACGATTACACCGGGTGGTTTCAGGGCGACCCGGAAATGGAAGGCAAGTTCTTCGGTTACGACGGGCCGGCGCCACCGTGGAACGATGCCATGGTCCACGAATACGTCTTCACCCTCTATGCGTTGGACCTATATCGCGTGCCTGTGGACGGTGAGTTCACCGGGCCCGATGTGCTCGACTCCATCGAGGGTCATGTCATCGACACGGCGACATGGCGTGGCAAGTACTCGCAGAACACTCGGTTGCGTGACTAGGGGGCGCCGGGCGTCACCGCGGCCGCCTTCCTCGGCAGGGACTTGACCGCGAGGACCACGAAGAAGAGGACGATGGGCACCACGGCCATCGTGGCCGATCCGGCCGTGTCGGCGTAGTAGCTGATGATCAGGCCGGCGAAGACCGAGAAGATGCCTATCAAGGCGGCGGTGATCATCATCGTCGGGACTCTCCGCACCAGCAGAGCAGCGGTTGCGGGAGGCCCGACGAGAAGGCCGAACACCAGCAGCGTTCCCACGGTCTGGAACGACCCGACGATGGTCAGGGTTATCAGTGACAGCATGGCGAAGTGGGCCATACGGGGACGAAGGCCGAGAAGGCGTGCCTTTTGCTCATTGAACGACAGCACGAGGAAGTTCCGATAGAGCGCCGTCGAGACGATGAGGACCGTGGTCGCGACCAGGGCTTGGACGACGAGGTCTCCTGTGGTGACGCCAAAGACCTCTCCGAACAGAACACCCGTGAGGCTTCCTGCATACGAGTCGGTGTGGGAGATGAGGATCACACCGAGCCCCAGCCCTCCCACGAAAAGGAGACCGATCCCGATGTCTTCCGAGAACTTGGCCTGCCGGTGGACGAGGTTGATCCCGCCGATCATGACGACGGCGGCAAGGGCGGCGCCGAGCATCAGGTTGAAGCCGACTATCAGGGCTAGCGCGATCCCCGGGATGACACCGTGTACCAGGGCGTCGCCGAGGAAGGTCATGCCGCGAATCACCACCCAGGTTCCGACGATGGACAGGGCGAGGGCGGCGAGAATCCCGCCCACCAGGGCTCTTTGCTGAAAGGAGAGCACGAAGGGCTCCACGAGCCAGTCCATCGGCATCGAAGCTACCTGGCCGTCACTTGAGAGCCTCGGCGATCAGTGAGGCGTTCGTTTCCAGCATTCCTCCCAGGTTGTCGGCGTCCGAGCCCGGCTCTCCGAGTGATTCGGTGTAGAGCACCACGACGTCGACCGGCTCTCCCAACTCGGACGCAACGGCCTTGGCGAGGGTCGTTGGCTGAGTTGTCTCGGCGAAGATGACATGGGTGTGCTCCTCGGTCATCGTGGTCACGAGATCGGCCAGATCGGCGGCGCTCGGTGAAGCCAGCGTGGAACCTCCCGGAATCACCGCGCCGATGATCCGGAATCCGTACCGATCGGCAAAGTATCCAAACGCTTCGTGATTGGTGACCATCTTGCGATCCGGTCCGGCTATCGGGGAGAGAATGTCTTTGATCCTCGTGCTGGTCGCATCCATCTCGGATGAGTAGGCGCCGGCCTTCGACTGCCAGTCGATATCGGGGTAAAGGCGGCCGAGCGCAGTTGCCAACCCGAGCGCCGCTCGACCCACCCGGAGCGGATCCATCCAGAAGTGCGGGTCAGGCCCGGTGCCGGCGTCGATACCGCTGGTGTGGCCCGAGAAGGGAATTGGATCGGCGAGGGAGCCGACCTCGACCAGGTTGACCCCGTCGGACACCGCGGCATCGATCACATCTGTCAGTCCCTCTTCGAGACCGAGCCCATTGGACACGATCAGGTCGGCCTGAGCCAAGTCGGCTGCTTGGCGGGCGGAGGCGGTGAAATCGTGTGCGTCGACGCCGACGGGCATGAGAACTTCTACCCGAGCCTCGTCTCCGACGACGTGGGAAACGATGTCCCCCACGATGGTCGTCGTGGCGACGATGAAGGGACGGTCGTCGGAACCCGACGGGGTAGTGGCGCATGCCGTTGCGAGGGCGGCGATGAGGACGTAGACGCCGCCCCGTCGAATCTTTCTCCAGCTCGGCTTGACCATTCTCAGATATCCGTATATAATGAGAATCATTATCAGTAACGCTACAACGAGTAGGCAAGTCGTGTCAATCCAGGACCGGCCCGTCGAGGAGCGGCTTGGTCAACGAGGGATTCGGTACACCGATGGCAGGCGACGTGTGATCCATGCTCTCGAGCTGGCGGATGGGCCACGATCGGCCGCCGAGATCTTCGGAGACCTCGATGGCGATATGCCACTTTCCAGCATCTATCGCTCGTTGGCGGTTTTGGAGGAAGTCGGAATCGTCGCCCCACATCAGAGCTCGCGCGAGGTCACACGTTTCGAGATGGCCGAGTGGCTGGCCGGACACCATCACCACCTGGTCTGTGTCGAGTGTGGGGCGGTGGAGGACATCAAATTGCCCGCCGCTCTGGAGGAGCAGCTGGAAGGTGTGGTGGGAAGAGTGAGTGAGTTGTCCAGGTTCGAAGCTTCGGGCCACTCCCTCGAGGTCGACGGCCGATGCGCCAGATGCGCGTGAGCGAGGCACGTTTGACCGAGACGGCAGTGCAGGCCACCGACTTGGTTCTGGCCTACGGGTCGAACGTGGCGTTGAGCGCCTCGTCGTTTCGGGTGCCGCTTGGGGGGATGACGGCTCTGATAGGTCCGAACGGATCGGGAAAGTCAACCTTGCTCTCTGCGATCGCCGGCCTCATCGCCCCGACATCAGGGTCGATGACGGTCGGGCCTGGAATGCAGCCTCCCCCGCGGGTTTCCTTCGTGCTACAGAGCACCAAAGTCAACGAGAGTCTGCCGGTGACGGTGCGCGAGGTCGTGGGAATGGGCCGATATGCCGGTATCGGCATGAGGCCGATGAGTGATGAGGATCAGGAGTCAATACGGATCGCCATGGAGCGGACCGGGATCGTCGATCTGGCCAATCGACATCTCAGTGATCTGTCAGGGGGACAACGTCAACGTGTCTTTCTGGCCCAGGGTCTCGCCCAGGACCACGAGATTCTCCTCCTCGACGAGCCCTTGACCGGGCTCGACCTGCCGTCGGCGCAGGCCGTGGACAGGGTGATACACCTGGAGATGACGACCGGTTGCACGATCCTGATCAGCACCCATGACCTGGCGGAGGCACAGGTTGCCGACAACGTCCTTCTGCTCTCGGGAAGAGTCGTTGCGTCCGGGTCGCCGGGTGAGGTTCTCACGGTGGAGAACCTCACCGAGGCGTACGGGTCAAACCTCCTTCACATGGAGAGTGAAGGGTTGCTGATAGACGATGCCGCGCACCGACCCGTGCCCGGAAGACACGTCCATCGGGATCGCGGTCGATGAATCGGGCTCAGCGGCCGCGGCGGGGACGCTCCTCGCGTGGCCTTGCCTCGTTCACCTTCAGGTTCCTGCCGTTGTAGTCGGAGCCGTCGAGCTCTTCGATGGCTTTGGCACCGGCGTCATCCGGCATCTCGACGAACCCGAAACCACGTGACCTGCCGGTCTCGCGGTCGTTGATGATCGCCGCCGAATCGACCGATCCAAATCGGCCAAACAGGCCTTCCAGGTCGGCAGCGGTTGTGTTGAATGGGAGATTTCCCACATAGATGTTCATGACTTCCCGTCATCCTCTCTCGTGAGGGACCTCCTTCTTGGCCCCTCTGTTGCGTTGTCCGGTACGACCCTGCGCTCAATCCGGTCGCAATGCAGACGGGAAGCCAACGAGTCGCCGCGAAGCAGCGCGCTAAACGCTAGTGGATTCAGCGCCACTGTTGTAGTGACTGCCTGAGTTGACCAAGTCAGCTCTCCAGGATCGTCACCTTGTTGATCACGATCTCGTCGGTGGGACGGTCGCTTCGGTCGGTGGTGCTCGTCGCGATGGAGTCGACCGCGTCGAGCCCCGAGCTCACTTTTCCGAAGATGGTGTACGAGTGCGGAAGTCCGACGTCGGTGTGGCAGATGAAGAATTGGCTCCCGTTGGTGTTCGGCCCAGCATTCGCCATGGCAACCGTCCCCCGCGAATAGGTCCCCTGGCCCTCGAGCTCGTCACGAAACTTATAACCGGGCCCGCCCATCCCTGTCCCGGTCGGATCCCCACCTTGGATCATGAAGTTCTCGATGACCCGATGAAAGATGACACCGTCGTAATAGCCGTCGCGGGCGAGATGGACGAAGTTGTTGACGGTCAGCGGCGATCTCTCCGGAAGGAGCTCGATGACGATCTCCCCGTGATTGGTGTCGAGTGTGGCCCGGTAGCTCTTGTCGAGATCGATGGTCATGTCCGGTGGGCTGTCGTATTGCTTCGAGGTCATACCGGGACCATAGGGCGCTCAGGGCCGCGCGCGGCAACGGCTCAGTCAGCCACCGCGGAAATAGGCGGGCTGGTTGCCATCCTTCCACTTGATCGAACATCCCATCGATGGCTTCTGGTCTTCGTCGATCGGGTGATCGGCCAACAGTGCTTCCACAGCGGCCCTCAGATCGGCTCCGGTCACGGGTAGGCCCGAGTTGGGCCGGGACTCGTCGAAACGTCCCCGATAGACCAATGCCCTGTCATCGTCGAATAGGAAGAAGTCGGGAGTGCACATCGCCGTGTAGGCCGCCGCAACGCTCTGATCATCGTCGAAGAGATAGGGAAAGGTATATCCGAACTTCCTCGCCTGGTCCTTCATGGCTGTGGGGGAGTCCTCCGGATAGACGTCCGGGTCGTTGGAGGAGATCGCGACGATGCCGAGGTCGCGGCCCTGGTAGTCGGCCCCGAAGCGCGCCAGCTCATTGCGCACGTGCTGGACGTAGGGACAGTGGTTGCAGATGAACATCACCAGCAAGCCCTTCTTTCCTGCGTAGTCGGACATCGACACCAGGTTTCCGGTGATCGTGTCCCGGAGGGTGAAGTCGGGGGCTTTGGTGCCCAATTGGAGCATTGTGGATGTGACAGCCATGCCCCAACCTTAAGGGCGGTGGGCGAAATGCTCGATCACGTGGCCGAAGTCCTCGATGCTCCCATCGATGTGGACGTCGGGGAGCACCACGATCGAGTGCGTGGCGCCGGCATCGTGATACGCCTGGAAGTGCGTGAGCTGATCGCTAACGGTTCCCGCATTGTGCTGATCTGCGAATTCGTCACTTGTCGTCGATCGAGGGCGGAGGGACTCGATGCGGTCGAGCAGGATGGGTCGGTCGATCGCGGTCATTGCGTCGACGAGGTGTGTCACCTCGACCTGGGAGGGCTCTCGACCGAGCCGGGCGCAATGTTCGCGTAGGACCTCCACCTTCCTCGCCACTTTGTCGGGTCGACCGAAGAGATTGCAGGCGTCGGCATGATGGGCCGCCAGGCGGAGCGTCTTCTTTTCGCCCGACCCTCCCACCGTTATGGGGATCCGCGCCTGAATCGGTCTCGGGTAGCAGGCCATCTGCGGGGCCGTGATCGTTTCACCCTCGAAACCGGGCGAGCCTTTGCCCCACATCATCGGTAGGGCGCGGACGGCGTCCTCGAGCATCTGATATCGCTTCGCCGTCGGGGGAAAGTCGATCCCGTAGGCCCGATGCTCCTCGCTGTCCCATCCAACGCCGAGGCCGAGGTTGGCGCGGCCGCCCGAGACGACATCGAGGGTGGCGACCGCCTTGCCCAACACCAGGGGATGGTGATGAGTGACAGGGCTGACCAGGGCTCCCAATCGCAGCGTCGAGGTCGACGCGGCGACGTATGCCAGTGATGTCCACGCCTCCGGGATGTCTTCCCAGGGACGGCCAACCTGTGGGATCTGTCGGAGATGGTCCATCATCCAGAGGTCACGAAATCCTGCGGCCTCGGCGCGGACAGCTATCGAAGCGAGGGCGGCGCCGAGGTCCAACGGGACCAGTCCCCAGTTGAAGCGGCTGATCATCAGACCGAACGTGTGCGAGCGCTCCGATGTCTCGACGGGTGTGACGGGGCCAGGTGCGACCAGCTTCGAGATGACGGGTGCTGCCGTCTGAAAGTCATGTACTTGATCGAAGCCGTCCTCGGAAAGCTCGTGGACGACCTCCTTGAACCGGCGCCCCTGTCTGGTGATGACGTTCTTCGGGATCGGCCTGCTGCGTTGCTCATTGCGGGCTTGCGCCTCGGCGACCGCAACGTCGAAGCACATGGCGATTGCAGGGAGTGAGGCGGCGTGGGCCAGGGCAACCCATCGTCGCCGCGCCTCCCGGTCGAAACCGAGAGTGTCCACCACGGTGGTGACCTTTCGAGTCAGCCTTGCCTCGACTATTTGATCGAGGATCGTCAGAGCGGCAGTGCCCGCCGTCTGGTCACCCTCACCGGCGCCGACCATGGCGCGCAGCCGGTCTGACGACACGATCTCACCGGTGGCGAACGCACCTTCTGCCCAGGTCGACTTCCCCGACCCGGAGATGCCGACGAGGACCACCAGGCTCGGGGTGGGGAGTTTCAGCACCATGGAGAGGTTCTAGCGGATCTCTCGGTAACCTGGCGTTGTGAGCTTGCCATCAGATGCCCCATTCGGTCACGTGGCCACCGCCATGGTCACCCCGTTCAGGCAGGAGGGGCCAATCGACCACGAGAAGGCGTGGAGGCTGGCGCGCTATCTCTCCGACAACGGCAGCCAGGCGTTGGTGGTGACCGGGACCACGGGTGAGTCCCCGACCCTGAGCGATGAGGAGAAGCTGGCGTTGTACAAGACGGTCATCGATGCAGTGGCCGAGAAGAAGACGAAGGTCATCGCCGGCACGGGGACCTATGACACCGCTCACTCGGTGGAATTGACCAAACGGGCGGCCGACCTGGGATGCGACGGTGTGCTCGCGGTGACTCCCTACTACAACAAACCCACCCAAGACGGGCTGGTGGCGCACTTCTCGGCCATCGCAGACGTAGGTGTCCCTGTCATGCTCTACAACATCCCGGGCCGCACCGGCCGTCTCATCGAGGTCGACACCCTGCGACGTCTCGCCCAGCACGAGAACGTCGTCGCCGTAAAGGACGCTGTCGAGAACCTGGACTTCACCTCGCGAACCGTTGAGACGGTTCCCGAGCTTCCCGTCTACTCGGGCCAGGACTCCTACACATGGCCGATGATGGCCGTCGGCGCCATCGGGGTGGTGTCGGTCGTGTCACATCTCGCTGGTCGCGTGGTGGCAGCCATGGTGCGAGCTGCGCTCGATGGGGACATGGTCGAGGCACGGAGGATCCATCTGTCACTTCTCGACCTCTGTCACGGCTGTTTCCTGGAGACGAACCCTGCCCCGGTCAAAGGAGCGCTGAGTCGACTCTGGGAACCGGTCGGTGATGTGCGACTGCCATTGGTCAATGCATCTGAGGAGACCCTGAGCGCGGTGGAGAAGGCCGTCGGGACGCTGCAGGGTCTGTGAGCGTCTCCATAACCTTCCTGGGCGGTCTTGGTGAGATCGGCCGAAATTGTGCAGCAGTGGAGATCGACGGAAAGTACGCGCTGATCGACTGTGGTCTCATGTTCCCCGAGGAGGACATGCTCGGGGTAGACCTGGTGTTTCCCGATTGGTCCTGGCTCGTGGAGAAATCCAAGGCCGTTCAGTGTGTGATCCTCACCCATGGCCATGAAGACCACATGGGTGCCCTCGCCTACTTTCTTCGGGACATCAACGTCCCGGTCTACGGAACGCCCCTCAGCATCGAGTTGGCCAAGGGTCGAATCGAGGAAATGGGCGTAGATGGCGATTTGCGCTCTCTTCCCTACAAGAGGTGGACCGAGCACGGCCCCTTCCGCTTCCAATTCATACCGGTGAGTCATTCGGTTCCCGATGCGGCGGCGGTGGCGCTCGACACCCCCGAGGGCATCATCCTCCACTCTGGAGACTTCAAACTGGACCCCACGCCGATCGATGGGCGCCCCACGGACCTCCCGGCCATCGCCGCGCTGGGGCGGAAGGGCGTCAGACTGCTCTTGTCCGACTCGACCAACGCCGAGAAGCCCGGGTTCGAGCCTTCGGAGAGCTCTGTCGGGCAGCCGATTGCCGATGTCATCCGCGATGCTCCCGGTCGGGTCATAGCCGCCTGCTTCTCATCTCATGTCCATCGGGTGCAGCAGATTGCCAACGCAGGCATTCGTGACGGGCGAAAGGTCGCCTTCTTCGGCCGCTCCATGCACCGGAACACGACGGTCGCCTCAGATCTCGGTGTCCTCGAGGTCCCACCCGATTCCATCCTCGACATCAAGGACCTGGGCAATCTCCCAGCCAACCGCCAATTGCTGATCACGACGGGAAGCCAGGGGGAGCCCTTTGCCGCACTGTCGCTCATGTCCCAGGGCCGGCACAAGTTCGTCGAGTTGGCTGAAGGCGACACTGTGCTCATCTCTGCCAAGCCGATCCCCGGCAACGAGACCGCCGTCTCCAAGGTGATCTCGAATCTGATCCGCCGCGGTGCGACGGTGGTGCACGGGCAGAACGCCCCGGTCCACGTGTCGGGGCATGGCAGTCGTGACGAGCTGCTCACATTCCTGAACCTGGTCCGACCCAGGGCCTTCGTGCCCGTCCACGGCGAGTATCGCCACCTGCATGCCCATGCCGATCTCGCCAGCCGGATGGGCGTGCCCGAGGTCGATGTGCTCGAAGACGGCGACCGGGTGATCATCAAAGGGAAGAAGACACAGGTTCAGCGACGTGCCGTGCCGGCCGGCTACGTCTATCTCGACGGCTCTTCGGTCGGCGACGTGCAGTCGGCAGTCCTTCGTGATCGCTCTCACCTCGCCGACGAGGGTGTGGTCGTGGTCACGGTCGGGATCGATCATGGGACCGGCGAGGTGGTCTATGGCCCCGACCTGGACTCTCACGGCGTGATGGACGATCCCAGTGCCGTCTTGGACAAGGCCGGCGAGGCGGTCCTCCAGGCGATCAAGGAGCATGCGTCGGGCCGAAGCGACATCGGAGAGTTGCAGAAGACAATTCGCTCGGCCGCCGGTCGGGTGATCCGGGCGGAGACTTCACGTCGCCCGGTGATCGTCCCCGTCGTGATGGAGTTGTGATCCGGAGCTGCGAGACGCACTAGGTCGTCAGGCCGACCTCGACCATTACTTCGCCAAGGTTCTTCCGTCGCAACTGCGGCACCACACAGTCGTCGGCGGGGTACCCGATAGGGAAGAGGCAGAAAGGCCGCTCGTTCTCGGGTCGCCCCAACAGTTTGGAGAGGAACTTCATCGGGCTGGGTGTGTGAGTCAGCGTCGCCAGACCCATGTGATGTAGGGCGGCTATGAAGAGGCCGGCGCTGATCCCCACCGACTCCTTGACGTAGTAGTGATGGGAGCGCTCGCCATCGTCACGCATGCCATATCGTTGCTCGAAGAGGACCACCACCCATGGCACCGTCTCGAGGAATGACTTGTGCCAGTCGGTGCCGAGGGGCTCGAGGTCCTCACGCCAATGCTCGGGAAGCCTGCCCTCCTGGTAGTTGACCCGCTCCTCTCTCTCGGCGGCCTTGCGAATCTGTCTCTTGATCGAGGGATCGCCGGTGATGACATAAGTCCAGGGCTGTTTGTGGGCGCCACTCGGTGCGGTCGAAGCAGTTCGCACGGCGAGCTCGATCAGCTCTCGAGGCACCGGCTGGTCCGAGAAGAAGCGCACACTGCGGCGAAGATCCATCTCCTCCAGGAAGGCTCTGCCTCGCTCCAATTGGTCTTCTGTTTCGAGACGAGTGGGGGAGTAGGGGATCATCGGTGCAGGCATCCGGGAACGGTACCGAAGCGTCGCTCATGCTTCCCATGGACTGCTGCGCTTCTCGAGCATCGATTTGTGATTGCCAAGTATGTGGGTCCTGGGCTTTGGCCCAACGTCGTCGGGTGGATCTAGCGAATCGCCGAGAGGAGCCGGTGTCGGTTCCTACCCTCCTCATCGTGTCCGACCACCCGCCACATATCGGCACGCTCCGGGAGAAGCCCCTCCATGCGTCCCTGAAAAAGTGGTATGCACGCCCAGGCGATCGGCTCGAAGTGGCGGTGGGCGACTTCGTCATCGATCTCGTTCGGGACGGTCTTCTCATCGAGATTCAGACAAAGGGGTTCTCCTCGTTCAAGAAGAAGGTGGCCACGCTTCTCGAACTCGGCCGTCGCGTTCGGATCGTTCATCCGATCCCAATCGACAAGTGGATCGTCAAGATCGACCGCGATGGTGCCGAGCTGAGCCGACGGCTTTCACCGAAACACGGCCGTCCGAGCGATGTATTCGGTGAACTGGTGAGCATTCCCGATCTTCTTTCCCACTCGCACCTCGAGATCGACGTGCTCTTCATCATCGAGGAGGAGCATCGGGTGCACACGCCCGGCCATGCCTGGCGGCGTCACGGCTGGACCATTGCCGAGCGTCGGCTCACCGAGGTAGTGGGCTCACTCTTCATCGGAGAACGCGATGACCTGACACGTCTCGTACCCGAAGGATTGCCTGAGACGTTCACTACCGCCGATCTGGCCGAGGCGCTAAAGCGACCGAGACGTGCCGCTCAGCAGATGGCATATTGCCTCAGAAAGGTCGGGGTGTTCGTTGCCATCGGCAAGACCGGCAACAACGTCGAGTACCGCCTGGGCTGAGTCGATATCGGGTTGGCCGTCATCAGGATTCGGACGGTTGTAGCGTCACGACGAATCTCTGAAGGCGGACGACTTGCATGATTTCTGGCGTGTGGTGCACATCCTCTCGGCGATCGTCTGGGCCGGTGGGACGATCGTCGTCACCCTGTTCGTCACCCCAACAGCGAAGAAGATAGGTGACGATGGCCGTCCCTTCATGCAGGCTCTGGTGCGGACGAACATGACGGCGGTCTTGCTCGGGGCGGCGATATCGACCGTCGTGGCGGGAGCCTTTCTCTACTGGGAGCGTTTCGACGGGATCAGATTCACCGGGACGTCGGGTCTGTGGATCTCGATCGGCGCGCTGGCCGGCATCACCGCGCTCGCCATCGGCTACACCTTCGGGGCGAGGAGCACTTTTGGGATCCGTCGGCTCGGCGCTGCCATCGGCAAGCGGGGCGGCCCGCCGACCGCCGAGGAGATGAGCGAGATGCAAAGACTCCAGGGTCGTCTGACGACTGTCGGCCCATTCTTGCTCCTGCTCTTCGCCATCGCGATCTTTGGGATGGCGCTCGGGGCCTGATCACCACGCTGGGTCAGGCCCGGGCACAATCCGCGCGCTAACCCGGTCGCCATGTATTGTTTATGGCCACATGGGAACAAGGACGCCCACCCGGAAGGGGTCCTCCGGGCGGAGGCGGGTGTCCAACAGCAACAAGAAGAAGACTTCCCCAAAGAAGAGCACCATCCGTCAGAAGCTGGCGACGGTGAGAGGCTCGGTCCGGGGGACACTCGGTCGTCAGACCGATGACGTGTGGGGGATGCTCCTATTCGTGGGCGGCATCATCGTCGTGCTCGCCTTCCTCGGTCTGGCAGGCCCGGTCGGGCAGGGGCTCGAGTCGGGAACCCGTTTTCTGTTCGGTATCTGGCGTTTTGCGGTTCCTGCCGCCCTTGCCGGGATCGGCGTCGCACTCATCGTCGGCAAGCCACGCGACGGCGCCAAGAAGCTGGTTGCAGGCGCATTGGTCACTTTCGTCGGCTCGCTGGCGCTGTTCCATCTGATGACCGGTGCCGTTTCCTTCGCACCCAACATCGACCTCGTCAAGGAGCGTGGCGGGGCGGTTGGCTCGTTGGTCGCATTCCCGTTGAGGCGCATCCTCGGTATGTGGGGGGCGTTCGTGCTTCTCGCCTCGGCCATGGGCATGGGCGTCCTGCTCATGACTCAGACCAGCGTCCGCGAGCTCGCCTTGGGAATAGGTGACATCTTCCGGTCGGCCCGTCGCCTTGCCCGCACCACGTTCACTTCCTCCTCGCGAGCTGAAACACAGAATCGCTCCACCGACAGGGTCGTGCAGCCACAACGCCCGTCCCGTGGCCGCCACGAGCGCCCCAAGCCATCGCGGCCCAAGACCGAGGGCTCGGACAAGGCGGCTCAGCCGAAGCCCACGGTCAAGATGACACCGGCCCCCAAGACCATCGACCTGACGAAGAGTGGTTATCAGCTGCCGCCGCTGAGTCTTCTCGACGCCGGAACCGGAGGCGAGATCAACAAACGATCCCTCGAGGAGACGGCGCGTCAACTCGAAGACACCCTGATCCAACATGGCGTCGATGCCACATTGACCAAGATCGTCCCTGGACCGACCGTCACCCGGTACGAGATCGAGCTGGCCCCGGGGGTCAAGGTGAATCGGGTATCGAGCCTCTCCCATGACATCGCCTACGCCCTGGCGACTCCCGACGTCCGGCTGTTAGTGCCCATTCCTGGCAAATCCGCCATCGGTGTCGAGGTGCCGAATGCCAAGCGCCGTCTGGTCTCATTGGGAGACATCCTCTCCAGCGCCGAGGCCACGGTCGACAATCATCCGCTGACGGTTGGCCTGGGAATGGACATCTCCGGCGACGCGAAGCTTCTCAACCTCGCCGAGCTCCCACACGTCCTCATCGCGGGGGCCACCGGCGCCGGCAAATCATCCTGCATCAACTCCATCGTCACCTCTCTCTTGATGCGGACACACCCCGACGATGTCCGACTGATCATGGTCGACCCCAAACGCGTCGAGCTGGGCCAGTACAACGGCGTCCCGCATCTCCTGACGCGTGTCATCACCAATCCAAAGAAGGCGAACGAAGCCCTCAAATGGGCAGTGGCCGAGATGGATCGGCGCTACGACCTGCTCGCCGATGCCAAGGTCCGTGACATCGAGGGCTACAGGGAAAAGTGGGATGGTGGCGACCTGGACCGGGAGGGCTTTGATCGCTTCCCTTACATCGTGATCCTCATCGACGAGCTCAATGATCTGATGATGGTCTCCGGTCGCGAGGTGGAGGAGTCGGTTGTTCGTATCGCCCAAATGGCGCGGGCGGTTGGCATCCATCTGGTCATAGCCACTCAGCGGCCCTCCGTCGACGTGATCACGGGTGTCATCAAGGCGAACGTCCCGAGTCGTCTTGCGTTCAGCGTGGCCTCACAAACCGACAGTCGCGTGATCATCGATGGTTCCGGCGCAGAGAAGCTGATCGGGATGGGTGACATGCTCGTGGTCACAGCCAAGGAGCCTCGTCCCCAGCGCATCCAAGGCTCATGGGTCCGGGAGACGGAGGTTCACGCCGTCGTGGACTGGGTTCGGAAGCAGCAGGAGGCCAAATACGAGGATCAGGAGGTCCTCGCTGCTGCAGCCGCCGCCGCTGCCGCGGCTCAGGCCGACGAGATCGACGACGAGGAGGCTGCATTGGTTCGCCAGGCGATGGACCTCGTGGTCCGCAGCGAGCTTGGTTCCACCTCGATGCTCCAACGCAAGCTCCGCATCGGCTTCGCTCGCGCCGGGCGAATCATGGATGTCCTGGAGAGCCGTGGAGTGGTCGGGCCATCGCAGGGAAGCAAGGCCCGGGAAGTCTTGATGAGCATCGAGGAGATGGAACAAACTTTCAGCGCGGAGTCTGCCGGCGTCAGCTGATCCGGTCCCTGATCGAAGATTCGAGTCGACCGGGGTGGGATAAGCTCAAGTGCCCATGTTCACCCTGATCAACTCCGATGGGAGTGTTCGCGACCGTCTGCCGATCACTCTCGACGAGACCCGCGCCCTCTACGCGGACATGGTCGAGGCGCGCACCTATGACCGTAAGTCGATGGCCATGCAACGTCAGGGTCGGCTCGCCACCTACGCCCCGTTCGAGGGCCAGGAGGCTGCACAGATCGGTGCCGCTGCCGCATTGCGAAGTGATGATTGGGTGGCCGCCACATATCGGGATGCCGCCCTGATGTGGCGGGCCGGTTACCCCTGGTGGCTGCTGGTGGCAGGGCGGACGGGCGACGAGCGGGGAGGCGAGGCGCCCGAGGGAGTGAATGTGCTGCCCCCTTCGATCACCGTCGGTGGTCACATGATCCACGCTGTCGGGCTGGCGTGGGCGGAGTCGTTGCGCGGCTCGGATCGTATCGCCCTGACCTCTTTCGGTGATGGCGCGACATCGGAGGGTGATTTCCACGAGGCGATGAACTTTGCCGCGGTCTATCAGGCGCCAGTGGTCTTCCTGTGTCAGAACAATGGCTTTGCCATCTCATATCCGACTCTCGAGCAGATGCGCTCGGAGTCGATTGCGATCAAGGCCGAGGGGTACGGGATGCCCGGTCTCCAGGTCGATGGCAACGACGTGGCCGCCGTCCTCGTGGCCGTTCGCGAAGCAGTCGAGTCGGCACGCAGCGGTCGCGGACCATCGCTTATCGAGGCAGTCACCTATCGCCTGGGCCCGCACACGACGGCAGACGACCCGACTCGCTATCGGGACGAGGAGATCGCGGCCGGATGGCGGGAGAGGGACCCGTTGGAGAGGGTGAAGATTCTCCTCGAGCGGGCCGGGGCCTGGTCAGAGGAGTGGCAGGACGAGTTGGAGGCATCCGCGAGTCAAACCATCGAGACGGCCGTCGAGCGGGCCGAGTCCCTGCCCACTCCAACGGCCGGCGAGATGTTCGAGAGGATGTACGGCGAACCGACGGCGCCCCTCCTGGAACAGATGGCGGAGACGGCGGATGAGTGAGGTCACACTCGCACAGGCCCTGAACGGCGCGCTCTCGACGGCTCTGGAGTCGGACGATCGAGTGGTGCTCCTGGGGGAGGACATTGGTCGCACCGGGGGCGTGTTCCGCATCACCGACGGGCTCCAGGTGAAGTTTGGGCAGAACCGCGTCTTCGACACGCCCGTGGCCGAGTCGGGGATCATCGGAGCTGCTTTCGGGATGGCAGTCGCCGGGCTCCGGCCCGTTGCCGAACTGCAGTTCCTCGGTTTCTCGTACCCGGCTTATGACCAGATCATCAATCACGTCGCCCGTATTCGAAATCGCTCCAACCATCGATTCACCGCCCCAATGGTCATCCGGGTCCCGTTCGGCGGCGGGATAGGCGCCGCCGAGCACCACTCGGAGTCGACCGAAGCCATCTACGCCCAGATTCCCGGGTTGAAGGTGGTGGTGCCCTCGACGCCTTCAGACGCTCGGGGTCTGTTACTCGCTGCGATCGAAGACCCCGACCCGGTTCTCTTCCTCGAGCCGATAAGGCTCTACAGGTCGGTCAAGGAAGAGGTGCCGGACATCTACTACTCCACCGAGATCGGCACGGCGAGAGTCGAGCGGAGTGGGGAGGACCTGACGCTGATCTCCTGGGGCGCGATGATCAAGGAGACCAGGTCGGCCGCAGGCCTGTTGGAACAGGAAGGCGTTTCGGTCGAGGTGCTCGACCTGAGGACCCTGGCACCTCTGGACCATGCGTCGATCGTTCGATCGGCCGAGAAGACGGGGCGGGTCGTCGTCATACACGAGGCTCCCAGGACGGCCGGGCTCGGAGCCGAGGTGGCCGCTCTCATCCAGGAGGAGGCTATCTACGCCCTCCATGGACCGGTGCGGCGGGTCACCGGTTGGGACACGGTCTTCCCGTTGAAGCGCTCGGAGGGCCACTACCTTCCGAGTGTGGAGCGAATCGTCCAAACTGCACGACGAGCGTTGGAGGAGTAGTGCCGAAAGAATTTCTGCTGCCGGACATCGGGGAGGGTCTCACCGAGGCGGAAATCGTCCGTTGGCTGGTTCCCGAAGGAGAGCGGGTCGCCGCCGATCAGCCTGTCGTCGAGGTCGAGACCGACAAGGCGGTGGTCGAGATCCCGTCCCCATTCGCCGGGATCGTGCTGCGTCATGGTGGCGCCGAGGGTGAAACGGTCGAAGTCGGTCAGGTGTTGGTCGTGATCGGTGACGAATCCGATGTCGACACGTCCAGAGGAGAGGCACGAGCCACGCAGAGAGACCATGAGCCGGTGGCCGAGGACGTGGCCTCGGTATTTCAAACCAGTGTCACCTCCGCCGCCCCCATCGTCGGGACCCTGAGCGAAGAGGCGGAGGTGCTCACCACCAATCCCGCCGACAGCACTCGCGGCGACTCGGTCAAGGCTCTACCACTGGTCCGCAAGCTGGCTCGAGACCTGGGTGTGGACATCACCCGTATCGAGGGATCCGGCGCCGATGGCCGTGTGGTGCGCGAAGACGTGCTCGCAGCCGCCAATCAGGTGGCCGGGTCGGCACCTGAGCCGGAGCACGAGCACCACGAGCACGAGGAGCAGGTCCGGCAAGAGGAGCCTGTCGACACATCGAAACCGGTCGGCAACGAAGAGAAGGCGGAAGTGCCACCGATCCGCGTGGTTGCGAGCGGAGAGACGGAACGACGTCCGTTGACGCGTTTGAGAAAGACCATCGCCGCCAACATGTCGCGGAGTTGGGCGGAGATACCCCACGTCACGACATTCGAGGATGTCGACGCCGGCCGGCTCCTCGAGGTCCGCTCGGCGCTCGGGGCGAGACATGGGTCGAAGATCGCCATAGAGGCACTGGTGATGAAAGCGGTCATCCCGGCCCTCGAGGAGTTTCCCGAGTTCAACGCCACGCTCGATGGGGACGAGCTGGTGATCCATGGGTCACATGACATCGGGATCGCGGTCGACACGCCCGACGGTCTGCTGGTTGCGGTCATCAGGGACGCCGGCCGTCTTGGCGTACTCGACCTCTCGGCGGAAGTCAGGCGAGTGGGGGAAGGCGCCCGGACGCGTTCCCTCTCGCCGGATGAATTGTCCGGCCAGACCTTCACCGTGTCCAATATCGGTGCGGTCGGTGGCGGGCACGGCACCCCCATCATCCCTTATGGGACCACGGCGATCCTCTCGGTGGGCATGGCGAGAGAGAAGGTCATCGCCTACGACGGGGAGATCGCAATCGCCCCGATCATGCCCTTGTCGCTCTCGTACGATCACCGGGTCATCGACGGGGCGCAAGGACGCAGGTTCATCTCCCTCGTCGTGGAGAACCTGGAGGAGCCCGCCTTGTTCCTGGCGGGTTGACCGATGCCACACGTGCATGTGACCACCGAGGATGAGGCCACCGGCACCACCAAACGCGAGTACGACGCCGCCGTGCGGAGGGCGGGCCGCATCTGGAACATCGTGTCGATCCAGAGCCAGCTCCCGGAGGTCATGAAGGACTCCATGCGGCTCTACGGGTCGATCATGTACGGACCGTCCCCTCTGACCCGGGCGCAACGAGAGATGATCGCGGTGGTCACCTCTCAGGTGAACGACTGCCACTACTGAATAGCGGCTCACCTGCACGACCTCCGTGACGAGGTCGAGGATCAAGAGATGGTTGACCGATTCGCGGTCGATTGGCATGACTGCGGCTTGGATCCGGCGACCATGGCATTGCTCGATTTCGCCGAGCTGCTGACCGATGAGTGCTCCGCAGTCGATGCCGAGGCGGTGGGGCGACTGAAGGGGCTTGGTTTCGACGATCGCTCCATTTCCAGTTGTGTTCAGGTGGTTGCCTACTTCAACTACATCAACCGGATCGCCGAGGGTTTGGGCGTGTCGCTGGAGGATTGGCTCCAGGACGACGGGAGACCTCGCCCGGTTTAGCCTGCTTCCATGAGCGAACAGACCGAGCCGTCGGCTGGTGATGGTGAGCACTCGAAGCCGCAAATAGAGGAAAAGTCCGTCAGCAAGGTCGCCACCGGCGAGTTCGGGGGACGTGAGGTGGCCTATACCGCCACGGCGGCCACCCAGGTGGTCGATCGGGATGATGGCCCCGATGCAGTCTTCTTCCATGTCGCATACACGGAGAACGATGCCGACCCGGCCGAGCGTCCGATCGTGTTCGCCTTCAACGGAGGCCCGGGGTCATCCTCCGTCTGGCTCCATCTCGGGCTCCTCGGCCCGAAGAGGGTCGAGATGGACGACGAGGGGTTCCGTGTCGGCAAGCCTGGTCGGCTCGTCGACAACCCGTACTCGATCCTGGATGTGGCGGATGTCGTCCTGATCGACGCCGTCGGCACCGGTTTCTCCACGGCGAGCCCCAAGGAAGGGCAAGGCGAGTTCCACCACTTCACCAAGGACATCGAGGCGTTCAGCGAATTCGTCATCTCCTTCCTGAACGAGAACGGTCGTTGGGCGTCGCCCAAATACATCGCCGGAGAGAGCTACGGCACGACCAGGGGGTCGGCTATGGCGGCCCATCTCTTCGACCCCCACAAGGTGGAGCTCAACGGCTTGATCCTGATCTCCAGTGTCCTCAACTTTCAGACCATCGGCCAGGATCGGGACAGCTATCTCTTCCGACCGGGGAACGACCTTCCCTATATGGTCTTCCTGCCGACCTACGCCGCTACGGCCTGGTACCACGAGAGACTCTCGAAGAAGCATCAAGCTCAGTCACTGCGGGAGCTGCTCGACGAGGTGGAGGCCTTCGCCATAGGTCCGTACTGGTCGGCCCTCGCACTGGGGGATCGGCTCGGCGAGAAGGAGCGCAAGCGGATCGCGGGACGGCTATCCGAGTACACGGGTCTGTCGGCCGAGTACGTCGATCGATACGACCTGAGGATCCACATCCATCGATTTTGCAAGGAGCTGATGCGAGACCACCGCCGCACCGTGGGTCGTCTCGACTCCCGCTTCACGGGAATCGATCGGGTGGCCGACGGTGACTCACTGGAGACCGACCCCGCCAGCGATCAGACCTCAGGCCCCTATACGGCAACGCTGAACGACCTGATCCGGCGCGATCTCGGTTTCGAGAACAAGGCGTTCTATGAGACGCAGTCGATGGAGGTGAACAAATCCTGGAACTACGAGGAGTTCGCCGGTCATTACGTCGACACCTCCGATCGACTCCGAAACGTGATGACACGGTCGGGGCTCGAGGTCTTCGTCGCCAATGGCTACTTCGATCTGGCGACCCCCCATTTCGCCACCGAATACACCTTCAACCATCTGGGCTTGGACCAGTCGCTGCAAGACAACGTTGCCATGGAGTATTACGAAGCGGGTCACATGATGTATCTGCATCTCCCATCATTGGACCGACTCTCCGGGCATCTGCGGGAATTCATCGGTCGAACCCGGTGACGCGGCTGTTCAGCCCGAGTGCCTCTCGATGACGTCGAGAACCACGGGCATGTCCAACTCGGGATAGGGATCGGGCGCCAGGAGACCGAGTATCCGGCTTTGCGAACGAGCCGAGACGATCACCTGCCCGGCCCACTTCTCGCTCAGATCCGGGGGCGGGCGCCGACAGCAGGCCGGGTCGGGACAGGTCGACGTCTCGCGGTTGTCGGTTCCCCTGCCCCGGAACCAGCGGGCATCGGCGAAGGGGACACCCAGTGTGATGGCGTGCGCCGGGTCGCGCCCGGCCTCTATATGCGTGGTGCAGAAGAAGGTGCCCTGAGGGGTGTCGGTGAATTGATGATGTGTTCCGAACCGCTCGCTCGATTGAAATGTGACCCTGGCGCCCCATCTCTTGCAGAGACGCTGGGTCTCCATGCCGCCATGGTCGTCACGCGGCACCGGGACCGAGTCGTTGGCGTACGCCTTCACCACCGATCCGTTCTGGTCACTGACGAGGAGGTGGGTGGAGATATCGAGGTGTTTCGTGGCGAGATTGGCGATCCTCCACGCTGCCATCTCGTACGACACGTAGAAGAGCTCCTTGACGTCTTCGACGTCGATGTCGTGGTTGCTGTGGGCTGCGATCAGCGTGCGCAGAGCCACCTCCTCGGGGATGAGGACCGCGGCGGCGAAGTATGCGGTCTCCACCCGCTGTCGGAGAAATGTGTCCAGGTCGGGGTCGGGCTCGTGCCCGAGCAAGAATCCGGCGAGGGTCTGCAAGACCGCCTTCCGTGCCTGTCTGGTGCGTAGCTCGTCACGTTGGGCGATGTAGACGCGACGATGGGTGAGATCGATCAACGATCGGGCGAAATCGGGCATGTCGTCGATGGGGTGGATGTCGAACCCTGCACTGGCTGCCAGATCGAGGAGGTTACGTGATGAGAAGGGCCCCTCTCCGGCATAGTTGCTGGTCTCCAGCGCTTGACGGGCCTCGGTCTCGACATGACCGAGATAGCCGTCTTGTGAGCCAAGCCAGGTGGTGGTTTCCCCATTGGCCCGCCTCACGTCCTCCGATCCGGCGGCTCCCAGACCGGAACGCTCCCTGAGGGCGTCATGGATGCCGACGAGGTGGGAGAGGGTCTCGTTGTCGAGTTTGGCATTTGGCTTGACGACAGGAAGATCGAGGGAATCGAAGAGCGACGACTCCTGTGCCCTTATCAGTGAGATCTCGAGAGTGTCCCGTCGGGTCGGAGGCTCGCTGGAGATGACCTCGGACACCGCCACGTCCAGGGCGGCGGCGATCTCCATGATCAGGTTGAGTCTCGGCTCCTTCTTCCCGTTCTCCAAGAGTGAGAGATAGGGGGCGGGCTTGTCGACCAGTGCCCCCAGCTCGTCGAGGGTGAGACCCCTCTCCTTTCGGTAGAAGCGGAGTCTTCGCCCCAGGACCAGGGGGTCGAGCGCCGGAGTTTCGGTCATCTTTGCGACTCCCATAAAGTTGATAGTTCTTCGCGTTCGTTCTATTGGAATTGTAATGGGAATGTGAAGACACTCCAGACTTGTGAATCAGTTTCGTGACACCGCGATCGAAAAGAGGGTCCTCACCGAGGAGGCGGCCGCCTTCCTGACGGATCTCGAAGCCGAGTTTGGTTGGCGGAGAGGTCAGATCCTGGCGGCGCGTCAGGCCCGGCAGCAACGGATCGACACCGGAGAACTACCTGACTTCCTGCCCGAGACATCCCGTGTGCGAGATGAAGACTGGCAAATCGGGGTGGTGCCGTCCGACCTCCAGGATCGTCGCGTCGAGATCACAGGCCCGGTCGACGCCAAGATGATGATCAACGCCCTCAACTCCGGTGCTCGGGTCTTCATGGCCGACTTCGAGGACGCCACCACACCGACCTGGGGCAATCTTCTCAACGGGCAGGCCAACCTGGTCGACGCCTATGACCGGTCCTTGCAATTCGAGGCTGGCGACAAGGTCTACGAGCTCGATGACCAGATCGCCACGCTCCTGGTTCGGCCACGAGGCTGGCATCTGGGGGAGAAGCATTTCCTGGTGGACGGGCAACCGATGTCGGCTTCGCTCTTCGATTTCGGCCTCTACCTGTTGCACGGGGGTCGGGCCGCCCTGGAGGCGGGCACGGGCCCTTATCTGTATCTGCCGAAACTGGAATCGCATCTCGAGGCGAGACTTTGGAACGACGTGTTCGTCTGGGCGCAGGATCGGCTCGGCATCCCCCGAGGGACCATCAAGGCCACGGTGCTGGTGGAGAACGTGCTCGCCGCCTTTGAGATGGATGAGATCTTGTTCGAGCTGAGGGACCACGCCGCCGGTCTCAATGCCGGTCGGTGGGATTACATCTTCTCGGTGATAAAGAAGTTCCGGCACAATCCCGGCTTCATCCTTCCGGACCGGTCCTCGGTGACGATGACCGTGCCATTCATGCACGCCTACACCGAGTTGATGGTTGCGACATGTCATCGACGCGGAGCCCACGCCATCGGCGGGATGGCGGCGTTCATCCCGAATCGGCGTGACGAGGAGGTCACCGAGCGCGCCATGGCCGCCGTCTCGGCCGACAAGGCTCGAGAGGCCGCCGCAGGATGCGATGGGACCTGGGTGGCGCATCCCGACCTGGTTCCGGTGGCGCGGCGCGAATTCGACGCCGTGCTTGGTTCCCGGCCGAATCAAGTCGACCGTCTCCGTCCAGAAGTCCGGGTCTCTGCTTCTGATCTCCTCGATCTCGACTTTGCCGGCGAGGTGACCGAGAACGGGGTCGAGACCAACGTCTCGGTCGGGATCCAGTATCTCGCCTCCTGGCTTTCCGGTACTGGCGCGGCCGGTATCAACAACCTCATGGAGGATGTGGCGACCGCCGAGATCTCCAGGTCACAGATCTGGCAATGGGTGACACATGCTCTCACCACGAGTGAAGGAACACAGATCACCGAAGCGCTCATTCGCGAGATGGCCGGCCGGGTGGTCGACCGCCTGGATCGAGCCGACTACCCGTACCGGGATCGTCTTCCGGAGGCCAGGAAGCTGTTCGAAGACGTCGCCCTGGGTGAGCATTTCGTCGACTTTCTCACTCTTCCCGCATACGAATTGATCAACTGACAGGAGACCATGTGACCCATTTCGCCAACGAGGCCGGCCGTCTGGCCGAAGAATGGAAGACGAGCCCTCGTTGGGAGGGCCTGGCCCGCGATTACACGGGCGAGGATGTGGTGCGTCTCAGGGGGAGCATTAGGGAACAGTCGACTTTGGCCAACCGGATGGCCACCAAGTTGTGGGAGCTCTTGACCACTGAGGACTACGTCAGCGCCCTTGGCGCTCTGTCCGGAGGTCAGGCGACCCAGATGGTGAAGGCGGGGCTGAAGTCGATCTATCTGTCGGGTTGGCAGGTCGCGGCCGACGGCAACCTCGGAGGCGAGGTCTATCCGGACCAGTCTCTCTACCCGGCGAATTCCGCCCCGGCCATGGTCGAGCGGATCAACAACGCCCTGCGGCGCGCCGATCAGATCCATTGGGCCGAGGGCGACACCGAGACCGATTGGTTCGTCCCCATCCTCGCCGACGGGGAGGCGGGATTCGGTGGCGCGCTCAACGTCTTCGAGCTGACCAAGCGCTTCATCAAGGCCGGGGCTGCCGGAGTCCACTACGAGGACCAGCTGGCCTCGGAGAAGAAGTGTGGCCACATGGGGGGGAAGGTCCTGGTCCCGACGAGCCAGCACATCAGAACACTGCAATCGGCCCGTCTTGCCTCCGACGTCATGGATGTCCCGATGGTCCTGGTCGCCAGGACCGACGCCAACGGCGCATCCCTCATCACATCCGACGTCGATGAGCGTGATCGGACATATGTGACGGGAGAGAGGACCGCCGAGGGCTTCTTCAAGGTCGAGAGTGGCCTGGAGCCGGCTATCGCTCGCGGGCTCTCCTATGCGCCCTACTGCGACATGATCTGGTGTGAGACTGCACATCCCGACCTCGACGAGGCACGCCGCTTTGCCGACGCCATCCACGCCGAACACCCGGGGAAGATGCTCGCTTACAACTGCTCACCGTCCTTCAACTGGTCTAAGCACCTCGACGAGGCAACGATCGCCCGTTTCCAAAAGGAGCTCGGCGCCCTTGGTTACCGGTACCAGTTCATAACTCTCGCCGGGTTCCATGCGCTCAATCTCTCGATGTTCGATCTCGCCAGTGGATACGCCGAGGAAGGGATGCCCGCCTACGTGCGTCTACAGGATCACGAGTTCGCCCTCGAGGGCAAGGGCTACAGCGCCACCCGTCATCAGCGTGAGGTCGGTGCCGGCTACTTCGACCTGGTCAGCCAGGTCGTGTCCGGCGGCCGGGCCTCGACACTCGCCCTGAGGGGGTCGACCGAAGAGGAGCAGTTCTAGGCGGATCGGTGCCGTTTCCGGTTGGGGCGGCCCGGGTAACCTCACCGTCGAGAGCACACGGGAGTAGACCTCAATGAAAATCGTGCACGTCGTCGGGACCGGCACCATCGGTGAGCCACTCATCGGGCTCCTCGCCGACAACAGGGCCCACTTCGGCATCGACGAGGTGACCTTCCACAAGCGGACGCCGCTTCCGCTGGAACGGGCAAAGGTGGCCGACCTGGAAAGTCGTGGCGCCGTCCTCTCGGTCGACGATGACCGCAAGACCGAGTTCCAGGATCTGGGCCATGTGCCCAAGTACGAGGCACGGGAGGCCATTGAGCGGGCCACGGTCGTCATCGACTGCACACCGGTCGGCAACAAGATGAAAGAGGAGTTCTACGACCACGCCGAGGGCCCGATCGGGTTCATGGCGCAGGGCTCCGAGTTCGGCTTTGGCAAGATGTATGCCCGAGGCATCAATGACGATGCGTTGGTCCTGGGGGAGGACAAGTTCCTCCAGATCGTCTCCTGCAACACCCACAACATCTCGGCGTTAATCCGATCGTTGGCCATCGACGCCGACGGGACCAGTCATCTCGAGGACGGTCGTTTCCTGTGCATGCGACGAGCCAACGACATCAGCCAGGACGACGGTTTCGTTGCCAGCCCCACCGTCGAGCCCCACAAGGACGAGCGATTCGGCACTCATCATGCCCGGGACGCACACTCGCTGTTCGAGACTCTCGACTATGACCTAAACGTCTATTCATCTGCCATCAAGCTGAACACGCAGTACATGCACTCGATCCAATTCTCCCTCGAACTGGATCAGGAGATCACGCTCGATGAGGTGAAGGATCGGCTCATGTCCAACACACGTGTGGCAGTGACCCACAAGCGGTCCGCCAACCAGGTCTTCTCCTTTGGTCGTGACCACGGCTATTTCGGGCGCATAATGAGCCAGACGGTGGTGGCGTTGGAGACACTGGCAGTGCGGAATGGAAACGAAGTCGTGGGGTTCTCCTTCACCCCTCAGGACGGCAACCCGTTGCTGTCGACGGTGGCCGCCATGCTCTGGTATCTCGACCCCGAATCACTCGACGATCGTATCGACATCCTCAGGCGTTACCTGTTTCGCGAGATCTGATGGACCAGAAGGCGACGGCCTCGGCCGAAGAGGCGATCCACGCCGTGGGGAGAGGCGACGTGGCGGCGGCCCGCACAGCGGTCAACGTCGCCTACGGAATGGACCACACTCTTGGCGCTTTCGTCGACGCCATATATCTCGCCTGCTCGGAGATCGAGGAAGACAACAAGGTGAGCACGGCGACATGGAACGGCTTGGCAGACTCGGTGCCACCGGGGCCTTTACAGGCGGCGGTCGAGTCGAATCGCGATTGACCCACCACCTCATCGTCCGCCTCTATATGGCGATCAGTTCGCCAGGTCAATCCGGATGGACCATCTCGATCGTGTCGGCAATGTCGACGACAAGCTGACGGTTGTCTCTTGTGTGGTTGTGGACGCTGATCTCGACGTGGACACCGTCGACTGTATATCGAAGAAGCACATGGTTTGCGAGGAGTCCTGCGAACTCCGAACAGTCGAATACGACACCTCGAATCGCACCCAGCCCGACCGAGTAATGAGGATCCTGATCTCCGCAGTCTGTGCCGGGACTATTGGATGCCTGGATCAGGAGATGGAAGAGTTCAACTTCCTCGAATCCGGTCGGAGCCAAAATGAAGCCAGTGCCGAGGGCGCAGCCCTCCTTTGGTGACACCTCGGCCGTGGCGAATTCGCCTGGGATTCGACATCGCACGGGTTGGCTCGTCGAGGGCAGAGCCAATGGGCATGGCACTGCAAAGCGAAGGAGATTCGCGGCATTCTGACACTCCTGACGCAACAGTGCGTCGGTTGGCGTAAAGCCATCCAAGACTGTCGGCAGTTCTTCACTCGACGACAGCGACAAACTTGGAGTGGGGGTTGTTGACCCCTGCATCGAGGAAGATGGACTCGGGGCGGAACACGCGGCGAGGCACAGTGCAGCAATGACAGTCCATCGGATCGTACCCCGGAGATCGCCGATCCAGCCGGTCATATCGTCAGGATATGGCGGATGTGGGGGGAAGTTAGGCGGACACAGATCGAGGGCCAATATTCGGTTCTGCTCTGGGTCAGTTGCGGTCCGTGCCGATCACTGATTCCACGTGGCCGGCAACTGCCTGGAAACACACATCTAACCTCTCGCTGATGGCGCGTCCCACCGTTTGGTTGACCACACTCGGCTGTGCCAAGAATCAGGTCGATTCGGAGAAACTCACAGCCATGCTCTCCGAGGCAGGCTATGGATGGTCCGACCGGCCCGAGGATGCCGATGTCGTCATGGTCAACACTTGCGCCTTCATCGACGAGGCAAGAGCAGAGTCGGTGGACACGATCCTGGAGCTGGAACGCCTGAAGAGACCGGACGCCAAGTCGGTCGTCCTGGGATGCATGGCTCAACGATTCGGGTCCGAAGTCGAGGATGCCCTTCCGGAGATCGACGCCGTCTTGGGGCTGGACCGCTATGGCGAGCTAGTCGGTGTGCTCGATCAGCTGACGGGGTGGGCACCGGTCGAGATCCGCCGTCGACCGGTCATGGACATCCTCCACGCCACCGGTCGGCCCAGAAACGATCTCCCCTATGCATACCTCAAAGTGGCCGAGGGTTGTGACAAACCTTGCACCTTCTGTGCGATTCCGTCCATCCGCGGGAAACAGCGCTCTCGTCGGCCCGTCGAGATAAGAGAGGAGCTGGTCAACCTCGTGGGGGCCGGGACGAGCGAGGCGGTGTTGGTGGCCCAGGACCTGGCCGCATATGGGCGGGACATCGACGCCCCCGGAGGCCTCCCGGACCTGCTCGGGTTCCTCTCCGATGTCGAGGGCCTTCGTCGTCTGAGGCTCCTGTACCTGCATCCTCGGGAGATCAACGATCGCCTCCTCGCCGAGATGACGTCCAACGACCTGGTCGCCCCCTATTTCGATCTCTCGCTCCAGCACGTATCCGGCCCCCTCCTTCGCAAGATGAAGCGACCGGGGAACACAGAGAAGCACACGATGCTGGTCGATCGGATCAGGGAGTTGAGCCCGGATGCAGCGCTGCGCAGCTCCTTCATCGTCGGATTCCCCGGCGAGACCGACGAGCAGGTCGAGGAGCTGGCCGACTTCCTCGGCTCGGCCACCCTCGACTGGGCCGGGTTCTTCCCGTACTCCGCCGAGCCGGGGACCCCGGCGGCGGAGATGGACGAACAGGTTCCACGTCCCCTCGTGATGGAGAGGCTTCGCTGCCTATCCGATCTCCAGGAGGACATCACGGAGTCCCGTCACTCTGATTGGTTGGGGAGAGCGGACACCGTTCTGATCGATCAGGTCGAGGACGGGGTCCCGCTCGGCCGCTCTCACCGGCAGGCGCCGGAGATCGACGGGGTGGTGCGTCTCGATGAAGGAGCGGTGGGAGCCTGGGTGGACGTCGAGTACACCGGGGTCTTCGGCCCCGACATGGAAGCGGTGGTGGTTCCTGGTGCATGAGGAGTCGTCTTTGGCCATGCACGGACCTGGATACCCGGCCGCCCGGTTTTGTACGCGCGGCGGTAGTCCCGGCCGACCGGCGTCTGTTTGGCCGAGGAATGGCGGTCGGGCGAGACGGCATCGTTGTGGCCCCCGGTTGTGCGGCGGTATCGGGTTCGAGGAGACCCACGGCCAAAGTCGGCCGGCAATAGAGCTGTGATCGTTGAGGTTCTCGCCGTGGGGACAGAGCTGCTGCTCGGGGAGATCGTCAACACCAACACGGCGACCATGGGGGCTCTGCTGGCCGAGCGGGGCTTCGACGCTCATTACCAGCAGACGGTGGGGGACAACCTCGAACGGATCGCCACCTCAATCGAGATCGCACTCTCACGAGCCGACGCGCTGATCATCACCGGGGGTATCGGGCCGACTCAGGACGACATCACACGTGAGGCCGTTTGCGCCGCCACGGGTCTGGAGCTGGTCTTCGACGAGGAATACGCGGACCGTCTCCGCTCGTGGTGGGAGGGGCGAGGCCGCAAGATGCCCGAGTCCAACATCAGACAGGCGTTCCATCCGGCGGGGGCAGAGCTCCTCCCCAATCCCGCGGGGAACGGCTCCTGGTCTGCGTCTTCTCCACGAGGGCCGGCAGATCTACTGCCTTCCGGGTGTGCCTGCGGAGATGGAGCAGATGATGGAGAACGAAGTTCTCCCCCGGCTGGTCTCCGCCACGAGTCGTGACGAGGTGATCGCCAGTCGTGTCGTCCGGACCTGGGGTCGTCCCGAATCGGAGATAGGCGAGCTACTCGATGACGTGTTCACCGGATCCACCAACCCGTCCCTCGCCTTCCTCGCATCCAACTCGGAGATAAAGCTGCGCATCACAGCCAAGGCGGCAACAACGGCTGATGCGATGAGGCTGATCGAGCCCGTCGTGGAGGTGGTGAGGCAGCGGCTTGGCGAATCGGTGTTTGGGGTCGACGACGACACCATCGAGCGTGTGCTGCTCCGTCTGCTGACCGAGCGCGGTTACACCATCGGTAGCGCGGAGTCGATGACCGGGGGTCTGGTTTCCACCCGTCTCACCAACATTCCGGGGGCATCGCAGGTGGTGCGGGGCGGTCTGTTCACATATGTGCCCGACCTCAAGGCGAGTCTTCTCGGAGTGACCGACGCCAGCGAAGTCGTGAATCGCGAGACCGCCGTGGAGATGGCCCAGGGGGCACGGAGGGTCCTCGGTGTCGATGTGGCCGTCTCGGTCACCGGGTCTGCCGGCCCACAACCATTGGAGAAGCCGGTGGGGACGGTCGTCATCGGCGTGGCCACCCCGGAGCGAGCCTCCGCCCGGGAGCTCAGATTTCCCGGAGACCGGGAGCGAATCAGGACCTATTCGGCCACGGCCGCCCTGCAACTGGCCCGTTTGGCGCTCCTCGGCAAATGGTGGGACTGAATCGGGTATTCGTCGCCGTCTCCCCACCGGAGGAAGTGCGTCTGGCCATGGCGGACAAGCTGAGCGTGAAGCGGCTACCGGGGAAGACGGCGCCACCACACAACTGGCACATAACACTTCGATTCCTGGGGCGGATCGACACGCTGACCTATGAGAGATTCCTGTCCGCCATGGATCAGAGCGCCCTCGCCGGGCCATTCGCTCTCCGTTTGGGGCCTCTCGGTGCCTTTCCGAGGACGACTCGCGCCACGGTGCTCTGGGTCGGTGTGACGAGTGGTGCGGATCGATTGGGGCAATTGGCAACGATCGCCGACGAGTGCGCCCAGGTGGCCGGGCTCACATCGGAGGAGCGGCCCTTCCACCCCCACCTCACCTTGAGCAGAATCCGACCACCCCAGGACGTGACCGTCCTGATCGACGACTCCGAGGACCTGGGGATCGGCTGGAGATGCGACGAGTTGGTGGTGTATCAATCGCACCTCGGTGGGGGCGATCCGCGATACGAGGCACTTGAAAGAATGCCTTTGACCCCGTAATCCTCACCACGAACACCTGTTCGGTTTAGTATCGACCGGACAAGGTGAGAACATTCACCGGCCGGGCGAGGTTTCTGTCACAGGCCGGGTTTAAGTTCCAGAAGACGGACCGGAAGGAGCTGAGGTGGAAGAGAGAGAAAAGGCCCTTGAGATGGCATTGAGCCAGATCGAGAGACAATTCGGCAAAGGCGCCATCATGAAGATGGGTGAAGCGGCCAATCGCAAAGTCGACGTCATCTCCACCGGCGCCCTCTCTCTCGATCTGGCCCTCGGTATCGGTGGTGTGCCCCGGGGTCGTATCGTCGAGCTGTATGGCCCGGAGAGCTCCGGAAAGACCAGTCTCGCCCTCCATATCGTCGCAGAGGCCCAACGCAACGGTGGCCTGGCTGCATTCATCGATGCCGAGCATGCGCTCGACCCAGGTTATGCCAAGGCGATCGGTGTGGACGTGGACGAGCTCCTCATCTCACAGCCGGACACAGGTGAGCAGGCGCTGGAGATCGCCGACATGCTCATACGCTCCGGGGCCTTGGACGTCCTGGTGATCGACTCGGTGGCCGCTCTGGTGCCCCGGGCCGAGATCGAAGGCGAGATGGGTGACACACATGTCGGTCTGCAGGCCAGATTGATGTCGCAGGCATTGCGGAAACTGGCCGGGAACCTGAACAAGTCACGGACGACGGCGGTCTTCATCAACCAACTCAGGGAAAAGATCGGTGTCATGTTCGGATCGCCCGAGACGACGCCAGGCGGGCGTGCCCTCAAGTTCTATTCCTCGGTGCGACTCGACATCCGCAGGATCGAGGCCATCAAGGACGGTGCGGACAACGTGGGGAACAGGGTCCGGGTGAAAGTCGCCAAGAACAAGATGGCGCCTCCATTCCGGTTGGCCGAGTTCGACATCATGTTCGGGGAGGGGATCTCACGTGAGGGATCCCTCCTGGACGTCGCCGTGGAGCATGACGTGGTCCGAAAGAGCGGCGCTTGGTTCACATTCGATGAGGACCAACTCGGGCAAGGTCGTGAGAATGCCAAGCGATTCCTCCGCGAGAACCCCGAAGTTGCCATGCAGTTACAAGCGAAGGTCTATGACCTCGTCGGCATGGGGGAGAAGGTCAAGAGCGAGGACGAAGAGGTGCCGGCAGCCGCCGAGACGGGCGAGACGGCCGAGGACTAGGTGTTTCGCTTTCGCGAACGGCGTGTAGGATCGGTGTTCGGACACACGAACACATATTTGAAACGCAAACCGGACGAGACGTGACAAGGAGGAGCTAAAGCATCTACGGGTGAACCGGACCCGATTTCGATGTCTGCTTCTTTTCGTGTGCCGGACCCATGATGGGTCCGGCACATTTGGTCTCATGCCGGAGAAGGGACCGCGATGGATATCACCGTTGCGATTGGACTGAGCGTCCTGGGGGTCGCCCTCGGGCTCGGTTTCGGATATCTCATGGCGCGTCTTGCCATTGCCAAGCGTCATGAGAAGCAGGGCGTCTCGGCCGAGGACACGGTGGCCTCGGCGAGGATCGAGGCACAACGGATGCTGGGGAAGGCCGAAGACGAGGCGCGGGCCAAGGCGGACGCCTACCGGGAGCGAGAGGAGGCCAACCTCGAGCATCGGCGTCTCGAGCTGTCCAATCTCGAATCCCGTCTCGGCCAGCGCGAGGAGACTCTCGATCAGCGGGCCTCGAACCTGGCGCAAAGAGAGAAGATGCTGATCGATCGGGAAGAGGATCTCACCGGCTCGCGCAGCGAGTTGGAGCACTTGAAGGAGGACGCCCGCTTCCGTCTCGAGCAGATCTCCGGCATCGACGTGGCCGCCGCCAAGACAGAGATGCTGGCCCAGGTCGAGGACGAGGCTCGACGGGAGGCGATGATCGTCGTGCGGGACCTCGAGATAAAGGCTAGGGAGGAGGCCGACCGGCGCGCCCGTCGGATACTGGCCACGGCCATACAGAGGCTCGCCTCCGAGGTTGTCACCGAGACGACGGTTTCGGTGATCACTCTCCCCTCCGATGATATGAAAGGTCGCATCATCGGACGTGAGGGGAGGAACATACGTCATCTCGAATCCGTCACGGGCACCAGCCTCATCGTCGACGACACGCCCGAGGCGGTCTCCGTCTCATCGTTCGATCCCGTGCGCAGGGAGGTCGCCCGCCTGACCCTGGAGAAACTCGTTGCGGACGGACGCATCCACCCGGCTTCCATCGAGGAGGCTTACGAGAAGTCGAGGGCGGAAGTCGAGCAGAGCGTCCGAGATGCGGGGGAGTGGGCCCTGGTCGAAGCCGGGGTGTCGAGGATGCATTCGGAGTTGGTGACACTGATGGGCCGGCTCAAGTATCGGACCTCGTATGGCCAGAACGTGCTCAACCATCTCGTGGAGACCGCCCACATCGCCTCGATGCTGGCATCCGAGCTGGGTATTGACCCCGCACCGGTCAAGCGCGTCTGCACTCCTCCACGACATCGGGAAGGCGGTCACACACGAGGTTGAAGGCTCTCATGCACTCATTGGGGCCGAGATAGCACGGCGGTTCGATGAGGACCCGGCCGTCGTCCACGGCATCGAAGCCCATCACAACGAGGTGGAGCCGCGAACGATCCTCGCCGTGATCGTCCAGGCCGCCGATGCGGTCTCGGCCGCCCGGCCCGGGGCGAGGAGAGAGACCTTGGAGGGCTATGTCAAGCGTCTCGAGCGTCTCGAGTCCCTGGCCCTGGAGTTTCCCGGTGTGGATCATGTCTTTGCACTGCAGGCCGGCCGCGAGGTGCGGGTAGTCGTAGATCCCGGGGATGTCTCCGACCTCGATGCGCGTGAGCTTTCGCGAAAGATCGCAAGGAAGCTCGAGGAAGACCTCCAGTACCCGGGCCAAATCCAGGTCACCGTCATTCGGGAGTTTCGGGCGACCGATTTCGCCCGCTGAGGCCACCGAGATGACACAGACCGTCATGCTGCCATTGCCGACTCTTCGGGAGCCCCCGAGACCCCCCACCCGCGCGGGGCGGAAGTACTACATCCGCACGTTCGGATGTCAGATGAACGAGCACGATTCGGAGCGAATAGCCGGGTTGTTCGAGATGGATGGCATGAGCCCCGCCGATGACTTCGAGACCGCCGATGTCGTCTACGTCAACACATGCACCATCCGGGAGAACGCCGACAACCGGATGTATGGGAACTTGGGCCAGTTGAAGGCATTCAAGGACGTGAAACCCGAGATGCTGCTCGTTGTCGGCGGTTGTGCCGCCCAGAAAGATCGAGACCTGGTGCGACAGCGGGCGCCATGGGTCGACGTGGTCATGGGTACCCACAATCTCGACCGGGTCATCGAGTTGATGGACCACGCCGAGAACTGGGGCCCGATAACAGAGGTGGTCGATGAGCTCCAGGCGATGCCCTCATCACTCCCGTCGCGACGTGAGCTGAGTCACTCGGCGTGGGTGACCATTCAGGTCGGATGCAACAACACCTGCACGTTCTGCATCGTCCCCTCGGTGAGGGGCGTAGAGATCTCCCGACGGCCCGGAGACGTCGTCCGCGAGGTGGAGAGGCTGGCCGCTGATGGGGTCGTGGAGATCACGCTCCTCGGTCAAAACGTCGACACCTATGGCCGGGATCTGGCGATCGATGGCCGTCGTCGGCCGATATTCGCCGATCTGCTCCGGCGTGTCGGGGAGATATCCGGGATACGTCGCGTGAGGTTCACCAGCCCTCACCCCAACGACTTCAGAGAGGATGTGGCGCAGGCCATGGCCGAGACCGAGACGGTGTGTGAGCAGTTGCATTTCCCGTTGCAGTCGGGG
This sequence comes from uncultured Acidobacteriota bacterium, assembly GCA_963822895.1. Lineage (GTDB taxonomy): Bacteria > Actinomycetota > Acidimicrobiia > Spongiisociales > ZC4RG35 > JARDZU01. The sequence goes on from CAWGJI010000014.1 coordinate 647,756, forward strand.
TCCGATCGTATCTTGAGGGCGATGCACCGCGGCTACAACAGGTCCAAATACATGGACAGGCTGGCAATGGCGAGGGAGATCATTCCCGGCCTGGGAGTCTCCACAGACGTGATCGTCGGCTTTCCCGGCGAGACGGACGCCGACTTCGAACAAACGCTCGAGGTGGTAGAAGAAGCTCGATTCGACTCGGCGTTCATGTTCATCTTCTCGCCCCGCCCCGGAACCGCCGCGGCCGAGATGACCGATGTATTCGTTCCCGACGATGTCATAAGCGAGCGGTTCGGCCGTCTCAGCGCCCTGCAGAATCGAATCTCCGGCGAACGGAATCGTGAGATGCTTGGCGTCTCCCTGGAGGTGCTGTCCGAAGGGCCGTCTCGCAAAGATGTGACTATGGCCACGACGAGGACGCGCTCGGGCAAGGTGGTGCACGTCCCGGGCGAGCACGCCCAGGGCACGTTCCTCGAAGTCGAGATCGAAACTGCCCATCAGCATCATCTGACAGGAAGGGTGCTCTGACACGGATCCTTGCCCTGTTGGGGCCGACCGCTTCAGGGAAGACCGAATTGGCCGTGCGACTGGCCGAGCGTCTATCCGCAGAGATCGTCTCGGTGGACTCGATGCAGGTCTATCGAGGGATGGACATCGGCACGGCCAAGCCCACGATGCTCGAGCGCAGGGGCATTCCCCATCACATGATTGACATCGTCGATCCCCATGAGGAGTTCTCGGTTGCCGAGTTCCGGGCGATCGGGCGACGCGTGCTCGAGTCGAGCACCGCGGAGACGATGATCATCACTGGCGGCTCCGGGCTTCACTTTCGAGCCCTGGTCGATCCCATGAACTTCGCCCCGACCGATCGTGAGACCCGTGACACTCTCGAGGCTGAGGATCACGAGACATTGTCTTCTCGATTGCTCACCGCCGACCCCGAGGCAGGAGCGCACGTGGATTTGGCGAACCGCCGGCGAGTCATCCGTGCGCTGGAGATCCATCGGCTGACCGGGGAGACCCCGAGCCGACGCGCCGCCACGGCCGAGGCAGAAGACGTCCGTCGCTACCAGTCAGAGATCCCATTCGTCGCAGTGGGGGTCGATCCAGGCTCAGCCCTGGAGTCGAGGGTCGACCTGAGACTGGAGCGGATGAGACACGGCGGCCTCTTCGAAGAAGTCAGACGTCTCGGCCCGACGATGGGCCGGACCGCATCGCACGCGGTCGGATATCGAGAACTGCTCGAGGTGGTTGCGGGAAAGTCTGACATCGATCATGCGTTCACCCTGGCGGCACGAAACACCAAGAAACTTGCACGCCGGCAGAGAACGTGGTTTCAGCGGGATCCGCGTATCCGATGGATACCCTGGGTGGGAGAAGTCGAGGCACGTGTCGCCCGGGCAGTGGAGGCTCTCGAATGAAGACTCTCGAATTCACGAAGATGCAGGGGCTCGGCAACGACTTCGTCCTCGTCGAGGGGCCCCAGCAGTTGACCTCAGAGGAGATCGCCCGCATCTGCGACCGTCGCTTTGGTGTCGGGGCGGATGGCGTTTTGATGGTGACCAACGGGTCTCCGGTGGTCATGGACTATTGGAACGCCGACGGAAGCTCTGCCGAGATGTGCGGCAATGGGCTGCGATGCGTGGCGCGTTATGCCCACGATCGGTGGGATGCCCCGGACCAGTTCGTCGTCGACACCCCAATGGGAGCGCGGTCGGTCGTTATCAAGGGGACCGACGTCGAGGTCGAGATCGGTCCGGTTCGGATGGAAGGCGAGGAGACAATCGATGGGGAGCGTTATGTCCTCGTCGACACCGGCAACCCACACGCGGTGAGAATGGTGGACGACCCGGGGCGGATCGATGTGGCGGCCGTGGGCCGAAAGGTCGCCCGTGAGGCCGGCTTCGATGCCGGGTGCAATGTCGAGTTCGTGCGTCTGGGTGAGGGCAAGGTGGAGATGCGTGTCTGGGAGCGTGGCGTTGGCGAGACGCTGGCATGCGGGACCGGGATGGTTGCAGCTGCCTTTGTGGCGCTCGACGGCGAGGACGGTGAGACCTCCATCGAGGTCCCGGGTGGAACCGGTCGGGTGAGAATCGCCGACGGCGTCGCTTGGCTAATCGGGCCGGCCGAATACTCCTTTACCGGGCGAATCGATCAGGGATAGCGGCGCAACACGCTGACGACCTTCCCGACCAGCTCGACACCGTCACTGAACACCATCGGCTCGTAGGCCGGGTTCTCAGATTCGAGGATGACCTGGCCATCGCGCCGACGCAGTCTCTTCACGGTTGCCTCCTCGCCATCGATGAGGGCAGCGACGATCTCACCGTCGCGTGCATCCTTCTGACTGCGAATCGCAACCAGGTCTCCGTCGAAGATGCCGGCGTTGATCATCGAATCGCCCTTTACCTGGAGCAGGAACACGGGGTCGCTGCCCACCAGGTCGACGGGTAGCGTCAGGACGTCCTCGACATGCTCGGCAGCGAGTATCGGCGTTCCGGCGGCGATACGACCCAACACCGGGACCTCACGCAGCCGGTCGGGAAGGGCTGCGGGAGCAGGCTTGTCGTCGATGATCATGATGGCCCGCGGCTTGGACGGGTCCTTCTTGATGGCCCCGGCTTCCACCAGTGCCGAGAGATGTGAGTGGACGGTCGAGGGAGATGAGAGACCGACCGCCTCTCCGATTTCACGGACCGATGGGGGATAGCCCCGGTCGTGAACCGTCTTTCTTATGAACTCGAGAACCTGCTGTTGTCGCTCGCTGAGCACCCTGACTCCTTCCAGACTCGTGCCGTCCAGGCTAATCGAACAAGAGTTCGAAACCAAACATCTGTTCGACTTGACAGCGAACAGATGTTCGATACAGTGACGAACGCATGTTCGACTTCGAACTGCATCCAGTAACCCGCAAGGGGAAGGTCCCGCAAGGGAACGATCAGGAGGAAGACCAAAGTGCAGATGGCAAAACATCAGCTGTCCGTCCGGCTGACCTTGCTTCTCGCAGTCATCTGCGTGGTCTTCCTCATGATCGGTGACGCTGCCGATGCCGGCAGCCCGGAGACTCCGCCAGATCACTACGTGGTTCAGGAGGGTGACACCTTGTGGGGAATTGCATCGAGGACCGCAGATCCCTCCGAAGACATTCGACGGCTCATATCGGACATCGCCCGTCTCAGCGGGTTGAGCGGAGACTCGATCGTTCCGGGTCAGATCCTCTCGATTCCCGCCGGCTGACTCGTCGTCAAGCTGGTGACGATCTTCCGGCTGTGAGGATGAGCTCGCATCCAGGAACCCGTGGTCTTCGGCGAGGGGACCGAGGTCTCGTTTACCCTGGTCGGATGCTTTGCCCGTCATGTGGAGCTCCCAGCACGAGGGTCATCGACAGTCGCCCTGCCGAGGGCGGCGGCGCGATCCGTCGAAGACGTCAATGTGAGAGCTGTGATCATCGCTTCACCACTTATGAGCGTCTCGAGCCTCAGCTGATGGTGCGGAAGCGAAACGGTCGACTCGAGGCATTCTCGACGGCGAAGTTGGCAGTCGGGATCTCGGCAGCATTGGCGGACCGGCCCGTTTCGGGATCATCGATCGAGCGGATCGCCGAGGAGGTCGAAGTGTCCCTACGCGGGCAAGGTTCGCAGGTGAGCTCTGAGGAGATCGGACACGAGGTATTGGAACGCTTGCGCTCGCTGGATGAGGTCGGCTACCTGCGTTTCGCATCGGTATACAAGGAATTCAAGGAAGCCGCCGACTTCGAGAAGGAAGTGGCCGCCCTCGAGTCAGCCGACTAGGTCTGTCAAAGCCTGCTGGGAGCGCTCTATCAGGTCGGCCGCCTCCGTGGAGATCGCCGTCATGTCCTCGAAAAGGGCGGACCGGACCCCGAGAAGACCACTGGAGAGCTCGGACACGGCTTTGGCGGCCGCTGTCTGATCGCCTTCTCTCATCGCGTCGACGTAGGCGCCCTGCAAAGCGTCGAGCCCGTTGTCGAACGTCGCCAGAGTCTGGCGAGTGTTGGAGGCGATGTTCTCTGGAAGTGCCTCCCGGACCGATTCGAGCCCGCTGCGCCACTCGGAAAAAGTGAGAGCGGCCGTCGTCAGATCGATCATTTGGGGGTCGGTCTCGAGACTCGGCGGTGCCAGAGATTGCTCGAGGGCCGTCCTGAAGGCCGTCGCATCCATGAGCTTCTTCGAGGCATCGAGGGCGAGAGTCGCCGCTTCCGATGCCTCGCTCTTCACCTGCGACTGTTTGAGGGCCGCCGACACGGTGAACAGGGACCGTGCGTTGTCACCCACGGCCAGAAACACCGATGAGTTCTGGTTCGCCTCCGGTAGGTGTTCGACCGAGAGCCCGTCGACGAGTGGCACGATCGTCGTCAATGAATCTGAGAGAGCGCCCGACTCGGCCCTCACTTGCTCCAGCGCCGCTGCAGCTTCGGCCTCCGGTCTTCGATACAGCCAATAGCCGAGTCCCACCATCGCTGCTGCCAGAGCGAGAATGAGGAGGACCATCGGCCACCTGAAGTTCCGGCTGCCCAATTTGGTGCTCATCGCTCCTTGTGGCTCCCAATCCAGGAGTGACGGAGCATCGAGCTGGGTGGTGTTCCACATATCTTCGACCACTGCCCCGGTCTTCCTCACGTGACGGCCGGTGGCAACCAGGTGCGTCACCTGCTGGGTCGAGTGGGGATGCGGATCGGTGGCGACACGGGTCGAAGTGACAGCCGGTGAGTCGAAGAAGCCAAGGGTCTCCATGAAGGCCAACCGGGTGGTGTGCCGTTTCGGGTGTGATGTGGCGGTCATGACGCGCTCTCGCTTACAGTCGTCGAGTCATCCCGCCCGAATGCCCCTGGACTACTCATGCAGGCTAACTTCAAACGGCTCGATCCGGTAGTGGACGCCCCCATGAGGGCTCATATCGGCGATGCAGCGGTCGACCTACAGACCAGAATCGACTTCGATTTGGGCCCCGGCGAACGTCTGGCCGTCCCCACGGGTCTGTCAGTCGCCATCCCCGAGGGCCATGCCGGTCTCGTGCTGCCCCGGAGCGGCCATGCCCTGAGGTCGGGACTGGGAGTGGTCAATGGGCCGGGTCTGATCGATTCTGGCTACAGGGGCGAGGTTTCCGTGCTCCTCATCAACCACGGGCTGAAGGGAGTGTCCTTCCATGCCGGCGACCGAGTCGCCCAGCTCGCCGTAGTCCCGATCCCGGACATCGAATGGGTGGAGGTGGACGCTCTCGACGACACCGATCGGTCCGACGGAGGCTTCGGTTCGAGTGGGACCTGAGCCTTTGGTTGCGATTGGGCCTCGGTTACAATGCCGGATCCCCGTGCGGAAGTAGCTCAGTTGGCTAGAGCGCAACCTTGCCAAGGTTGAGGTCGCGGGTTCGAATCCCGTCTTCCGCTCCGACGCAGAGGTCGTCCGGTCTCGGCGACGTGGCCGAGTGGTTAGGCGCGGGTCTGCAAAACCCGTCACACCGGTTCGATTCCGGTCGTCGCCTCGGGCCCTTAGCTCAGCCTGGCTAGAGCGCTTGCTCGACACGCAAGAGGTCACTGGTTCAAGTCCAGTAGGGCCCACACAGGGAAACCCCCGCCCGGCGGGGGTTTCTTTTTTGGGTCATACGCTCTTCTCAGAACCAGCGGCTTATGGCACAATCCTGGATGTTGGGCGATACTTAAAGGAGCAACGCATGCCAATGACGGCAGAGCACAAAGAAGCACTTGCGAAGGGGCGCACCGAGGCAAGAGCGATCAAGTCCTATTTGAAGGCATTGGACAGCCGAAAACCGGGCAGACCTGTCACGAAGGAGAGTCTGGAGTCGCGTTTGGCACGTGTCGATTCGAAGCTCAACGCCGAAGACGATCCACTGAAGAGAGTGGAGTTAACGCAGTCGAAGCTGGACATCGAAGATGCCCTCGAGAATCTCGAAGACAGCGCCAATATCGACCAGTTGGCTTCGGAGTTCGCCACTCACGCCAAGTCTTACTCGGAGCGGAAGGGAATCACGTATACCGCCTGGCGTCAGGTCGGAGTGCCAGCACAGGTCCTCCGCAAGGCGGGAATCGCCGAGACGAGACGTCGCTGAGCGACCGGAGCCGAGACCCCATCCCTTGGTTGAGGAGGGTTACGCCTTTATGGAACGTGCTCCCAGGAATGCGAGGACGTAACCGATGTAGGCGACCAGTGCTCCAAGGATCGGCATGACATGGTCGAGAACGCCGACACGAATGTCGTAAAGAATCTCAAAGACGCCGACCAGCGCGATCAAATAGCCGAGCAACTTCATCAGGACAGGAACCGGGGCCAGCTTCTCAATCCATGGCGCGCTGAATCGCGAGAGAATGATGGCGAATGTCGCCGCGTAGAGAACGGTCGGATATTGGGAGAAGTCCCGCGTCAATAGCGTGAATATCACGTAGGAAACCAGGACCAAAGCCGCGCCGGCCATGACCATCGTCTCGCCGCTCATGCTGCTCATCGGATTGGTGGCAGCCGGAGTGGGCTCCGGTGTGGGCTCCGGGGTTGGCTCGGGTGTGGCGGGCGGCTCCATGGTCATTGCGGCTCCTTCGTTTGACCGGACTGGGGCCGACTCTACGGAGCGAGCGGCGTCGATGCGTCGGATACGCCGCAATTTGGCCCAGATGGCTCTAGAAACGGCCGGTCGGTATCCTCATCTGCTCCCGGGCGATTAGCTCAGTCCGGCTAGAGCGCTCGCCTCACACGCGAGAGGTCACTGGTTCAAGTCCAGTATCGCCCACTGTTAGTTCAAGGGGGGACGACCCCCCTTGTATCCCCCCGCCCCACCCGGTCTCCTCGCGTGACAAGCTGAACTGGAGGGGACAAGCCTCCTCCTAGCTGCCCGCTGTTATTCCAAGCGGGGCGACCCCCCTTGTATCCCCCCGCTCCACCCGGTCTCCTCGCGTGACAAGCTGAACTGGGTCGTGAGGTTCCGCTTAGATCCCCCCGCTCGACCCTGTGTTTCCGCGGTGCGGGCTGAACTGGAGGGGCAACGCCCTTGTATCCCCCCGCTCGACCCTGTGTTTCCGCGGTGCGGGCTGAACTGGAGGGGACAAGCCTTGGTTGTATCCCCCTGCTCCACTCGGTCTCCTCGCGTTACAGGCTGAACTGGGTTCTGAGACTCCCCTTGTATCCCCCCACCCTGTGTTGCCGCGCTGGGAGATGAGTTCGTGCCCGGGGGGACGGTTCTGTGTCTAGGTGACTGATGGGCGGACGCATTCGAAGTGAAGGTGGGTGCCGGTCTCCACGACTTCCCGGATTCGCTGGACGGCGGTATGGACATCCATGAAGCTCGTGTAGAGCGGGGCCAGGCCGAGACGGATGTTATCGGGAGCTCGGAAGTCGGGCAGCACTTGCGCGGCTTCGATCATCGCCCGGGTGATACGCCAAGCCTCCCCGTGACCGAGAGACACATGAGACCCACGGCGATTCGGCTCGAGGGGGGTCGCCAGCTCGAAGCCGAGTGGTTGCAAATGCTCTTCCCACTGCTCGATCAGAAACCGGGTCAGCGCTTGTGACTTGCTACGCAGCGCCACGATTCCGGCCTCCGCCACCACATTCAGACCGGCTTCGATCAGAGCCAACGAGACGATCGGCATCGTTCCGCTGTGGAATCTGCGGATACCCTTCACGGGCTCGAAGCCAAGCTCGAAGTCGAACGGTCGAGCGTGGCCCCACCACGCCGTGATCGGATTCGCCAGTTGGGATTGCAGCTCCTCACGCACGTAGAGGAAGGCAGGCGAGCCGGGACCGCCGTTCAGGTATTTGTATGTGCAGCCGACGGCCAGATCGGCTCCCGACTCCTCGAGTGAGATGGGTATCACACCAACCGAGTGGCTCAGGTCCCAAAGGATGAGCGCCCCTGCACGATGGGCCGTCTCCGTCAACGACTCGATGTCGTAGGTGTAACCAGACTTGAACACGGTGTGAGACAGGGAGACCAGTGCCGTGTCCTCGTCGATCGATCGTTCCAGGGCGTCGACAGGCCCTTGGACACCGTCCGACGGCACGACCTCGAGGCGGTGGTCGTCTCCGAGGGCGCGCCCCACGCCGTCGAGCACGTACAGGTCCGTCGGAAAATTGAGATCATCGGTCACGATCTTGTGCCGGCTAATACGCCCCCCAACCGCCGCCATCGCCAGCTTGTAGAGGTTCACCGAGGTCGAGTCGGAGACGATTACCTCGCCGCTCCTGGCACCGACGATGGCGGCGAGTCGATCTCCGAGACGCACCTGCAGGTCCCACCAACCATCATTCCATGACCTGATCAGTCCCCGGCCCCACTGCTCGTCCACCAATCGTTCGGTGACCTCACGGGCGGCGAGTGGAAGCCGGCCCAAGGAGTTCCCGTCGAGGTAGATCATGTCGGGCTCCTCTGGGTCGAAGAAGAATCGATGCCGGAACCCGGCGAGATGATCGTTGTCGTCCAGTGATTGGGCTGTGGCGTAACCAGGCCTGTCGGGAAACGGGCCGAGCTCGATGTGCCCGGCTTCAGTCACAGGCAGAATCGGCGGTGTCGAGACCCGAGGCCTCCCAATCACCGTCGAAGGCCGATTGGACTGCCGCCTGGATCTTGGGGACATCGGGTATGCCCAGGCCATTGGCCGTGTAGCCGTTTCTGTACTCACGGTCGAACCCCACCACCACCAATCGAGCGGGGTCGAGTTCTGGGGCGAGGTTGACCATGTACGGGATCATGCTCAACGGGATGTCGGTTGTCACATCCCTTTTCATCACATCGAACAACTCGGGCAGCCGGGCAAAGATGGTCAACGGATCGGCCTGATCGGCCAGGGCCCCGAGCAGGCATCGTTGACGGCCCATCCGGTCATAGTCGTTGGTGCCGGTCCGGCTCCTGGCGTAGGCCAGGGCCAGGTCGCCATCCATTCGTTGCTCACCGGCCGGGATGGTGACCATCCGGTGACCACCGGTGGTGCGGTCGTAGATCGGGGCATCGATGGAGCGGGTGACGTTCAGACTCACGCCCCCCAGCGCGTCGATGACCTGGGCAAAGCCCACCAGATCTACGAGCACGAAGTTGTCGATGGGGATCCCAAGGAGATTCGACGCGACATCCTCCACCGCCAACGCACCCGGGTCGATCCCGGGAAACCGCTCGGGATGACGCCAGCCCCACTGATAGACCTCATTCAGGAGGCCCTGGCCAAGCCCGGGGAAGGCGGAGCCATCGGAGAACGTGAATCCACCCATGTTCCGAGGGAGCCCGAACAAGGCTGCGCTCCCCGTCAAGGTGTCAATGGAAGCGACGATCATGGTGTCGGTGCGGAGGCCGGAGCGTCCCGGGCCGGCGTCGCCGCCCAGGAGGAGCACGGTGTAGCGACTGGTGCCAAGGGGGAGCGTCGTGGTGGTGCTGGTCGGGATCGTCATCGGTGGTGCCGTGGCAACCGGAAGGGGGCGGATCGAGGAAGTGGCCGTGGTCTCGGGAATCGCCTCTGTGGTGGCAGTCGTGGTCGTGGCGTCTGCAACGGGTCCAGGCCCTGGATCGTCGACAAACACCTCGATGAGCGTTGCCCTGGCCTCGATGCCCAGATACGCGAGCGCCGCATGGGGCGCACAAACGAACAGGACCACGACCAGCAGTGTGAGGCTTGCCAGGCGCCCTCCCGCACTGACCCAGGCATAGGTCGTCGACCACACGCGAACCGTGGCGACGATGAGATTCGCTCCGACCAGGAGCAGGAGCGCAACAGGGTCTAGTGCCCAGGAGAGGGCCTCGTTGGGCCCGACTTCGACCATGACCACGACTGTTGCCGCGAGAAGGGCACCGGTGACCCAGAGCAATGCCGCGCCCAGCCTCCGTCGACCGGTCAGAACCTGACCCCAACCGGGGATGGTCGCCGAAGCGGACGCGGCCCCGAGCGGGGAATGGGTCCATCCGCGTCGGCTCATGTTTGAGAAACGGCCTTCCGCGAGATGTGGTTCCACGACGTCCCTAGCCTGGCGGAGTGGCCGCCCCGATCTCCCGCATCGAAGTCATCGAGACGTTGGCTCGCATCGGTCATCACATAAGACGGAGCCCACTGGTCGATCTGGGTGACGCCCTCGATGCAGGTTTCAACCTGAGTCTGAAGCTGGAGTCGATCCAGCCCACCGGATCCTTCAAGGTGAGGGGTGCCTTTTCCGCAATCACTGCCTCGATCATGCCCGAGAGGGGCGTAGTCGCTGCATCGGGCGGCAACTTCGGTCTTGCGGTTGCCTATGCCGCGAACGAAATGGGGATCCTGGCCACGATCTTCGCACCCGCGGCATCACCCGGGGAGAAGCTCGATCGAATAGAGGCGTTGGGCGCCCAATTGCATCGTGTGTCGGGCCAGTACCCCGCTGCGTTGGAGGCGGCCATCAATCATGCAAGGGACGATGGCTCCCGACAGCTTCACGCCTACGACCAGCGCGAAGTGGTGGCCGGTCAAGGAACCTGCGGTCTCGAGATCTCCGATCAGGCGCCGGATGCGTCCACCGTCCTGGTGGCCGTAGGCGGGGGTGGATTGATCGCCGGGATTGCGTCAGCACTGGACGGCATGTGCAAAGTCGTCGGTGTGGAGCCTGAGACATGCCCGACCCTGCATTCGGCCCGGGCAGCGGGTCGGCCGGTCGAGGTGGGGGTAGGCGGTATCGCGGTCTCGTCCCTTGGGGCTTCCCGGATCGGCCAGATCGCCTGGGACACCAACCACCTCATCGACGGATCGGTGTTGGTGACCGACGACGATCTCGTTGATGCCCAGAGATGGCTCTGGGAGTCATGCCGACTTGTTGCGGAACCGGCCGCCGCTGCACCCGTTGCCGCCATTCTTGCCGGGGCTTATCGCGTGATGCCGGGTGAGGACGTGGTGTGTGTCGTCTCCGGGGCGAACACGGATCCCAAACTGGTCGCCTAGTCGGCGGGCGCCGGTTCCATCAACCCGAATTCCTCACCACCAGGGCCGGCCACCTCGGCCCAGCGGCCAACCCCGGGCAGCTCCACGATCTCGGAGACGACTCTTCCGCCACCGATCTTCACGGCCTCGATAGCGGCTTCCAGATCCTCGACTTCGCAGGTGTTGAGAGTTCGCGCCCCTTCGGGCCCAGCGGCTGCCACCGCCCCGTTTATCCCGGGCCCTTCACCGGTGTCGAGAAGCCAATAGTCCTCTTCCCCCCACTTTTCGGCCCGCCAACCGAAGACGGTGGAGAGGAAGTCGACCGTGGCCGCAGGATCGGTCGAATAGAACTCGAAATGTGTGGGGCGGACTGGCAACTCAACTCCCGGGTCGTTTCCCTAAAAGGTAGTCCTTTGGGAAGGCGATCCCTAGAGGCATACTGCTGCCGTGATTCCGTCATTTCTTCGCTCATACGTCGGTGGATTCCTAATGGGATCAGCCGACCTCGTGCCGGGCGTGTCCGGGGGAACGATTGCTCTGGTCATCGGTGTCTACGAGCGACTGGTCGCCTCCGTTCGACAGGGGAGCCTTGCCCTGGGCTCACTGGGTCGAGGCAGCCTGGCTCGTTTTCGTGAGCGTCTGGGAAACGTCGAATGGGGTCTGCTCGTCCCGTTGTTATTGGGGATCCTCACCGCCGTCGCCCTGTTGTCCTCCTTCCTGGAGGCTCAACTCGAGGAGAGACCCACGATTCTCGCCGCGGCGTTCTTCGGCCTGGTGATCGGGTCGGTCGCCATTGCGTGGCGCATGATCGACAACCCGAATGCGATGCGAGTGGGTGTGGCATTCGTGGTGGCGGTCATCCTGTTCGTCGCGCTTGGTCTCGGTGGGGACGCGACCGTCAGCGACCCGTCACTGGCCATCTTCTTCGGAGCCGGCGCGCTGGCGATCTGCGCCATGATCCTCCCCGGGATCTCTGGCTCGCTGATCCTGGTACTCGTCGGGATGTACGGAGCCGTGCTGGGGAGTGTCACCGATCGTGACTTCGCCACACTCGGCGTTTTCGTCCTCGGGGCCGTTGTCGGCTTAGCCGTCTTCTCGCAGATCCTGCACTGGGCTCTGGCCAACTACCGCGACACGGTCCTGGCTGCCCTGGTCGGGCTGATGGCTGGATCACTCCGGATCCTGTGGCCATGGCCGGAGGGAGTCGACAGCGCCAAACTCGGGGCGCCGGACGGTGACTGGGCATGGGCGATACTGGCCGCGGTCATAGGTCTCGCCGTTGTGATGGTGATCTCGCGGCTCGCCGCGGAGAAGACGGAGAGTTAGCCCGCCGCAACTCGTCGGCTCGGCCTGGAGGCCTGGAGATGATCCTCGAGACGAGCCCACACTTCGGGTCTGGCCAGAGTCCTCTTCATAGAAATGAGGGTCCTCGTGAAGGTGGCAACCGCCTTATTGGCATCCATGGGGTTTGGCCTCATGACGTTCTGAACCGAAGGCGAGGGTGTGAGGACGATCACGTCGCAATCCGGCCACTCAGACTCGATCAACTGGATCTCATCGGTCAGCGATCGCTGACCCACTCTGTCGAACATCTTCTCGTGGAACCGGGCCCTCTTTCGTTGGGTTTCGGCGGCCAGAGGGGCAAGGACCAACACGAGATCGAGGGGCTTCTCAGACCCGAGCACGAGGTCCGCATGGGTCCCCGAGGCGACACCGCCGTCCACATAGATCGACTCGCCGATTGGATAGGGGCGGAACAGGAGCGGAATCGCAGAGGAGGCGGCGACGGCATGGGCGATGCCGGTGTCGGGAGCATGCTCCGTGCCAAAAACCGTCCGGTGTCGGCCGGCGACGTCGTAGGCAACGACTGCGGTTGGCCTGGTTGGCCACCTCTCACCGTTCTCCTCACCGATGTGGCTCTTCACCCAGGTGGCGAGACCCGAGGCGTCATAAGGGGCAGGAGAGCCAAGGAACAGCGTGAGCCCCGGGTCCTTGATCCCCGGGAGGATCCCGTGTCGGAGCCAGGAGCCGAATTGCAGGCCACTCCCTCTCGTGTAGACATGGCTCCTGATCCTGGTGGCAACCGCATCACGGTCGTCTTCGGCCAGAACCAATGAGTCGAGGCTGAGTGCCTGGTTGCGGACCAGAGCCGTGACGAACGACCCGCCGGAGGTCCCGACGACGACCTCGGCGTCGTCTGGATCCCAACCGGTGGCGAGGCGAATGGTCATCAATGCCGCCATCTCATAGGCGGCACCCGTGATGCCTCCACCGCCGAGCACTAGCCCTACCCTGCTCATGGCTTCACCATAAATGAGTCGGTGCCACTCTGAGAGGGGTCGAACGCGTCATATCGGGCACGCCGCACTGGGGCCGATCTGGTCTCTCCGCGAGTTGACGCAGCTCCCGGGTCAGCCGAAAGACCGGCCGCATCCCGAGCAACGTGAGTCCTCTTCCGAAGTCGGCCCATAACACCATGGGCACGGCAGATCGTCGCCTCGCTCGTCCCGTGAGGCCATCACCAGCTGCGGGTCCACGCGGTAGTGGTGATTTCCTTTGATCCCCTTGGCGAGGGCGAACAGACCCGTCATGGCGGTTGCTGCTACCACGGCTTCCAACACTGTCCGTCCTCCTTGCTCCAGCCACGAAGAGGCTAAGGGGACTAGCGGCGAATTTCGCGGATTTTCCCGTCAGATCGTCAGCTGCCGAGCACGGCCGAGCTCAGGTCGTCGACGAGATAGGAAAGGTCACCGAGTCGCCCCTCGCGGACTTCCGCCGCCTCCAGCATCATCATCGCCGAGTGATAGGCAACCCAGGGGCGGTAGCGGCTCTCGGGCAGCTCGGCGCCGTAACCGCTTCGGAATGCTGCTGCGGCGTCTTCGCCGATCCGAGCCGCCAGACGCCAAACCGCCAGGGTGAGGTCCCATTCGGGTGGGGCCAATGTTGCCCATTCCCAGTCGACGATGGTCACAGCACCATCCTCATCCACCACGAATTTGGACAAGACCGGCTTGGTATGCGAGGGGACCGGGGCCGTCGCCAGGGGGGGCTCGAGTTGGAGTGCCCGATCGAGGACCGCCTGGTCCATCCCAAATCGTCGTCGGTATCGGCCCAATCTCTCGATCGTCGATCGGTAGTGGCTGAGAACGTAGTCGGCGTCGATCCCGGCGGCGAGGTTGGTGATCTCGGCCTTGGACGAGTGAACACCCTTGAGGGCGGCACCGGATGCCCCGACTGCCTCGAGGTTCTTGGGAAGGCTGGCCAAATTCCAGTGACCGGCGTCATTCATCTCGAGCCAGGCCATCTCTCCCTCGGTGTCGTGTCCCACGATCCGGGGGACGCCGGGCACCGCCGCCAACGCCTCGAGGGCGTGCCGCTCACGACGTTCCCGCGACGTGACCGGATAGACCTTGACTATCGAGCTCTGATCCCCGTTTATGACCCTGAACACCTTGTTGGCCCCCGATGTCAGCTCCCTGACCAGACCGTTGGGGTGGTGTTTGGCAACGAGCTCTTTTGCATCCATTGGACCTTGTCCCCTCGCCTACCTAGTTGTATCCGCAAGGCAAGTAGCCTCTTGCCCGCACCAGGCTAGCGAGATAACACCGTGTCACTAGAGCTTCGTTACCCAGATGGGACCACCGTCGAACATCCCGACGGTGTGACCGGCCTTGAAGTGGCGAGGTCGATCGGGCCTCGATTGGCCGATGCGGCCGTCGCCGTGAAACTCGATGGCCGGCTACTGGATCTCAGTCGTCATCTGCAACATTCCGGAGACTTCGAGGTGGTGACCTTGGCCTCAGACGAGGGCTTGGACATCCTTCGCCATTCGTCGGCCCATGTGCTCGCCCAAGCGGTGCTCGACCTGAATCCCGAATCGACCTTTGCCATCGGGCCGGCGATCGAGGACGGCTTCTATTACGACTTCAGAGTGGATGAGCCTTTCACTCCAGAGGATCTCGATGCGATCGACACCCGGATGAGGGAGATCATCGACGTGGACCAGCCATTCGAGCGGGAGACGGTGTCCACGGCAGAGGCTCTGGAGATCTTTGCCGAACATCCGTTCAAGACCGAAATCATCAAGAGCGTCGAGCCCAGCGAGGTGACACCCGGCGAAGAGGTGACGGTCTACCGCAATCTCGGCTTCGTGGATCTATGCCGTGGCCCACATCTCCCTTCCACCGGGCGGATCCCGGCGTTCAAGCTCCTCCGTAGCTCGGGTGCCTACTGGCGGGGGGACGAGAAGCGCGATCAGCTGCAAAGGATCTATGGGACATCCTGGCCCTCGCAGAAGGAGCTCGAGGCCTATCTACATCGTCTGGAGGAAGCGGAGAAGCGAGACCACCGGCGGCTTGGGCCTGAACTGGACCTGTTCAGCTTTCCCGCCGAGCTGGGCTCTGGTCTCGCGGTCTGGCATCCGAAGGGCGGCATGCTGCGAAAGATCCTCGAAGATCACAGCCGCGACCTGCATGAGCGGTTTGGGTTTGAATTCGTCTTCACACCGCATCTCGCCAAGGCGGAGTTGTGGCGCACGTCCGGGCATCTCGGGTACTACGCCGAGAACATGTTTCCCAGGATCGAGGTCGACAGTGGGCAGGAGTACCAAATCAAGCCGATGAATTGCCCGGGCCACATCCTGATCTACAAGAGCAGGGCGCGCTCCTACCGGGATCTTCCACTGAGACTCTCCGAGTTGGGCGCCGTCTACCGGTACGAGAAGTCGGGCGTCGTCCACGGCCTGCTCAGGGCCAGGGGGTTCACCCAGGATGACTCTCACACGTTTTGCACCGAGGATCAGCTCGAATCCGAGCTGAATCTCCATCTCGACTTCGTCCTTGCCTGGCTGCGCGATGCCGGGTTCAGCGACTTCGAGGCCGACTTGAGCACACAGCCTGAGAAGTCTGTCGGGGAGCAGTCACGCTGGGATGTGAGCGAGAAGATCCTGGCTTCCGTCATGGAATCGTCCAAGATCCCGTTCCGGGTGGCACCAGGCGAGGGGGCGTTCTACGGGCCGAAGATCGACATGCATGTCAAGGACGCGATCGGGAGGCGATGGCAGCTTTCGACGATCCAGCTCGATTTCACCCTTCCCGATCGATTCGAGCTGGAGTACACCGCAGCGGGAAACGCCGCCGAGCGCCCGTACATGATCCACTGTGCCAAGGCAGGCTCATTGGAGCGCTTTATCGGTGTCCTCATCGAGCACTACGCCGGAGCCTTTCCCATGTGGATGGCTCCATTGCAGGTCACCATCATCCCGGTGGCAGATCGCCATTCGGAATACGCCCAGGACGTCAGCCGGACTCTCGACGATGCGAATCTTCGCGTCGAGGTCGACGACTCGGACGAGACGGTTGGCGACAAGATCCGCAAGGCGCTGACCCAAAAGGTCCCGGCGGTGATAGTGGTCGGGGACGATGATGCCGCAAATGCGACCGTCGGGTTGCGGCTATACGGAGACGATCGCGACACCCGTGACGTCCCGCTCCTCGAGGCTGCGAATCGCCTCCGGGAGTTGGCGAAGCCTCCTGGATCATGACTGAGCGAGAAACGCCTAGAGCCGACCGTGAGGGAATTCACATCGACCGCGAGCTGGCCGAGTCCATCGCCATCGAGGAAGAATTGGACTCCACGGTGGTAGGCCCCTACAGATTCCCCGAACCGACGCGCCGACGTGTCGCCGGTTGGGTGTTCATCGGCGTCGCCATTCTGGTGATGGTCTCGATCGACGGTGGATGGCTCCCGGCCATTGGCCTGGTCGGGCTTGCTGTCTGGAACTTCGCCTCTGCGTGGCCCTTGGCCGTCGATCAGAATGGCGCCCTCTCGGTGGCCGGGAGTGCGGTGGAGTTCCCGGTAGGCCACGCCTCGGCGGCGGTCACCTTCAAGGGGATCCGGTCCAGGCCCAGATGGAGCGTCGTCCTCTACTCGGCTGCCGAACCGCCCGACCGACGTGCATTGGTGGTGGTCGATGCCGTCACCGGTGAGATCGCCGAAGATCCCTATGTCGAAGAGATTTCCGAAGCCTGAGCTTCACCGCTGGTCGATGGGTGTGTAATCCCTGAGGGCCGCACCCGTGTAGAGCTGACGGGGCCGAAAGATCCTGGACTCGGGGTCGCTGGCCAGTTCGCGGAATTGCGATATCCATCCGGGAAGCCGCCCGATGGCGAACATCACGGTGAACATGTCCGTGGGGAACCCCATCGCGCGGTAGATGATCCCCGAGTAGAAGTCGACATTCGGGTAGAGCTTCCTTTCGACGAAGTAGTCGTCGGAGAGAGCGACCTCTTCCAGTTGTAACGCGACGTCGAGGAGGGGGTCGTCCACCCCGAGGGCGTTCAACACCTCCTCAGCGGCCTTTTTGATGATCCGGGCTCGAGGATCGAAGTTCTTGTACACCCGATGGCCAAAACCCATCAGCCGGAAGGGATCGTCCTTGTCCTTGGCCCGCTTGACGAAGGCATCCGTGTCACCACCGGCCTCCACTATCTCCTCCAACATCTCCAGGACCTCCTGGTTGGCGCCGCCGTGCAGCGGGCCCGAGAGGGCATGGATGCCGGCGGCCACCGAGCTGAAGATGTTGGCACGACCTGATCCGACCAACTTCACCGCCGAGGCCGAGAGATTCTGGCCATGATCGGCATGGAGGATGAGCAGGAGGTTGAGAGCCTTGGAGACGACCGGGTCGGGCAGATAGGGCTCACTGGGAACCGAGAACATCATGTGGAGGAAGTTCGACGGGTAATCGAGGTCGTTCCTCGGATACACATATGGCTGGTGGACCGTGTACTTGTACGACCAGGCGACCATCGTTGGCGTCTTGGCGATCAGCCGCTTCGAGCTGATGTCCACCGCCTCCTCGTCCACAGGGCTCAATGCGTCCGGGTAATAGGTGGCGAGGGCCGATGTGGCCGAAGCGAGGATCTGCATCGGATGAGCTTTGTGCGGAAACGCCTCGAAGAGATGCTTGGTGTCCTCCCTGAGCAAGGTGTGCATGGTGATCTCCCGTTCATAGGAGGCGAGATCGGCCTTCTTGGGCAATTCCCCGTACTGAAGCAGGTAGGCGACCTCCAGGAAGGAAGAGTGCTCGGCCAGTTGCTCGATGGGGTAGCCGCGATAGCGAAGGATCCCCTCCTCGCCGTTGATGAAGCTGACGTCCGAGCCACCCTCGGCGGTGTTGCCAAAACCACGGTCCACGGTCACCAGGCCCGTTTCGCTGCGAAGACGCCCGATGTCGATCGCTTCCTCACCCTCGGTGCCCACCAGCACCGGGAGGCTGATCTCTTTGTCGTTGTAGCGGATAACCGCTTCTGGCATTTGTGAATCCCTTCCTACCGTTTTGTCAATCCTCCGCCGCCCGAGTCTCGGCGATCACCCGCTGCGCCTCTTGGTGCGGCACCTCTGCGTAGTGGTCGAACTCGACGACGAAGCTACCCCTTCCCGAGGTCAATGATCGCAGCTCGGCTGCATACTGCCGTATCTCGGCCATGGGGACTTCCGCCACCACCGAACGAAGCATGCCATCTCCCTCCATGCCCAAGACACGCCCTCGTTTCGAATTGACGTCACCCATGACATCCCCGAGATACTCCTCCGGGACGGTCACGGCCACCTTCATCACGGGTTCGAGGAGGATCGGCTTCAGGTCCGGCGTCGCAGCCCTCAGCGCCTGGATCCCCGCCATTCGAAAGGACATCTCATCGGAGTCGACGGCGTGATACTTGCCGTCATAGACCTCAGCAGACACGTCGATCACCGGATATCCGGCCAGGATCCCTCGTTGCAGGGCTTCCTGGATCCCCTTGTCAACGGCCGGGATGAACTGCCGCGGGATCGATCCACCTTTGATCGAGTCGACGTACTCGTATCCAGATCCTCTGGGCAGGGGAGAGAAGCGGACGAAGGCGACGCCGAATTGACCCCTCCCACCGGACTGCTTCTTGTGCTTTCCCTCGGCACTCGCCGTTGCCGTGATCGTCTCGCGATAGGGGACGACCGGTAGAGCGGTGTCGACATCCACCCCGAACTTGCGATGGATCCTGGCAACGGTCACATCGAGATGGGTGTCACCGAGGCCGGCCAGGATGGTCTCACCCGTCTCGGCGCGCCGATCGACCCTGATGGTGGGGTCCTCGTCTTCGATGCGATGCAAGGCCGTCGAGAGCTTCTCCTCGTCATGATGAGACCTCGGCGTGATGGCCAGCTCCGCGACCGCTTGGGGGTATGTCACCTTCTGGATCACGGCGCTCAACCCCGGGGAGCGGAGCGTCTCGCCGACACGCAGATCCTCGACCTTGGCCACCGCCCCTATCCCACCCGCCGGAAGATCGGGCACGTCATGATGCTCCTTGCCCTGCAGCTTGAACAGATTGTGCAAGCGGACCCGCGTCCCGTCTGAGGCTTCGAGCTCTTGATCCTCCTTCACGGTTCCCGAATAGATGCGAAACAGGGAGATTCGGCCCACGAAAGGGTCGGAGAACGACTTGAAGACATATGCCAGCACCGGCCCGTCGGTGCTGGGAGACAGAGCTTCCCCGGCGGTGAGGGCCGGAGTCGGGCGTTCCAGGGGGTTGGGGGCGTAGTCGACGAGAAACTCGGCCAGAAGGTCGATACCCACCATCTTCTCGGCGGACGTGATCAGGACGGGGTCGATCTCACCGGAGAGGATGCCCTCATGGATTGTGTGCACGATCTGGTCGCGCGTCGGCTCGCGGCCCTCGAAGTACGCCTCCATCATCTCATCGTCGGTCTCGACCACGGTCTCGACCAGGGCCGTGTGAGCCGCATGGACCCGTGACTCGACGGTGGAAGGCAGGTCGATCTCTTTTCCGACGGCATCCTGCCCGTCGTATCGGTAGGCGCGCTCGGAGGCAACCCGGACCACACCCTCGAGACTGTCTTCAGCTCCGATCGGGACCTGGATCGGAGCCACGGCCTTGCCAAAAGCGTCGCGTAGTTGCTCCAGCGTTCGCTCGAATGACGAGCGGTCCCGGTCGAGCTTGGTCACCACGATGGCTCGAGGGATCTTCTCTTCTTCCGCTGCCCGCCAGAGCTGCTCCGTCTGGACCTCCACCCCGTCCACACCGGAGACGACGAATCAGCGCGAGATCGGCGGCTCGAAGCGCCGCTCGGGCGTCTCCAGAGAAGTCGGTCGATCCCGGGGAATCGATCAGGTTGATGCGATGGTCGTGCCAGTCGAACGTTCCCACCGCCAGGCCGAGAGAGATGCCCCGCTCGATCTCCTCCGGCTCATAGTCGAGAGTCGTGGTCCCTTGATCGATGCTTCCCCGCCGTTTGATCGCCCCACCCAAAAAGAGCAGAGCCTCCGCCAGCGACGTCTTGCCGCTTCCGCCGTGTCCGATCAAGGCCACGTTGCGAACTCTCTCGGGTAACAACAAAGACCTCCTCGTGATGGAACTTCGATCCTAATGCTGGTATCGGTCATGGATCTTTGGGATGCCTGCTACTTTGCATCGCCGTGATCGACATGCGGGTTCGACCCCGGGTGACCCGTTTCCTCGAGCCTATCGGCAAGGGGTTGTCCTCCCTCGGGGTCACACCGACGTTCATGACCGCATTCGGCCTGGTGATCGTGATCACCGGCTCGATCCTCATCGCCAATGGCTTCCTCAAGTCGGGAGCCATCGTGGTCCTGTGCGGGGCGATTCTCGATGGCCTGGACGGCTCGGTGGCACGCGCCGGTGGCACCGAGAGCCCGAGGGGAGCCTTCCTCGACGCAGCCTTCGACCGAATAGGCGAGATCGCCGCCTTCGCCGGCCTCGGTGTGGCCAACGCCGGTGACGAGCGTGTCCTCCTCCTCCTCGTGCTGGCCATGGGCGGGGCCATGCTCGTCCCCTATCTCCGCGCCAAGGCCGAAGCTGAGGGCTTCAATGGCAAGGGTGGCCTGATGGGTCGGGCCGAGCGTGTTCTCATTTTCACCATCGGGCTGATGTTCGGTGTGGTCGAGCCGATGTTGTGGGTGCTCGTGATCTCGGTATGGCTCACGGCAGTGATGAGGTTCGTGGACACCTATCGATCGTTCGAGTGAAGAACCTCCTTCAGTACTGGTCATTGAGGCTGGCCTCGGGTTTGGTCAGCCTCCTGCCGGCCGGCGTGGCCAGGTCTCTGGGGCGAATGGCGGGTCGGATCTGGCATGCATTCGCCGGCGGGAGGAGAGGCATGGCAGAGCGTCACATGCGACGGGTGCTGGGTGAGGATGCAGACGTGCGCGCCGATGCCGCTGCAGTAATGGCTTCCTACGGGCGCTACTACGCCGAGGCCTTATGGGTGAGGGGCGACCGGGTGCCGGAACTGCAGAGGGGGATCACCACCGAGGGCTTGGACCGAATCATCGAGGCGCGCGACCGGGGAAAGGGGATGATCTATGCCCTTCCCCACATCGGGAACTGGGAAGTCGCGGCACCGGTCGCCATCGCCGAGGGCGTCCCCGTGGTGGCAGTCGCCGAGAACCTGCCCAACCATCGCATAACGGACTGGTTCACCAAGATGAGGGGTGAATTCGGCATCGAGATCGTCCTTGCCACCGGGGGGACCGAAGTAATGCGGAAGCTCGAATCGGCGCTCGCGGCCAACAAAGCCGTGGCGCTGCTATCGGATCGTGATCTGAGGGGCAAGGGGGTGCCCGTCGTCTTCTTTGGAGAGGAGACGACAATGCCACCTGGCCCCGCAACGCTGGCCTTGAGATCGGGGGCTCCGCTGTTCCCGGTTGCCTGTTACTTCGACGGCCGCACCCGCTACCGGGTCGTGGTCAGGCCAGCCCTTGCAGTTCCGGAGAGTGGCTCTCGATCCGATCGAATCAAGGCCATGACCCAGGAGCTGGCAGACCAGTTGGAATCGCTGGTCAGGAAAGCACCGGATCAGTGGCACCTGGTCCAGCCCAACTGGCCATCGGATCGGGAGTGACGCCGATCCGGGTGGGTCTTGTCAGCCCATACGACCTGTCGACTCCGGGTGGCGTGCAGGCACAGGTGCTCGGTCTGGCCCGATACCTGGAGCAATCCGGCGATCTCCCCATCGTCATCGGCCCCGGCCTGCCCGACGGGATCCCGGGAGTCGATCTCGGGCCTACCATCGCCATCCCCGGGAATCGGTCCCGTGTCCCGCTGTCGTTCGACCCCCGCGTCCGAGGCCGTATCCAACGGGCGGCGGCCGAGCTCGACGTCTTCCACGTCCACGAGCCGTTGATGCCTCTCGTCTCTCTAATGGCGACACATGCCCGAACGGCGGTTGTAGCCACCTTCCATGCAGACCCGGGCCGCCTCGGACGGGGAGCGTATCGCCTGTTACGCCCATTCCTCCGGCGACTTCTCGGGGACACGACGGCGATCACCGCTGTTAGTGAAACGGCGGCCTCGGTCTTGGGTGACCGGGCCGGTGAGGCGGTCATCATCCCCAATGGGGTAGATGTGTCGTCGTTCCAGATCGAGGTCGAACGTGTGCCTGGCCGGGTCTGCTTCGTAGGCCGCGACGAGCCACGCAAGGGGCTCGACGTGATCCTCGATGCCTGGCCGAAGGTGATGTCGGCCCATCCCGATGCGGAGCTCGTGGTCATGGGTGCAGGAAGGGATGGGGGCGACGTGCGATGGATGGGGAGGGTCGACGAGGACATCAAGATCGAGACTCTCGCCAGCTCTTCGCTCTTTGTCGCCCCGCAACTCGGTGGCGAGTCCTTCGGGATCGTGCTCGTCGAGGCGATGGCAGCGGGAGCCGCCGTGGTCGCCTCGGATCTCGTGCCCTTTCGGTCGGTAGCCGGGGAGGCAGACGCGCTTCTTCCCGGTGGGAGATCACGAGACCTTGGCCGTCGTGTTGAACGACCTGCTCGACCGGCCGGATGAGGTCGGCCGTCTCGCCCGGTTGGGAGAGGCCCGCGCCCACACCTTCGACTGGGAGACGGTGGGGCCTCGCTATCGAAGTGTCTACCGCCGGGCCATCGCTTAGGAGAAACGTGGCGAGGTTGTACCATTGGTCCTCCCTCAACTGGAGCCCTGGAACGTGGAAAAAGGTACCGATCGGGTAAAGAGAGGCCTCGCCGAGATGCTCAAAGGCGGGGTGATCATGGACGTGGTCAACGCCGACGAGGCAAAGATCGCCGAGGAGGCCGGCGCCGTGGCCGTGATGGCACTGGAGAGAGTGCCTTCCGACATCCGCAAGGATGGCGGCGTGGCCCGGATGGCCGATCCCACCAAGATCGAAGAGATCCAGGCTGCCGTCACGATCCCAGTCATGGCGAAGTGCCGGATTGGCCACTTCGCAGAGGCCGCGGTGCTCCAGGCCCTGGGAGTCGACTACATCGACGAGTCCGAGGTCCTCACCCCTGCCGACGAAGAGAACCACGTGGACAAATGGGCCTTCACCACGCCGTTCGTGTGCGGCGCCCGGAATTTGGGCGAGGCACTCCGTCGCATCGGGGAGGGTGCGGCGATGATTCGCACCAAGGGCGAGGCAGGAACCGGGAATGTCGTGGAGGCAGTCCGGCACATGCGGACCGTCACCACCGAGCTCCGAGCCCTGACCCAGTTGGAGGAGTCCCAGCTGATGTCTGCTGCGCGCGACCACGCCGCCCCATACGATCTGGTCAAGGAGGTGGCGGCAAGTGGGGCGCTACCCGTTGTGAACTTCGCCGCCGGCGGGATCGCAACACCCTCCGATGCCGCACTGATGATGTCATTGGGTGTCGACGGCGTCTTCGTCGGCTCCGGGATCTTCAAGAGCTCGAATCCGGAGGCATACGCCCGTGCGATCGTCGAGGCGACCACCTTCTGGAATGAGCCCGAGGTCGTCGCCAAGGTATCCCGCGGTCTCGGTGAGGCGATGCCCGGGATCGCTCTCGAGACCCTCGCCGACTCGGAGCGGCTCGCCAGTCGGGGATGGTGAAATGAGGTCGGCCGGCGTCCTCGCTCTCCAAGGGGACGTTCGCGAGCACCTGAGATTGCTCGAGTCGCTGGGATCCAACCCGGTGGAAGTGAAGCGCCCGGAGCAGCTCTCCTCGATCGACGCATTGGTCATCCCCGGTGGGGAGTCCACCACCATCGGCAAGATGGCAGTGCGATTTGGTCTCATCGACCCCTTGCGCTCGGCAATCCGGTCCGGGCTGCCGACCTTTGGGACCTGTGCCGGCCTCATCTTCATGGCCGGGTCGGTCACGGACGGTGATCAGCCTCTGCTCGGTGTCCTCGATGTGGTGGTGAGGAGAAATGCATTCGGGCGTCAAAACGACTCGTTCGAGTCGGATCTCGAGGTGGTCGGTCTCGAGCACTCCGTCCATGGAGTGTTCATTCGTGCCCCGTGGGTGGAGAAGGTCGGTGCGGAAGTGGAAGTACTCGCCGAGATCGGTCATCATCCGGTGATGGTGCGTCAGGGCAAGCTGCTCGCCACATCGTTTCATCCAGAGCTGACCGGTGACGGGCGCGTGCACCAGATGCTTCTCGACTTGATCTGAGGTACTCCCATGTCAGGCCACTCGAAGTGGGCGAATATCAAGCACCGAAAAGGCCGGCAGGACGCTGCCCGGGGAAAGCTCTTCGGAAAACTGGCGAAGGCGATCGAGATCGCGGCCCGTGAGGGTGGGGGCAGTCTCGACTTCAACCCCACCCTGGTCACCGCGGTGGACAAGGCGAAGGCAGCCTCGATGCCCAATGACAACATCGACAGGGCGATCAAGCGGGGGACGGGTGAGGTCGAAGGGGCCGTCTACGAGGAGATCTGGTACGAAGGCTACGGGCCTGGGGGCGTGGCGCTCTATGTCCAGATCCTCACCGACAATCGCAATCGAGCCGCCTCCGACGTTCGTTCCACCTTCACCCGAAGTGGGGGAAACCTCGGCGAGCCGGGATCTGTCGGCTACCTGTTCAGCCAGAAGGGCCAGATAATCGCCTCAGGGGACGAAGAGGCGGTCATGCTGACCGCCCTCGACGCCGGTGCCGAGGACATACGCGAAGACGAAGACGGGGTGTACGAGGTCATCACCAACCCGGGCGACCTTCAAACCGTGAGGAAGGCCCTCCAAATGGCCGGGATCTCGGTGGAGTCGGCGGATGTCACCCAACTCCCGTCCAACACGGTGCCGGTTGGGGAGAGTGACGCCCGCAAGCTCCTTCGTCTCATCGATGCACTCGACGACCTCGATGACGTACAGGCTGTCTTCTCCAATTACGACATCGATGACGACGTGATGGAGAAGGTCCTCGAAGAGGTCTGAGCTCAGACGCTCTTTCGACCGGCCATCCCCCCGTAGATCAGGACGACGAGGGCGGCCACCGCGACCTGAATCAGCAACTTGATCCAGTCGATCCCGTCGGTATCGCCCACTCCCAAGCTCTGAGCGATGAAACCGCCCACCAGGGCACCGACGGCCCCGATCACGATTGTCATGCCCAACGAGATGCTCTGCTTCCCGGGAAGGACGAGTCGTGCGAGCGGCCCGATGACGATTCCGGCGACGAGGGCTCCGATAATGGTCCAGAGTGCGGCTCCCATGGTGCTCCTTTCGAGCTTTCGGCGAAGCTAGCTGCCTGCCTCGATGTTGTGACTCGGCGGCCGGCCTCATCGTTACCGGATTCGCCCAGATGCCTTCGTTTCGTCGTCCCATTCGCCTAACCTCACCAAACATATGTTCGTGTTGGGCATCGATCCTGGTCTTTCTGTGACCGGATATGGCATGGTCGAGAGGGGACATCCCCCCAAGGCCCATCTGGCCGGAGTCATCCGGACCGCACCGGATTCGCCCATGCCGGAACGCCTGGCCGAGCTGTACAGGGGGCTGAGTCAGGTCATCGACGAGAGTGATCCGGATGTCGTCGCCCTCGAGACGGTCTTCACCAATCGCAACCTCCAGACGGCGATATCAGTTGGGCGGGCGTCGGGCGTGGCCATGCTCGCCGCCGCCGAGGCCGGCCTGACCGTTTGCGAATACGTCCCGACCGCCGTGAAGTCCGCCATTACTGGGGACGGTGCCGCATCGAAGCGCCAGATCCAGGAGATGGTGGCGAGATTGCTTCGGCTCGACGCTCCACCCAAGCCGGCAGATGCCGCGGATGCATTGGCTATAGCGCTCTGCCATCTCCGAGTTGCCCCCTTGGAAGCCGCCAAGTGATCGGGCGTTTGCGCGGGATCGTGGTCACGAGACGTGGTGACGTGGTTTGCGTCGAGGTTGCCGGCGTCGGATACGAGGTGACGATGACGCCCCGCGGGTTGGCCGCGCTGCCCGGCGTGGGCGAGGAGGTCGTCATCCACACCCATACCCATGTGCGCGAAGACGAGATGAGCCTGTACGGGTTTGGGTCGGAGCCGGATCGTGACCTCTTCCGCGTCTTGCTCGGGGCCGCCGGTGTTGGCCCGAAACTGGCGATGGCGATCTCGGGGACGATGAATCACGATGAGATCATTCGCGCGATCGTCACCGAGGATCCAGACGCTTTGACCGTGGTCCCCGGTGTCGGCAAGCGCGGCGCCCAGCGAATCGTCCTCGAACTGGCGCCCAAGCTGTCCGGCATAGACCCCGAGATGGCCGGATCATCGAGCACGGTCACGGTGCGTCACGCTCTCGAAGGCCTGGGATACTCGGGCGAGGAGATCAACGCGGTGATGGGCGAGCTGGACCCGGGCTCGAGCATCGAGACCCAGATCAAGACAGCTTTGAAGGCACTGGGACGGAGATAGCCGATGCGTGAAGACAGCTTGCTCAGCCCGGGTTTGGAGAATGAAGAGGAGATCTCCCTCCGACCCAGGCGCCTCGATGAGTTCGTCGGCCAGGATCGCGTGCGAAATCGCCTCCGCATCTCCTTGGAGGCCGCCGCCAAGGAGGGCAGGCCACTCGATCATGTTCTCTTCTCCGGCCCACCGGGCCTGGGAAAGACCACCCTTGCCGGGGTGATCGCAAATGAGCTGAATGTGAAGATGAGGATCACTTCGGGACCGGCACTGGACCGACCGGGCGATCTCGCCTCGATCCTCTCCAACCTGGACCCCGGGGATGTGTTCTTCGTCGACGAGATCCACCGGCTCCCGCGGGCCGTCGAGGAAGTGCTCTATCCGGCGATGGAGGATTTCCAACTCGACATCGTCCTGGGAAAGGGCCCGACGGCCCAATCGATCAGACTCGACTTGCCCAGGTTCACGCTGGTTGGGGCAACGACACGCAAGGGGACCGTCACGGCCCCGCTGCGCGATCGCTTTGGGATCGAGGAGAAGTTGGACTACTACGAGCCGGGGGAATTGGCGGTGATCGTGAAGAGGTCCGCCTCGATCATCGGTGTGGAGATCTCCGACGACGCGGCCGAGATCCTGGCACACCGGAGCCGATCAACTCCCCGAATCGCCAATCGCTTGCTGGCCCGGGTGCGCGATTATGCCGTGGCCAGGGCCTCGGGATACATCGACCCGGAGATCGCCGATCTCGCCCTGGAGGTGTTCGAAGTCGACGAGCGGGGTCTCGACAAGGTGGATCGTTCCATACTGGAGAGCATCATCCACCGCTTCGACGGTGGACCAGTCGGCCTTTCCACTCTGGCCATCGCCGTCGGAGAGGAGCCCGAGACCGTCGAGGATGCCTATGAGCCGTTCTTGCTCCAGTCGGGCCTGCTCAAGAGGACGCCCCGGGGGCGAATCGCAACCACGCTCGCCTATCGACATCTCGGTGTCGAGCCGCGAGGCGATGCCCAGGGGAGCCTCATCTAGCCTCCTGCCCGATGCGGGTAGAGCAGTTCAACTATCCCTTGCCGGATTCGGCGATAGCCCAAAAGGCGATCGAGCCACGACATCGCGCTCGGCTGCTCGACACCGGGGACATGTCGGACCACACCTTCCTCGACCTTGCCGCTCGGCTCCGGGCCGGTGATCTCGTGGTGGTAAACGAGACCAGGGTTCGGGCAGCGAGGCTGCGAGGCCATCGCTCCGCGACCGGTGGAGAAGTCGAATTGCTTTTGCTCGGGCGACGCGAGGACGGCTCATGGGAGGCGCTGGCACGGCCGGGCCGCCGCCTGCGTCCGGATGTCGTCATCGAACTCGACCAGATGCAGGCGGTGGTTCGCTCCAACCCCGTGAATGGAGTCGTGCAAGTCGATCTCGTCGGGGTCGACGACGTTGAGCGAGTGATCGAGGAAACGGGGGAGGTACCCCTCCCGCCCTACTTCAAGGGGCACCTCGACGACGCTTCCCGATATCAGACGATGTTCGCTCGCACGGCGGGCTCTGCTGCCGCCCCCACCGCCGGTCTCCACTTCACGACCGAGGTGGTCGACCGTCTGACGGCTGCGGGCATCGAAATTGCGTCCGTGGACCTCCACGTGGGCATCGACACCTTCCGGCCGATCCAGGTCGAGGAAGTCGAGCGCCATCGAATGCACCGCGAGTGGTGCTCGATCACGCCGGAGACGGCGAGCCGGATTCGAGCGACCCGACGGTCCGGTGGGCGGGTGGTGGCAATCGGGACCACGGTGGCAAGGACCCTGGAGTCATTTGCCAACGATGATGGGACGGTTGGCGAGGGGCGGATGGAGACCGACTTGTTCCTCAAGCCGGGCGACAGGTTTCACGTCGTCGACGTCCTGGTCACCAATTTCCACGTGCCCGGGTCGACCTTGATCGTCCTGGTGGCGGCGTTCATGGGCGAGAGATGGCGTCTCGCCTATCAAACGGCATTGGAGAGGGGTTATCGGTTCCTATCGTTCGGCGACGCGATGATGGCCGAGTGGAGCGGCGTGAGTTGAGCGCCGTCACTTGGGCTCGATCGGCATCGGATGGCGACGCCCGGGCCGGATGGCTCCAGACACCACATGGGAAAGTTGCCACACCGGCTTTCATGCCGGTGGGGACCAGGGCGGCCGTCAAGGCGGTCGACGTCTCGGATCTGCAGGCGATCGGGGCCCAAATCGTGCTGTCCAACACCTATCACCTGATGTTGCGACCCGGATCCTCCCTGATCGGCGAGCTCGGGGGCCTCCACGAGTTCATGGCTTGGCCCGGGCCGATCCTGACCGACTCGGGAGGCTTCCAGATCTTCTCGCTCGAGCCGGTGATAACCGAGGATGGCGCCACCTTCCGATCGATATACGACGGTTCGATGGTCCATCTCACCCCGGAAGGGGCGATGAGGATCCAACAGGAGTTGGGGCCGGACATCGCCATGACCCTCGACATCTGTGTGGGCCTGCCCTCGCCTCGCCAATTGGTCGAATCCGAGATGCAGAGGACCCTGCGCTGGGGAGAGCGTTGTCTCGAAGCGCACACCGCAACGGGCCAGGCCCTCTTCGGCATCGTGCAGGGTGGCGTCGATATCGACCTTCGGGCAGAGAGCGCGGCCGCGACGGCGCGTATGGGCTTTTCCGGATTCGGTATCGGTGGCCTGTCGGTGGGGGAGAGCCCCGAGCAGCGCAATCTCGCACTCGAGGCCACGATGTCCGAGCTGCCGGAAGAAAAGCCACGTTACGTGATGGGCCTGGGGGATTCGGAGGGTCTGCTCGATGCGATCGGCCGGGGCGCGGACATGTTCGACTGTGTGCTTCCGACCCGTCTCGCCCGACACGGAAAGGCACTCACACCGGACGGCGATTTCAACCTGAAGAACGCCCGGTTCGAGCGAGACCAATCTCCCATCGACCCAGATTGCCCCTGTCACACATGTGCCAACTACACACGCGCCTATCTCCGCCATCTGGTCCGAATGAAAGAGCTGTCGGCACATCGACTGCTCTCCATCCACAATCTCCGGCACACTCTCGACGTGATGTCCGAGGCCCGACGCGCCATCATTGAGGGGCGTTTCCAGAAGTACGTTGCGGGGGTCGGTGCCCGCCGACAGGGTTCGCTCTAGCCACCGACAATGCCTAACCTCGTGCGGTCTACGTCATTGTCTTGGAGGCCCCCTTGTTTCAGGTTGTCTTGGCCCAGCAGAGCGCGAGCCCACTGCCCTCGCTGATCTTTCTCGGTCTCATGGTCGCCGTTTTCTGGCTCTTCATCATCCGACCACAGCGCCAACGTTCCAAGAAGCAGCAGGCTCTCTCGTCCTCGTTGTCCGTGGGCCAGCAGGTAAGGACCATCGGAGGCATCCAGGGCGTCGTGGTCTCGGTCGACGAGACCGATGTCGTCCTGCGGGTGGAGGAGGGAAAGATTCGCGTCACTCGGCGAGCCATCGGCTCGTTGATCGGGGGAGACGAGTCCTGATATGACCCGCAGGGTCGTGGGCCTTCTCATCGTATTGGCCGTCGCCTGGGGAGGGCTGGCCGCCGCCATCGCCACCGGTTTCACGCCGCGTCTCGGCCTCGACCTCCAAGGCGGCACTGCAGTCATCCTCACCGCACCGGAAGGGACCGATCCCGATCTCCTCCCGGTCGCCACCGAGATCATGCTTCGGCGTATCGAGGACATCGGCGACGTTCAGGAACCGGACATCTCGATCTCAGGCAACAACACGGTGGTGGTGCAGCTGCCCGGAGTCTCCGATGAGCAGCGCGCCATCGACGCCGTCGGGCAGACCGGTCTGCTCTCATTCCGGGCAGTGCTGGACTCGGTTCCAGGCTCGGTCGGCCCATTGGCCGGCACCGGCACCGAGAACATCGACGACACAACAGGCCTGACCATCAACGACGACATCTCACAGGAGTCCTGGCTCCTTCTAGATGAGACCGGCCAGCCGACCGCGGTATTGAACGTGGCGCCTTCCGATCTGACCGGCGAGTACGTGACCGATGCCGTGCCGGTCTATAACCCCCAGTCGGCCCAGTGGGCGGTGACACTCGACCTCAATGGGGAGGGAGCGACCAAATTCGCCGATCTCACGGCTCAGGCCGCCTCGTACCCCGTCGGCGACCCACGGCGCGAGATCGCCATCGTGCTCGATGGATCGGTGATCACGGCGCCATCCGTGAACGCAAGCGTCTCACCGGACACCGGGATCACCGGGGGAAGCGCCCAGATCACCCTCGGCCAAGGTCAGGACTCCCAGCAGGAGGCGGCAGACCTGGCAGTGGTGCTCCGGTATGGATCACTTCCGGTTGCTTTCGACATCTCCTCGGTGAGCAAGGTCTCGGGAACGCTGGGAGCGGACTCGCTTCGGGCGGGGATCGTGGCCGGTCTGATCGGAATCGCCCTGGTCACCATCGTGTTGTTGCTCGTGTACAGGTCGTTGGGCCTGGTCGCCATCTTCGGGCTCACCGTCTTCGGTTCACTCCTCATCACCATGTTCGGCCTTCTCGGGTCGTGGGTCGGGTTGACCCTGACCCTCGCCGGCGTCACCGGGATCATCGTCTCCGTCGGCATCACGGCGGACAGCTATATCGTCTACTTCGAACGCATCAAGGAGCGTCTGCGGGACGGCTACACCGTCGAGGAGGCCGCCGAGGGTGGATTCAAAGCCGCGTTCAGGACGATCATCACGGCCGACACGGTCAGCCTGCTCGGAGCCACCCTCCTTTGGGCTCTGGCAGTCGGGGCAGTGAAAGGATTCGCCATCTCGTTAGGCATAGCCACCGTGCTCGACATCTTCGTGGCCAGGGCTTTCACACGTCGCGCCACCATGATATTGGCGGCCACCCCGCTTGGCTCCGGTGGGTGGTTCTCGATCGAAGGAGCGGCCAAATGAGTGTCTGGCATCGTCTCAATCGCGGGGAGACGGAGATCGACTTCGTCGGGCATCGGCGCCGCTGGCTGATGATCTCCGCGGTTGCGTTGGTCCTTGCCGTCGCCAGTCTCGGAATCCGTCAGCTGAACCTGGGCATCGAATTCGTGGGTGGGCTATCGATGCAGGCTCCCAATCCCGCCATGGCCGACGTCCCGGAAGTCAGATCCGCCCTGTCCGACGTCGGTGTCGAGGACGCCACCGTCCAGCTCCTCGACGATGGCGCGTCACTACGCGTGACGACCAACGAGCTGGACCCATCGGTGGAGAATCAGGCCGTCGACGCACTGTCATCGGTGACCGGAAGCGACCGGACCGAGATCTCGATCGAGGCGGTTGGCCCATCGTTTGGCGCCCTGGTGGCGAGGCGTGCGCTCCTGGCGCTGGCCGTGTTCATCGGGGCCGTGATCATCTTCATCAGCTGGCGTCTCGAGTTCAAGATGGCGATCGCCGGCATCGCAGCCCTCTTCCATGACCTGTTGCTCACGGTCGGGCTCTATTCCATAACGGGCTTCCTGGTCACACCCGCCACGGTGGTGGCGGTGCTGACGATCCTCGGTTACTCCCTCTATGACACCGTGGTCGTATTCGACAAGGTGGAGGAATTGGTCGAGTCCGAAGATGGCATGACCTATTCACAGATCGTCAACCTATCCATGAATGAGGTGCTGGCCAGATCGCTGTACACCTCTCTCACGTCGCTCCTGCCGGTCGGGAGCATTCTCTTCGTGGGCTCCTTCATCCTCGGAGCGCCCACCCTCCGCGAGTTCGCACTGGCTCTCTTCGTCGGCATCGCCGCCGGCACCTACTCGTCGATCTTCGTCGCCTCCCCGCTCCTGGCTGCATGGAAGGAGAAGGAGGACAAGTGGCAGGATCGGGCCGAACGCATCGCTAGGCGAGCGAAGGCCGGAAGAGCCTGATCTCGCCGTAGACTCATCGGGTGGAAAATCTCGCCGCACTGATTCGTGACATCCCGGACTTTCCCAAGCCCGGCGTGGTGTTCAAGGACATAACGCCTGTGCTCGCCGACGCCAAAGCCTTCTCCGCTCTGATCGACGCCCTTGCCGAGCCATATGCGGATCAGTCCATCTCGAAGGTGGCCGGGATCGAGGCTCGCGGCTTCACCCTGGCGACACCGGTCGCTGATCGGCTCGGCGCCGGTTTCGTCCCGGTGCGCAAACCGGGGAAGCTCCCGCATCGGACCGTGAAGGAGAGCTACACGCTGGAATACGGCACCGATTCCCTCGAGATCCACCAGGATGCCGCCGAGCCTGGGGAGCGGATCCTCCTCGTCGACGATGTCATCGCCACCGGGGGAACAGCGGCGGCCGCGATCAGGTTGCTACGTGGGATCGGCGCCGAGGTGGTCGGTTTCTCCGTCTTCATCGAATTGGGTTTTCTGAACGGCGCCAGGATGTTGGATGGTGTACCCCTTCATGCCCTTGTCACCTACGACTGAAGAGCGTCAAGCCGAGCTCGAGGATGTGCTCGGCGCCTTCGGCGCGCACCATCCCGATGGGGACAAAGGACTTCTGACACGGGCATACGAGGTGGCCGAAGAGGCCCATCGAGGCCAGCTGCGGAAAACAGGCGATCCATACATAACCCACCCGACGGCCGTGGCTCTCATGCTGGCCGAATATGGCCTCGACCAGGAGACGATCGCTGCCGCCTTCCTCCATGACACGGTGGAAGACACGGAGTTGACGCTCGACAAGATCTCGGATCAATTCGGCCACGAGATCGCCCGTTTGATCGATGGCGTGACCAAGCTCGACCGTGTTCGCTATTCGAACCGCGAGCAGGCCCAGGCCGCGACCATCCGGAAGATGGTCGTGGCCATGGCTCAGGACGTCCGGGTCCTGATAATCAAGCTCTTCGACCGGCTTCACAACATCAGGACGGTCTATGCCCTTCGTGATGAGAAGCAGGTCCGTGTGGCTCGGGAGACACTCGATGTGTACGCCCCCCTGGCCCACAGGCTCGGTGTCCAGGAGATCAAGCACGAATTCGAGGATCGATGCTTCGCGATCCTCTTCCCCGGTCCCAACGCCGAGATCCAGGCCAAGCTGGCCGAGCGTGCACCGGAGAGGGAGGCCTTCATCGAGAAGATGATCGGCGAGGTGTCGGGGATCCTTGCCGATGCCGGGATCGAAGCCGACGTCACGGGCCGACCCAAGCATCAGTATTCGATATATCGCAAGATGTTGGAGCAGAACAGGCCGTTCGAGGACATCCACGACCTGATCGGGATCCGGATCATCACACCGACCATGCGAGATTGCTACGCGGCGCTCGGGTTGATCCACAGCCATTGGGTCCCGGTCGCGGGGCGATTCAAGGACTACATCGCCATGCCCAAGATCAACCTCTATCAGTCCCTTCACACCACCGTCATCGGACCAGATGGGAAGCCTCTCGAGGTACAGATACGAACCGAGGAGATGCACCAACGGGCCGAGGCCGGGATCGCTGCCCACTGGCGGTACAAGGAGGGCGACGCCGCACAGCTCCCCAGGATGGACTTCCTCTCGTGGAGCTCGGACGAGGACCCCGAGGAATTCCTCGCCAACCTCAAGCTCGATCTCTATCAGGATGAGGTGTTCGTGCTCACCCCCGGTGGCGACGTGAAGCCACTTCCTGCCGGATCCACCGCGGTCGATCTTGCCTATTCGGTGCACACCGAAGTCGGTCATCGGTGCGTCGGGGCGAAGGTCAATGGCCGGCTGGTCCCACTATCGACACGTCTCCAGTCCGGTGACATCGTCGAGATCATCACGTCCAAGTCGATGGACGCCGCTCCGAGCCTCGACTGGCTGAGCTTTGCTCGCACCGGCCGGGCGAAGTCCAAGATCAAGCAATGGTTCACCAAGGAGCGACGCGACCAGGCCCTGGTCGAAGGGAAAGAGGCTCTGGCCGCAATGCTGAAGAAGGAGGCTCCAGAGCTCAATACGTCGGAACGCGACAAGCTCCTCGGATCGATCGCCGTCGAGTTGGGCCAGCGGGACGTGGAATCGTTGCAGGTAGCCGTCGCCGAGGGGACCGTGTCGATCGATTCGGTCTCCGCGCGCCTCGCTCGAATCCTATCGCCGGACACCGGAGAGGAGCTCTTCCAGCCACGCCGACGCAAGCCGCTGGACAGCGCCCACGTCGTGGTCGAGGGACAGGATGACATGCTGGTCCAGCTGGCGCGATGCTGCTCACCCGTGCCGGGCGACCCGATCATCGGCTACGTCACGGTCGGGCGGGGCGTATCCGTGCACCGATCCGACTGCACCAATGTCTCATCTCTATCAGATCGAAGGGAGCGGACGGTCGACGTTTCGTGGCCCAGCGAGCACACCGGTGCCTTCGTCGTGTGGATCCAGGTCGAGGCTCTGGACCGAACCCGCCTGCTGCGTGACGTGACCAGTGTCGTCAGCGACACGGGAGGCAACATAACGGCGTCGTCGACACAGACCGGAACCGACCGTGTGGCGATACTCCGGTACGAGGTCGAGTTGTCGGACCCCAGCCAGCTGCCCAAGCTCCTCACCGATCTGCGGGGCGTGGACGGGGTCTTTGTCGCGTTCCGGTTGGCCAACGACCCAGCGTCCTGAGATGCTCGTGATCCCGGTTCCCGCGTGGGTGGCCGCCACCAACTCGTACATCCTCGCCGCCGAGCGCGGGGGGATGGCGATAATCGTCGATGCACCACCCGAACCGGAGGTGGTTGCAGCGGAGCTGGCCCGACACGACCTGACCGTTGCCGCACTGCTGCTCACTCACGGTCACATCGACCACACGGGCGGAGCCGGCGCCCTGTCGAAAGGCGCTGGAGCTGCTGTCTATGTGCACCCTGACGATGACTTCCTGACACTCCATCCGGAACGGCAGTTGAGGGCGATGTTCGGAATGATCCCACCGGGCGATTACACACTGCCGGAGAGGTTCGAGGCACTCCACGACCGGCAGATGCTCGAATTGGGAGCATTCATAGTCGAAGTGAGACAGACCCCCGGGCACACACCGGGGCATTGTTGCTTCTACTTACAGGACCACGGAGTCCTATTTTCGGGTGACCAACTCTTCGCCGGGAGCGTGGGGCGCACCGACCTCGCAGGGGGATCCTGGGACGACTTGATGATCTCGATGCGCGATCGTGTCATGACGCTGGCGGACGAGGTTCGGGTCCTCCCCGGCCACGGCCCGGAGACGACAATCGGGCGAGAGCGATCGATGAACCCGTTCAAAGCGGAATGGGAGGCTGATCCGCAAGGCTCGGTGCCCGACTCGAGCCGTTAACCTCGCGCCGTTCATGAGCTTCCAACCACCCAAGGGAACCGATGACATCGTCGCGCCCGAGTCACTCGTGTGGAGCGATGTCCTGCGCGCATGGGGCACATGGGCCAATCGTTTCGGGTTCCCCTTGATCCTGACACCGATCCTGGAGGCGACCGACCTGTTCGAGCGTGGTGTGGGGGAGTCGACCGAGGTCGTTACCAAGCAGATGTACACGTTCACCGACCGCGGGGGCCGATCTATGACTCTGCGACCGGAGGGAACGGCCGGTGTGGTGCGGGCATTTCTCAACTCCGGCTCTCAAGGCCCGTGGAAGGGCGCCTACTCGGGACCGATGTTTCGCTATGAGCAGCCTCAGGCCGGTAGGAGAAGGCAGTTCTGGCAGGTGGGCGTGGAATACCTGGATGTCGAAGGGCCGGCGGCAGATTCCGAGGTGATCGAGCTCGGCTATCGCTTTCTCTCCTCGCTCCAGGTGCCCGCGGTCGAGGTCGTCGTCAATTCCCTAGGGGACCCGGCATGCCGGCCCCAATATCTCGAAGTGCTACGGCAGTACCTGGAGGAACGCCGCTCACGACTGTGCGCCGATTCCCAACAACTCATCGACCGCAATCCATTGCGTGTCCTCGACTGCAAGACATGTGAGCCGGTGGTCGCGGATGCACCCGTGGTGAAGGATCACCTGTGCGATCCCTGTCAGAGACACTACGACACGCTTCGTTCCAGCTTGAACCAGGTCGGTGTGCCCTTCGTGGAAGACGGTCGTCTGGTGCGTGGCCTCGACTATTACACCCGAACCGCGTTCGAATATGTTGCGACGGGCCTCGACACGGCCCAGAACGCCGTCGGTGGCGGTGGGCGCTACGACGGTTTGGCCGAGGCGATAGGTGGACGGCGCGCCCCTGGCGTCGGCCTGGCGATGGGAGTCGATCGGATCGTCCTCGCCTCCAATGCGAGTGAGCCGTCTCCGATCGACGTCTATGTGGTCTCGGAGTCGACTCCCGAAGACGGGCTGGTCGTCGCATCCAGTCTCCGACAGCGGGGTCTCCGAGTGGATTTCGACCCGGAGGGCAGGTCGGTGAAAGCGCAATTCAGGGCGGCAGGGCGCTCCGGGGCCCCTGCTGTCGTCATATTCCACGATGGTGATCAGGATGTGAGCACACGAATCGGAGAAGAGCGCGTGGAACTGCGGCTCTCAGACGTCGCCAGCTGGTTGAGGGAGAGACTGTGATCAGGACTGATCGGGCCGGCGAGCTGGGCAGGGATGACATCAACCGGGAGGTCAGGATCGCCGGCTGGGTGCAACGGAGGCGTGACCATGGGGGAATCGCCTTTCTCGACGTCCGGGATGCCACCGGCGTCATCCAAGTGGTCGCCGATCCGTCGCTGATCGACGGTGTCGAGGATCTTCGAATGGAGTTCTGCATCTCGGTGGCCGGCGTGGTCAGGGCACGCCCGGAAGGGACGGAGAACCTCGACCTGGCGACCGGAGCGATCGAGATAGCGGCCGCCGAGATCACAATCCTCTCCAGGGCCGACACGCTCCCCTTCATGATCGACGACCGCGTCGAGATCGACGAGAAGGTGCGGCTGCGTCACCGCTACCTGGATCTGAGAAGGCCGCGGATGGCCGCCAACATCCGCGCTCGCTCCAGAGCCACGGCTGCCATCAGACGGACCCTCGACCGCGCCGGCTTTCTCGAGATCGAGACCCCCACACTCATCAACAGCACGCCGGAAGGCGCCCGCGACATGTTGGTCCCGTCGAGACTTCGCTCCGGCGAGTTCTATGCCTTGCCTCAGTCCCCACAGCTCTTCAAGCAACTCCTGATGATCTCCGGTGTCGAGCGGTACTTTCAAATCGCCCGATGCTATCGGGACGAAGACTTCCGGGCTGACCGTCAGATCGAATTCACCCAGCTCGACCTGGAGGGGTCCTTCTGGGGCCAGAACGACGTCCTCGAGACGATCGAGCAGGTCCTGAAGGCCGTGGTGGAGGAGCTGAGGGACGTCGTCATCGAGGAGCCTTTCCCACGGATCACGTGGCAGGAGGCGATGGATCGATTTGGCTCAGACAAGCCCGACTTGCGCATCGAAGCGGAGATAGTCGACCTGTCGACCGCGGTTGCCGAGTCAGGTTTCGGTGTGTTCCGAGACGTCGTCGCCGGTGGGGGGACGGTTCGCGGTCTCAACGTCGGGGAACAGGACTGGCCGCGCAGTCGCGCCGACGCCGTCACGGAGCGTGCCAAGGAGCTCGGCGGGAAGGGGCTGGTGTGGATGGTGGTGGAGCCGGACGGTGCACTTCGCTCTCCCGTGGCCAAATTCCTCTCCGCCGAGGAGATGGAATCGATTTCGCGGTCGTTGGAGGCCCACCCCGGCGACGTGTTGCTGATCGCCGCCGATCGCTGGCGTACCGCAGTCGAAGTCCTCGGCGGTCTTCGCAACGACCTTCTCAAGCCGACAGGTCACGCCCGGCTGGCCTTTCTCTGGGTGGTCGACTTTCCCCTCTTCGAGGAGGCAGAGGACGGCTCTACCACGTTCTCACACCACCCGTTCACCGCCCCGGCTTCCCTGGATGCGATGCGCGACAGCCCGGGAGAGGCCCTGTCCCAGGCATACGACGCCGTGCTCAACGGCGTCGAGCTCGGCTCGGGCTCGGTCCGAATCCATGATCCCGAAGTGCAGAGCCAGGTGTTCGAGATTCTCGGTATCGATGCCGAGACTGCGGAGCGACGTTTCGGCTGGTTCCTCGAAGCCCTCCGCTACGGGACCCCGCCTCATGCGGGATTCGCCTTCGGGATCGATCGCCTGGTCATGATCCTCCAGGGCGAGACGTCGATTCGTGAGGTGATCCCTTTCCCGAAGACCCAGACCGGTCTCGACCCCATGACCGGCGCCCCCACATGGGTCGACGATGACCAGCTGGCTGAGCTAGGCATCGCTCTGACCACGGAGTCCAGCGCCCGAAAGGACGAGTCGGAGAAGTCCTGATCTACGCCCATGTGCTTGTGACATAGGTCCCTGGACGTCACGGATGGTCTGGATGGATGATCCGGTCATCGAGAAGGAGGCGTGGGCATGACGCTCACCGCGACGAAGACGACTCCTCAGAGTCGGCCACTCTCAGTGATGGCAACCACGGCGCTGCTGGCCGTACTCGGGCTCGGGGCAGTTGGCGGAGGTTGGGCGCTGATCTTCGGGATCGGCGGCGAGAGCCTGTTGCCCGGCACCTATCTGGAATCTCTGCCACTGGTCAACAATTGGGTCCTCCCGGGGCTGGTCCTAATGATCGGGTTCGGCTTTGGGGCTCTCCTGACCGGGTACGGCGTCCTCCGACGCCCCTCTTGGCGTTGGGTTCGGGCAGTGGAGAGTCTCACCTCCCATCACTGGTCCTGGCTGGCCACCATCCTTCTCGGAGCGGGGCAGATGGTTTGGATCGGGATCGAGCTGACGTCGATCCCATTCTCGGCCCTGATGCCCACGTTCGGGTTGGTAGGGCTGGCGCTCTTCGTGCTTCCTCTCACCAGGCGGGTGAGCGACTACCTGCGCGCCACCTGACCGGAAGCGTCACCCGGAGGGGGCGGGTACCGTCCGCTCATGGCTGACCTGTTCACGGCACGTGCCGATGACCTCGCCGCCCGCGAGGCACCCCTGGCAACGCGAATGCGCCCCAGATCACTCGACGAGGTCGTCGGGCAACCAGACCTGATGGCCGGGGGAGCCGCCTTCCGACGGTTGGTCGAATCGGGTCGACCGGTGTCGATGCTCTTGTGGGGCCCGCCCGGGACCGGCAAGACGACGCTGGCCCGGCTGGTGGCGTCTAAGGCTGAGGCGGAATTCGTGACTCTCTCCGCCACGGCTGCCGGCGTCAAGGACATCCGTGAGGTGCTCGCTTCGGCCCGTGCGCTCCTGGAGCACGACGAGCGACGAACGGTGTTGTTCCTGGACGAAATCCACCGATTCGCCAAGAACCAACAAGACGCCTTGCTTCCCGGCGTGGAGGACGGGACGTTGATCCTGATCGGCGCCACCACGGAGAACCCGTTCTTCGAGGTCAACTCCCCGTTGATGAGCCGCATGACACTGTTTCGACTCGAGTCCCTCGGCCCGGAGGCGATCGGGGAGTTGCTGCAGAGAGCACTGGCCGACCCCGACCGGGGCCTGGGTCAGATGAGTTTGTCGATGAGCCCCGAAGTCACCCTCGAGCTGGCGGGACGCACCGGTGGCGACGCCCGGCAGGCCCTCAACTCACTGGAGGTCGCAGCGATGCTGTCCCGGGGAGACGAGAGGTCTGAAATAATCGCCGAGGACGTCGCCGAAGCGTTACAACGACGGATCGTCCGTTATGACAAGGTTGGCGACCAGCACTACGACGTCATCTCCGCATTCATCAAGAGCGTTCGTGGCTCGGACCCTGACGCTGCTCTGTATTGGCTCTTCCTGATGCTCGAGGGAGGTGAGGACCCCGAGTTCATCGCCCGGCGCCTGATCATCCTCGCCTCCGAGGACGTGGGGCTCGCCGATCGTCATGCACTGCCGCTGGCGGTAGCAGCGGCGGACGCTCTTGCCTACGTGGGGCTGCCAGAAGCCGAGTATCACCTCGCCCACGCGACGATCTACCTGGCAACGACGGCAAAGTCGAACTCGGTGGGGACGGCGATGAGCGAGGCCCGTCGACTCGTCACAGATGGCCCGTCGGCCTCTGTGCCTCCCCATCTTCGGTCGGATGGCTATTCGGGCGCCCGTCGACTCGGTCACGGTGATGGCTATCTGTACTCCCATGACTACGAGAATGGGGTGGTCGCCCAGCAGTACTTCCCGGACGGGGTCGAGCCGCGAGCCATATACGGACCGGGTGACCGGGGGGACGAGAAGGAGATCCGGGCGAGACTCGCCACCGTCGACGAGATCCTCGGCCGGGACCGGGAGAGATAGGGGTACCCTCAGCCCCCATGCTGGACCGGATGTGGTGGTTTGCGACCGGGCTCTTCGCCGGTATCTGGGTAACCGTGCGCGCCCTGCGGAGAAAGCCAACCCCAGGGGAGTGGCGCGACGCCGCAATGGCCGGCGGCGCCGACTTGATGGACCTGGCCGCCCGTGCCATCCGCCCCAATCGAGTCAGACAAGCCTCCGCTCCTCGTTAACCTCGCGACTCGCCGATCGAGGCCATTTTGGACAGCTACCAGATTCGCAATCACTTCATGTCGTTCTTCGAGGAGAGAGACCACGTGGTCAGGCCCTCCGCTTCGTTGATCCCCGTCGACCCGACGCTTCTGCTCACCAATGCCGGAATGGTGCCTTTCAAACCGTATTTCTTGGGTGAGGAGCCGCCGCCATATCCTCGGGCCGTCACCGTCCAGAAGGTGGTTCGCACCGTCGATATCGACATAATCGGCACCACCCAGCGTCATCTCTCCTTCTTCGAGATGCTGGGGAACTTCAGCTTCGGCGACTACTTCAAGGAGTCGGCCATCCCCTGGGCCTATGAGTTCGTGACGGATCGGCTCGGTCTCGATCCCGACCGACTCTGGTACACCGTGTTCCTCGACGACGACGAGGCAGCCGACATCTGGGTCGAGTCGGTCGGGGTGGATCCGGCCCGTCTGCAGCGTCGGGACGAGACAGACAACTTCTGGCAGATGGGTATTCCCGGGCCATGTGGCCCCTCATCCGAGATCTTCTACGACAAAGGCCCCGAATACGGAGAGGACGGCGGGCCGGCCCACGGTGACGAAGATCGGTTCGTCGAGATCTGGAACCTCGTCTTCATGCAGAACCTCCAGGATCGCCCCTATCACGTCGTCGGTGACCTTCCAGCGAAGAACATCGACACCGGTATGGGGCTGGACCGGGTTGCAGCCATCCTCCAGGGAGTTCCCTCGGTGTTCGAGATCGACACGATCAAACACATCAGGGATGAGGCTTCGAGCTACACCGGGCTCGAATACGGCGCCGACCCGCTGCATGACGTCTCACTGCGAATCCTTGCCGACCATGCTCGCTCGGTGACGTTTCTCATCGGCGACGGCGTGATCCCGTCGAACGACGGCCGCGGCCACATCCTGAGACGTCTCCTGAGACGGGCGGTGCGACATGCGTGGCAGTACGGGGGACAGGACCTCGTCTTCCCTAGGTTGGTGGAGGCGACCATCGCGTCGATGGGCGACTGGTACACGGACCTGATCGACAAACACGACTTCATAACTCAGGTAGTCACGAGAGAAGAAGAGAGATTCCGTCGGACACTCGAGTCCGGTCACCAACTCCTCGACGTCGAATTGGAAGAGGGCTCGACGCTCTCGGGGTCCACGGCGTTCAAGCTCCACGACACCTACGGGTTTCCCATCGAGTTGACCAGGGAGATCGCCGAGGAGCGCGGAGTGGAAGTCGACTCTGAGGGCTTCGAGGCCGAGATGGCCGAGCAACGCCGACGCGCCCGTGCTGCGTGGAAGGGTGGTGATGAGGTGGCCGCCCTGGATGTCTATCGGTCCGTCCTGGACGTCACCGGGCTCACCGACTTCGTCGGATACGAGCTCGATCGCGCCCGCGGACAGGTCCTCGCCATCGTTTCGGAGGGTGAGACGATCGACCGGGCCGAGGAGGGCCGCGAAGTCGAGGTATTCCTGAGCAGAACGCCGTTCTACGGCGAATCCGGCGGTCAAGTAGGGGATACGGGGACCATCGAGACCGAGACAGGCAGGGGTGAGGTGATCGACACCCAGCACGCCATTCAGGGTTTGCACGGCCACAGGCTCAAAGTGACGTCCGGTTTCATCAGCGTGGGACAGGAGGCCGAAGCAGTCATCGACTCGCCACGCCGCGATGCGATCCGGAAGAGTCACACCGGAACCCATGTCCTCCATTGGGGGCTGCGCGATGTGCTCGGTGACCATGCCGGGCAGGCCGGCTCCCTGGTGGAGCCGGGTCGTATCAGATTCGACTTCTCACACTTCTCCCAGATGTCGCCCGAGGAGGTCGGAGAGGTCGAGGCCGAGGTGAACCGGCGTCTCATCGAGGATGCGCCGGTGACGACGACGATCACCAGCAAGGAGAAGGCAAAGCAGATGGGGGCGTTGGCCTTCTTCGGTGACAAGTACGGAGAGACCGTGAGGGTCGTCGAGGTGGGAGATTTCTCGACGGAGTTCTGTGGCGGGACGCACACTCATGCCTCCGGCCAAGTCGGCCCTCTCCTCATCATGGGAGAGTCGTCGATCGGGTCCAATCTCCGACGCGTCGAAGCATTGACGGGGATTTCGGCATATCGAGAGCTGGCCCAACTCCGGCGCACCCTCGACACCACCGGCGAGCTGCTCAAGGCGGGGAACGCCGACGTGCCAGAGCGAGTCAGGGGCCTCCTCGACCGGGTGACCACGTTGGAGAAGGAACTGGAGACCGTCCACACCCAACAGCGGGAGAATCTGGCCGCCGAGCTGGCCGGGTCCGCGTCGGCTATCGGCGACGTGTCTCTCGTGGTGGCGACCGTTCCCGAACTGGATTCGAATGGCTTGCGACAGCTGGCACTGGGGATACGGGACAGGCTGGGGCCGAGCTCGGCGATCATCGTCGGCTCTCGACACGATACCAAGGGCGCCCTGGTCGGCGCCCTCAGCAAAGACCTGGTCGAGCGGGGTGCCTCAGCGGCCGAGATCATCACGGGAGCCGCCCGGGCTCTGGGTGGGGGTGGCTCGAGGGACCCCGAACTGGCTCAGGCAGGCGGGCCCGACGGGGCCGGCCTGGAAGCGGCGATGGAGATTGCTCGCGCCGAGGCCGAGCGAGCCCTAGGGAGCCTCTGATTCGCCACCTCGGCGTCGACTATGGGAGCCGACGGGTGGGGTTGGCGATATCCGATGGGCTGGGGTTGATCGCCCATCCATTGGCCGTCGTCAGTGCCGCAGACGCCGTGAGCGAGATCGCCCGTTTGGTGGCTGAAGAGGAAGTGAGCACGATCGTCGTCGGGCTTCCCACCGGCTTGGGAGGCACGGAGGGGGCATCTGCCGAAGGGGCACGAGCCCTGGCCGAGGAGTTGGGAACTCTCGATGGGGTCGACGTCGTCTTACTCGACGAGCGCTTCACGTCGAGGATCGCCGAGCAGACTCTGCTCGACCAGGGTGTGAAGCGCCGAGAAAGACGGGCCATCGTGGATAAGGTGGCCGCCTCCATCCTCCTTCAGGAATACCTGGACAATCATCGATGACCTACGAGCCCCTTCCCGATCCGTCGCCACGAGCGAGACTCATGAGGACGGTGATCACCGTGGCCCTCGTGGCCCTTGTGGCCGTTGCCGTGGTGGGAGGAGCCTCCTACCTGGGCCGTCTTGTCGGTGGGACCATATCCGGCGACGATGAGACGACCACACCGGTGGCGGTGGTGCCGGGCCAGGAGGTCACGGTCGAGATCCCAGCAGGCTCCACCGCCAAGGACATCGCCGCAATCCTGGCTGCCCAAGGAGTGGTTCGATCCGCTCTCGAATTCGAGGTTGCGGTCAGGAACAACGAGGCTGCAGCGCGTCTCATCGCAGGCACCTACAACTTGGAGACACTCATGGACCCGAATGAGGTCGTGGCGGTGCTCGTCGTCGGTCCGGTTGCCGACGTCTATCGGGTGACGATCATCGAGGGTCTCAGGGTCAGCGAGATATTGACCAGGTTGTCCGAGGCGTCAGGCC
Organism: uncultured Acidobacteriota bacterium; assembly: GCA_963822895.1. Classification (GTDB taxonomy): domain Bacteria; phylum Actinomycetota; class Acidimicrobiia; order Spongiisociales; family ZC4RG35; genus JARDZU01. The sequence goes on from CAWGJI010000014.1 coordinate 692,210, forward strand.
GTCCCTATTCCGAATTCGAACAGGCACTGCTCGACGGCAGCGTGGACACGTCATTGACGGACATTCCCGAGTCCCCGACGCTCAGCGACTGGGAGGGCCTGCTGTTCCCTGACACCTACGAGTTCGCCCGGTCGGCCGAGCCCGCATCGATGCTCCAGCGCTTGGCATCAACCATGGAGCAGCGCGTCGACAGCATCGATTGGACCGAATTGGAGGCGACGGGCCTGACTCGATACGACGGTCTCATCATCGCCTCGCTGGTCGAGTCGGAGGTCCTGCTCGACCAGGAGCGGCCCGTCGTCTCGAGTGTGATCCGCAACCGCATCGACATCGGTATGAAGCTCGACATCGATGCCACCGTCCTGTACGCACTCGGGACCCGGGACATCTCCAAATTCGACCGTGAGGTCGACTCCCCCTACAACACCTACACGGTCAACGGACTGCCCCCCACTCCTATATCGGCACCCAGCAGGGCGTCGTTGGAGGCAGCCGCCCTTCCCGCGACGACGGACTACCTCTACTACGTGCTGTCCGATACGGAAGGACATCATGCGTTCGCCGCCACACTCGAGGAGCACAACGCAAACGTCGCCCAGGCGAGGGCCGACGGCGTTCTCCCCTGAGTCTTGCTGCCAGACTCGCGGTGATGTCAGATCTCCTTCGTTTCGCCGTGCTCGGCGACCCAATCGAGCATTCCCTGTCGCCGGTTATCCAGACGGCCGCTCTCGACCACGCCGACATTGCGGGCAGTTATGTCACTGTGAGGGCGGGTGAGGAGGAGCTCCGGGTCGCGGTCGCAGGGTTGCTTTCCGGTCGTTGGGACGGGCTCAACCTGACGATGCCACTCAAGGGCCTCGCCTTCGAGATTTCGGACGCTCTCACCGAGGAGGCCTCGCTCAGCAAGTCGGTCAACACGCTCCGTCGTCGAGATGATCGGGTGGAGGGGCACAGCACGGATGTGGTCGCCACGCGAACTGCACTCCAGCAACCAGGGTTTGGGCCGTCCCACCCCGTGCTGGTCCTCGGAGCCGGTGGCGCGGCTCGGGCTGTGCTTGCAGGAAAGTCAGGTCGCACCGCCTATCTGACGGCACGCGACCCGGCCAGGGCCGAGGCACTCCGCACCTCTTTGCGGGATGAAGTCTCCGTCGTTCCATGGGGGACCGCGGTGGCCGGGGCGATAGTGATCAATGCCACTCCGATCGGCATGCATGGGGAAGGAATGCCGGCGAGGATCCTCTCCGTCGCGGCCGGTTTGATCGATCTGGCCTACGGTCCGGGCGATACCCCAGCGGTGGCACAGGCGAGGCTCACCGGCCTGCCGGTGGTGGATGGCATAGAGTTCCTGGTGCTCCAGGCGGCCGCCTCATTCGAATGGTGGACGGGAGCGCCGGCACCGATCGAGGTGATGACGTCGGCCGCCAGAAACATCTAAAGCGCTCATGGGATCTGGCCGATTTCCTCGCTAAGGACTTGTGAAGCAAGGAGTGGTTGAGGTGGCTCTATCTGGAAATTTGGGCTTCGTCCCCCTGGACGAGGTTCTTCGCCTCCTGATGCGTTCGGACCAGCGCGGTGCTGTCGAAATCCGCGGCGAGGACATCAGAGGCCGCATATTCGTTGGCAAGAAGGGCATAACCCTCGCCACCACGTCGGAAGATCGTGACCTGCACGCTCATCTGGTGAATTCGGGATACGTGGATGATGCCTTCCTGAGAAAGGTGGTCGCCGGCGATGCGACCTTCTCCGACCTCGCCGAGCGTGAGACGCCGGTAATCGAGCTTCTCCGTGAGATCACCGTCGAGAGCCTGTACCACATGAAGCAGGGAGGGTCGTCCTTCGACGTTGCAGAGGGTGCGACGACTCCGTATTCCAGCCCCAAGCCATTCGAATTGGAGCAGGCATTGGACGACGCCCGGCGTCGTGCCGATGAATGGGCCGACGTGCACAAGGTCGTGGCCGATCTCGACGCAACGATCCGCATGAACCGTGTTCCCGCCGGCGACGACGAGATACAGATAAACCGCGAGGCTTGGCGTCTTCTTTGCGAAATCGGCTCCGGCGCCTCGGTCAAGGCCATTGCCGATCGCCTGGGGACGACCGAGTTCTGGATCGCCCGTGTCGCTGCCGACATGGCCAGTCAGGAACTACTCGTCATGTCGGAGAAGTACGTGATGTCGGAGAAGTACGTGGAGGAGCTTCGTCACGAGCCCACCGCCTACTCCGAGCCTGTGCCGGCCGACGATGATGAGGATGTCAATCCCAACGAGTCGTGGTGGGTCGAGCCTAAGGACGAAGAGCCCGATGGGGACGTGCAGGGCGAGCAGGAGACCGAGCAGGAGTCCGAAGAGGCGCCGGCGTTCACGGAGGAGCAGCCCGCACCTGTCGAGTCCTCCGAGCCGGTGATGGAGACCCCAGAGCAACCCCCGGTCAAGGAGAGCCGATTCGGCCAATTCCTGACCGGTGCCCGCCCCGAAGGCGCCACTGAAGACTCGGCGCAGGCAGAGCCCGCCGCCGAGTACGACGACAACCCCCCGGCCGAGGCCGACGAGACCATCGAGGAGGACACCGAGGCATTCCTGGAGAAGGTCTTCTCGCAGCTCGACGTCAACGGGCAGCCAGAGGAAGAAGAGGAGGGGCATGGGCTGCTCCGTCGCCGTCGCATGGGCTCGGTCCTCAAGGAAATCGACGAAGACTGATTGACCGGCCGTCTAGACGGCCACGGCTAAGTTGCTCCGGCGGTGATAAATATCCTCGCCGGAGCATTTGGCTTCTTTGGCGCCTTTGGAGCGCTGGACCTGGCAGCGCAGGCTCTCCACGACTCGCCACTTCGCCCCTATGTCGGCACTTGCCCTCGTTGTGGTGTCAGACGTGGATGGCTCACGATTCGCTGTCCTGGCTGTGGGAGGCCGGCCTACCGGGAGACGCCTCTCGTCCTGCTCGCCACCATCGCGGCAGTGCTCTTCTCCAACACGCTAGGTCAGAGTTGGGCGCTGGTGGCCTACTTGGGGTTCCTCTTGCTGAGCTTGGCTCTGGGGGTAACCGACATCGACGCACTCAGGATCGTGGATCGCCTCGATCTGCGGGGAACGGCCCTACTCATCGGTCTTCTCGGAGTCGGAGCGCTCATGGACGGAAGCCCCTCGGCGTTCGGACGATCCCTTCTCGGCGGCCTCGCCTATCTCGCCGGCACGGCGTTGGTGTTTCTGGTCGCAGGGGGGAGGGGATTCGGGTTCGGTGACGTCAAACTGTCGGTTCAGCTCGGCGTGTTCACCTCTTACATCTCGTGGGGGACACTGGGATGGGCGGTGTTCATCACGGCGATTCTGGGTGGCGTGGTCTCGTTGGCAGTGCTGATGGTCGCCACCATCGGCTCCCGAGGGAAGGATTCGGCAGGGCCTGACGTCAAGTCTGCCATGCAGGCGGAGCTTCCATATGGGCCATGGATGATCCTGGGCGCCTGGATTGCGATTGCCCTCGCCGGGCTCGGAGCTTTCCCTCTGCCGTCGTAGCATTCACCCAATGCTTCGATTCATGACCGCAGGTGAGTCCCACGGCCCAGGCCTGGTCACCATTGTGGAAGGACTTCCCAAAGGCCTGCCGGTCTCAGCGGAAGACTTTCGTCGTGAGTTGGCCAGACGGCGGATGGGTTACGGGCGCGGCAAGCGGATGGCCATTGAGCAGGATGAGCTGGAGATACTGGGCGGTGTCCGTCACGGCCACACTCTCGGGTCGCCGGTGGCCGTGGTCATTCGCAACACCGAATGGCCCCGCTGGTCGGAGGAGATGAGCCCTGAGCCTGCGGTCTCCAAGAAGGAGGTCACCCGCCCCCGACCCGGCCATGCCGACCTGGCGGGCATGCTCAAATATGGAACCGACGACGCACGGGACATCCTGGAGAGGGCCTCGGCCAGAGAGACCGCGGCGCGAACCATTGCCGGCGTCCTGGCCAAGCGCCTCCTGGCCACCGTCGACATCGAGGTCATCAGCCATGTCGTCTCTATCGGTGCGGTCACTTCGAAGGCGGCGCCGGGCCGTGGAGATGGCCCAACCGTTGATGAGAGCCCGGTTCGCTGTCTCGATCCGACCGCCGGCGCCGCAATGGTCGAGGCGATCGACGACGCCCACGACCGCCGGGACACCCTGGGCGGCATTTTCGAGGTTTTGGGCTTCGGCGTCCCACCGGGCCTGGGTTCTCACGTTCACCACGACCGGCGGCTCGACGCATTGCTGGCGGCGGCTTTGATGTCCATACCAGCGATAAAGGGTGTGGAAATGGGGGACGGCTTCGAGGTCGCAGGGCTTCCCGGGTCGGAAGCACACGACGAGATAGTCCTCGAGGCCGACGGCTTGAGCCGGCCCACCAACCGGGCCGGGGGGACCGAAGGTGGCATCAGTAATGGCCAAACGATCAGGGTCCGAGGCGCCATGAAGCCGATCTCGACTTTGATGAGGCCCCTGAGGACGGTGGACATGACTACCGGCGAGCCGGCTGACGCCGTCCGGGAACGCTCCGATGTGTGCGCCGTGCCGGCGGCAGCCGTCGTTGGTGAGCAGATGGTCGCCGTGGTTCTCGCAGCGGAGTTACAGCGGAAATTCGGTGGCGACACCGTCGACGAGTTGACGGCGGCCCACCGGAGGTTTGTGGCTGAGCTCGCGAAGCGCCCTGGTCGTTGATGACTCTTTGGTTGATAGGGATGATGGGATCGGGGAAGAGCAGCGCCGGCCAAATTGCTGCCGGTCACCTGGGTGTGCCGTTCTATGACACCGATCTCGAGATCGAAGCGACCGCCGAGATGGCCATCGGCGAGATCTTTGCTGCGCAAGGTGAGCCTGAATTCAGGAGGATCGAGACATCGATCATCGATCGTCTGGCCGGGCTGGTCGCCGTCGTGGCCACCGGTGGGGGAGCCGTGCTCGATCGTGACAATGTGGAAAAGATGAGGAACACTGGGCCCGTGGTGCTCTTGCAGGCCTCGACCTCGGCTCTGATCGATCGGCTCGGTGACCCTGTGGGGAGACCTCTGCTCGACGCCGGGGCCCCTCGGGAGAATCTGATCGCAATAGGCGACGAGCGACGTCATTTCTATTCGACCGCCGCCAGCGACGTCATTGACACCGAGCACCTGGATTTGCCTGAAGTCGCCCGGAGAATCGAGCAGCTGTGGAACAGCTGACGGTCGCTGGCACGACGGAGCTCATCGTTGGACGCGGCCTACCCGATGTCATTCTCCCCGAGCGCTCTGGACGGGAGAGGGCCGCAGTGCTGACTCAGCCCGGGGCGACACATATCGCCCTCGAGGTAGCGGATCGCCTGAGGAACGAAGGAATTACGGTCGAGGTGACCGGGCTGCCGGATCGTGACGAGGCAAAGAGCCTCCAGGTGGTCGATTCGGTCTACCAGACCCTGGCCCGCTTCGGTTTGGGTCGTCACGACACCATCGTCGGCGTCGGTGGCGGCTCGGTGACCGATGTCGCCGGTTTCGTCGCCGGCACCTGGCTGCGAGGAGTGGAGGTGGTCCATCTCCCCACCACGCTCCTCGGAGCAGTCGACGCCGCCATCGGAGGGAAGACCGGCGTCAATCTGGCCGGCAAGAATCTCGTCGGTGTGTTCTGGCATCCCACCAGAGTCGTGGTCGACGTGACGATTCTCGAGGGACTTCCGGTCAGTCTCCGACGCGAAGGACTATCCGAGGCGATCAAGACCGGCTTGGTGGGCGATCCCGAGTTGTTCGATCTCTTGGCCCGGCGTGGTGAGGCTGCGCCTCTGGAAGAGGTGGTATCACGGGCAGCGGCTGTGAAGGCTCGAGTCGTTTCCGAGGACGACCGGGAGGAAGGCGTCCGGGCGATCCTCAACTTCGGGCACACGATCGGCCACGCCATCGAGTTCTCGTCACCGCTGTCCCACGGGGAATGTGTCGCCGTCGGGATGGTGGCGGCATGCGCGGTATCGGAACAGAGACTCGGCTTCAAGTCACGTCGTCGCGTGTCACAGGCCCTGGAGGGGCTCGGGCTCCCCCTGATGGTCGACGGTCTCGATCGCGCCAGAGTCGAGGACCTGTTGCGTCACGACAAGAAGCGGGATGCCGATGGCATTCGCATGGTCTTGCTCAGTGAGGTGGGAAAACCCGTGACCCTGCATGTGACCCCGCGTGACATCGAGATCGGCCTCGATGCCGTTGGGCTGTGAGCGCTGTACCGTGCCCGTCTGACTCGACACCTATGAGAGCCCTCACATGATCAGCACAAATGACGTCAGGCCAGGCATGGCACTCCAGCTGAGTGACGGGCTCTTCAACATTGTCGAGTATCAGCATGTCAAGCCGGGTAAGGGCAAGGCATTCGTCCGGATGAAGCTGAAGAACCTCGAGACCGGTCAAGTGCTCGATAGGACTTTCCGCGCCGATGAAAACGTCGACCAGGCGATCATCGAGCGCAAGGATCATCAGTTCCTCTACAAAGACGACCTCGGCTTTCATTTCATGAACATGGAGGACTTCGGCCAACTTGCGGTCTCCCCCGAAGACGTCGGGGACGCAGCCGGCTATCTGGTGGAGGGCATGACCGCCAGCCTCGCTCTGTACGAGGGCACACCGATAGGGGTCGAGCTCCCGGCATCCGTCGAGTTGGACGTCACCTACGCCGAGCCGGCCGTTAAAGGGGACACTCGAACCGGGGCGACCAAGCCGGTGACCCTCGAGACGGGCATCCAGATCCAGGTCCCCTTGTTCGTCGAGCAGGGAGACCGGCTCAAGGTCGACACGCGGTCGGGGGAGTACCTGACCCGGGCATGAACGGGGACCGTCACAGCCCGATCGTGCCGGCCCGCGTCACCGTCACACAGTTGGCCGAGGCCATTCAACGGTCGGTGGACGAGGTTCGCTCGGCCCTGGGCCGTGCAGATGAGCCGGCGAGGCCGGATGACACCATCAGCGGCGAAGACGCACAGCGTGTTGCCCAACTCCTCGGAACGAGTGTGACGATCGAGGCTCGCGACACCGTTCTCGAGATGCTCTATCAATGGGACATCTCCGGTGAGGCACCGGATCTCACGTCCTCGAGCCCGAGGGCGCGGCATCTGTTCGAGGGTGTCGTCGACCATTGTGAGGAGCTGGATCGCGTGATCGAGACGGCTTCCGAGCATTGGAGCGTCGCCCGCATGCCAGTGCTCGATCGCTCCATCCTGCGAATTGGCCTGTTCGAGTTGCTCTACGACCCGGGCACACCCGGCCCAGTCGCCGTGTCCGAGGCGGTGCGTCTCGCCAAGACCTACTCCACCGAGAAGTCGGGCTCCTTCGTCAATGGTGTCCTCGGTTCACTGGCGAGAGGTCGCGACGTGGGCGATCGGTGACGGACGATTCGCGGCTAAGGTCTCATCAGCCTTTAAACACGGTCCTGTGAGGCCGGAAAGGAGTTGACGATGGATCGGCGCTCATCGGCATCGCGATTCGAACGATGCCACACGTGATGACCGACGAGGACATCCGCAGGGCCCTGCGACGTATCGCTCATGAGATCCTGGAGCGCCACCGCGGGGCAGACACGGTGGTCCTGGTGGGAGTTCACACTCGGGGCGTCGACCTCGCCCGACGTCTCGCCTCACTCATCATGGACTTCGAGGATGTGCCGGTCCCGGTCGGCGAGCTCGACGTGCTCCCATACCGCGACGATCACCAGATTCGGCCCCGGGAATCGTCAGGGCTGACGTCGATCCCGTTTCCGATCGAGGGGAAGGACATCGTTCTGGTCGACGACGTCCTCTACACCGGTCGCACGGTTCGCGCCGCATTGGATGCGCTCGCCGACATCGGTAGAGCCGAGCAAACCGAATTGGCCGTCCTTGTCGACAGGGGCCATCGTCAACTCCCCATTCGCCCCGACTATGTGGGTAAGAACCTCCCAACCAGTCACCAGGAAGTCGTCCGCGTGCGCTTGGCGGAGATAGACCAGGAGGAGGGTGTGTGGGTCGAGAGGTTGGTGACGGTTTGAGCGGGCTCCTATCGCTGTCGGGTCTGAGCGGTGGGCAGATAACCGCGATCCTGGACGAGGCTCAGCATCAGATCGATAGGAGAGAGAGCAGGAACGACCTGTCCGGGCCGGGGCGCGAGATGCCGGGCAGCGGCATGACGGTGGCGACCCTGTTCTTCGAGCCTTCGACACGTACTCGCCTCTCCTTCGAGCTGGCCGCCCGGCGTCTTGGCGCAGATGTGGTCACATTCCTTCCGGAGGGCTCCTCGACAGAGAAGGGGGAGACGCTCCGTGACACTGTCAGGACGATCGCAGCCATGGGCGCAGACGTCCTGGTGGTGCGGCATGAGCTGGCCGACGCACCCGATTGGGTGTCCCGATGGACGGGCCGGCCGGTGGTCAATGCCGGCGCAGGGCGTCGCGAGCACCCGACTCAGACCCTGGCCGACGCCCTGACCCTCAGACAGCATTTTGGGGACCTGGCGGGCCTCAAGATGGGAATCGTCGGTGATGTGGGCAACAGTCGGGTTGCACGGGGGCACATGCTGGCCTTGCCGAAACTCGGCATGGACCTGACTCTCATTGGCCCCACCAGTCTTCTGCCGCCTGCCAACCCGTGGGATGTGAGGCTCAGCAATTCCCTGGACGACGAGTTGGGCGAGCTCGACGTCGTCTACCTGCTCCGGGTGCAACGAGAGCGCGGGGCACTGGGCTCCTTCCCGTCCGAGAATGAGTATGCGCGGAGATTCGGCCTCGGCCGCGAGAGACTCTCCATGCTGAAGCCCACCACGATGATCATGCACCCCGGTCCGCTCAATCGCGGTGTCGAGATCGACGACGAGGCAGCTGACGGGGAGCGATCACTCGTTTTGGCGCAGGTCGCCAACGGAGTGCCGGTGAGAATGGCGGTTCTGGCCGGTGCCATGAGGAGCGAGCCATGATCCTCATAACCAACGCCAGTGTCCTCCGGGCCACAGGGGTTGAGAGGGGGTCGGTGTTGATCGACGACGGTCGTGTGACGGCAGTTGGCGAAGTATCGCCTGCCGATGCGACCACCATCGACGCCGCGGGGGCATGGGTCGGGCCGGGGTTGGTCGATCTCCATGCTCACTTCCGGGATCCGGGTCAAACGTGGAAAGAGGACCTGGTCACCGGTGCTCGCTCCGCCGCCGCCGGGGGATACACCGCCGTGGTCATGATGCCCAACACGGATCCGGTGATAGACAACGGGCCAAAGGTGTCACAGTTGATGGAGCGAGCCTCTGTCATCGACAGCGTCGCCCTTCGGATCGCCGGATCGCTCACCAGGGCAGGCCGCGGAGAGGCAATGGCCGACTTCGATTCAATGTACGAGGCCGGTGTTCGCATGTTCACCGACGACGGAGCGTCTGTCCCGGATGCGGCGCTGCTCCGCAAGGCAATGTCCTACCTCTCGGACTTCCCGGGAGCGATCGTGGCCGAACACGCCGAAGATCACGGCCTCGCCGGCGACGGCCACCTCCATGAGGGCAGAGTTTCGGCCCTCCACGGGATCACGGGACTACCCGGCGTTGCCGAGAACCTCATCGTGGAGCGAGATCTCCTGCTCTGTGAGGAGACCGGGATGCATCTCCACCTGCAGCATCTCTCCACGGCCCGGTCGGTCGAGATGGCGCGTGTGGCCAAGGCAAGGGGGCTTCCGGTCACCAGCGAGGTCACCCCGCATCATCTGCGGATGGTCGACGACGATCTGGCCGAACTCGACAGCAACCTCAAGATGTACCCGCCACTGAGGCCCGAAGCGGACCGCGACGCCGTCGTCCGGGGGCTCATCGACGGCACGATCGACGCCGTGGCCACGGACCATGCCCCTCACACCGAAGAAGAGAAGGCGGTTCCGTTCGAGGTGGCTCCGCGAGGGGTCATCGGCCTGGAGACGGCAGCTGCGATCGTCAACGAGGCCACCACCAGTGACCAGACCATCTTCTTCGACCGCCTCAGCATCGGACCGGCGGCCATCGCCGGCATGCCCGATCAGGGCCGGCCCGTGGAGCCGGGGATCGTGGCAAACCTCGTGATCTTCGATCCGGACGCCCGATGGACGCCGGGACGCTTCGAGTCCAAATCGAACAACAGCCCATTTCTCGGGCGTGAGCTGCGGGGCCGGGTCGTTGCCACCATTCGTCAGGGCGAAGTCACTCACCAGGGAGACGCGATATGACCAGTGGGCAAAGGGCGATGCTCTGCACCGCCGACGGGGAAGTCCTGCTCGGTCGCTCCGTCGGCGCCGAGGGGATCGCCACCGGTGAGGCGGTCTTCAACACTTCGATGACGGGCTACCAGGAAATCATCACCGACCCCTCTTACGCGGGACAGGTGGTGGTCATGACGACCGCACATGTCGGCAACTACGGGGTGACCTCCGGGGATGCTCAATCGAGCGGCCCTGCGGTTTCCGGCTTCGTGGTGAGGAGCATGTCTCGCCATGACTCCCATTGGAGATCGGAAGGCACGATGGGCGACTATCTCCGCACACACGGAGTGGTGGCCCTGGCCGACCTCGACACTCGCCGATTGACCCGGCACCTGAGAGACCGGGGTGCGATGCCGGTTGCGATCGGGTCCGGCGTGACAGAGGCCGAGTTGAGAGAGAAGGCCGCTTCGGCTCCTTCGATGGTAGGTCTGGACCTGGCGACGGCCGTCTCGACCAAGAGCTCGTATCGACTCCCCGCCGAAGGGGAGAGCCATGGAGCGGTGGTGGCCATAGACCTCGGGCTCAAGCGGGACATCCTCACCAACCTGACGGGGCGAGGATTCGACGTGACGGTCGTCCCGGCGGCGACGGGAGCCGAGGACATTCTCGGCATGGAGCCGGACGGAGTGTTCGTCTCCAACGGGCCCGGAGACCCCGAGCCCCTGACGAGGGTCACTGGGACCCTCCGCGACCTCCTGGGCCAGGTCCCCATCTTCGGGATCTGCCTCGGCCACCAGGTCTTGGGCCTGGCCGTGGGTGCTAGGACCTTCAAGCTTCCGTTCGGGCACCACGGGGGGAATCACCCGGTACGTCGTCTCGACGATGGGAAGGTGGAGATCACGGCCCAGAACCATGGCTTTGCCGTCGACATGTGGTCTATGACAGGGCAGGACCCACCGGATCGACACGGACTGGTCACACCAGACCTCCTTCCGCGAGGCGTCACCACGGGATGGGGCGAGTTGGTACCCACCCATCAGAACCTCAATGACGGGACCCTCGAGGGAATGCGCCTGCTGGATGTCCCGGCCTTCTCGGTTCAGTACCACCCCGAGGCTGCTCCCGGGCCCCGCGACGCCCGTCACCTCTTCGACTCGTTCGCCACTTTGATCGAGGAGGCCGGCTGATGCCCGCACGTGAGGACCTGCGGTCGATCCTCCTCATCGGATCCGGGCCGATCGTCATCGGCCAGGCGTGCGAGTTCGACTACTCCGGGACCCAGGCGGCGAAGATCCTTCGCTTCCATGGATACCGCGTAATCCTGGTGAACTCGAACCCGGCCACCATCATGACGGACCCCGAATTCGCCGACGCCACCTACATCGAGCCGATCACTCCGGGTGTCGTGGCCGAGATCATCGCCAGAGAGCGCCCCGATGCCCTCCTCCCCACCCTCGGTGGCCAGACCGCCCTCAATCTGGCCACCGAATTGGCCCGGAGCGGCGTCCTCGAGCAAAACGGCGTGGAGATGATCGGGGCCGACCTCGAGGCGATCGAGCGCGCGGAGGATCGGGGACGCTTCAAAGAGACCATGGAGGCAGTCGGGCTCGAAGTTCCACGGGCGGGCTATGCCCGATCCATGGCCGAGGCCATGACGATCGTCCGGGATATCGGGTATCCGACCATGATCCGACCCTCGTACATCCTGGGCGGCGGTGGTACGGGGATAGCCCACGATGAGGCTCAATTCATCGAGATGGCCCGGTACGGGCTGGCTACCTCACCAGTGAGTGAGATCCTGGTCGAGGAGTCGGTCTACGGCTGGAAGGAATTCGAGCTCGAGGTGATGCGGGACCACATGGACAATGCGGTCGTCGTCTGCTCGATAGAGAACCTGGATCCAATGGGCGTGCACACCGGTGACTCCATCACCGTGGCGCCCATTCAGACACTCTCCGACCGTGAGTACCAGGAGATGCGCGACGACGGGATCAAGGTGCTCAGGGCGATCGGAGTCGAGACCGGCGGATCGAACGTGCAGTTCGCGGTGGATCCCGAGACCGGGCGGCGCCTGGTGATCGAGATGAACCCGAGAGTGAGCCGATCGTCGGCACTGGCTTCGAAAGCCACGGGCTTTCCCATCGCAAAGATCGCCGCTCTGCTGGCAGTCGGGTTCACCCTGGACGAGATCGCCAACGACATCACGGGGGCCACGCCGGCCTCCTTCGAGCCCGCGCTCGACTACGTGGTGGTCAAGGTGCCGAGGTTCGATTTCGCCAAGTTCCCCTCCGCACCGACCGAGTTGGGCACGTCGATGCGGAGCGTCGGCGAGGCCATGTCGATCGGGCGCACCTTCCCCGAGGCGTTGCAGAAGGCGCTGCGGAGCATGGAGAACGGCCGACACGGCCTGAACGCCGATCCTGCCGAGCACACACATCGTGAGCTGAGTGATCCCGACCTCGAGAAAGCGATCACCGTGCCCAGGCCCGATCGGATATTTGCGGTCGCAGAAGGTCTCCGCCGTGGCTGGACGGTCGAAAAGGTCGCCTCACTCTCCAGCATCGATCCTTGGTTCGTGGATCAGATCGCCGAGATCGAAGAGGTCAGAAGTGAAATCGAGAACGCCGGGCCCGACGATCGCGATCGAATGTTGGAAGCCAAGCGCTACGGGTTCTCAGATCGGCAGTTGGCCCATCTCTGGGGCCTCGACGAAGGCGATGTGCGCAAGAGGCGGGGTGACCACGCCATTACGAGGACCTACAAGACGGTGGACACATGCGCCGCCGAGTTCGAGGCCTTCACCCCATACATGTACGGGACGTTCGAGGACGAGTCGGAGGTCCCTCCCGCCGATAAGCCACGTGTGGTGGTCCTTGGCTCGGGACCAAATCGGATCGGGCAGGGGATCGAGTTCGACTACTGCTGTGTCCATGCCTCGTTCGCCTTGCGTGACGCCGGCTATGAGACCGTGATGGTCAACTGCAACCCCGAGACGGTGTCCACCGATTACGACACCTCAGATCGCCTCTATTTCGAGCCGCTCGACATCGAAGACGTGCTCGCGGTCATCGAAGCGGAGACACCCGAGGCGGTCATCGTCCAGCTCGGAGGCCAAACCCCACTCAACCTGGCCCAGGCGTTGCATGACGCCGGGGTCCCCATCGCCGGGACGTCCCCGGCTTCCATAGCCCTGGCGGAGGATCGCGAGCAGTTTGCCGAGCTCTGCCGGGGGCTGGGTCTCCGCCAGCCACCAGCCGGTTCGGCCACGTCCGCCAGCGAAGCGGCCGATGTGGTCGATCAAGTCGGCCTACCGGTCATGGTTCGCCCGTCTTTCGTCCTGGGTGGGCGCAAGATGCGGGTGATCTACAACATCGAAGAGTTGACCGACTACGTGCGGGAGTTGTACGGCGAGGCGGACCCCGAGCTCACCGGGTCACCGATCCTGATCGATCGCTTCCTGGAGGCAGCAGTCGAGGTCGACGTCGATGCGGTGTTCGATGGTTCCGAGTTGCTCCTGGGGGGAGTGATGGAACATGTCGAAGAAGCCGGTGTCCACTCGGGAGACTCCGATTGTGTCACCCCGCCGCCCACGATCTCGGACGAGGCCCACAAGGAGATACTGAGGGCCACCCGCGAGGTGGCCTCCGCCCTCGGAGTGCGCGGTTTGATCAACCTCCAGTTCGCGGTCAAAGGTGATGACGTCTACGTGCTGGAGGCGAACCCGAGAGGGAGCCGCACCGTTCCCTTCATAAGCAAGGCGACCGGTGTCCCTCTCGCCCGGGTTGCTGCCCGGGTGATGATGGGAGCATCCATCGAGGATCTGCGGACCGAAGGGATGCTCGGCATCGACACGCCCAAGATGGATTTCGTCGCGGTCAAGAATGCAGTCCTGCCCTGGGATCGCTTCCCGGAGGAAGACTCCGTGCTGGGCCCCGAGATGCGTGCAACAGGTGAGGTGATGGGGATTGGCTCCGATGTCGGCGTCGCCTTCGCAAAAGCGCTCCTCGCCGCCGGGCACATTCTGCCAACCCGGGGGCGGGTGTTCCTCTCTTTCGCCGACCGTGACAAGCCGATGGGCCTGGCCGTTGCCCAAGCATTCACGATGCTGGGATTCGATCTCGTCGCCACGAAGGGGACCTCTCGTTACCTCCGTCACCATGCCATCGATGCCGACCCGGTGAACAAGATCGGTGAAGGCCCGCGCGACATCGGAGAGCGGCTCGAGGACGGTGAGATCCAACTCGTCATCAACACGCCGAGAGGTGGGAGGGCGCGAAGCGATGGCAGGACGATTCGGAGGGCGGCGAGGGTCCATTCCATACCGTGTGTCACAACCATCCAGGGTGGACTCGCAGTCGCCCGCAGTCTGCGCGCCGGCCCCGGGGCCATCCTGCGCCCCAGGAGCCTCCAGGAATGGCATCAGAGCGCTTGAGGGCCCGATTGGGCCCGTTGACTCTCCGATCGCCCCTGATCGCCGCCTCGGGCACCGTGGGATCGGTCTGGGAGTGGGCCACCGTGGCCGACGTCACCCCATTCGGCGCTGCCGTGGCCAAGTCGGTCGCCCCCACGGCTTGGGAAGGGAGACCACCGCCTCGTCTGGCCCCGGTGAGGACCGGCATGCTCAACGGCATCGGGATCCAAAATCCGGGCGTCGAGACCTGGCTGCAAAGTGTCCCCCAGAAGTTGTCGAAGCTCGACATTGAAGTGTGGGGCTCGGCGGTTGGAACCACGCCGGAGGAGTATGCAGCCGTGTCACACTCCCTGGCCGGGGCAGGTATTCGGGCGGTAGAGGTGAATCTGTCATGCCCGAACCTCGACGACGGCCGGATGTTCTCCATGGACCCGGATCGGTCCGCCGCCGTGTTGAAAGCCGTCGTCGACGTCAGCACAGTGCCTATCGGTGCCAAGCTCTCACCCAACACACCCGACATCGTGGCGGTGGCGAGGGCATGTAGAGAGGCGGGTGCGAGCTTCGTGACGCTGACCAACACCGCCCTCGGCTTTGGCATCGATGTCGAGACCAGGCGCCCAATCCTCAGCGGAGGCTTCGGGGGCTACAGCGGGCCCGGGCTCAAGCCCATGTCGATGAGATGTGTATACGAGGTCTCACAGGCGATGCCTGATCTCCCGATCGTCGGATGCGGGGGCGTCACCAATGGCACCGATGTCGTCGAATACCTCCTCGCGGGAGCCTCGGCGGTCGGACTGGGGACGGTCTTGCTCAGCGAGCCGAAGGCCGGCTCGCGGATCTCCAGGGAGCTCATCAGTGAGATGGACCGCTTGGAAATGAAATCGGTCGATGCCATGACCGGATCGGTGGAAGCCTGGTGAGCCGCATTCTCGTCGCTCTCGACGTGCCGACTCGGGAACGGGCCGTCGCCCTTGCCCGGCCCCTCCGGAGCGAAGTGGCGGGCTTCAAGGTCGGTCTCGAGCTCCTCATGGGGGAGGGGCCGGAGATCATCACCGACATCGCCGATCTCGGCCTACCGATATTCGCCGATGCCAAGCTTCACGACATACCGAACACCGTCGCCAACGCGATACGCCGTCTCGGCGAGCGCGGGGCGCGTTGGGTCACGGTCCATGCCGCAGGCGGCATGGAGATGATGAAGGCAGCGGTCGATGGCCTTCATGATGGGACCTCGAAGTCTGCCGGTGTGCTTGCGGTGACCGTCCTCACATCCATGACCGATGAGGAACTGACTGAACAGGGGATCGGGCTGCCCGCATCGACACAGGTGTCCCGGCTCGCGGCCATGGCTGCCGACTGCGGGGTGGAGGGAGTTGTCTGTGCAGTCACCGAGGCGAGATCGGTCAAGGCTCTCGCCCTTGATCTCGCCATCATCACCCCGGGTATCCGACCGGCCGGAGCCGACAATGATGACCAGGCTCGCGTCGCCACACCGGCCGTGGCGGTCGACGCCGGGGCCGATCTCATCGTGGTGGGTCGACCGATCACCATGGCCGCCGATCCGGTGGCGGCGGCACGGGCGATCAACGCGGAAATCGAGGCGGCGCTTTCCGCCACTTGACCCGCTGAATGGTCGCTATGGTCCGTCCGTCGACCTAGTGAGGACAATGGCACAACCACCCCAGCTGACTGATGAACAGAGAGCGGCAGCCCTGGCCAAGGCAGCCGAGGCTCGCCGGGTCCGCGCCGAGGCCAAAGAATTGTTGAAGACCGGCTCGCTCCGTCTGTCCGAGTTGGTCGCGAAAGCGGAGACCGATCACATCCTCGCCGGCCTGAAGGTTGAGCGAGTCATCGCCTCGATGCCCGGTGTGGGCAAGATCAAGGCGAAGCGTTTGATGGAATCGCTCGGCATAGCCGACAACCGGCGGATCCGGGGGCTCGGCGACAAGCAGAAAGAGGCCCTGCTGGCCGAGTTCTCCTGAAGTGGCAGGTCGTCTTCTGGTGATATCCGGCCCGTCCGGGTCGGGCAAGTCCAGCATCGTCAGAGAGCTGCTGAATCGCATAGATGCCGACTTCTCCACATCGGTGACGACTCGGTTGCCCAGGCCTGGCGAGCGTCACGGGATCCACTACTCGTTCATCTCGAGACGTGACTTCGAGGAGATGATCGAAAACGGCGATCTGCTGGAGTGGGCGACGTACAACAACCGCTACTACGGAACCCCAAGCGCTCCGATCGAAGCGGCGCTGGCTGCCGGGAGGGATGTCGTCCTGGAGATCGAGATCCAGGGCGCACGTCAGATTCGAGAGCACCATCCCGAGGCGGTGATGTTCTTCGTCCAGCCCCCGTCGCTCGACGAGTTGGAGCTACGACTGAGGAGAAGGGGCGACACGTCGGACGAGGATATAGAGGATCGGCTGGAGATCGCCCGCCAGGAACTGGAGGAGGCACCGGGGCTCTTTGATCACGTGGTCCTGAATGATGACCTCGAGATTGCGGTCGCGGAG
Source organism: uncultured Acidobacteriota bacterium (assembly GCA_963822895.1). Classification (GTDB taxonomy): domain Bacteria; phylum Actinomycetota; class Acidimicrobiia; order Spongiisociales; family ZC4RG35; genus JARDZU01. The sequence continues at coordinate 709,267 of CAWGJI010000014.1, forward strand.
ATCGTGAGGCTGGTTACGGCAGCCTGATCGTCTACCCTGTAGCCATCCCCCGAAAAGGATCCCATGAAGATCGAAGACGTCATTGACCAAATCGGCAACCGCTTTGCCACGGTGGTAGTTGCCTCCAGACGAGCCCGTCAGATCAACAGCTACTTCCACCAGCTGGGTGTCGGTTTTGGCGAGTTCGTGCCGCCCCAGGTCCATTCGCTCTCTCGCAAGCCCCTCACCATCGCCATGGAAGAGATCGCCGAGGGCAAGGTCTCGGTCGACACCGCCGAGGGCTGATGCTCCAGGGCCGCCGCGTCCTGCTCTGCGTCTCGGGCGGTGTAGCCGCCTACAAATCCGCGTATCTGGCCCGTCGACTGGTCGAAAACGGTGCAGACGTGCGAGTGGCGATGAGTGAGTCCGCCCAGGAATTCGTAGGCCCCCAGACTTTCGCTGCCATCACCGGTCGTCAGCCGGTCACGTCGCTCTTCGGACAGGACTCCGTTTCCCCACACACCGACCTGGCTCGATTCGCCGAGCTCGTCGTGATCGCACCGGCGACAGCAGCCACCATCGGGAGGATCGCAGCTGGAGTCTCCTCCGATCTGATCTCGGCCATCGTCCTGGCGACCAGGGCGCCGGTGTTGGTGGCTCCGGCGATGCACACCGAGATGTGGGAGCACCCTGCGACAAGGAGAAACATCCAGAGCCTCGCCGACTTCGGTTACCACCTGGTCGGCCCGAACGAGGGCGGTCTGGCCGGGGGAGACGTGGGGGTTGGCCGGGTTGCCGAGCCGGAGGAGATCGTCGAAGCCGCAGAGCAGCTCCTCACCGGTGATGGTCAGGGTCGTCATGTCCTGATCACGGCGGGTGGGACGAGAGAGCCAGTTGATCCGGTGCGATATCTGGGCAATCGCTCATCGGGGAAGATGGGGCATGCCCTGGCCGACGAAGCATCCCGGAGGGGCTATCAGGTGACGCTGGTCACGACCTCGGACCGGCCTGCCCACCCGGCCGTCAAAGTGATCCGGGTGGACACAGCCCAGGAGATGCTGGACGCAGTCGACTCGGTCACCCCGGACATCGCCGTCATGGCTGCGGCCGTGGCCGATTTCAGGCCAAGAGGCTCCTCTGACCAGAAGATCTCGCGGAGTGACGGGCTAGAACGGATTGACCTCGAGCCGACACCCGACATCCTGGGCTCGGTGGTCGGACGCGATACTCGGCCATTCGTCGTCGGCTTCGCAGCCGAAACCGCAGGGATCGACCGGGCGATCGAGAAGGCCCGTCGCAAGACCGTCGATCTCATGGTGTACAACGATGTGACCGAGCCGGGCTCAGGCTTTGGCACGGACACCAACCGTGTCACTCTCATTTGGCCCGATGGTGATGTGGATGAGCTTCCTCTCATGTCCAAGTCCGAGGTCGCCGCAGCCATCTTCGACGGTGTTGGCGCCCATCTCGCACGCCAGGTTTAACCTGCGGCCGACATGAGGCGCTGGTACTTCACATCCGAGTCCGTCACCGAGGGACACCCGGACAAGGTCGCAGATGCGATATCGGACTCGGTGCTCGACGCCGCACTCTCGGCAGACCCCATGGCCAGAGTCGCATGTGAGGTGTTCGTGACCACCAATCTGGCCGTCGTGGGCGGCGAGATCTCCGAGAACGCCATCCCCGAGATCGACCCAATCGTTCGCTCGACCGTGGATCGGATCGGCTACAACGGCTTCGATCCGGGCTTCGCCGCCGACCATATCGAGATCCAGAATCTCGTCAGGCCACAGAGCCCGGACATCGCCGCCGGTGTGGACCGCGACATGGGCGCCGGGGATCAGGGCCTCATGTTCGGCTTCGCCGTCGATGAGACCGAGGAGCTCATGCCCCTGCCGATTCGACTCGCTCACCGGATGGCCGAGCGGCTCGCCGAGGTTCGAAAGAGCGAGAAACTCCCATATCTGAGACCCGATGCAAAGACTCAGGTGATGGTCAGATACGAAGGAGAGCGGCCCGTTGCGGTCGAGAAGATCCTGATCTCCACACATCATGCGCCGGGCAAGAGCCAAGAGGAGATGGCGGACGATGTATTTCAGGTGGTCGTCGCGGATGTGATCCCCGAGCGACTGATGGAGTCGCCGATCGAGTTCATCTTCAACCCATCCGGTCGCTTCGAAATCGGTGGGCCGGTCGCGGACACCGGGCTGACGGGACGCAAGATCATCGTGGACACCTATGGGGGATATGCAAGACACGGTGGAGGGGCCTTCTCCGGCAAGGACGCCACGAAGGTGGACCGGTCCGCCTCGTATGCGGCGAGATGGGCGGCGAAGAATCTCGTCGCTGCCGGGTTGGCGCGAAAGCTCGAGATCCAGATCGCCTACGCGATAGGCCAGCCCGAGCCCTTCTCGATCCATGTCGAGACCTTCGACACCGAGACCGTCTCACCACAGGACATAGAGGAGATCGTCCGCGAGGTCTTCGACTTCCGCCCAGCAGCCATCATCGAACGGCTCGATCTCCGACGTCCGATATTCAGCCCGACCGCCAGTTACGGCCACTTCGGACGCGCCGGGTTCAGCTGGGAGGAGCTGGACAAGGTCGATGAGATACGAGGAGCAGCCGGCCTCTGAGCAAACGCTCGGCTCGGGTCGTACCGGCAGTACCGACGTTTTCGGTCGACAAAGGGTTTTGGTACTCGATCCCGGAGCATCTCGATGATTTGATCCAACCCGGGATCATCGTCCGGGTGCCACTCTCGGGACGAAGGACTCGTGGTTTCGTCGTGGAGACGGGCTCGCCGAAAGAGGGGCTCAAGGAGATCGCAGCGGTCTCCTCCGAGATTCCGATCTTCGATGCCGAGCTCTTTCGTTCCTTGTCGTGGGCGTCGCATCATTACGTTGCCCCCCTCTCCGTTCTCCTCGAACGCGCGGCACCACCCAACCTTCCCGGCAGTCCGAGCTCGAGCCCGGTTTGGGCGGCAGCTAAGACAGAACCGAGTTCTCACGCCCTCGCCCGGGTCGTCTCCGGGATCATCAGCCACCGAAGACGGCCTCCGGTGGCGATCATCGGCCCTTGGCAAGACCTGAACTGGATACGGCCTCTGAGAGAGGTGCTGCTCTCGGGGCGCTCGGTGATGATCATTGCGTCGACCGTCGCCGAAGCCACTTTCGTGGCTGAAGGTGCTGGAGACCTCGGGATGCCGCCGACCCTGGCCGCGGGCGATTCCGCAAAGGAGCTGACCACGGCCTGGTCCGACTGCCAGGCACCAGCTCGCCTGCTCGTCGGAACGCCAAGGGTGGCCACGTGGCCGGTACCTTCCCTTGGTCTCGCCGTGATCCTCGAAGAGGGGCGTCGAGCCATGAAGGACCGGCAAACCCCGACCCTCCACGTTCGTGAGGTGATAGGCACCCGAGCCAAAGTGGAGGGATTCACCGTGGCCTTCCTCGGCCCAACACCCTCTGTCGAGACACTGGCGGCCGGGCCGGAGATCCTCAAGACGAGTGGCCGGGCGTGGCCCCTGGTCGAGGTGGTCGACCGGCGTGAGGAGCAGCCGGGATCGGGACCGCTGGCCGAGCGGGCGATCGTCGCCATCCGCGCAACCACGGAAGCGGGAGGCCAGACGTTCGTGTTCACCCATCGCCGCGTCTCCGAATCGTCGATGCGTTGCGCCAGGTGCCGGCACATCCGGGTGTGCTCCCAATGCGGCTCGAAGGTCGGTCGCGAAGAGGTATGTCGGCGCTGCGGACACCCGACCGGGCCGTGCGATGCGTGCGGCGGCACGGAATTCGAGGCGATGGCCTCACCGCCGGAGCGTCTGGTGGCAGAGTTGAATCGCAGAGTCGGGAGGGAACAGGCGGCGTTGGCGCCGACGAATCGACCGGTGGAGGTCGGCACAGAGCGGGATCTGGCAGCGCTCCGCCCGACAGACCTGGTTGTGGTGGCAGACACCGACGGCCTGCTCCTGGGTCACGATTATCGAACCGGAGAGGAGGCTCTGCGGATACTGGCCCGGGTAGCCAACTCGCTCCGGTCGGGCAGAGGGCGGAGAATGATGGTCCAGACGTCGCTCCCCGACTCACCACTGGTCGCGACTCTCCGTCGCGGCGATCCACAGCCCTATTTGGAAGCACAACTCGCCGACCGGGCGCGGCTGGGCTTTCCGCCGGCGGTGGAGATGATGGCGGTCGAGACACGCGGTGAAGTCGATCCATCAGCCATAGACGAAGAGTTGAGGGCGCTAGGAGACCAAACCGTGATGGGGCCGGCCAACTCGGGGCAAGGTTCACGCTGGCTCGCTCAGGGGAGTCTGGGGAAGATGAAGACGGCGCTCCGGCCCACGGTGCAACGTTGGCGCGATGGTGGTGTCACCGTGCGGATCGACGCCGATCCGATCGACTTGTGAGTGCCACGTGCAAGAGCCCGCTTCCCGCAGCGGCCAACTGGTGAATTCGGGACACCGTTTAGAGTCGTCGCTGACATGGCCATCTATCCGATCCGGACCTTTGGTGATCCGGTCCTTCGCCTGGAGACCAAGGAGGTCACCTATGTCGACGACGTGGTGAGGACTCTGGTCCAGGACATGATCGAGACCATGTACGAGGCACCGGGTGTCGGGCTGGCGGCCAATCAGATCGGTGTCGCCAGAAAGATCGCCGTGTTCGACGCCCAGGACGAGCTGGGCCCGAGGGTGATGATCAACCCGGTGATCGTCGAGACCAGCGGCGAGTGGGTGCATGAGGAGGGATGCCTCTCTGTGCCCGGATACTGGTGGGAGATCACGAGACCCGGCTTCGCCAGGGTCAAAGCGATGGATCTCGACTGGAACGAGGTGGAATACGCGGGCGATGGGCTCTTGGGCCGGGTCCTCCAACACGAAATAGACCATCTCGATCAGAAGCTGCTGATTGACCGTCTCGATCGTCCCACACGAAAGAAGGCGTTGAAGGATTTGCGTGACCAGGCGTTGGGGCTGGCCGCACTCGAATGACCCGCGTCGCCTTCCTCGGTTCGCCGGTGGCCGCCGTACCCACCCTGACGACTTTGGCCGCAACCTTCGACGTGGTCCAGGTGATCACCCAACCCGATCGACCCAAGGGAAGGTCGAAGACACCCGCACCGACCCCGGTGAGGACAGCGGCGGTGGAAATGGGTATGCCCGTGTCGGTACCTGGCGATGCCGCCGCCTTGCGTCAGGCCCTGACTGAAGTTGCTCCCTTGGATTTGGCCGTCGTCGTCGCCTACGGAAGGTTGCTGCGGCCAGAAGTCTTGGAGATTCCAAAACTCGGCTTTCTCAATGTCCACTTCTCACTTCTCCCACGCTGGCGTGGAGCGGCGCCGGTGGCTCGAGCCTTGATGACGGGTGACACCATGACCGGGGTGACTGTTATTCGTCTGGACGAGGGTCTGGACACGGGGCCGGTGTTGACTGCCCAGGGCGTCGACATTCGCCACGACGAGACCAGGGGAGAGCTGACCACCCGGTTGGCGGGTCTGGGCGCCCGGCTGATTGTCAACGTCATCCCCGACTACACGTCCGGGATCATGGAGCCCGTGGACCAGAGCGATGAAGGTCTCACCTACGCCTCCAAACTCGAATCGTCCGACCGTCCGATACGGATCGATTGGACCGCCGCCGAAGCGGTCAACCGTGTGCGCGGGCTCTCACCGGAGCCGGCCGCCACGCTGGTGATCGATGGCCAAACGACACAGGTGATCCGGGCACGCGCAGATGGGTCGGTGCCGGAGCCGGGTCGATGGGTGGCGGTGGATGACCGTTTGGTTGCCGGTTTTGCCGATGGGGGAGTGGAGCTGGTCGAGATCAGGCCGGCAGGCAAGAAGACCATGACAGGAGCTGCCTGGCTCAGGGGACGTGATCGCCAGACCGGTGTGTTGGGTTAGGCACCGTCAGCGAGGCCGTGGCCCGATGGCAGGCCCGCTCAACGCCTCACTGGCCGACACGACATCGCCCACCTCGACCCCTGCCATGCTGTCCCGGTGACCGATCCGCTCCTTGCCAGGGCCTTGGCCGCCGATGTCGTCGGTCGGGTGCTTCGCTCCGGGGCATACTCCAACGTCTTGACCGACCAAATCGGCAAGGACCTGGACGCGTCCGATCGTGCCCGCCTCAAGGCCTTGACCTTTGGCGTGCTCCGTCATCTCGAGATCATCGATGCACGAGTCGAAGCCGCTGCGGACCGCAACGACCTCGACGACGAGGTCAGGGACCGCCTGCGAATCTCGGCCTTCGAGCTGGCCTATGGAGACACGCCCGATCCGATCACGGTGAGTGCCGGGGTCGATCTGGTTCGGAGGGCGAACCCGAAGGCGGCCGGCTTCGCCAATGCGGTGCTCCGACGGATTGCCCGCGAGCCAAAGCCGGCAGATACCGGTCTGACCTTGCCCGAATGGCTCACCGCCTCGCTCGCCCGCCATTGGTCCCACGACGAAGTCGATGGGTTCGCACGCTCTTCGGCGCGCGAGCCGGAGCGGATAGCGCGCGTCCGAGAGAATCCGGAGCCGGGCTTCGCCGGGATACGGGGTGCCCTCGAGCTGGAGCCCGGCCCCCTCCCGCCGGGCGCCGTGATCCAGGATGCCGCCTCGATCGCCGTGGGGAACACCCTCGACGCCGGGCCGGGAATCGAGCGCGATCGATCTTGCCGCCGCACCTGGTGGCAAGACGCTCCATCTCCTCGACCAGGTCGGCCCTGAAGGGCTCGTGGTGGCGACGGACAAGCATCGACGACGTGTCGTTGCCGCAGCCAGACGCGCACCAGGAGCGCATTGGGTGATAGCCGATGCCACCAAGCCCCCATTTCCGCCCCGCACCTTCGACCGGGTGCTCCTCGATGCCCCTTGCAGCGGCCTTGGCACGTTGCGGAGACGTCCGGAGATCCGGCTCCGGATCGGACACGACGACGTCGTGGCTCTCGCCGACCTGCAGAAACGTCTGCTCGCCAGGGCAATCGAGTTGGTCGCCCCGGGAGGAAGGCTCGTCTACTCGGTGTGCACCATCACGCCGGAGGAGACGATCGAGATCGTGGACCCGTTCGACATGAAACCGGCGGACGGGCCTGGGACGATATGGGGTAAGGGCCGTCTTCTCGCACCGCACCTCACGGGGACCGACGGCATGTTCATCTCGGTCTTCGAGGCTTGAACAGGAATTGGTGGACGGTCTCCTTACACTCTGGCCGGTGACGGCAGTGAAGATCGCACCCTCGCTACTCGCGGCTGACTTCGCCCGTCTCGGTGAAGAGATTGCCCGGGTCGAGCCGGTTGTCGATTGGCTTCACCTGGACGTCATGGATGGTCATTTCGTGCCCAATATCTCATTTGGGATCCCGGTGATCGCCTCGATTCGAAAGGTCAGCCGGCTCTATTTCGATTGCCATCTCATGACCACCAATCCCGATGCATATCTCGCCGAATTGGCAGACGCCGGTGCCGACCTCGTCACGATGCACATCGAAGCAATGCCAGACCCCGCAAGGCCGGCCAAACACGCCGCCGAGCTCGGTCTGGACTTTGGACTGGTCATCAACCCCCAAACGCCATTCGAGGCGGTGGCCCCATTTGTCGAGCTCTGCTCGGCGGTCCTGGTGATGTCCGTCGAGCCCGGGTTCGGCGGCCAGTCATTCATACCGGAAGTGCTCCGCAAGGTGGAACAGGCACGAGAATGGGTTGAGGACCGTGGTTTCCCTACCGATATTGAGATCGACGGAGGAATCGCGCACGAATCCGCTCGTCTCGCCGTCGAGGCGGGAGCGAGTGTCTTGGTGGCCGGGTCGGCCATATTCGGTGCCGCGGATCCGCCAGCGGCTGTCGCCGAACTCAGAAGGGCAATAGAAGAGAATGACTGAACGGGTCCTGATTGCGGACGACGATCCGGACATCCTTGCGGTGGTGCAAGTCAACTTCGAGCTCGAGGGCTTCGAAGTGGAGACCGCCGTCGATGGGGAGGATGCCTTGCAGAAGGCGACCGCCACCCCACCACATGTGATCGTGCTCGACATCATGATGCCACGCATGGATGGCCTGACCGCGCTGCATCGACTCCGCAGCCAGGCATCGACCGGAAACATCCCGATCATCCTGCTCACCGCACGCGGACTGCCCGAGGACCGGGTTCGTGGTCTCGAGCTGGGCGCCGACGACTACATCACCAAGCCCTTCGACATCAACGAGCTGGTGGCGAGGGTTCGGGCGGTGGTCCGTCGCACACAGGCGGCAAGGGACCTGTCACCGCTCACGGGCCTGCCTGGCAACTTCAAGATCACGGGTGAGGTGGAAGAGCGGATCGCGTCCGGTCGTGACTTCGCCCTCGTCCACGGCGACCTGGACAACTTCAAGGCCTTCAACGACCACTATGGCTTCATGCGCGGAGACGAGGTCATCCGATTCTGCGCCAAGTGCTTCAACGACGCCGCCGACAGCCTCGGCATCACCGGTGCATTCGTCGGGCACATCGGTGGTGACGACTTCGTCGCCATCATCCCACCCGAGGTGGCCGAGCCCTTCTGCAAAGAGGTCATCGAGCGTTTCGACGACGGCATCCTCGACCTGTACGACACCGCTGACGCCCTTCGCGGCTACATCGAGGTGATCGATCGCCGGGGGGAGCGTTTTGCCTTCCCGGTGGTGTCCCTCTCTCTCGGTGTAGCGTCCACCGACGTGCGAGAGATCTCCACACAATGGGAGGCGTCGGCGATTGCGGTGGAAATGAAGGAATTCGCCAAGAAGCAGCAGGGCTCCACCTACCGCATCGACCGCCGCGGCAACTAGATGACCCCCACCGGTGACGACGCCTTGATGCGTCGCGCCATGGATGCGGCAAGACACGACCACCCCCACCCGAACCCGAGAGTCGGCGCCGTCCTCGTAGCCGAGACCGGTGAGGTCGTGTCGACCGGCTCACATCGAGGCCCGGGAGAGCCACATGCCGAAGTGGTCGCGCTCGATCAAGCCGGGGCGGGAGCGAAGGGAGGGACTCTCTACGTGACGCTGGAGCCTTGTAGCCACTATGGGCGAACACCACCCTGTGTGAGCGCCATTGCCACTTCCCAGGTTGCCAGAGTCGTCGTGGGCGCCATCGACCCGGATGAGCGGGTGTCGGGGTCAGGCGTCTCCTGGCTCCGCGACGCAGGGATACGAGTGGACGTCCTCCCAGGCGACGAGTACGAGCAGCTCGATCCCGGGTATTTCCGGCATCGTCGATCCGGTCTGCCTCGGATCACGTTGAAATGGGCGATGACGCTGGATGGCTCCGTGGCGGCCCTCGACTCGTCGTCGCAGTGGATAACTTCAGAGGAGGCTCGGGAGGACGCACATCGTCTCAGGGCCGAGGCCGATGCAGTCGTGGTGGGGGCCGGCACCCTGCGATCGGACGACCCACTGCTCACGGCGCGCACCGAGCCGGAACCCGAGACGCAGCCGAGCCCCGTGATCGTGGCCGGGGTCGGCGAACTGCCCCACGACCGGCGACTCTGGCAGCGCGACCCGATCGTGGTGAGCACACGTGACATCTCGATCCCCTCGGGAGAGCTGGTCGTCGTGGAGGGTGGTGCGGTGCCGGATCCCGCCTCCACGGCGCGGGCTCTCGCCGAGGCGGGGTTTCTCGACTTGCTACTGGAGGGCGGCCCGATCCTGGCCGCCGCGTGGTGGCGGGCGGGTCTGGTGAACAAGGGTGTCGTCTATGTCGCCGGGCGGATTGGCGGAGGCAAGGGCCTGTCGCCTTTTGCCGGGGATTTTGCGACGATGAGCGACCTGGGCACAGTGGCCATCACCGATGTCCGCCGCATAGGGGCCGACGTCCGTCTGGAGTTCGAATAGATGTTCACCGGGATCATCGAGTCCAAAGGTCAGGTCACCGGCCGGGAGGCCGGCGAGGCCTTGACCAGAATCACCATCGACACGGGCAACCTCGACATCTGGCAATGGGCGATTCGATATCAGTCAATGGCGTCTGTCTGACCGCCGTTGAGACGTCTCCCGGCACGGTGACCCTGGAAATCATCCCCGAGACCCTGAGTCGCACCAATCTCGGCGACTTGGTCGAAGGCGAAGAAGTGAATCTGGAGCTTCCGATGCCTGCCGATGGCCGGTTCGATGGTCACATCGTCCAAGGCCACGTCGACGGTGTCGGGACAGTGGAAGGCATCACCCCATCCGGGGACAGCAGAGTCGTCGCCATTCAGGCACCACGCAGCCTGTTGAAGTATCTCGTCGAAAAGGGCTCGGTCACGGTCGACGGAATAAGCCTGACCGTGGCCAGGGTTGAGGAGGACGGCTTCGAGGTCGCGGTGATACCACACACTCTCGAGGTGACGACGTTGGGCTTGCGGAAACCCGGTGACACCGTCAACCTTGAAGTCGATGTCCTCGCCAAATACGTGGAGAGGCTCCTAGAGGCGGGCCGCCAATGACCTTTGCACCAATCGAAGACGTGATCGCCGCGATCGGCCGTGGCGAGATGGTGATCATGGTCGACGACGAGGACCGCGAGAACGAGGGCGATCTGATCGTCGCCGCCGACGCCGTGACGGTCGAACAAGTTGGATTCATGCTCCGACACACCAGCGGGATCATCTGCATGCCCATCGTGGGGGAGAGGCTCGACGAGCTGGACCTCCCGATGATGGTTGCCAAGAACACCGATGTTCGCCGCACGGCCTTCACGGTCAGCATCGATGCCAGGGATGGCACGACCACCGGCATCTCGGCGGCCGATCGCTGGAAGACGATCAAGACGCTGATCGACGCCGAGACCAAACCTGACGACCTGGCCCGCCCAGGCCATCTCTACCCTCTCCGATACGAGCCAGGAGGCGTCCTGAAGCGGGCAGGTCACACCGAGGCTGCCGTCGACCTCGCCGAGATGGCCGGTCACTACCCCTCAGGCGTCCTGGCGGAAGTCATGAATGACGACGGGTCTGTTGCCCGTCTGCCCGAGCTGACCGTCTTTGCACGTGAGCACGACCTTCTCATCGGAACCATCGCCGACCTCATCGCCCTGAGACGACACTCCGAAAAGTTGGTGGAGCGCGTCGTGGAGGCGAGAATCCCGACCGCGCACGGAACGTTCACCGCTGTCGGCTACCGCTCACTCGTCGATGACCGGCAGCACATCGCCCTGGTCATGGGCGAGATGGGAGATGGCGAATCCGTCCTCACCCGGGTTCACTCCGAGTGCCTGACCGGCGACGTGTTCGGGAGCCTTCGATGCGATTGCGGCGACCAGCTCGACCTGGCACTGCAGCGTGTCGCCGAGGAGGGCAGGGGAGTCGTCCTATACATCCGCGGCCACGAGGGCAGGGGAATCGGGCTTCTCCACAAACTGGCCGCCTACAGATTGCAGGACGAGGGCCTGGACACGGTCGATGCAAATGTGAACCTGGGCCTTCCCGTCGACGCTCGGGACTATGGGGTCGGCGCCCAGATTCTCTACGACCTCGGTGTGAGATCGATGCGACTGATGACCAACAACCCGAAGAAGAGGGTAGGGATCGAGGGGTACGGCCTCACGATCCTCGAACAGGTCCCCTTGGCCATCGACCCCAATGACGAGAACCGCGACTATCTCAAGGCAAAGGCGCTCCGCATGGGACACCAGATGGATCTCGGCGCCGGGGCATGACGCGCCGCGTCGAGCCGGATCCCGATGGGCAGGGATTGATGGTCGGTATCGCCGTGGCCAAGTGGAATCAATCGATCACCGACCGGCTCCTCGCGGGAGCCGAGACGAGGTTGGAGGAGTTGGGTGTCGATGACATCGTTGTCTTGCATGTCCCCGGCGCCCTCGAGCTACCGATAGCGGCCGGCGCCCTCATCGCCCAGGGCTGTGACGCCGTGGTGGCCATCGGCACGATCATCAGAGGCGACACCGATCACTACGAGATCGTCGTTCGGGAATCCACCGCCGGCATATCCCGGGTGGCGCTCGACACCGGCGTCCCGGTCACCAACGCGATCCTTGCCGTGAACGAATACGATCACGCCGTGGAGCGCGCTCAGCCCGGTCCCTCGAACAAGGGCTGGGAGGCGGCAGAAGCCGCCGTGACCACGGCCAACGCATTGCGTCGACTCGGATCGGCTTGATCATTCGATATCGCATGCCCTATTCCGGCTGGTATCCTGCCGACCACAACCAAAGGCAAGAGCGGAAGCTGCTGCTTCCCCACCCGGCCGCCCATCCCGAACCCGGGATGTCGAGGCGAGCCGTGGTCACCGAATCGAAGACGCATCGAAGGCGCTTACGTTTCATCCATCTGCAGCAGGCTCCCGCCTGCTGTTTTTTTGACTGCAATCAACAGGAGGTAGCAGCATCAACGAGCTCCGCGTGAATGGTGCGATAAGGGCCAAAGAAGTACTGGTCATCGCACCCGATGGCGAGCAGATCGGCATCAAGAAACTGAACGAGGCCATGTGGCTTGCAGAACAGCTCGATCTGGACCTCGTCGAGGTGGCACCCAACGCCAAACCACCGGTGTGCCGTCTCATGGATTACGGGAAGTACAAGTACGAGCAGTCGGTCAAGGCTCGAGAGGCTCGGAAGAAGCAGACCAAGACCACCATCAAAGAGCTCCGCATGAAGGTGCGGATCGGTGAGCACGACTTCGATATCACACGTCGAAAGGCCCACGAGTTCCTCGAAGACGGTGACAAGGTCAAAGTGACGATCCGGTTTCGCGGCCGTGAACAGGAGCGCCCGAGCTTCGGCAAGGAATTGCTCGATCGCCTCTCGGAGGAGCTATCCGATGTCGGTGCAGTCGAACAGACGCCAAAGTTGGAGGGCCGGAGCATGACCATGGTGCTGGCCCCCGACCGGAGGAGCAAGACCTCCAGCGAGACCCACGAACAGAACTGAAAGCAACAGGAGGTCCCTGTGCCAAAGATGAAGACACACAGTGGCGCGAAGAAGCGCATCAAAGTGACCGGCTCCGGCAAGTACATGCGCCGGCAATCAGGCCGCGGGCACTACCGGCTCTCCAAGGGCAAGAACACCTTCCGACGCAGGTCCGGTGATGTCGAGCTGGCCCCGGGCGATCAGAAGACCGCCAAGAAGCTGCTCGGACGCTGAAGGCCCAGGAGGTATGTAATGGCACGAACGAAACGCGCCGTGCAGGCGAAGAAGTCGCACAAGAAGGTCCTCGACCGGGCCAAGGGATACAAAGGCGCCCGAAGCAGACGCTATCGGACGGCCAACGAGCAAGTCATGCATGCAATGCAAGACGCCTATCGCGACCGCCGGGCGCGGAAGGGCGAGTTCCGAAGGCTGTGGATAGCCAGGATCAACGCGGCCGCCCGCCAAAACGGGACCACCTACTCACAGCTCATCGCCGGCCTGAAGGCGGCCGACATCGAAGTCGACCGGAAGATGCTGGCGGAGATGGCTGTCAATGACCCCAAGGCATTCGCCCAATTGGTCGAGGCCGCGAAGAAGAGCTGAGTCCTTCCCCATATGGGCCAAGCCCTCGGGCACCGCAACGGACAGGTGATCGAAGCAGCTCGACTTCATCGCCCGCGGCACCGGCGTGCGACCGGCCATACCCTCATAGAAGGCCCCGGCCTGCTCGAGGAAGCATTGGCCGGTGGCATCACCCCCATCCAGGTGTTCGCTCTCGAAAACGACTCGACCACCTCCGAGCTGCTGCGTGACTCCGATCCCGACGTCACGATGGTCGATGAAGCGGCCCTGAGGCGCCTCGCCGGAACCAAGACGCCGAGAGGCCCCGTGGCGGTCATCGAGATCCCGCCCGCCGCGAACTGGACGAGCGAGAACCTCCTCGTCTCCTGGGGGGTCTCGGACCCCGGGAATGTGGGGACACTCATCCGAGTCGCAGCCGCCTTCGATTGGGGCTTCGGTCATTTCGAAGGGTCCGCCGACCCCTGGTCACCGAAGACCCTCCGCGCAGGAGCCGGGGCCCACTTCCGGGTGGCGATCGCCCCCGTTAGCTCCTTGTCAGAGCTCTCCGATGCCGGTTTTCAGACGGTCGCCTCTGTGGTCTCGGGCGGTGAGGCGCCGTCGTCGTTCGGCGACTCCGCCCGACTGGCACTCTTGATCGGTGAAGAGGCCGCCGGGCTTCCCCCACCGATCGTGGAGGCCGCCGATCGCTCCGTCACGATTCCGATGCCCGGTGGATTCGAGAGTCTGAATGCGGCAGTGGCCGCCGGTGTGCTCGTCTACGCGCTCTCGAACACGTCGGGGGACGACCATGGTGGGGTCTAACCTGCCGTCCGACATGGACCCGGTGAAAACGCTCGAAGCAGCAGTGACCAACGCGTCCGCTTCGATCGAGGCGGCTGGTGATCTGGATCAGTTGAGCTCTGCCGAGGGCCAGATCTTGGGGAAGGGCTCGGCGATCGGAGAGATCCGGCGCTCGATGGGATCGATCTCGGCGCAGGATCGGCCCCGGGTCGGAGCTCTCCTCAACGAAGCCACGGAGAAGATCCAACAGATGTTGGACGCTCGGCGGGTGGCGCTCGAGGTCGAAGACGAGGCGAGGTCGCTGCGTCAGGAGCGAATCGATGTCACGTTGGAGAGATACCGATTCCCCAAAGGCTCGATGCACCTGATCCAGCAGACCATCGACGAGATCGTCGACGTCTTCGTGGGCCTCGGGTACCGCGTCGCCTCGGGTCCCGAAGCCGAGCTCTCCTGGTACAACTTCGACGCACTCAACACTCCGCGTACCCACCCCTCGCGGCTGGAATCGGACACCGTCTATCTCGACTATGGCGACCCGACGGACGAAATCCTTCTCAGGACCCAGACATCACCGGTTCAGGTTCGCTGGATGGAACAACACGAACCTCCGGTCTTCGTCGTCGTGCCCGGGAAGGTCTATCGCAAGGAGACGACCGACGCCACCCATCTCCCCGTGTTTCATCAGGTAGAGGGTCTCGCCGTGGACGAGAACATCCAATTCTCCGACCTGAAAGGGACACTCGCCCACTTCTCACGTGAATTCTTCGGGCCGACCACGACGGTGCGCCTCCGTCCTCACTTCTTCCCTTTCACCGAGCCCAGCGCCGAGCTCGATGTCTCGTGTTTCGCCTGCGATGGAGGTGAGCCTGGCTGCCGCGTGTGCGGGGGAGCGGGCTGGCTCGAGATGTTGGGCTGCGGCATGGTCGATCCCAATGTGCTCGACATGGCCGGCTATGACTCGACGAGCCTCTCCGGCTTCGCCTTCGGGATGGGTGTCGAGCGCATGGCGATGGTCCGGCACGGCATCGACGACATTCGTCACCTGGTGGACGACGACGTCCGCTTCTTGAGGCAGTTCTGATGAACGTCCCCTTGCGTTGGTTGCAGGAATTCATCGATTTGCCCACCACGGACCCCGACGAGTTGTCGGACGTCCTCGCCATGCTCGGCCACGAGGTCGAGGGTTACGAGGACATGGAGGCCGATTGGACTCGAGTGATCGTGGGCGAGGTGGTCGAGATCGGCCCGCATCCCGACGCAGACAAGGTCCGGGTTTGCCAGGTCGACACCGGCTCAGGCCCCGAGCAGATCATCTGCGGTGCATGGAACTTCACCGAAGGTGCCCGCGTGGCGGTGGCGCTCCCGGGTGCCGTGCTGCCAGGGGGATTCGAGATCGGCGTTCGTGAGATCCGTGGGGTCGAGTCGAATGGCATGATCACGTCCGAGCGAGAGCTGAGACTCGGTGACGACCACGCCGGGATAATGGTCCTCGAGGATCGTCCCGATATCGGCACGGACTTCAAGGAGGTCGTCGAGCTGCCCGACATCGTCTTCGATCTCACCATCACGCCGAATCGGCCCGACGCCATGTCTTTGGTGGGGATCGCGCGGGACCTCGGTGCTCATTTCGGTGTGCCACATCGCATCCCGGAACGGCCGCTGGTCACCGTTCCCGGCTCTACCGACTTCGACGTGACTGTCGAGGACACCATCGGTTGCAGACGTTTCACCGCGACGGAGATCCGGGGAGTGAGCATGAGACCCTCTCCGCTCTGGGTTCGCCATCGCCTGGCCAAGGCCGGCATGCGCTCGATATCCAATGTGGTGGATGTCACCAACTACGTGATGTTGGAGCTTGGACACCCGTTACACGCATTCGACGCCACGAGCATCTCAGGGCGCCATCTGATCGTGAAGAGAGCCGCAAGTGGGGAGACCCTGAAGACCCTCGACGGGGTGGTGCGGCAGCTCGGCGGAGACGACCTGATCATCTACGACGACCAAGGCCCTACCTCGATGGCCGGCACCATGGGTGGCGAGCGTTCGGAGGTTTCCGAAAGCTCCACCGACATATTGCTGGAGGCAGCGGCTTGGGATCCACCGACGATCATGTACATGTCCCGTCGTCACGGGCTTCGATCCGAGGCTTCAACCAGATTCGAGCGTGGCGTCGACCCGAATCTGAGTGACGTGGCCAACCAGAGGGCTGCAGCGATGATGATCGAGCTTGCCGGCGGCCAGGTCGTCGAGGGCAGCATCGACGTGCTCCCCGAGCCCATCGAACCGGTCGAGGTGGAGCTTCGGTTGGCAGAGGTACGTCGGCTCCTCGGTGACGAGTTCACCGTGACGGAGGTCACCGGGATCCTCACGGCCCTGGAGATGGCAGTCGATGGGGAAGACCCCCTCCATGTGGCGGTGCCGACCTTCCGGCCCGATGTGACGCGGCCCGCCGATCTGGTCGAGGAGATCGCCCGGATCCACGGATACGACCGGTTTGACTCGACCCTTCCCACAGGGCAGGCCGGCGGACTGACGACCGAACAGAGGCGTTTGCGAAGACTCCACAATGCGCTGGTAGGGGTAGGGATCCACCAGGCAGTCACGCTCCCCTTCGTCGGATCCGAGGACCTGGCCCACTTCGGGTGGGCCGAGGAGAGCAAGTTGCTCCATGTCGTCAACCCACTCCGCGAAGAGGAGCGGACTCTCCGGCCGAGCATGTTGCCGGGGCTGCTCAACGCCGTCCGCTTCAACCTGTCACACGGTGAGTCGAGCGTCTCATTGTTCGAGACAGCGGTGGTATTTCTCGCTTTGCCATGGGAGGGCGTCGATCATCGCCTACCCACTCAACACGAGCGACTCGCGTGGGCCTTGACCGGCCCGATAGGCCCACTCGACATAGGCGCCGACCCCCGGTCTGCGGACGCCGATGTGTCCCTGGCCCTGGCCCGTCACGTCCTGCAAGTTCTGGGTCACACCGACTATCGGTTCGACCAGGTCGAGAGCGTGCCCGGCTATCACCCGGGTCGAACCGCCTCTCTGAGCATTCGGGGGGAGCCGGTGGGCCATGTCGGAGAGCTGAGCCCGCGCGCAGCGCGGCAGTTCGACCTGTCCGGTCCGGTTGCGATCGCCGAATTGGACCTAGAGGCCCTGCTGGCCGGTCATACCCTGACCCAGGCCGTTTTGCCGTCCGTCTTTCCCCACGTCGACTTCGACCTTTCGTTCCTCGCTCCGCTCGAGCTCGCCGCCGCTTCCCTCGTGTCGGCGACGAGAGAAGCCGGCTCTGGGCTGGTGGAGTCGGCGAGGGTGTTCGACCTCTTCGAGGGACCGGGCCTGGAGGAAGGCCACCGAGCGCTCGCTATCCGATACCGCCTGAGGGCACGAGACCGGACTCTGGCCGGTGACGAGATCGCCCGCGTCCGTCAAGCGATGATCGATGCGGCCGAGAGTCTCGGGGGAAGACTCCGGGGTGCCTGACGAACTGGAGCTGTCGGAGTTGCTGTCCATGGAGCCCGAGCATGCCGCACCACGCCTGATCGGTTGCTACCTCGTCTCAGAGATGGGTGAAGGCACAGTGCGCGCCCGGGTGACCGAGGTCGAGGCCTACAAGGGGTCGGACGACCCGGCTTCTCATGCCTATCGGGGACGAACCGATCGAAACGACTCCATGTATCGGAGACCGGGGACTCTCTATGTATACCGGTCCTACGGAATCCACCTATGCGCAAATGTGGCCGCCGGGCCCGAAGGCATCGGATGGGGAATCCTGTTCCGCGGAGCCGAGATCGTGGAGGGCTCGAGTCTCGCCCGTGCGAGACGGGGCCGTATGGACGGTCTGTCCGATGGTCCCGGCAAGTTGACACAGGCCCTTGGGGTGGCCGCCGAGCACGACGGCATCTATCTCCTCGACCCCGCTTCGCCGATTCAACTGGAAAAGGGCCCAACACCCGAGGTCGTGGTTGCAACGCCCCGGGTTGGCATCAGCAAGGCCAAGGACCGTCCATGGAGGTTCGTCGAGGTGAGCACAACGTCTCCAGTTGGCTAGGTGACGGCCCGGGTTGCGTATACCCTCCCGCATCATGACCCCAGGAGACCAGGCAAGAGCGCTGCTCAGACACACCGATCAGGTGGTGCCCGAGGAGACCCTCGTCGAGAAGCTGTCTCTGGGAAGACCCCTCCGGGTGAAGCTGGGCCTGGACCCGACGGCGCCATCGGTGACCCTGGGTTGGGCCGTCGTCCTGCGTAAGTTGCGCCAGTTTCAAGAGTTGGGGCACACGGCGGTGTTGATAGTCGGCGACTTCACCGCACAGGTGGGCGATCCGTCGTTGAAGAGCGAAACGCGAAAACGCCTCACCGTCCAAGAGGTCAACGGTTACGCCGAAAACGTCCTGGCCCAATTTCGTCGAGTCCTGCTCGACGAGAACCTCGAGATCCGGCGCAATTCCGAGTGGCTGGCGGGTCTCGACATGAGTGGTCTGCTCGAGCTCACATCCGCTGCGACTGTGGCCCAGATGCTGGAGCGGTCGGATTTCTCCAACCGTTACCAGGAGGGATCGCCGATCTCGATCATGGAGTTCCTCTACCCCCTGCTCCAGGGTTACGACTCGGTGGCCGTTGAATCCGACATCGAGCTCGGGGGAAGTGATCAACTCTGGAACCTGATGATGGGCCGGACCGTCCAGGAGCGATTTGGACAGGAGCCCCAGGTCGCGATGACGATGCCTCTGCTCATCGGCACCGACGGTGTGAAGAAGATGTCCCAGTCCCTGGGCAATTACATCGGCGTGGAGGACCCGGCTGAGGAGATGTTTGGCAAGACGATGAGCATCCCCGACGAGACCATGCCTCAGTGGTTCCGTCTCGCCGCCGATCTCGACCCCGGCGACGTGGAAGAGATCGAGCGCGGGTTGAGCTCCGGCGAGCTGCATCCGGGTGAGACCAAACGCAGGCTCGCCCGCACCGTCACCGCTCTGTATTGGGGCGAAGACGCCGCAACGGAGGCCGAAGAGGCATTCGACCAGGTGTTCAAGCATGGCGGTGTCCCGGACGACATGGAGGAGTTCAGTGTCCCCGAATCGGATCCAATCCTTCTCCCAGGCCTCATCCGCGAGGTCATGGGGATTTCGGGATCAGAGGCCCGCCGCATGCTCCAACAGGGTGCGGTCAGGATCGGGGGAGAGGTATTCGACGGTCAGGAGATACCGAGAGCCGACCTGATCGGCCGGGTTCTCCAGGTGGGAAAGCGCCGTTTTGCCAGGCTCGTCGATTGACTTGACTAACCCAGGGCTGTCGTTACTATTCGTTGTCCGGCCGGAGAAACCTCCGGTCACCCACTGACCGGGGCGACGCTTGTTCGCGTCGAACCGGCAATCCGCTTGTATCGGGGTTGCGATATCATCGCCGACCCGCCTGACATCAGATGGTGGGCGCTTGTCGAGCCCGCTCGACATGCAGTCGTCTCCAAATGGGGACGTCGGAGCGCAGTTTCCGAATGGAAGCTGCAACCTCTTCGGCTTTGCCGAAGAGAGGGCTCCTTGACAACTGAACAATGTGCCAAAAGCCAGCATGCACATCCCACTCTGGGACATGGTTTCGACCAGGTCGCAGCAGTGTGATGAGCATCTATATATACAGCAATCAAGCTCTAGGGCTTCTCACGAGGCCCTGGACCCAATTGCAAACTCATAACTGACAGGAATGTGTCTGCCCTCGGGTGGACTCACGAATGTATGTTGGAGAGTTTGATCCTGGCTCAGGACGAACGCTGGCGGCGTGCCTAATGCATGCAAGTCGAGCGACGCATGCCGGAGGGGTAACCCACTGGCATGACGGAGCGGCGAACGGGTGAGTAACACGTGAGCAACCTGCCCCACAGACCGGGATAGCCCAAGGAAACCTGGATTAATACCGGATACCCCCGAGGAACCACATGGCTCTTCGAGGAAATGCCTTTGTGCTGTGGGATGGGCTCGCGGCTTATCAGCTAGTTGGTGGGGTAACGGCCTACCAAGGCATCGACGAGTAGCTGGTCTGAGAGGACGATCAGCCACACTGGGACTGAGACACGGCCCAGACTCCTACGGGAGGCAGCAGCAGGGAATCTTGCGCAATGGGCGAAAGCCTGACGCAGCAACGCCGCGTGGGGGATGAAGGCCTTCGGGTTGTAAACCCCTTTCAGGAGGGAAGAAATTGACGGTACCTCCAAAAGAAGCCCCGGCCAACTACGTGCCAGCAGCCGCGGTAATACGTAGGGGGCGAGCGTTGTCCGGAATCATTGGGCGTAAAGAGCTCGTAGGCGGTTCAGCAAGTCGGCTGTGAAAGTCCGAGGCTCAACCTCGGAACTGCAGTCGATACTGCTGTGACTCGAGTCCGGTAGAGGAGAATGGAATTCCCGGTGTAGCGGTGAAATGCGCAGATATCGGGAGGAACACCAGTAGCGAAGGCGGTTCTCTGGGCCGGTACTGACGCTGAGGAGCGAAAGCGTGGGGAGCAAACAGGATTAGATACCCTGGTAGTCCACGCTGTAAACGTTGGACACTAGGTGTGGCGGTCTGATCAATGACTGCCGTGCCGAAGCTAACGCATTAAGTGTCCCGCCTGGGGAGTACGGCCGCAAGGCTAAAACTCAAAGGAATTGACGGGTCCCCGCACAAGCGGCGGAGCATGCGGCTTAATTCGATGCAACCCGAAGAACCTTACCTGGGTTTGACATCACGGGAAAAGCTGTAGAAATACAGTGTCCGAAAGGGCCCGTGACAGGTGGTGCATGGCTGTCGTCAGCTCGTGTCGTGAGATGTTGGGTTAAGTCCCGCAACGAGCGCAACCCTTGTCCTATGTTGCCAGCGGTTCGGCCGGGGACTCATAGGAGACTGCCGGGGATAACTCGGAGGAAGGTGAGGACGACGTCAAGTCATCATGCCCCTTATATCCAGGGCTGCACGCATGCTACAATGGTCGGTACAACGGGTCGCGATCCTGCAAAGGTGAGCCAATCCCATAAAGCCGGCCTCAGTTCGGATTGGAGTCTGCAACTCGACTCCATGAAGTCGGAGTCGCTAGTAATCGCGGATCAGCAAAGCCGCGGTGAATGCGTTCTCGGGGATTGTACACACCGCCCGTCACGTCACGAAAGTCGGCAACACCCGAAGTCAGTGGCCTAACCCTTTTTGGGAGGGAGCTGCCGAAGGTGGGGTCGGTAATTGGGACGAAGTCGTAACAAGGTAGCCGTACGGGAACGTGCGGCTGGATCACCTCCTTTCTAAGGAGCAACAACGAAGCCGGCATGATTGACCGGTTTCCAGCTTCTATTGATCTGCTGGCTATTCGATCTAATTCGTCGAGTTTCTCTGGGTGGAACAAGCAAGCACGGGCCAATTGGAACGTGAAGCTTGGATGAGCCCGGTGTCACTAGCCGGTCAGGTTGGGCACATTGTTCAGTTGTGAAGGAGTCTGATGGCCGAAAGGTCATCAGATTGGAGTATTCCCTCCGGGAAACTCCAGTCGCCTTCAACACGGGCTCGCTATCGAGAGATGGGCGAGCCGCAGTTCTGTGAGACAGGACTGCAAACGTGTCGGGCTTGCCCGGCACGCGGGCTCATTGAGAACTGCATAGCGAGCACAAAATGTCTTGGATTCTCTATATTCCAAGCTACTAAGAGTTAACGGTGGATGCCTTGGCGCTAGAAGCCGATGAAGGACGTGGCAGGCTGCGATAAGCCTCGGGAAGCTGCCAAGCAAGCGTAGATCCGAGGATGTCCGAATGGGGAAACCCGGTTGGGGTCATGCCCAACCACTCCGGTCTGAACACATAGGGCCGGTTGAGGTAACCAGGGGAACTGAAACATCTCAGTACTCTGAGGAAAAGAAAGCAAATGCGACTCCCTGAGTAGTGGCGAGCGAAACGGGATGAGCCTAAACCTATGCAGTGTGATAGCCCGGTGGTGTTGCTGTGTAGGGGTCGTGGGACCTATGACTCGATGCACCGGCATCGAGCTGAAGTTACAAAAGCGGCGGTTAGTCGAACACAGCTGGAAAGCTGGGCCACAGCAGGTAACAGCCCTGTAGACGAAAGCTGATCGCACTTCAGATTGGTGTTCCCAAGTAGCACGGAGGATATTCCGTGTGAATCTGCGAGAACCACCTCGTAAGGCTAAGTACTTCCTAGCGACCGATAGCGGACTAGTACCGTGAGGGAAAGGTGAAAAGAACCCCGGCGAGGGGAGTGAAATAGTACCTGAAACCGTTAACTTACAAGCAGTGGGAGGGATCTTCGGATCCTGACCGCCTGCCTTTTGAAGAATGAGCCGGCGAGTTACCGGTATGTGGCGAGATTAAGGCGTGAGCCGTAGTCGAAGCGAAAGCGAGTCTTAATAGGGCGTCTAGTCGCATGCCGTAGACCCGAAGCCGAGTGAGCTATCCATGGGCAGGGTGAAGCGAGGGTAAGACCTCGTGGAGGCCCGAACCCACCAAGGTTGAAAACTTGGGGGATGACCTGTGGATAGGGGTGAAAGGCCAAACAAACTCGGCGATAGCTGGTTCTCCCCGAAATAGCTTTAGGGCTAGCGTCGTATGTTCCGTAATGGGGGTAGAGCACTGATTGGGCTAGGGGGCCTAAAAGCTTACCAATCTCAGTCAAACTCCGAATCTCATTACGCCAAGTACGGCAGTCAGACCACGTGGGATGAGCTTCGTGGTCGCGAGGGTAACAGCCCAGATCGTCAGCTAAGGCCCCCAAGTGTGTACTAAGTGGGAAACGATGTGGAGTTGCTCAAACAGCCAGGATGTTGGCTTAGAAGCAGCCACCATTTAAAGAGTGCGTAACAGCTCACTGGTCGAGTGATTCTGCGCGGAAAATGTAACGGGGCTCAAGTACACCGCCGAAGCTACGGGATTCAGCATTAGCTGGATCGGTAGGGGAGCGTCGTGTTGCCAGCGAAGCGGCGGCGGAAGCCAGCCGTGGAGGCGTCACGAGTGCGAATGCCGGCATGAGTAGCGAATGAAGAGTGAGAATCTCTTCCGCCGAATGTCCAAGGGTTCCTGGGGAAGGTTCGTCCGCCCAGGGTTAGTCGGGGCCTAAGGCGAGGCCGAGAGGCGTAGTCGATGGATAACCGGTTGATATTCCGGTACCACTCTGCGTGCGCCCAGGCCGAATCTGACTTGCTAAGGAAAGCCCTTCGGGGCCTACCGACCCAGTCAGTAGTAGGCCAGCGATGGAGTGACGGGGAAGGCTAAACGGACCCGGGCGATGGTTGTTCCCGGGGTAAGCGTGTGGGCGAGATCTAGGTAAATCCGGATCTCATCAAGCCTGAGGCGTGATGCCGAGCCGATTTAGGCGAAGCCGTTGAAGCCATGCCTCCGAGAAAAACTTCTAGCGAGCACTCAGGGTGCCCGTACCCCAAACCGACACAGGTGGACAGGTAGAGAATACCAAGGCGAGCGAGATAACTCTGGTTAAGGAATTCGGCAAAATAGCTCCGTAACTTCGGGAGAAGGAGCGCCCCGGTAAAGTGAAGGACTTTCGTCCGGAGCTTGAGGGGGCCGCAGTGACCAGACCCAAGCGACTGTTTACCAAAAACACAGCAGCGTGCAAAGTCGCAAGACGACGTATACGCTGTGACGCCTGCCCGGTGCTGGAAGGTTAAGTGGAAGGGTTAGCTTCGGCGAAGCTCTGAAATTAAGCCCCAGTAAACGGCGGCCGTAACTATAACGGTTAGACCTACTGGCCGTGGGTAAACCTTGCTGTATGCTGGAACATCCGAGTATCCGACGGTACTCGTTCGTGTCACACCCTCTTCGTAGGGTTGAGACATGAGCAGTGACAATCCGTTCGGTGCGGACGATCAGCAGGAAACCAAACTCGTAGTACTTGATCCATGGTGGGTCGTTGGCTTTGTCGATGGTGAAGGATGCTTCTCGGTGTCCATACACAAGAACGAGCTGGCATGCCCGACGAACGGTTGGCACATCCAACCGACGTTCCAGGTGTCACAACACCAGGACCATCGACATCTACTTCAATGTCTCGTGGCATTCTTTGGGTGCGGCACGGTCCGTTCCAAAGGTGCGACGAACTCGGTAGATGTCTACGTGGTGCACAGCACCATCCAACTGCAGGAGCGGGTGATCCCGTTCTTCCAGCAGTACGAACTGCGAGTCAAGCGAGATGACTTCGAGTCGTTCGCCTTCATAACGGAGGCGATACGCACGAGAGCGCATCATCGTCCAGATGTCTTCGAGGCAGTTGTGAGACGTGCCTACGCGATGAACGCGAACGGCAAACAACGCAAACGCCCGATCGAAGAGATCTTGGGATCCTCAGAGACTGTACGCGAGGCGCCGCCTGGATAGCGGTGAAGATACAGTCCGATCCTCATGGCGACATGGGGAGCCAGGCAGAAATGCCCTGGCCGCCTACGTTTAGAGACGTAGGTAGTAACAACAATGCCTAAGGTAGCGAAATTCCTTGTCGGGTAAGTTCCGACCTGCACGAATGGCGTAACGACTTGGGTGCTGTCTCAACCAGAGACTCGGCGAAATTGCAGTGTGAGTAAAGATGCTCACTACCTGCGGCAGGACGGAAAGACCCCGGAACCTTTACTGCAGCTTGACATTGGTGTCTGGCATGTGATGTGCAGGATAGGTGGGAGGCTTAGAAGCGGAGGCGCTAGCTTTCGTGGAGCCAACGTTGAAATACCACCCTTCATATGACGGCCATCTAACCTCGGTCCGTAATCCGGATCAGGGACAGTGTCTGGCAGGCAGTTTCACTGGGGCGGTGGCCTCCTAAAGAGTAACGGAGGCGCCCAAAGGTTCCCTCAGTCTGGTCGGCAATCAGACGTTGAGTGTAAATGCACAAGGGAGCTTGACTGCGAGACTTACTAGTCGAGCAGGGACGAAAGTCGGGATTAGTGAACCCATGATGGCACGTGGGTGCGTCATGGTTCAACGGCTAAAAGGTACTCCGGGGATAACAGGCTTATACCCCCCAAGAGTCCATATCGACGGGGGTGTTTGGCACCTCGATGTCGGCTCGTCGCATCCTGGGGCTGGAGCAGGTCCCAAGGGTCGGGCTGTTCGCCCGTTAAAGCG
>CAWGJI010000015.1:0-10290 GCA_963822895.1 uncultured Acidobacteriota bacterium
GCCCGGCTGGGCTCAAACTGGGGCGTTCCAACTCGGAGCAGTTGAATGGGGCCGTGTCTTTTGCGTGGTCTGGCCCCCTCTCTCTGACCGTATTCATCACCCAGTCGCTGCGAGACGGCGCCGAAGCGCCGATCCCTCGACCCATCCACCAACGGTGCCTCCGATGACACCCATCAAAGTGAGGATGAATGCGAAGAAGACCGTTCCCATGACAGTCCCGTCGCTGGGCGCTCCGAAGAGACTGTGGAGAGGGTCGCCGATCAAAGCTACCGCCCCAGCAGCAATCCCCCCGATGGTCCAACCCCCGATGCTGGCCGCCAGCAGCCGACCCGGCTTTTCCACCCGTTCCCTGAGCGCTCGCCACTGGAACGCCCCTCCGATAGTTCCGAGGGCGATGGCCCCGAGCATGAAGTCGACAGGAGGGCCGCCCGCGGCGAATCCGACGATCAAGCCAAGACCCAGGCCCGCCGCGGCGGCGATGGCAACTGCTCTTGGGTTGGAAACATGATCGGCGAGGACTCGCCGACGCAGGGAGACGAACAACGCGGCCCCGATGAGCACCGCCAGCAAGAGTGCCATGTTCCGGGTCATGCTGTCGTGGGCCACACCGAGCCCGTACTCCGCCAGGTCGCCGAGTAGGGCAAAGAGCCCGTAGGTCACGCCAAGGCCGATGGCGTTGGCAGCTATCCACCCCCGCCGCGAGAAGCCGATCGAATCATTTCGCCCTCCTCTTGCCGTGGCAGGTGTGTCGATCTGGTCGGTCATTCGCGCTCCTTTCATCGACCGAATGTTGTGAGCGTCACGACCGACATTTCAATTAGGTGAAAACGGGCTGAAACCGCTATTCCGACTGGGGAGAGACCCCGATCTCCGCCATCATCTCCTCGTATCTCTCCCTGGCGCGGCGGGCTTCACCGTGGCGACCGGTCGTCTCGAACTCGCGTATCAGCCCGACATGTGCCGACTCGTCCCATGGATCGATTTCGAGGATTCTGAACATCGCATCCAGTGCCTCTGCTGGGTGGAGGTCCTGGGTGGCCGCCACCCGGCGTCGCAGCAAAGTCAGGTATGCAGCCCGAGCCTCCTCGCGTGTCGAGCGCGCCCAATCCTCGTAGAGGTCCTCAACGAGGAATTCGCCTCGGTAGATGGTGTCAGCCTCCCTCATCTCGGCGAGGGTCTCAGCGGAGACAGCACGTTCCATGAAAACTTCCAAGTCGACGGTCACATGGTCGAGGCGCAGCTGGAGGGTGCCGTCGGTGCTACCCACGTAGTGACTTGACTCATGGCTCTTCTCGGGATCGAGCACAGAACGAAGAGTGCTCAGTGCCACCGCCAGCCGGTTTGAGAGATTCCCGGTATCCGCCTCAGGCCACAG
Organism: uncultured Acidobacteriota bacterium; assembly: GCA_963822895.1. Lineage (GTDB taxonomy): Bacteria > Actinomycetota > Acidimicrobiia > Spongiisociales > ZC4RG35 > JARDZU01. Next base: position 1,376 of record CAWGJI010000015.1, read on the forward strand.
AGCTGCGATCACCTGCTCCCGATGCAATGGCCGACCTCTACGCGCGGCCAACATCTTCAGTAGTTGACGGGCCTTTCTCGACCGCCACTCCGATAGCGGAACAGGAACGCCATTTCGCTCGACTCGGAAGCCGCCGAGAGTGCGGACCATCAGGGCGGGGGTCGCGGCTCCGCGTGTGGCAAGGAAACTGTTGACCGCGGTGGCAGCGCCATGACGCATGGGCTGAAACAGAGTGGCGGCGATGGCCGTGGCCAAAATCGCCAGCCATGTCTCGGCCCCAGCCCGCTCGGCCATCGCCCCCACCCCGGCCACCAACACCACATACACGGTGGTCACGGCGATGGCGACTAACCCATACACGATGGTTCCCCTGACCAAGAGATCCAGGTCCCAGATCCGGAACCGAAGCACGGCGACACCGATCGCGAGGGGAACCGCAAGCATTGGCAGAGTGTTTGCCCACGGCTCGCCCGGCAACCCGAAGGTTGTGAGCACTTTTCCCACCGCGAAACCAACGAGGATCATCACCCCGCCGAAAGCCAGCCATCTCAACTGCTGACGTCGGACTCCCGACGAACGGACGAAGCGAGCAATGAGCACGATCAATGCTCCGATCACACCGAGCAGAAAGGCCAACTCCGCCGGTCGCAGCAACCATTCGACCCAGACCGGGACACGGGTCACCTGAAAGGGGTTATCGATATTGGGAAAGCTGGGGAGGCTGGCAGCGGTCGTCACATTCAATATGGCAAAGCAGACGCCACCAGCCACGATCGAGATGGCAGCCGCACGGTCCCACCGGCCGATGAGACGCCCAGTCGGGACGACGAGCAGCGTCAGTGGGATCAGCCCGATCGCGACGATCCATGCCACCAAATCGAGCGAACCGGCCGCTATCGCCTCAAAGAGCCCGGTCGATGAGGGCAAGGTCACATATCGGTCAACGGCGGCCCCTCCAATCCAGGTCAGCCCGTCGACGATGAGCAGCCAGCCCACCGGATGCATGGGTTTGAGCCAGACCAGCAGTCCTCCAACCGTGGTGAAGGAGACCCAGGCAATGATCGAGGGTTCGGCGGGGAAGGCCCATATCGCGACACCAATCGAGGTCACCCAAAGGACGACCGCCACCCAAAAGGATGGCCCGGGAGAATGTGCCAACGGGCTCCCGGGCCGACGACCCGGGAGCCCACCCTGCGCCATCGACTGACGCACTGTCGGGCTCATGGCTCCAATTGTGCCAGGATGACCATCCCTGAGTGGGATGACGTCATAGGCGGCCCAGCGCAAGCCTGACATCAGCAACACGTGCGGTCTCAATCCAGCGGAATAGCGAGACGGCCAAAGACCCGGCTACTTGAATCACGGTTCGGCGTAGGCAGCGCGCGGGAAGTGCCGATCGGCTCGGCTGCACGTGGGGAGCGTTCTCGTCCGAGGCTTGGTGCTCGGTTCGGCGGCGGCGCCCAATCACGAGAGCGACGATGTCTGCGGTCAGGCGACTTCGACGAACCGGCAGATCGCCTCGCGGATGATCTCACTCGTCGTGGTGTGCTCGGCCTCGGCGCGGGCTTCGAAAGCGGCCCGCAACTCGGGGTCGATCCGGACCGGCACCACGTCGGCGAGGCCCGATCTCATGGAGGGTCGAGCAGGGGCTCGACTGCTCTCGACGAGAAGGAGACACCCGGTGTGGTCTGACCTGGCAGTATCTAACGATGCTCCATTCGAGCCTCGAGGAGAGTGACGCTGCAGCCATTCTGCGCCTACTTGAGACCCTCACCGCGGCAGAGACTCTGGATGAATACGCGCACATGACGATGGTCGGGCTGATCGAGCTCATCCCATGCATCGACGCCTCGTACAACGAGATGAACCCGAGCGCCAACCGAATCAGCTGGGCTTCTGAGCCCCAGAACGATGCGATGGACGATTACGCCCCGCTCTTCGCCCGTCTCATGCGTCAGAACCCGTTGGTCCGTCACTTCGAGGACACCGCCGACACCAGGGCCATGATGTGGTCGGACGTGGCGTCAGTCGAAGATATCGCCCAGACCGAGTTGTATCAGGAGATGTTTCGACCCCTTGGCGTCGAGGCACAGATGGCAATGGTCGTTCCGACGCCTCCCGGGATCGTCGTCGGCTTTGCGGTGAACACTGGAGTCGAGGGATTCACTGAGAGAGATCGCGCCGTCTTCAACACGTTACGTCCCCACCTCGCTCACTTCTACCGCTCCATCCAGCTCAGGGAGATGGCACGGCAGGCACCTGGGTGGACCGGAGCACTCGCCAACGGAGATGGAATCGTCGAGCGAGTCACCGACAACTCCCCGTTGCTGGCGGACGACGCGGGAATTCAACTCGCCGAAGGGCAGCCGTTGCCGGATGCGATCAATGCGCCATTCAAGGCAGGAGTGAAGGGTTACCACCCATCACAGCCCGCCACACTCTCCCGCTCCACCCGGATCTCGGAGGAAGCCGACGGCGTCGTCGGATGGCACGTCCCCGGGCCGGTAGGTCCCCACGTCGTCGTGGTGCAGACCCACGCCGACGCGATGGGCCGACGTTTGTCAGAGGCGGGTCTGACTGGACGCCAGACAGAGGTGGCACTACAGCTGGCGGAGGGTGGTACGAATTCTGTGATTGCACGTCGCCTCGGGATCGCCGAAGGCACGCTGAGAAAGCACCTGGAACGGATCTACCGGGCGCTCGACGTCACAGACCGGGCCAGCGCCATCGCCCGGATCCGGGGCTGGTGAGGGCGCCGTACGCGGATCTGCGTATTGCTCCGGCCCGGAGCCACCGTTTACATCATTGCCAATGAGGCGTTTCATGCTCTTGCTCGCAATCTTCGCAATCTTGGTCGCAACTGGGTGCAGCTCGGGTGACGACGCGACAACCACCGATGAGACACAAGGCCAGACGACTGACTCCGGTGGCGCAGATGATGATGGTGGAACCACCTCAGGAGGGGCCGGGACCAGCGGGGAACTCCCCTCGAGCGTGCCCGACGACTTCCCGATCGCCATCCCGCAAGGCTGGGAGATCGACATCCACGCCGAGATCGGGCTCACCGGCGGCGTCGCCCAGCTCCTCTACTCCAAGGATGAGTTCGCAAACATCGTTGCCTTTTACGACGACTGGACAAGATCCCAACCCGATGAGTACGCCAAGACCGAGACTGCCGACCGGATCATCTTCACGAGGTTGGAGACGCCCACGTATCTGATCACTGTCGAGCGTGACCACGAGGAGCGGGGAGAGACCTGGACCCTTCTCCAGGCATCCGGCAGCACCAGCGGCGGTTAGCCCCACTGGTGTAGGGGAAGAGCCAGTTCTGGGCTCCTCCGCACCGGGTGGGTTGGGGGCGGCTGCACCCCAAACACCAGGTCAGGACGTTACGGCGGCTCGTACGCATTGGTGTGGGCGTCTTCGGACGCGCGATGGAGTGGGGGTTGTTCTTCGGTCAGGCAACCTCGAGGAATCTGCGAATCACCTCGGGGATCGTCACTGTGACGCGCGATGGAAACGGGGCACAAACAAGCAGGCCGCTCCGGAGAGCGGCCTGACCTGGGGTTTCTGAGTCGGGACGGCGGGATTTGAACCCACGACCTCAGCGTCCCGAAAGATGTCGGGCTGTTTTTCGTCGTATCGCTACGGACGAATTACCAGGTCAGAGCGTATGAGCGGACTGGCATGGACCCCTCCAATTGTGGGCGGATGTTCGATAAATGTTCGACGAAGGTCGCTAAAAGTGACGCTATTTCGGATCACCCATCCCGCCTCGTTCTGACTTACGATCCTTTGGATGGTTGTTTTCTCACTCATTCCCTCTCGGAGTCTCGCCAATGGCCGATGAACCCATCGACCTCGCCGCCGCGCGGGAGCAGACCCTTGAGGTGATCCGGAAGGAGTATCCCCCATTGCTCACGTCGGCACACGTCGCCGAGCTCATGCAATGCACCATCTGGGAGGTGCGGGACCAAGTCCACCGAGGCGAGCTGCCAGCGGTGCGTTGGGGTCAGCAGTTCCGCTTCTTCCGCGAGGAGGTCCTCGCCGTTCTACTCAATCGGCCGGCTGGGCGGGACGAGGCTGATTGACGTGTCCGACGAGAACCCTGAGATCACATACGAGAAGTGGTATCCAGACGTGCCACCGGTTATGGACAGCCAAGAGCTCGCCGATCTGCTGTCGGCGTCGGACCAAGTGATCAGGACTTGGGCTCGTGAGGGGGTGATCCCCTCCCACCGCGCTCCCGGCGCCCGCAAGTTCAAATTCCTCCGCCACGAGATATTCCAGTGGCTCGTCGAGAATCGGTACGAACCAGAGGATGGCCCTCCGAATCTGCATAAACCCGAATAGCGGATATTCCTCGGGAGCCACGCGCTGCACTATTCAAGAGGGACCAGCCGGTGGCCGATTCCAGGTTTCTGGAAAGCGAGGGCGATACCGTGATCATCCTCCCCCTATGACATCTCAGGATCCGCTCGAACTCTCGGCGCCCGACACGGGCGGCTCAGACGCGGTGGCGGGCTTTCTCTATCAAGCCCGAGTAGCTCTGCCGTACGTCCTATCGCTGGGGATTCAAGACGACATTGATTTGGTTGTATGCGAGCACTTCGAGGACGTTGCACTGCTCCACGCAGACGGAACTTGGACGTTCGCGCAGATCAAGAGCCGGAACCCGGGCCAGGGCCCGTGGACGCTCGCGCAGGTGTGTGAGAAAGGTGGAGGAGCGTTTAGAAGTCTTCTTCGAACACATCGAGTCATGGCGGGACGAACCTTTGCCTACCGACTAGGTGCATGGCTGGAGGGCCCTGTCTCGGTACGTGACCCCCTCAACAAGATCAAACAGGGCGATCCACTCGAGGACTCAGAGCTGCAGGTTCTGGCCGACCGACTTGAGACGGACACTGCAGAGTGCCTCGGGTTTCTTAGCCGACTTCATGTGAAAGAGCAGCGACCTCACGACGCAATCTCTGCGACAAACATGCGGATCCTCGGTTCAAATAGAGGATCCCTCACCTATGAGGAGATCGAGCACATAAATACTGACCTAGAGAAGAGAATCCTGGATGCCATGAGCGGAGAGGTCTTGGTAAACGACTGGCTCTCGCTCGATCCACCCGATCTAAGTGAGCGCCTCGGATCCAAGGTGATAACTCGGGAATCCTTGGCTGTGCTCGTCGCCAGACTGAGGGGCCCAGCTCGGACGCTCCTGAAGAGAGTGGCGAGTATCGATGAGCCCCTTCCGACGCGCTTGGTGGAGAAGCTGCTGGCAGGCGGCGCAGATGATGCGATCGTGTCTGTGGCGATGCGACGACGCGCTGACGTCCATCTTCACATTAGGTCCCAGCTGAGCGCGACCATGTGGCAGGACCAGAGTGCCATCGAACTCGAAGATGTCGAGGAGAGGATTCTCACGCTAATGGCAGGCCTCCACGGAAGGCACAAGAGTGAGCCCTCACCAGCGGCTGCAATGTTCGATGACGCCGTGCGCCAGCTCACTGCAGCTCCAGACACATTCGATCCAGGTCGAATGTTCCAAACCGACCCGTTCCTCCTCGTGGGCTTGGCTGCAGACCTGTCTGATCGGTGCCTTTTTCATTGGGGACTACAGAATGCCTAACGACCACGCCCTTCTCGTTGAAGGCGAGGGCCGCCTACTTCTGCTGATATCAGCCTTCGGCGATAAGGGAATCGAGGGACGCACCAAGCTGGCCAAGTTGGACTTCTTCATCCGATACCCAGCGTATCTATGGAGAGCACTGCAGATCCGTGCACCTCAAGAGAACCGGCAGGTCGAGGGCATCGAGGATGCGGGGCCGATTGAATCACGAATGATCCGTTATCGGTACGGACCCTGGGATCCCTCATACTTCACCCTCCTCGGGAGACTGATCGGACGAGGAATGGTTGGCGTGGTACCAGGGAGACGCGCATTTCGGTATCGCGCGACAGACCAAGGTCGACAGACTGCGGCCCTTCTCGCCAGTCATGACGCCTGGGAGTCGACCCAATCTCGCTGCAAGCTTGTGAAACGACACCTCGATCTTCAGGGATCAACACTGAAGGACTTCGTCTATGCACACTTCCCGGAGGTCAGCTCCGCGAGATGGGGTGAAGAGCTGTGAGGCTCCGGGTCGATCAGGTATCTCTCGTCGAAGGCGATCGGACTGTTGACTTCAGGCCCGGTCTCAATGTGATCGATGGTCCAATAGCGACTGGAAAGACGACTCTTCTCAATCTATGTCGGATTCTCTTGGGATCCCAGATCCATGATCTCATCCCAGAACTCCGCGCTCTACCGGCTGTGAACGGCCGGCTCACGATCGGCGAGCGCCAATACGCAGTTTCACGGCCCCTCGTCAGCACACCCACCGCAGTGGTTGAGGTCGCTGAGATCGGTGGTGCAGGAGAGGGATGGCGCTTGCCTGTGAGACAGTCGACACCCGGGCTTGAAGAGACTTACCGTGCCTGGTTGCTGAGGATGCTCGGGTTGCCCAGTCTGCAGGTGCCGAGAGCTCCAACACAGCCCGAGAGTGATCCGACTCCAGTCACGATCGCCGACTATCTGAACTACTGCTTTCTCACCCAAGACGAGATCGACAACTCGGTCATGGGCCATCGCGATTTCTACCGCAACATCAAACGCCGCTACGTCTTCGAAATCGTGTACGGAATGTACGACGTCCAGGCAGCAGCGCTTCAGGATCGACTGCGCGAAGCCGCCCAAAGCCTGCGAGCAATCACAGCTGATGAAGCGGCTCTGGTCCAGCTCCTGACGGATACTCCTTGGGAGAACAGGAGCGAGCTGAAAGCTCAGCTGACCCGCCTTCAGGAGGTGCAGGTGGAGAATCTTGCCTCCTCCGATTCCCTCGTCGACCAAGCAACTGAGACCTTGCCTAGGTATGGGGGCCTCCGGCAGCGCGTTTCTGGCTTGGACTCTCGAATATCCGACCTACAGGTCGAACTCACTCGTGAGCAAGCGGCAATCTCGGACCTCGAACAGCTCGCAGACGAGTTGCGAGCGCAGTCAGCTCGGCTCACCCGAGCCATCGTGGCCGAGACGACACTCGTCGACTTCGAGTTCACCGTCTGCCCCCGGTGTGGCTCACCGATCCGTGATCGAGGGGACGAAGAACATTGTCGGCTTTGCCTTCAGGTATCTGACGAGCCGATCCATCGGGAGACTCTCATCAACGAGCAGGGTCTCATCTCCGATCAGATTGCTGAGACTGTCCAACTCATTAACCGCAGCAATGAGACAATCCGCGAAAGAGAGCGAGAGCTTGAAAGGCTAAGAAGAGAACGCGCCGAGGCTGCAACAGAGCTCGACACGGCTAGCAACGCGTTCGTTTCTGACTCAGCCAGCCGCATTGCCAACCTCGCTGGTGAGAGATCTAGGCTCATCGAAGAGGAGAAACGCCTGCGGGATTATCTTCAGCTGTTCGATCGCGCCGAGAAACGCAGGAAACGGGCGGGTGCACTTCGCTCGGAGATCTCGGAACTCGAAGAGCAATTGGCCGAAGCTCGGTCTCTCACGTCACAAGTGCTCGGCCGATTCGAATCCTTGGAAGCACGCTTCGATGAGCTACTCAGACGTTTCAACGCTCCGGAGTTTCCAACTTCTGAGCGCGGTGGAAGAATTGATCGCCAGAGCCTCCTCCCAATTGTGGGCGGTAGGCGTTTCGACGAACTGAGCTCCCAGGGCCTCAAGGTTCTCGTGAACGTCGCGTATGCGCTGGCACATCAACTCACGGCTATTGAGCTGGAGCTACCACTTCCCAACTTGCTTTTAATAGACGGGTTGACCAGCAACCTGGGGCATGAAGGTGAGGACCGCGATCGGGTGCTTGGCATGTATTCGGTTTTGTCCGAAATCTCTCACGAATCAGGCGACAAGCTCCAGATCGTCGTGGCAGACAATGACGTCCCGCCCGAAGGGCAAACGTACGAAACGCTCACTCTTGGTCCTGAAAACCTCCTTGTAGGAACGGTGGATTAGGTGGGTAGGTGGGACGAAGGAGGCCTGAAGCCTCAACCAGTGATCAACCGGAGAGACGGGCGATCGGCATCGGACTGCGGTGCAGAAACGAGAAACACCCTTTCCGATGTTCCCTCCAAGTCGCGGCGCGTGATTCGAAGCCGAAGCCGCAGGCCGTCACCGATCTCCAAGTAGGGCCCCCGATCGCGATTCGATATGAGCCCGTAGCCGTACCACTTGTCTCGGTGGACCACCGTACTGGTATTGAGCACCGCCACTTCGTCGCGAGGGATGAATGCCTCAAGTCCCTCCCTCCCTTCCCACCCCATGCTCCAGGTCCGCGAGTTTCGAAGACCGGACCACTCTCCTGAAGCCATGAACTCACCGCCGGCGGACCGGTTTCGGATCTGGAGTTTCATGATGTAGACACGAGTTCCGCTACCCCATCCATGGTCTCTCGGGCGAGCCTTCGACGGGCGAAGGACTTCATACTCGATGCTCCACTCGTCCGATCGGGCCTGCTCGAGTTCGTTCCACGCAGCATTCCGTTGGCGATAAGGCACAACCACGAGCGCGTATGCGATGAAAGCGATGGCCCACAGCCCGGCCGCAAGAACCACTGGAAGGCCGTCCTCCGAGAAGGCTTCAGTCCACGTCAGCGATGGCCGGAGTATTTTGCGAGCCACCGTCGTTCCCCCGAGACCTAGAAGCGCGACGACAACGGCGACAGAGTATGCCGTCGTCCGGTGCCCAACAATGTCGCGCCACGCCTGTCGCCAGACCGAGCGCCTCCTAGTCATGATCGGAAACGAGCATCAGGTCCGAGGCCGGCGGGTCGCACGACCATATCTCTGCCGAGCTGCCTCGCCTGAAGTGCCGAGCATTGCTCCGATCGAGGCCCAGGAGTGGCCAGCTTCACGCGTCCCTGACTGCTCCC
>CAWGJI010000016.1:0-12372 GCA_963822895.1 uncultured Acidobacteriota bacterium
TTTCTGAGTCGGGACGGCGGGATTTGAACCCACGACCTCAGCGTCCCGAAAGATGTCGGGCTGTTTTTCGTCGTATCGCTACGGACGAATTACCAGGTCAGAGCGTATGAGCGGACTGGCATGGACCCCTCCAATTGTGGGCGGATGTTCGATAAATGTTCGACGAAGGTCGCTAAAAGTGACGCTATTTCGGATCACCCATCCCGCCTCGTTCTGACTTACGATCCTTTGGATGGTTGTTTTCTCACTCATTCCCTCTCGGAGTCTCGCCAATGGCCGATGAACCCATCGACCTCGCCGCCGCGGGAGCAGACCCTTGAGGTGATCCGGAAGGAGTATCCCCCATTGCTCACGTCGGCACACGTCGCCGAGCTCATGCAATGCACCATCTGGGAGGTGCGGGACCAAGTCCACCGAGGCGAGCCGCCAGCGGTGCGTCGGGGTCAGCAGTTCCGCTTCTTCCGCGAGGAGGTCCTCGCCGTCGAACGCACCGGCTGGCTGGGCGGGACGAGGCTGATTGACGTGTCCGACGAGAACCCTGAGATTACATACGAGAAGTGTATCCAGACGTGCCACCGGTTATGGACAGCCAAGAGCTCGCCGATCTGCTGTCGGCGTCGGACCAAGTGATCAGGACTTGGGCTCGTGAGGGGGTGATCCCCTCCCACCGCGCTCCCGGCGCCCGCAAGTTCAAATTCCTCCGCCACGAGATATTCCAGTGGCTCGTCGAGAATCGGTACGAACCAGAGGATGGCCCTCCGAATCTGCATAAACCCGAATAGCGGATATTCCTCGGGAGCCGCGCGGTTGCACTATTCAAGAGGGACCAGCCGGTGGCCGATTCCAGGTTTCTGGAAAGCGAGGGCGATACCGTGATCATCCTCCCCCTATGACATCTCAGGATCCGCTCGAACTCTCGGCGCCCGACACGGGCGGCTCAGACGCGGTGGCGGGCTTTCTCTATCAAGCCCGAGTAGCTCTGCCGTACGTCCTATCGCTGGGGATTCAAGACGACATTGATTTGGTTGTATGCGAGCACTTCGAGGACGTTGCACTGCTCCACGCAGACGGAACTTGGACGTTCGCGGAGATCAAGAGCCGGAACCCGGGCCAGGGCCCGTGGACGCTCGCGCAGGTGTGTGAGAAAGGTGGAGGAGCGTTTAGAAGTCTTCTTCGAACACATCGAGTCATGGCGGGACGAACCTTTGCCTACCGACTAGGTGCATGGCTGGAGGGCCCTGTCTCGGTACGTGACCCCCTCAACAAGATCAAACAGGGCGATCCACTCGAGGACTCAGAGCTGCAGGTTCTGGCCGACCGACTTGAGACGGACACTGCAGAGTGCCTCGGGTTTCTTAGCCGACTTCATGTGAAAGAGCAGCGACCTCACGACGCAATCTCTGCGACAAACATGCGGATCCTCGGTTCAAATAGAGGATCCCTCACCTATGAGGAGATCGAGCACATAAATACTGACCTAGAGAAGAGAATCCTGGATGCCATGAGCGGAGAGGTCTTGGTAAACGACTGGCTCTCGCTCGATCCACCCGATCTAAGTGAGCGCCTCGGATCCAAGGTGATAACTCGGGAATCCTTGGCTGTGCTCGTCGCCAGACTGAGGGGCCCAGCTCGGACGCTCCTGAAGAGAGTGGCGAGTATCGATGAGCCCCTTCCGACGTGCTTGGTGGAGAAGCTGCTGGCAGGCGGCGCAGATGATGCGATCGTGTCTGTGGCGATGCGACGACGTGCCGACGTCCATCTTCACATTAGGTCCCAGCTGAGCGCTAACGATGTGGCAGGACCAGAGTGCCATCGAACTCGAAGATGTCGAGGAGAGGATTCTCACGCTAATGGCAGGCCTCCACGGAAGGCACAAGAGTGAGCCCTCACCAGCGGCTGCAATGTTCGATGACGCCGTGCGCCAGCTCACTGCAGCTCCAGACACATTCGATCCAGGTCGAATGTTCCAAACCGACCCGTTCCTCCTCGTGGGCTTGGCTGCAGACCTGTCTGATCGGTGCCTTTTTCATTGGGGACTACAGAATGCCTAACGACCACGCCCTTCTCGTTGAAGGCGAGGGCCGCCTACTTCTGCTGATATCAGCCTTCGGCGATAAGGGAATCGAGGGACGCACCAAGCTGGCCAAGTTGGACTTCTTCATCCGATACCCAGCGTATCTATGGAGAGCACTGCAGATCCGTGCACCTCAAGAGAACCGGCAGGTCGAGGGCATCGAGGATGCGGGGCCGATTGAATCACGAATGATCCGTTATCGGTACGGACCCTGGGATCCCTCATACTTCACCCTCCTCGGGAGACTGATCGGACGAGGAATGGTTGGCGTGGTACCAGGGAGACGCGGATTTCGGTATCGCGCGACAGACGAAGGTCGACAGACTGCGGCCCTTCTCGCCAGTCATGACGCCTGGGAGTCGACCCAATCTCGCTGCAAGCTTGTGAAACGACACCTCGATCTTCAGGGATCAACACTGAAGGACTTCGTCTATGCACACTTCCCGGAGGTCAGCTCCACGAGATGGGGTGAAGAGCTTGAGGCTCCGGGTCGATCAGGTACTCTCGTCGAAGGCGATCGACTGTTGACTTCAGGCCCGGTCTCAATGTGATCGATGGTCCAATAGCGACTGGAAAAACGACTCTTCTCAATCTATGTGGGATTCTCTTGGGATCCCAGATCCATGATCTCATCCAGAATTCCGCCTCTCCGGGCTGTGAACGGCCGGCTCACGATCGGCGAGCGCCAATACGCAGTTCACGGCCCCTCGTCAACACACCCACCGCAGTGGTTGAGGTCGCTGAGATCGGTGGTGCAGGAGAGGGATGGCGCTTGCCTCTGGAGCACAGTCGACCCCCGGGCTTGAAGAGACTTACCGTGCCTGGTTGCTGAGGATGCTCGGGTTGCCCCAGTTGTCCAGTTGCCGGGTTTGCAACACAGCCCGAGAGTGATCCGACTCCAGTCACGATCGCCGACTATCTGAACTACTGCTTTCTCACCAAAACCGAGATCGACAACTCGGTCATCGGCCATCCCGATTTCTACCGCAACATCAAACGCCGCTACGTCTTTGAAATCGTGTACGGAATGTACGACGTCCGGCAGCATCGCTTCAGGATCGACTCCGCGAAGCCGCCCAAAGCCTGCGAGCAATCACAGCTGATGAAGCGGCTCTGGTCCAGCTCCGACGAATATCCTTCGGAGAACAGGAGCGAGCTGAAAGCTCAGCTGACCCGCCTTCAGGAGGTGCAGGTGGAGAATCTTGCCTCCTCCGATTCCCTCGTCGACCAAGCAACTGAGACCTTGCCTAGGGATGGGGGCCTCCGGCAGCGCGTTTCTGGCTTGGACTCTCGAATATCCGACCTACAGGTCGAACTCACTCGTGAGCAAGCGGCAATCTCGGACCTCGAACAGCTCGCAGACGAGTTGCGAGCGCAGTCAGCTCGGCTCACCCCAGCCATCGTGGCCGAGACGACACTCGTCGACTTGTCACCGTCTGCCCCCGGTGTGGCTCACCGATTCGTGATCGAGGGGACGAAGAACATTGTCGGCTTTGCCTTCAGGTATCTGACGAGCCGATCCATCGGGAGACTCTCATCAACCAGCAGGGTCACATCCCCAATCAGATTGCTGAGACTTCACACACTAACCGCAGCAATGAGACAATCCGCGAAAGAGAGCGAGAGCTTGAAAGGCTAAGAAGAGAAGTGCCGAAATGAACAGAGCTCGACACGGCTAGCAACGCGTTCGTTTCTGACTCAGCCAGCCGCATTGCCTACCTTGCTGGTAGAGAGCTAGGCTCATCGAAGAGGAGAAACGCCTGCGGGATTATCTTTAGCTGTTCGATCGCGCGAGAAACGCAGGAAACGGGCGGGTGCAGCTCCGCTTAGAGATCTCGGAACTCGAAGAGCAATTCGCCGAAGCTCGATCTACTCACGTCACAAGTGCTCGCAGATTCGAATCCTTGGAAGCACGCTTCGATGAGCTACTCAGACGTTTCAACGCTCCGGAGTTTCCAACTTCTGAGCGCGGTCGAAGAATTGATCGCCAGAGCCTCCTCCCAATTGTGGGCGGTAGGCGTTTCGACGAACTGAGCTCCCAGGGCCTCAAGGTTCTCGTGAACGTCGCGTATGCGCTGGCACATCAACTCACGGCTATTGAAGTGGAGTTACCACTTCCCAACTTGTTTTAATAGACGGGTTGACCAGCAACCTGGGGCATGAAGGTGAGGACCGCGATCGGGTGCTTGGCATGTATTCGGTTTTGTCCGAAATCTCTCACGAATCAGGCGACAAGCTCCAGATCGTCGTGGCAGACAATGACGTCCCGCCCGAAGGGCAAACGTACGAAACGCTCACTCTTGGTCCTGAAAACCTCCTTGTAGGAACGGTGGATTAGGTGGGTAGGTGGGACGAAGGAGGCCTGAAGCCTCAACCAGTGATCAACCGGAGAGACGGGCGATCGGCATCGGACTGCGGTGCAGAAACGAGAAACACCCTTTCCGATGTTCCCTCCAAGTCGCGGCGCGTGATTCGAAGCCGAAGCCGCAGGCCGTCACCGATCTCCAAGTAGGGCCCCCGATCGCGATTCGATATGAGCCCGTAGCCGTACCACTTGTCTCGGTGGACCACCGTACTGGTATTGAGCACCGCCACTTCGTCGCGAGGGATGAATGCCTCAAGTCCCTCCCTCCCTTCCCACCCCATGCTCCAGGTCCGCGAGTTTCGAAGACCGGACCACTCTCCTGAAGCCATGAACTCACCGCCGGCGGACCGGTTTCGGATCTGGAGTTTCATGATGTAGACACGAGTTCCGCTACCCCATCCATGGTCTCTCGGGCGAGCCTTCGACGGGCGAAGGACTTCATACTCGATGCTCCACTCGTCCGATCGGGCCTGCTCGAGTTCGTTCCACGCAGCATTCCGTTGGCGATAAGGCACAACCACGAGCGCGTATGCGATGAAAGCGATGGCCCACAGCCCGGCCGCAAGAACCACTGGAAGGCCGTCCTCCGAGAAGGCTTCAGTCCACGTCAGCGATGGCCGGAGTATTTTGCGAGCCACCGTCGTTCCCCCGAGACCTAGAAGCGCGACGACAACGGCGACAGAGTATGCCGTCGTCCGGTGCCCAACAATGTCGCGCCACGCCTGTCGCCAGACCGAGCGCCTCCTAGTCATGATCGGAAACGAGCATCAGGTCCGAGGCCGGCGGGTCGCACGACCATATCTCTGCCGAGCTGCCTCGCCTGAAGTGCCGAGCATTGCTCCGATCGAGGCCCAGGAGTGGCCAGCTTCACGCGCGTCCCTGACTGCTCCCGTGACAGCTTTTTCAGCCTCGGCCCGGGCCAGAAAGGCCTTGCGAACTCTACGCAAGGCTATAGCGTCCCTGACCGCGTCTGGATCCGGCTCGTGATCCTCGAAACGAGCAGCTAGCTCCTCGGCCTGGTTGATGATCTCGTCAACGGTTCGTGGCATGGTCACCTTCAGGTACTTCGGGCGGGCTTTCATTGCATGGACCACGATCGGCCCGTCGTCGGTGTCGACGACGCCGATCTCGTAAAGGTTGCCGGCGCGGTCGGGTCCGATGAACATCGTCATTCTCTCGTCGAGGTCCCCGACGAGGATCGGGTTGTTGAAGGCGTGGAGGATGGTCTCATCGTTGACACCGTGCTTTCTCGCACTGTCGACAATTCGTGGCTGTATCACAAGTTACCTTGCCTGGCAGCACGCTGCAAGATAACTTGCGACGTCGCAGGACTCAACCGGTGAGCCTCAGGGTGGGTGCTGGCGTTTCGACGGGCTGGAGGACCAGATCGCGCCACTGCCCGGCCTGTCCTACTGCAGGGTCGAGGAGGTCGACCTCGGGCCCTACCTCTAGTCGGGTCCTGGCGTAGACGGCCACGGCGGCATCCCACGTTTGCGGATTGGGAGATTCGGATCGGGATCCGAGTTCGGCGAGGACATCTTCTGGCGGGTTGATCTGCCAGAGCACCGTCCGGGCGGCGACTCGCCTGTCGATCTCCTGCAGGACGTCGTTGTATTCGTCGACCAGAGTGAGGTGGTCGTCGATCCAGTGACCTCGTCGTGCCATGGCCTCGGCCTCCATCATCGGCTGGTCGACGGCCGCGAAGTCGATGGTCGGCGCGCTGAGGGGGCCGTCCTTGAACAGTTGGAAAAGTTCTTCGCGTCGATCGATCAGCTGGCGGTCGGTCATCGTCTCTGTGGCTGATGGGGATTCGGTGGCGGCTGGCCGTACGCCGCTGTTCGAAAGCTGGCGGACGAGGCTGTCGATACGGTTCTCGACTGCCGGTCGACAGTGAAGGTGGCCGCAATCGCCGGTGGGTCCTGGCGGGTCGGCCATCCAGATGTGGGTTTCACCAGTCGCTCGGGAGAGGCCCGTGTAGCCATGCTCGGCAGTGATCATCTGGTCGACATAGAGATGGACCCGGTCGTAGGTGTGGCCCTGGGCGGTGTGGATCGTCTGGGCGTATCCGTAGTCGACACTCTGATCGACATACCGTCTCGGCAGGACCACTTCAACCCGGTCGTGGTCACGCCTGAAAGTGAGCTGACCGGAATCGGAGTCGACGCGGTTGATGGTTCCCGTTTGTCCGTTGCGGAGGTCGGCGTGGGCGTACCAGTTGGTCCGCACCACGATCCGGTCCCCGGCCTGGAATCGCATTCCCGTCCGGGTCTCGAAGGCTGGTCCGGCGAGGAGGCCTTCGGATTCCATCCGCGTCCGGGCTAGCTGGTTGAGCATGTCGACGTCGGTGCGGCGGCCAGACAACATCCGAACGCTGTCGATACCGTGCGCTTTGGTGTCGGCCCACCAGACGTCGACCAGGTCGCTCATCGTGTGCGTACGATCGTGACCGACGTGAACGCGGCCGGCTTCGGTGTAATCGAATAGGGCGCGTTCGGTGTTTCCGGCTCGGAGCTGGTGCAGCGCCGCCCGGTCGAGGTCGTGCACCTGTCGTTGGTTCACTCCTGCGAGGTTGGTGACGATTCCGTGGCCGTCGGCGACGATCCGGTGGAACAAGCCACCGGAGTCGATCGAGGGAAGCTGGTGGGGATCGCCGAGGAGGATCAGCTTGCCATCAGCGGCGCCGACCAACTCGACGAGACGTGCCAGGTCTTTGGTGGACACCATGGAGGCCTCGTCGCAGACGATCACCGTTCCCGTGGGCAGGGTCTCGGCTCGCTGGTCGAGATGGTGGGTGAGCATGGCGATGGTGCCGGTCCAATGCTCGGCGAGGTCTCGGGAGAGTCTCTGTGCTGCGCTGGCAGTGGGTGCTACTCCGATGACGTGATGGCCGGCGGCTTGGGCGGCGTCGGCGTAGGCGCCGATCGCATAGGTCTTTCCCGAGCCACCCGGACCGGCGACCGCCACGACTCGCCCGTCCAGGTCTGCGACACGTCGGATTGCCGACTCCTGTTGCCTGGTCAGCTCCCGGAGCTTGGCCGCCCCATCCAGCACATCGGCGTCGATTCGGACGGGGCTCGGCTGGTGTATCGCGGATAGGACCGCTTGTTCCCGATCCAACTGTGTCCGCGTGGTGAACAATGCGTCATCCGACAGCCACCATCGTCCGCCCGGCGTGGGTCCGGCGAGTGGGATGGCCTCCCCGCGCGCCACGGCCGCTTCGAGGGCCCGGTCCACGGCGGAGGCGAGGGCGGCTGATGTGGTGCCTTCGGGGAACGATTCGGCTACGTACGGTAGGAGGTCGCGCTTGGTGAACACCGGCTGGGAGTCAGTGACTTCGACCACGGTCCATTCCGCCGAGTCGGTCAAGCTTCCCGGGCTGGGACGGAAACGGTGTCGGCCCTCGCCGACGACCGCCCGGGCGACCTGGGTCGGGTCCTCCGGCGCCTCCGCGGCACGTCGCTGCCAGTGAGCCACCACGTCTGGGCCCACTCCGTAGTCACGCATCTCCTGGGTGACCGGAGCCTCCCCTCGAGGATGCTGCTTGGGCTGGCGGGTCTCCAGGGTGAACTTCTGCAGCATCCTGGCGTGGATCCGACCGCCATGTCGAGCCGCATACGCCTCGGCCGCTTCGAGGATCTCGGCTCGGCGTGTCGAGAAGTGTCCCAATAGTTCCGGGGAGAAGCCGCTGATGTCGGCGATCCCGTTCACCACCGGCCCCCAGGAGACCCCGAGCCGTCGGGTGAGCTCGTCCCGAAGCACCGTCTCGTAGATGGTGCCGCCTGCCTTGGCGTGCAGATAGTTGCGTCGGGACTCCAGGGCTCTCCAGCCGTCTTCGGTGTGGACCCGGTTGATCACCACCACGTGGGTGTGCAGCTGCGGGTCGTTGGCCCGTGAGGTGTAGTGGTCGAACGCGGCGGCCACCCATCCATCGGAGTCGACGAACCGCGTGGTCTGCTGCCGCTTGCCGTTTTCGTCCCGCCGGCTGGTCACCTTCCTGGCTTGCGCGCAGTGTTCCTCCATGTACTCCACCGCCTGACCAACCGCCTCGAGGTGGGCCTCCCGGACTTGTTGCCTAACCCCGTTGCCGCCGAAGGCGTAGAGCAGAGACACCGACTTTGGAGCGGAAAGCGTGTGGTCGAACGCCGCCACCTTGCCGTGGGATGCGTGAGCCCGGGTCATCGACTCACCCGAAAGCGTCTCGTGACCCATCAACCGGGCGAAGGCCTCCTTGGTGACCGGAGAGTCCCGGACAACACCGGCCGCCTCGAGCCCCGAACCCATCCACCGCGCCGGCGCCTGATGGCTCGCGTAGTAGTCGACCCTGCGATCACCGCCGCCGCTGCGCAGCACCGGGACGTCCTCGCCAACCGAGTGGGACAGCTGTTCGGTGTAGTAGTCCACCGACGCCGCCGACAGCTTCCCGATCGCCAACATCACCCGCTCCCAGCCGGCAACACATCGTGCTGCAAGTGCGTACGGAGAAATCGACCTGGCGACGAGATGACATGTCGTGTCATCGAGGGCTCCTGGGTCAGCAGCGAAGAGTCAGCTCGCAACGTGACCGGGGTCCACGTTCGGCTCGATTGACCCTTGCATTAGTCATGGTTAGCGATATGATACCTAGAGATCAGAGGAATTACTAGGAATCAATGCTGCACCGTGATCCTCTTCGGACCCGAAATGGGATGGAGAAGCTCCTCCTCACCCCAGAGGACGCCGCCGACCTTCTTTCAATCGGCCGCTCCAAGCTGTATGAGTTACTAGGAGACGGCCGACTGCCCTCGGTTCGTATCGACGGCAGCCGACGTGTCCCGATGAGCGCCCTCGTCGAATTCGTCGAGAGCCTCAAGGACACCTGGAACCAACTCCCCGACGTAGGACCCGCCCGCAGACGCAGAGACTGAAATGAGCATCCACCCCCGAACCACCGACCGAGGGCGTGTCTACGACGTTCGGTACCGGGGACCCGGCGGTCAGAACTTCTCCCGAACATTCCTCACCAAACGAGCTGCACTCGAGTTCGAAGCGCAACAGAGAACAGCCAAGAACCGCGGCACCTGGATCGACCCACGAGGTTCCAAGATCACGGTGCGGGAACTTGGCCAGGAGTGGCTCGACAGCAACCCGGCCAAGAGAGACTCCACATGGGCCCGTGACGAGAGCGCCCTTCGAATCCACGTCTACCCCGACCTGGGAGAAAGGACGATTGGCAGTCTCACCCCGGTCGACATCAGAAGGCTGGTCGCCAAGTGGTCTGAGACGCTCGCACCACGATCCGTCCGACGGATCTACGGAGCGCTCCGAGCCGCCCTCAACTACGCCGTCGAAGTCGACCGACTAGCGAGAACACCCTGCCGAGGCATCCACCTTCCGGCTGTTGAGCCGGTGAAAGTCACCGTTCCCGATCCAATCGAGCTCATCGAGCTCGCCGACGCGATTGACCCGAGCTACTCGGCGATGATCTGGCTCGGGGCCGTGCTCGGGCTCCGCTGGGGCGAAGTAGCAGGGCTGCGCGTCGGTAACGTCGACTTGCTCCGCAAGACTGTGACGATCGCTGAGCAGGTGACCCGAGGAAGGGGTGGAGCGGGTGACATCGGCCCACCAAAGTCTGCCGCCGCCCGACGGACGATCAGCATCCCCAGCGAACTAGCCGACGAGCTGAGCGGCCACATGAGGGCGCTCGAGTTGACGGGAGCCGATCCTGATGAGCTGTTGTTCCCCAACGCCGAGGGGCGACCGCTTGACTACTCCAACTGGCGACGAAGAGTCTGGGAGCCAGCCGTGAAGAATGCCGGCCTTGAAGGCCTCAACTTCCACGATCTTCGCAGGACCAACGCCACCGCAATGGTCGCCGAAGGTGTCGACGTCAAAACGGCGCAGGTCAGACTCGGTCACTCCGATCCGCGATTGACCTTGGCCACTTATGCGCAAGCCACGACCGAAGGGGATAGGGCGGCCGCGGCCAAGTTGGGCAACCGACTGATGAAGGCATCCGACGTCGAAGATCGGAACAGGGGCTCGTCGTCTTAGATCCGGTGGCCGGTGCTCTCGCTCTGCGCTGTCGCCGAGGGCTTGAATGGCGCGATGGCTTTCGCCGGGAACCGGCGCGTGTCACAGTTGAGGGCACTTGTGGCAAGTACTCATAGATGATGACCCGTTCCGATGACCTGACCGGCGAAAGGGTGCTTGACCTCGACGACTTCGAGCGATTGTACGACTCAACAGCTGGTCCGGTCATGCGGTACTTCTTTCGGAGGACCGGTAGTGCCGAGACAGCTGCGGACTTGACCGCAGAGACCTTTGCTACAGCACTCATGTCGTTGAGCTCATACCGGCCTTCGAGGGGATCTCCCCGGCAGTGGCTATTCGGAATCGCACGCAATCAACTGTCTAGGTACCTGCGATGGCGACGCGTGGACTCCCGTGCGCGGAAGCGTCTTGGCATGCATCCTCAGGTCGATCTGGACAGTGAGTCACGAGATCGGATAGAGGACCTCATAGATCTCAAAGAGAGAATCGGCCAGCTAGATCAAGCGTTGGACACCCTCAGCCCGAAGCTCGCTTTGGCCGTGAACCTTCGCGTGGGCCATCAGCTTGCCTATTCGGAAGTCGCCCACGAGTTGGGGATCAGCGAGGCCACAGCGCGGGCTCGCGTTTCTCGAGGTCTCGCTCAGCTCGCAGAGGCACTCGAGGAGGAATTGTGAATCAGCCAATCCCATTCTTGGAGAACCTGAAGGAAGAGCTGATGGAGCATGCACCTCCACAGCCGGATGTCGCCCGTCCGCGGTTGCGTCGGCGGCCTCAATTGCGAGGTGCCTGGGTTGCAGTGGCCGCCTTCCTCGCCGTCGTTCTTGTCGGGGGAGTGACCTGGATTCTGCAATCCAGCGCACCCTCGGCAGCGGACCGTCCTCTAACCACCACGGACTGGGATCTGATGATCACGCTCCCGGTCGTGGAGGACGCTGACGCTGTCGTGTCCGAGATCGAGTCACTGCCTGGGGTTGTCGATGCCCAGTACTTTCCGGACGCGAAGAATGCTTCAGAGCACACAAGCACCTCCGACCGGCGAGTTCGGCATCGCAGCCATCCTCATCCGTCTGGACAGTCCTGATAGCGCCGAGAAAGTTGCCACCAGCATTGCCACTAATTACGGCGAAGGCTTCAGGGCGACCGATTCCGACGAGATCGCCAAGGGCCTGGCTGACGGCTACTTCGACTTCGCGTCCGTCGGGGCGACCGTTCTTGGCGAAGACCCTCGGATACTCCAGCCGCCACTAGGGCCACAACCCGAATTCGACACATCGGGTCTCGGCACCCAGTTGTCGATGATCCCGGCAGAGTCAGGGGATGACATTCCAGACGCCTTCTTCGCTCAGGCCCAGGCGCCGCGAAAAATGGGAGAACACGTCCTGAATCCGGATAGACCGGTCATCCATGTCGGCTACCTGGAGGAAATCGACACCAGGCTCATCGTCTACGGCACGAACTCGAATGGATACTGTGTCTCGGCAGACGGCGGTACGGCCTGTGGTGACTTCAGTCAGGATCCCCATGGCGTGGTCATGGTGGACGGGTTCCGGCGGTGGTGACGTCTCAGTGAGGGTCCCGGAAGGGACAGCCGTCGTCAGACTTTCGATCGATGCCAGCGAAGCCCAGTGGCAAAGACCACGCGGGGGCTGGGCGCTGTTCCCACTGACAGTCCGCGACCCGGCTCGATTCACGGTCGAGGCCTATGACGCCGAGGGCACGTTGATGGGGCAGTGGGAGCAGAACGGCTAAGCAGACTCAGTCACGACAATGCCAGGGAGCACGCCTTGCGAGTCACGACATTGACCGTTACCCCCAGATTCTGGATGTTCGATAAATGTTCGATGAAACGACCGAGGTGCCGGCCGGAAGCCTGTTTGCAAGCCTCTGACCAGCACCTATGTGG
>CAWGJI010000017.1:0-6193 GCA_963822895.1 uncultured Acidobacteriota bacterium
CACCGCCACGCATGCTCTGGTGGTTTGCGCCCGCGGCATTCATGGCGGTGATCAGTGCCCGGCTGGCAACCAGCTACGACGAGGTCTACTGGCTCGCCGTCGTTCGAAAGCTCGCTGCCGGCGGACGTCTCTATGACACTGTCATCGACAACAAGGGTCCGCTCTGGTATCCGATATTCACCGTCTTCGACTGGGTTCCCCTCCCCTTCTGGCTGACCAGGGGACTCCTCTGCGGAGGCATCGCCGTGATCTTCATGTGGCTCAGCGACAGGTTCCTGATGGCTTCCGGGGTGGGGGACACAGCCCGTCACCTCAGCTCCGTCTCCATCGCGCTCGCCATGGTCACCCTCTCCTCATTCCACCTGACGATCGAGCTGTTCGGCGGCCTGATCGTCCTGATCGCTCTCGCGGTCGTCAGGCGCTCTGCCAGCGGAGCAGCCCTGGTCCTGTTCGCCGGACTGCTGCTCGATCCGAGGATCGTCCTCCTGATCCCTGCCGTGATGTTGGTTCGAAGACAAACCGCAGGGACCGGAGAAGCGTGGTGGCGAGTCCTCGCTCCGATCGCGTTGGCGACCGCCCTGGCGGGGGCCCTCTACCTCCTGGTGCCCGATCTTCGATTCGCCGTCCTCGAAGTTGGAGGGGCAACACGATTCGGTGAGCCCTTCTCATTCTCAGCCACGGGCACGGCGGCGATGTCGTCCTTGGCTCTGGTCCTGGTGATCGGCTATCTACAGACTCGGTACGCGGACATGAGAATCACCTCGTCGGCATTGGCCATGGCCGCCGGGGCCTCCCTGATCGCCCTCGCCTCGCTTGCCCCATTCACCCATTATTGGACCTACCTTCCGTTGGCCACCGTGCTTCTCACCGGGAGCGGGAAGGACGGCGACACACGGCCCCGCTGGTGGCTCATCCTCCTGGCGGCGTCGCTATTGCCTGCGCTGCTGTTCAGCGTGGACGACGCCTGGGACGACCGGGCAGTCGAGATGGCATTTTCACAACCACAGCCCTATCTGTCCTCACTCGTCGCGTCCGACGACCGCGTGGTGGTGTTCACCGCCGACCCACATCCGGTGGCTTGGTTTCCAACTCAAGCGGTGGGCAGGGCACCAAACTCGTTCTACCTCGGCATGAAGACCAGTCGCCAAGACGCCTTCCTCGCCGAGTTCGACCGTGACCTCCAGGAAACCGACATGCTGTGGATCGAGACGCTCGGCCAGGACGTAACTGAACTCGAGCTCAAGGAGGCAATGCAGCCGGCCTGGCAGATCCTGAAACGCCACCTGGGTGAATACGCCTGCCAACTGGAGATCTACCCGCTCCTGATATTCTCACGCGATCCGCAGACCTGTCTCAGGCTGATCGACCCTGAGCCCCGATGACCGGACGGCCATTTTCGCACGGGCCGATCGTTCGACACCCAAGGCTTGGATCAAGCCGACCTGGTCAATTGTCGATATCGAGAGCGAGCATCGCGCAACGCCTCCGATCATCGAGGGGACATGTATCAGCACAATCAGGACTCGGCGCGCAAGAAAGTCTTGATCGTGCTCCCCGCGTACAACGAGGAGCGGGATCTGCCGCGATTGCTCCAGCGAATCGACGAGGCCACCGAGGACTCCGGCCTCGACTTCGAGATCTTGATCGTCGATGACGGATCGACAGATAGGACACAGGAGGTCGCCCAGCTCTGGTCGGAGAAACTGCCCCTGCGCGTCCATTCCCACGAAGTCAACCGGGGTCTGGGCCGCACGCTCGCGGACGGCCTCGAGTGGGCCTGTCAGGTCGCCAGTCCGGCAGATGTGATCATCACGCTCGATGCCGACAACTCTCATACCCCTGAGTTGATGATTCGAATGGTTCGCTTGATTCGTGAAGGGCACGATGTGGTGATCGCCTCACGATTCAGGGCGGGCAGCCGGGTGAGAGGTGTGCCTCTGCATCGAAGGATCTTGAGCCGAGTTGCAGGTGTCTTGTTCAAGATCCTCTTCCCGATCCAGGGTGTTCGCGACTACACGTCTGGATATCGCGCCTACCGCGCCGAAGTCCTTCAGCAAGTGACCGCGAGCGACCCCAACTTCTTCGACCAGGACGGGTTTCAAGTCATGGTCGACCTGCTTCTGAAACTCCGGAGGAACCCCGACCTGATCTTCGGCGAGGCGCCTCTCATTCTGCGTTACGACCTCAAGGAGGGTGCGAGCAAGATGGACGTCCTCGGGACCGCCGGAGCCACTCTCCGCCTGATCGCCAGACGCCGCTTTGAGTGACGCGACGCCCCGGACCTCCGGATCGGATTACTTCGCAGACAACTACCGGGACTATGAGCGCCAGAACCCCTCTCGGAAACTCGACCACTATCTAGACATCATCGAAACTTCGATCGATGCGACACGCGGCGATCTCCTCGACCTCGGATGTGGGCTCGGTGCCTTCCTCGGGCGAGCGGCCGACCGATTGCCCGATTGGAGCCTGAGCGGGACCGATATCAACGTTGCGGCGGTCGCAGCAACCCAGGCCCGGGTTCCCGAAGCCGACGTCCGGTTAGCCGGTGCGGATGTCAGTCCGTATCCACCCGAGTCGTTCGACGTGATCACCGCCTGGGACGTGATCGAGCACGTCCAGGATCTCGAACAGGTGGCATCCTCCGTGGTCGACATGCTTCGGCCGGGAGGTCTCTTCGTTTTCGTTGTCCCCGTATACGACGGACCGCTCGGGAAGCTGGTCAGGCTCCTGGACAAGGACCCCACTCACGTGCACAAGCTAAGTCGGTCGTCGTGGGTCGATTGGGCCTCGGGGTCTTTCGAGGTCCGTCGGTGGCACGGCATCTTCAGATACCTGATCGGCGGACGCTGGTATGCCCACTACCCGACCACGATCCTGAGGAATCAGTCCTCAGCCATCCTCGTGGTGGCCGGCAAGACCCGGTGACAGTTCAGGCGTTTCCCCGTCAAGACCGGGGGCTGGAGCAAACAAGAGAAGCGCAAACGAGGTCAACACCGGCGCAACGGCTCGTGTTATGTCGAAGTAGCCCGCCCACACCCTCTCGGTGAGGACGATCCCCAATCCGACGAAACCCACAAATGCCCAGCCGACGAGATGCCTGGAGACCAGGACTCTGCGTGTGAACAGGATCAGGAGGATCAAGACGGCAAACCCCGCCGCTAGATCGATGGAAGGATCGGAGAGCCAACCGCTGATCGATCTGGCGAACCCACCGAAGGGCACCCCTATCTCCAACACTTGGGGCCCATCGCCCGCCCATCCAAGACGCGCTCGAATGTACACCGCCCACACCGCCACACCGGCGATAGGTACCACCACGGCGGCCACGGCGTTTCTCCTCTCACCACGGAACCGCCACAACCAAAACCCTGTGCCCACGGCACATACGAGCATCGCCTCTCGGGTCAGGGCTGCCATCGCCAGGAGCACGATGCCTGCCACGAACCTCCGCCGGAGCACCAATGCCACCGCGATGAAGGCAGCCGCTGAGGCGACGATCCCAGCCCCATCGATTGCAAGCTCGCTCAGGAAACCGACATTCAGGAGAAATGCAAGTCCCCACCACGCCGACATACCCATCTCTCTCGCGATGACCGAGACCGCCCAGGTCCCCGCACCCATCGCAATCAGGTTGACGACCAGCAGGCTCCATTCGATTACGCCCGGCTCGAAGACCCCCAGCCCTCCTGCCAGGACCGGGTAGAGCATCCGCTGACTCCGATACAGGGGGCGGTCGAGCGCCGAAGCGTTTGCCACCGGATCCAGCAGCCACGGGTCATTGGCCTGGATGAAGAAGAACTTCCCGTCGTGCCCGTCCCCGGGCCGGAGCATGACTGATCCCAGTGCGGCTTCGCCATACGCCCTGCTGGGCGCCTCGTCCCGTCCGAACCCAATGAACACCGTTGGATCCCAGTTCACCTGTGTGAGAACAAGGATCGAGAACAGAGCGGTTGCGATCAATGCCACGACACCGGCCGCCAAACCGGAGGTCTCGATGGCTCGTCCTCTCGCGGTCATCCGTAGCGCGTGGCGGATGGCAGCTCCTCGATCCGGCGGTGAACGGCCGGCGTCTCCTCGGTCCGGCCCACGCTGGCGATCAGGAGAACAAGAGCGGTCAAGACGGGTGCGATGGCGCGAGTGATGTCGAAGAAACTGTGCCAAACGGCTTCGGAGAGGACCATGCTCAGGGGGACGAAACCGAGGAACGCCCAGCCAATGAGCTTGCGATCGATCAGTGCCCTCCGGGCGAAGACGGCCAGCACGACCACCATCGTGCAACCCACCAATAGATCCATCGGATCACCCATCCACGACGAGAACGCCTTGGCCAGACCCACGAATGGGAGACCGAGTGAATCTGGTGAGTTGGGGTTGACGAGGTCCGCCGCCCCGATCCTCATTCGGAGGTAGATCGCCCAGAGGCCTACCAGCGCCGATGGGACGAGGAAGAGGTACAGCGCGACTTTCTTGTTCGTCCGATACCTCCAAAACCACCATGCGGATCCGACTGCGGCGATCAGCATGGGCTCACGAGAGAGGGCTGACAGAGCCAGGAGCGCCACGCCCCAGGAGTATCGACCTCGCTGCAACACCGCCACGGCGCCAAACGCCGCCGCGGCCGCAACGACACCGGCACCATCGATGTTCATCTCGCTGATCAATCCCACATTGAACGTGAATGCGAGCCCCCACCAAGGTGACAATCTCATCGACGTCGCCACGAACGAAGTGGCAACCGTTCCCACCGCAAGGGCCAGCATGTTGACAAGGATGAGGGCCCAGACGATCACCTCTGGTGAGAAGAGCCCACCACCACCCGCCAGCAACGGGTAGAGCATCCGCTGGCTCCGATAGAGCGGGCGATCCAGGACCTGGGCATTCTCATCGGGATGGATCAGCAGAGGATCGTTTGCCTGAACGAAGAAGAACTTGCCGTCGTGGCCCTGCTCCGGCCTCAGGAAGACCTCACCCAGCTTCGCTTCGGCGTAGACGCGGGTCGGTGTCGCCTTCTCACCAAACGCCGTGTAGAGGGTGGGATCCCATTCGGCGGCGGCGAGGT
This sequence comes from uncultured Acidobacteriota bacterium, assembly GCA_963822895.1. Taxonomy (GTDB): domain Bacteria; phylum Actinomycetota; class Acidimicrobiia; order Spongiisociales; family ZC4RG35; genus JARDZU01. Next base: position 5,063 of record CAWGJI010000017.1, read on the forward strand.
TCCTGGCGACGAGGAGCCCGGAAAAGACGATTGCGATGAGACCGAGAAGCACGAGGCGGCGCGTCGCTGGCTGCATGGGTCACCTGCGCCGTGCGACGGCGACGATGCTGAGCCCTGGCAGAAAGGAAAGCCTCTCCACCAACATCGCCAGAGGAAGCAGGATGCCGAACATCCGCGCCTGAAACCGGCCTATCGAAGTCCGACCCATCAGCTTGTTGAACATCCACCCGAGCACACCCAAGCGATTGAATTCATGACAGAACTCGACTTCGAAGTCTTGGACCTCGAGGAGCGCTCGAACCTGGTCGACCGTGTACCGGGAGCGGTGACCCAGGGCAACATCGGCTCGCGAGTAGAGCCATTCGTGAGCCGGCACCAGGATCAGCGCGTTGCCTCCTTCTTCGAGTATGTCGTGGAACCCTCGCACGGCCGATTCCGGCTTGTCCAGGTGCTCCAATACGTTCACGGAGAGGACCGAGTCGACCTTGGGAAGCTGGAGATAGAGATCAGATGACTCGAGGTCGCCCTGCCTGACCTCGACGTTCTCGAGGTGACCAAATCGACGTCTGATCGCACCCACATGCCGGGGGTCGAGGTCGACGACCGTCAGGTGACGTCTGTCCAGCAGATGCTCGGTGAGGTTTCCCGATCCGGATCCGGCCTCCATGACCCGTTCCCCCATGTAGCCGGTGAAATTCGACAACATCCAACGCGACACGGCGGGGACAGTGCCGAGACTCTCCAGTGTCAGGTGGCCGGCGTCCTGGGTGCTCTTGGTGTCGATGAAGCGAAACTTGAAGATCAGCCACAGCGCCTCGAGGCCGTCACGCCAGCCGATGCTCTTGCCTTCGGCATAGGTTCGGCCGCGATAGCTGATCGGGACCTCATAGATGCGGGCGTCAGCCTGGGCCAGCCGAGCGGTTATCTCGGGTTCCAGCCCGAAACGGTCGCACGTCAATCGGAGACTCTTCAGCAGATCTCCCCTCACCGCCTTGTAGCAAGTCTCCATATCGGTGAGATTGAGGTCGTTGGCCATGTTGGAGAGAGTGGTGAGCAGCTTGTTACCCAGCGAGTGCCAGAAGAAGAGAACCCGCCGCACCTCGCTGGCGGCGAATCTCGACCCATAGACGG
>CAWGJI010000018.1:0-7659 GCA_963822895.1 uncultured Acidobacteriota bacterium
CCGGGATGTCGCCCTCCAGTTCATCCATCTCCTCCCCAAAGGCTTTTCCTGTGTTACCACCATCACGATGGCGTTTCTCTCCAACGGCTATTCGGTGAGATATGTACCGATCGAGTACGCACCTCGGGCCGGCGAGTCGAAGTTCCATTGGTGGAAGGACACGAAACGCTATCTACTTCAGGTGGTGCGGATGACGTTGATGTGGGAACCGATGCGGGTATTCGGCCCGCCGGCGGCGATCCTCGGCTTGCTCGGGATCGGCAAGCTCGTCTATGACCTGGTCGACAAGGACTTCCGGGTCGCCACCAACACAGTTGTCGTCCTCGGGGTTGCTTTTGCCCTCGCCCTGATCGGGATGGTCGCCGATCTGATGGTGCAGCTGAACAAACGTCCCCAGGACGTGATGCCGACCACCCTCGAGTGACTAAGACAGCGCGACCACGCCCACCAGCGCTGAGCATCAGTGCCTCTCTACGCCTCCCATTTGTCGAGGGATGGCTCGACGTGATTACTCCGCACTCGGTGCTCGAAGCAGGTTGTGGGATGGGTGCGATGGGTTATCGCCTGGCCCGTCGATACGATTATCGTGGATACGAGCCTGATGAGACGTCCTACGACGTCGCCACGAAACGGCTCGAACGGCTCGGTCGTGGTGAGGTGTTCAACGGGCCGATCCCCGACCAGCCCGACCGGAACTTCGACCTCCTCGTTGCCTTCGAGGTGCTAGAGCACATCGAAGATGACGTCGATGCGCTCCGCTCGTGGACCCAATGGCTGAATCCAGGTGGTCATGTGATATTGAGTGTCCCTGCCCATCCGGAGCGATTCGGTCCGTGCGACGAGGCGGTGGGTCATTGCCGCCGCTACACGAGCCAGGCCCTATTCCAAATGTGCACCGAGGCCCGGTTGGAGGTCGTTTCAGTGGAGAGCTGGGGCATGCCATTGGGGTACCTCTTGGAGGCCGTACGGAACCGACTCGCCTCGCGTCGATCCGATACGCCCGAAGTGGGCACCGCCGGGAGCGGCCGGTTGTATCAGCCCCCTGGGTTCCTGGGGCGAACCATCGAGCTACTCATCAAGCCGGTGGCGGCCATGCAGGGGCCTTTCCGGAAGTCAGAGCGTGGCATCGGGTTCATCGCCGTTGGCCGGATGCCGGATTTGGCGAATTGAAGACGTCGACCGCTCAACAAAGGACAATATGAGAATGCCAACCTCATTGGTCACCGGTGCAGCCGGCTTCATCGGATCGCACGTGGCTAGGTCACTTCTGGAAAAGGGGCACGAGGTGGTCACCCTCGACGATCTCTCCGGTGGCTTCTCCGACAACATCCCCCCGGACACCGAGTTCGTAGAAGGGAGCGTGGTCGACGCCGATCTCGTCGCCGGCTTGTTCGCCGAGCACCGATTCGATCATGTCTTCCATCTCGCCGCCTATGCCGCCGAAGGTCTGTCGCACTACATCAGGCATTTCAACTATCAGAACAACGTCCTGGGCAGCGTGAACCTGATCAACGAATCGGTGAAACGTGACGTAGAGCGATTCGTCTTCACCAGCTCCATTGCGGTCTATGGCGCCAGCCAGCTACCGATGACCGAGAACCTCGTGCCTCAGCCGGAGGACCCATACGGGATCGCCAAGTACGCGGTGGAGATGGATCTCGCCGCTGCCCATCGTCAATTCGGGCTCAACTACACCATCTTCCGACCGCACAACGTCTATGGCGAGCATCAGAACATCGGCGACAAGTACCGAAATGTGGTGGGGATATTCATGAACCAGATCATGAACGGACGGCCTCTCACCATCTTTGGTGACGGAACCCAGACCAGGGCCTTCTCCTACATTGACGACGTCGCCCCCGCCATAGCCTCCTGTGTGAACATCCCCGACACCGTGAGCGAGACCTACAACATCGGGGCAGATCAGCCCCACTCTGTGCTGCACCTGGCTCACGTCGTCTGTTCCGAATTCGGTGTCGAGCCGCAGCTGACGTTCCTCCCGGAGCGAAACGAAGTCCTTCATGCCTACGCCTCCCACGACAAGGTTCGGTCGATGTTCGAGCTGCGCGACCCGACGCCCCTCGAGTTGGGCATAGGGCGCATGGCCGATTGGGCCCGTGCGGTGGGACCAAGGCGAACCAAGGAGTTCGACGGCGTCGAGGTCTGGAAGAACTTTCCCGCCGGATGGGAGTCGGCGGTGACGCGGCGACCCGACCAATGAGGATCACCTGGGCCGGCACCTTCGAGCCCGACTTCTCACGTAACCGAAAGCTGAGCCGCCTCCTCGACCTGTCCGAAGTCGAGGTGACGGTGGTGCGGGAACGACTCTGGGGCGGTGACCGGGTCGGCCTGGCCAGCGGTGGCTGGGCCCGCGCCGGGCTCGCCTCCCTCGTCAGGTTCCCCGTCCTCCTCTTCCGGCTGCTGTTTTCCAAACGCCCCGACCTCTACCTGGTCTCATACCCGGGTTGGTTCGACATGCCGATCGTGCGTCTGGCCGCACAGATCAAGCGAAGACGGGTGGTCTTCGACCCATTCATCTCGCTCTACGACACCATGATCTCGGATCGGCGACTCCACTCCGAGCGATCGTTCCCGGCCAGGGTGGCTTCGACGTTCGACCGAATGTCGCTGCGGCTGGCTGATCACGTCCTTGCCGACACTCCGGCCCATCTGGAATTGTTCGACACCATCGCCTCCGGCGTAGGGCAGCGGGGCACGATCCTGCCGCTTGGCGCCGACGACGCAATCTTCAATCCGATGACCGAAGTGGAAGTCGACCAGCGATTGGTCACTTTTCACGGCACCTTCGTCCCGCTGCAAGGCCTGGCCACGATCGTCGAAGCGGTGGCGCTCCTCGAGTCTGAGGGTGTTCGCACTGTGATCATCGGCGACGGGCAGGACCGCCCGAGCTTGGAGGAGGCGATGGAGCGCACCGGTGCCGTCATCGAATTGACCGGCCTCCTTCCGCTTGACGAGCTTCCCGCCCATTTGGCGAGGTCGGCAGTCTGTCTGGGGATCTTCGGTGACTCAGACAAAGCGGGCCGGGTGGTGCCCCACAAACTCTTCGAGTGCCTTGCCCTGGGTAGGCCAGTCGTCACCCGTGACGGACCGGCGATCCGTTCGATGTTCGAGGAAGGCGAAGTGGTGACCGTCCCACCGGGTGACCCTGTGGCCCTGGCCGGCGCCATCAGATCGCTGATCCACGACCCCGAGCGTCGAGAACAGATCGCCGCAGCAGGGCTCGCCGCCTATCGCAAACGGTTCCACGATGTCGCGTTGGCCCGCTTACTGGTCGGTGCTTTCGAGTCCACCCTCGACTGAGCCGAGGCTGTCGATTCCGACCACTTCGATGCGTCGGGTACGGATCAACAGAAACACGACTCCTGCCGCCAACAGCTCGATGATGGTGAGCCACACCCGCGAAGCAAGAGCCACGACCAGTGCGACCGAGGTCGGCATCACCCGGTTGAGGAATAGAGCCAGGATCCCCTCCCGAACTCCGAGCCCGGATGGGGCGAACACGACGACGAGTCCCATCATGCTGGCGAAGGAGAATGCGCCGGTCAGGTAGAGGATCGAGGAGAGCTCGAGAGGATAGAACGATCGGATGAAGACGTAGAGAGCCGCTCCGAACAAGAGCCAGTTGACCACGTAGAAGGCCATGTAACGCAGCATCTGCGCGTAGGTGAGGGTCAACGGGAACGGCTGTCTGCGCAGAGCCCTGGCCGCCAACGCAATCATCCATCCGATCAATCTTGGGTGGAGAGAAACGAGGAAAGCGATGAGGGCTCCCACCAGCACCCAGCGATAACGATCGAAGCCAGGAACGTCGAGGACGATGCCGGCGATCAGAACGGTGAATACTGATGCCGCGAGGTTCCCCACAAACTCAACCCCGAACGCCACGGTGACCGGGCCTGCTTGACGACCCTCGCGAACATAGAAGTGAAGACGTCCCAGGTAGAGGAACACTTTGCCCGGAATGTATTTCCCCAATTGTGAGTAGAACCAGGCGGCCGTTGCCCTGGACAACGGGATACTGACCCCGGCGGTGATGGTCAGGAGGTGCCAGATCAGGGCCTGGCCCCACATCCAGATCCCCAGCAGCCCGAACGAGACGGTGAGCAGCCCGATGTCGAAGTGGAGGTCTGCCTCCCCCAGCTCGTCCCAGTTGACCACGAGGCTGCGGACGATGAAGGCGAAGATGACGACTACCACCACCCACCGGGCGACGGTGCGCAGCACACTCCTCGGTTGCTCGGACTGACTCAACGTGGCCAGTCACCTTAGATCGCGACCCCGTTGTCCCCCGCTCCGCACGAGGAACCCCCCTCGACTTCGCTCCGCTCAGGTGGTGACCTCCTTCGCAACCGGGGGGACTGCCCGACCGAAGGTCGGGCGAAGGGGGACCGCAAGACGCCTCAAATCGCAGCCGTTAACCTCCCTTCGTGCCCGAGTTCGCCTCATCTCAGGGGGGCCAACGAGAGAGGCTGATGTCGTTCTATGCCAGATGGTTGGCTCCGGCGTTGGTGGCAACCGCACTGGTGAATCTGGCGCTCACCTTCTTCCTCCCCCCATCGTCCCAGCCCCTAAGGCTCCACGCCGATGGCTCGCTGACTGACCTGGTCCACGCCGAGCAGCCCAGTGTCGATCGTCGCTTCGCCTTCTATCTCGAGCTCGACGACGCCACCGACGGTGGGGTGCTGATCGTCCCCGTTGACTCCTTCGTCGATCGCGATCTGGTGCAAGGTTTCGCCGGCCTCGAGGTCGAGGAACGTGACTTCGACCCGACTTTGGTGTCCGGCTCGGTCGCGCTCCCGCCCGCGCTGGGCGTGGTCGAAACCGACGAGGGGGACCTCGCCTACACCATCGTTGCCGGGGACGGCGACACCTGGTGGCTGGCCATCACCGAGGGTGGAATCGTCGTCGTCCCCGAGTCGGTCGCACCGGTTCCGGAGGTGCGCTCATGATGGCCGAGGTCCTGATTGGGGCATCGTTGGCCGTCTCGGGGTTCGGCATCCTCGCTCCGGTGCGCCAAGAGGTGCCGGGTTGGGCTCGGGTCTGGATATCGATTCCGATCGGGGCGACGGTCTATCTGATTGTTGCTCTCACGCTGACCATCGTGACCGGGCAACTGACCCCTGAGGTGGCTCTCGGCGTGACAGCCGGGCTCGGCGTCGTGGGCTTGGGGGTTGCCGCGTTCAGACACAGACCTAGTCTCGCCGACCTCAAATGTGGGTGCTACACGGTCGGGGTCGCCGTGGTGACAGTGATGGTTGCCCGGGTCGTGCACCTGACCCGGCTCACACCCGACTCTCTTCGTTACCTCCTGGCCGCCAATGATCTGGCGCTGCCCGACGCGTTCGAGCAGGTGCATCGGTCCGATCTTCTCATCCGCCAGATTGGGCTGCCCTCACTGCACACCCTGTCGGAATTGACCGATCGGCGCTACATGGCCTCGATCGCTCCGCTGTTCGGCGTTTCGGGGCTCGGTCTGTTCACCTGGCTGGCATGGCGTTTCACACAAGGATCGGAGGCAAGACGACGGATGTGGCTGGTCGTCGGTGCGGTGCTGTTCCTCGGATCGACCAACCGCCTCGTCTACGACTCCTTCTACATCAACAGCCATATCCAAATGGCGGTGTTCCTTCTCATCGCCGTCGCAGGCTCATGGCTCGCGGTTACGACGGACAAGTCGGGTTGGGCCTGGCCTGCCGGGCTGGCTCTCGCCGCAACTCTTCTCATGCGACCCGAGGCCTCGCTGGTTGTCGCCGTCGTTCTGGTGGCGGTTGCGGCAAGCCGAGCGACATGGCCAGTGAGATGGGAAATGACCCTTCCTTCGGTGGTGGTGACAGCTCTCTGGTATGGCATCGCCCTTTGGCAGCACGCCAATCTTGGAGACCCACTCTCACTCACCTCCCCGGTTTTCGGCAGCATGGTCGCCGTATTCGGTGCGGGGCTGACCGCGATGGCCTCTGCCCTGAAGCGGGTACGCCCGATTGCCAAGTACTTCGACCGTTTGGCCCTGATCGGCCTCACCATCCTCCTCGTGGTCCGCGGGATCGAAGCCCCGGACGTATTGTCTGGCTCGGCGGAAGCCACCTTTCGCAACCTCACCTACGACGGGCTATGGCTGGTCACGTGGATTGCCACACTGATTCTTCTCGCAGTGGCTCTGGTCACACACCGGGCTCCGGACGGACGGCTGTGGACCATCCCTATCGCCGGGTTCGGGCTGCTCTACTGGCTGTTGCCTCTGATCAGAGATGGAGCGTGGCGCGTCGGCGCTGGGGACTCGGGCAACCGGATCCTGGCTCACATTCTCCCTGTAGTGGTGATATTTCTGGTGCTCGCCGCAGTGGAACACGCCCCTTCGGCGGGACTTAGCGAAGCCAGGTCTGTGGATGAGCACGTCGGCTGAGGGCAGCGTCAGCAGAGTTACGACCGCATGCTTTTCTCGGAGTTCTTGGCGGCGTCCCGCTGATAGGGGTAATGGAGGGTGTCCAGACCATGCTGGAACGCGTTGACCTTTTGTTGACCCGCTCCAATGGGTTGTTGGAGGCGATCTTGCGGCAGTTTGCTTTCGGGTTGTCGGCGTCGGTGGTGAAGTCAGCCTCGGCTTCGGCGACGGATGGAGCATTCCGACCACCCGCCGTAACTGGTCGCGGCTCGCCTCCGCGTCTGGTTGGACAAAACGATTCTCGCGGTGGAGACGACTGGGCGGTTACCGTTCCCCCATCCTCATGTCTTCAAACAACCGCTGGCGCCTGCTCTCGATAGCTGTGATCGCCCTGGTCATGGCCTGGTTGGGCTGGCAGTGGGAGAGCCTCGATCACATCGTCCGTGCCCTGGTGCTGGGTCTGTCCATCGTCGGGCTCGGCCTGACTTTGATCAGATCGGACGGCGACAGTGACCTGACCGAGCCGAGTGACGGTGGGCTCCGTCGCATCCACGACATGGTGCTGGCCGACGAGTCACGACGACCCTGGGACCCGACGACGTTGCCGTGGAGGGCGCCGGCTCCCGACGAGCGACCGGTTCTGCTGGTCCCGGCCGCCGACTATCACCTAGCCGAAGTGGTCCCCCTCTCCAACGAGCTCAACCGGATGGGCATCCCCACCAGAATCGCCATCGGCGCCTCGCCATGGGAGCGAACATGGCCCGCTTTTCACTGGTACGACCAGGAGGTCTACGCCCTGCCGGAGCCCGAAGAGATCGCCGGCAAGGTGGCGGCCGTGCTGGTGATGAAAGACACCGGGAGTCTCGGCCCCTTCGTGCAGAGCTGCCGTGACCTGGGCATACCGACGATCGGAAAGGTCGAGGGAGCCCAGGACTTCTGGGATGCCGACACCCCCGAGGAGCGACGGCCCTATCGGAATCTCGACCTGGTGTTGTGCCAGGGCCAATTCGACGCCGACGCCCTCTCTGACCGTGCAACTGCGATAGTGGGGAGCACGAGACTCGAGCGTCTGTGGTGGGCTCCACCGGTCACGGTCACCGAACCCTTGGCAGTGATCAACCTCAACTTCGTCTACGGGGTTCGCACCGCCGATCGCAAGCTGTGGCTGGAAACAGCCATAGAAGGATGTGAGAGGGCCGGGATCCCCTATGTGATCTCGGTCCACCCGGCAGAGAGGGCGAGGGTCGACTCGGACCGGG